>JBEPVT010000024.1:0-56404 GCA_041690895.1 Gammaproteobacteria bacterium
GCGTGCTTTGACCCTCCGGTCACTCCTCGTGGCCGTTGTCGTATACGGAGCGCCAGCGGTGGTCGCGGCGCAGAACCCGACAACCGCCCAGGCGCAGCAGATGTTGCAGAATCCGGCAATGCTTCAACAGCTCAAGCAGCGGATCATGACCAGCGGCATGACGCCGGATCAGGTTCGAGCTCGATTGCGAGCTGCCGGCTATCCCGAGAATCTGCTTGACGCTTACCTATCCGGAGGCACGCCGGACTCGACCGCAAGCTCGGTAGACGTATTCGCGGCTGTTCAGCAACTGGGGATTGCTGACAGCGCAGATGTCGATCTCCTACGTTGCGGGCTCAACCCGGACTCGTTGATGTATGCCGACACGCTCTTCAACACGCGTTCGGGCGGAATCTCCATGGACACGACTAGCGGATCGCTGAGCTCACGGAACGCCAACGGTATATTCGCGGGTGGCAATCAGGGACAGAACGCGTTCATGTCCGACAGTGTTCGCAACAGCCGCCAGCGTCAGGCACTTGCCAGAGCATGTCAGGCGCGCGCGGACTCGCTGCATCGTCCTGACGTAATTGCGCAGGCACAGCGCGACAGTGGGTTCTCCATTTTCGGTCTCGACTTTTTTCGACGCTCCACAACCCTCTTTAATCCGAACATGGCGGGGCCGGTTGACGCGAACTATCGCGTGGGCCCAGGCGATCAACTGGTTCTGGTGCTGACCGGTGATGTTGAGGCTTCATACCAACTTCCGGTGACGCGGCAAGGCTTCATATTCGTGCCTCAGGTGGGCCAGATAGCTGTGAACAACCTCACGCTGGGCCAGCTCAACGATGTCTTGTACGATCGCCTCGCACGGGTGTATTCCGGCGTGACGCGCGGGGCGGGAGCAACGACGCACTTCTCGGTGACTCCTGCGCAGTTGCGCAGCAACATGGTATTCGTTGTTGGCGACGTTATGGCGCCCGGGGCATACCAGGTATCGGCGTCTGGAACGCTTCTTTCTGCGCTGTATGCGGCTGGCGGACCGAGCGACAACGGAAGTTTGCGCGACTTGCAGGTCCGACGCGGCGGCAAGATCGTGTCGCACATGGATTTCTACGATTACTTAGTGAACGGCGACGCCTCACACGACGTGCGATTGGAGAATGGCGACATCGTCTTCGTCCCGGTTCATCTCGCGCGTGCACGCATAGTTGGAGAAGTACTGCGGCCGGCGACGTATGAAATCAAGCCAACTGAAACGCTTGCCGACGCTTTGCGGTTCGCGGGCGGTTTCAAGGCTACAGCGTCTCGCCAGCGCGTGCAGATCGAGCGCATAGTGCCGCCGACCGAGCGTGCACCCGGGCGAGATCGCGTTACTACCGATATCGTGTCGGATGCTTTCCTGACCGGCACTGGTCCGGCCGTTCCCGTGGAGCCCGGCGATGTAATTCGGGTATTCCCAGTAGCGGCGCGGGTACGCAATCGTATTACGGTGCGCGGCAACGTCAATATGCCGGGTACGATTGGGCTTACGCCTGGAATGACGGTTGCCGGCGCGCTCAAGATCGCGGGCGGGATCAAGCCGGACACGTACCTTGGGGAAGTTCTCATCACGCGCCTCAACTCCGATTCCACTCGACAGCAGCTTCGCGCGACGTTGCGCGACTCCACCGGCGCAGTCGTCAATGATTTCCCATTGCACGAGGACGACAACCTCACCGTCTATTCAGTGACCGAGTTCCGGCCCGTGCGCTACGTCGCGATAAATGGAGCGGTGCGGAAGAGCGGCAAGTTCCCATTCCACGAGGGAATGACAGTTCGTGATCTCGTATTGGAGGCCGGCGGACTCGAGCAGAGTGCGCTCCTCAATGAAGCGCATATCGCGCGGCTGCCGGAAGACCGGACCGGAACCGTAACTGCGCGCGAGTTCATCGTCCCACTCGACTCCAGTTATCTGTTCGAGCGGGGACCGAACGGCCAATATGCGGGTCCGCCAGGATTGCCCGCGTCCTCCGGGCCCACGTCCGATGTGCAGCTAAAGCCCTACGACAACGTTCTCATTCTAAGACAGCCCGGATGGGAACTGCAACGCACGGTCACCGTTGCCGGTGAAGTTCGGTATCCTGGCAAGTATACGTTGCTCAACAAGAACGACCACATAAGCGATGTGCTCAAGCGCGCCGGTGGGCTGACCCCGGAAGGGTACGCGAACGGAGTCACATTCTACCGTCGTTCGAATGCCATCGGCCGCATTGGAATCGAACTTCCGGATGTGTTGAAGGATTCTCGCAGCCGCGACAATCTGCTTCTTGTCGATGGCGACTCGCTCTACATTCCCCGCTTCAATGCGGTGGTTCGCGTGCAGGGGGCGGTCAACTCGCCAGTCGCGGTAACCTATTCGCCCGGCAAGGATCTCAATTACTACATCCGCGCGTCAGGAGGAGCGACTCGCAAAGCGGACGTAGACCACGCGTACGTCACGCAGCCGAACGGAAAGGTGGATGCGGCGTCTCCGCGGTTCCTGATTCCGGACTACGTACCCAAGCCCAAACCTGGCAGTGTCGTATTCGTGCCGGAAAATGACGGGACAACGGGATTGAGCGCGCTCGCACTCCTTGGGTCATTGACAGGTGCTGCGTCCAGCCTCATCGCGATTATCGCGCTTCTCCGTACGCACTAGGCCTTCGGATGTCAGACGTCCTCCCGATCACGGAACCGAGCCCCGAGCCGCTGACGCTCGCGCTCTGGACGGCAGGTGTATTGAATCGGTGGCGAACCGTACTCTTCAGCACGCTCGGCGTATTGGTGCTCGCGCTCCTGGCTGCAGTCCTGCTACCACCGGTCTATCGTGTGACGGTGTCCTTCGCCCCTAACCCGTCGAGTTCTTCAAAGCTCGGCGGCGCGATCAGTAGTCTCGGCACCGGAGCGCTCTCCGGACTCGCCAGCGGTATGGGGCTCGGGTCTGTCGGTGGCGAGCCAACAGAGTCACCGGCGTTCTACGCCGAGCTACTGCAGAGCCGCGAACTGCTGACTCGCTTGCTCCTCACACGGTTCGCTGATCCGCGCACAGGAGTCAAGAGCGATAGCGCGCGGCTTATTGACATGATGAAGCTCAACTCCACCGATCCGAATCGCCGCGTCGAGCTCGGGGTGAAGTCGCTTCTCAAATCGATTGTCACTGAGTCCGACATAAAGACGAATCTCGTCAAGGTGACTGTCTCGGATAGATACCCGGCTGTTGTCGCACGGGAGGCAAACGCCGCACTCGCCCTTGTGAACGCGTTCAATCTCGAGCAGCGAACATCGCGCGCGCGCGCGAAGCGGGTGTACCTGCAGGCACGTTTGGGCGACGCGCGAAACGATTTGAGTACGGCTCAGGCGCGCTATCGCGATTTCCTGGTGCGAAACCGCCAGTGGCGCACGTCCCCCACGCTTTCGTCTGACGAGGAGACGCTGCGGCGCAATGGCGACATTGCGACGGATTCATATCTGTCATTGGACAAACAAGTCGAGTCGGCCCGGCTCGACGAGTTCAACGATGCTGCGTTGATTACTGTGGTCGACTCGGCCGTCACTCCAGTCAAGCCGTACTGGCCACGCTACAGCTTGCTGATTCCTGGCGCCATGCTGCTCGGACTCTTCCTCGGTGTAATGGTCGCCGGCATCGCCGCGGTTTATGTTGACTGGAGCAGGCGGGAGCCAGGTGCCGCCCGCGCACTCACGGAAGCCATCCGGCGACGCCGGCGCACGCCAACGGCGCCGACGGTCGCGCGCCGTGCCTGACTCGCGGTCGCTCCCCGCACGAGCGTTACCCTGGATCACCTGGGCTCTGACATTCCACATACTGGTTATCGCGCTGCTCTTCGGATTTGTACGACTTCCGGGGACGCTCGTTCACGGAATCGCCGCTTGGAAGGAGATCGCAGGCGTACTACTCTTCGCGGCGGTCGTGGTTCGTATGATGACCGGGCGTGGACCGCGTGTGCGAATCGCTGCTGCAGATCTGTTTGCCGGTGGTTGGGTCGCGTTGGCTCTCGTCGCCTTCCTGACGGAGAACGTAGTCATGCGAGACTTCGTGCCGCTCACTGCCTCACTGTTTGGGCTACGCGACGCGGCGTTTTTCGTCATTTTCTATTTTGTGGGACGCGCAACACCGGAAATCGCGGGTGACGAAAGACTGGCGAAGCGCGCATTCGCCGTTCTGCTGGTCACATGCGTCGTCGCGATTGGCGAGCAACTCTTTGTGACACCACAGATGCTGGCGCTCCTCGGCGTCGGTTCGTACGTACGCGACTTTATTGGCGCGGGCCTGTTCACGCGGGGGAATGTCTATGGACTGCCGGATAACTACTGGAGCCTCATGGGCGGGCATATGGTGCGTCGGTCAGGCTCGGTGTTCCTGTCAAGTCAGGGGTTTGCGCTGATCTTCATCATCTTCCTGCCGGCGGCAACGCTTTGGGTGCTACGTAACGAACGTGAGAGGAAACTTTGGATGTACCTTGGTTACGCAATTATCTGGACGGGACTCGCGGTGACATTCACGCGAGCGGCGATTGCAATCGGCGCAGCTCAGGTGCTATTCATACTTGCGGCACGCCGCCGCGTTACAGGCGTGGCCCTGATGGCGACGGTCGGGGTCGCCCTGTTTCTCATCGCCGTCGCGGTCGTCCCGGGGCTAGGCACGTTTGCGCTCGAGACAGTGACTTGGCAAACGGGAAGCAGTCAGTCGCACCTCAAAGACTGGGTAGACGGTGTCGCTGCATTCCTGCAACAACCGTGGGGGTATGGACTCGGCACGGCCGACCAGAGCGCGGTTCGCGGTGGACTCGTTCCGATCACATCCGATAATCTTTACCTCAAGTACGCGGTCGAGCTTGGGGTACCGGGCCTCGTAGTGCTCCTTGGCACGCTGGGGTGCTTTATCGGCGCTGGACGTCGCCTCGCCACGTTTGGTAGCACCGAGGACGAGAGGGCTTTCGGAACCACGGTGGCCTTGGCAACAGTCGGCATCGCGCTGTACGGAGTCACCGCCGTGATGTTCTCAGAACCCCTTGTCGCGTATCTGCTTTTCTGGGTGGGTGGTTCCGCAGTCACACTTTCGCAGCAATTGGAACGGCCCGCGGTCCTGGTGTTCGCGCATGCCTGACGCCCGGGTTGGCGTCGTAGTCGTCAACTGGAACGGCGCGGATGACACGATCGCGACTCTCGAATCGCTTCTGACGGCTGAACCGCGACCGGCCCATGTGATTGTCGTTGACAATGGCTCGGCTGATGACTCCCTGGTTCGTCTGCGTGCCTGGATACGTCGCAACGCGACGAGCTCTAGCGAGGCGGGGACCGATGACGCTCGGAGCATTCAGGCGTCCGCATGGTTGTTTTTACTTACGGCGAGTCGCAATCTCGGCTTTTCCGGAGCCAACAACGTCGGACTTCGGTTGCTCGCCGAACGAACCGACGTATCACACTTCCTGTTGCTCAACAATGATGCGACAGTCGCGCCGGACTATTTCGCACAGATCCAGAATGCGATTGCCGATCAACCCGATGCCGGTTTGATCGGCGCCCTGATCTTCCGCCATCCCCAACGTGAACAGATCTGGTTCGCTGGAGGGTTCGAGATCCGATCGCGCGCGCTGATCCTGCATCATGTCGCTCCACCTCCGACCGATGAGCCCTACGCTACTGCGTTTGTGACGGGCTGCGCGATGGTCATCTCACGCGCGCTGTATCAGGTGGAGGGTGGTCTGGACGAGGTGTACAATCCCATTTATTGGGAAGACGGTGATTATTCTCATCGCGCGCGCGCGCGCGGTTGTCCGATTATCGTCGTCCCGCGCGCGCACGTGTACCACCGCGTCGGCGCGAGCGGAGGCGGCGAGCGGCTCACCCCGCGCACGGCCTTCTTTCAAAACCGAAACCGCGCGATTTACGTCCGCCGCAATTACCGCGGCGTAGATCGGTGGGTGGCACTCCTGTACTTGAGTGTGACCAAGCCCGCCCGGGCGCTGGTGGAGACTGCGCGCGCGCGCGGCGCGCTCGGCGGCGCCATCCTGCGAGGATTCTGGCGCGGGCTCACGGAACGATTGGTGTGATGCCCGATCGCGGGCAGTTCCGAGACACGGGCCGGTACCTGGCGGCGGTCGCCAGCGAGGTAGTGGCGCCCGTGCTTCGGGCGTATGCAGGGTCTCGCGCGCGCGGACCTGTCGTGACGCCCCGCGAGTGGAGACGCGGCGTGATAGTGGGAAGCGGCCACATCGGTGATGTGTTGTACCGGACCTGTTCGCTTGAACTGCTTGCGCACGGGCTCCCCCAGTGTCGCTGGACATACGTGACCACAGAAGATGGCGCCGAAGTTCTGCTCGGCAATCCAGCCCTGGTCGAGGTTCTTCCCTTCAACAGGGAGACAGCGTCCGATTTTGCGCCGCCGTATTCCGCCGCTGATCTGCGCACGCGTGACTTTGACGTTGCGCTGTGTACAGACAATATCGAGCACCATCGGGCACTTCGAATGGTGACCGACATCGGGATTCCAAACCGTGTGGCATTCGTTCAAAAGGGATTTTCGGGACTCGCAACCGTTCCAATTCGGCCCGATCGCGCGTCGTGGCCGGCGCAGTTCCGGACGATGGTGAATTGCATCACTGCTTTAACCGATGCGACCCCCCTCCGTCCGCGGATGTATCTCACGGAAACCGATCGCAGTTCTGCGCGCGCCGAGTGGGAGAGTCTGCCGTACTCCGACGCCTCGCTTACGGTCTCCGCGGCGGTGACCACGCGCCAACGAGTGGGCCTGATACCGCGCGCACTGTTCGTCGCAATCCTGCGTCATGTGCTGGAAATCCGGCCAGAGACGCGGATCGTCCTGTCTGGAATCAAATCGGATGCGGCCGAGCTGCAGACTGTTGCATCGGAGCTCGGCGCGCGCGCTTTGGTTCGGCCAGGTACGCTGTCGCTACGAAGCTTCGCGGCATTTCTCGAGTTGTGCGACGGTTTCCTCGGACCCGATTCCGGGCCGCGCCACCTTGCCAACGCGGCTGGCATCCCGGTGTTCTTTGTCAGAAATCTCGCCGCCCCGGAAATCGAGACGGGCCGCTATTGCGAGAGCGAAACGGACATCGCACCACATGGCCAGTACTTATCGAGCGCCGACGCGGCACGCTGTCTCGAATCCGTGGATCCTGCTTACGTCGCCCAAGCCCTGGTCGCTGCGGCCGTCCAGCACCGCGCGCTGCGAGGCTAGCAGCAACCGGTCCTCTCTACAGGATCAAGCCTGTTTCCGGGCGTAAACCACTAGCCCGCGCGTCCCGCGCCCGCCGTTGGGATCGTCGCGCGTCGCAATGACCGCGACGCCCGCGTTCGCGAGGGCGCTGCTGATATCGGTCTGCGCAATCCCGTAAAGCTCGATGATCGGCGCGCCACGATTGCGGACCTTGCGGAGACTCCCCAGCATTCGCGGGAAGTGCCGTTTTGCCCAGCTCAGTACCTTGTGGGTACCGTCGGGGACTAGCACCTGAAATGCGGTGATCCCGCCCGGGCGCAGCACCCGGCCGAACTCCCGCATGTAGGCGAGCGCATAACGGGGCTCCATATGCTGGAAAACAATATGGCTATAGATGAAGTCGAATGTCGACGATTCGAACTGCGACAAATCGTCGCGCGAGTTCACGACAAAGCGACACCCTGGCATTCCCTGCCCGAGCTCGTTCGCAATATCGACCATTGAACTGGCGATGTCCACGCCAACCGCCTCTTTGAATTCACCGCCCAGTGGTTGCGTCGGGCGGCTAACGCCGCACCCAATATCCATAGCTCGGCCCCTCCCACTGGCACCCCGAGCTCGCTCAACGCACGCAGCGTACGCGTTACATCCTTCTCGCCCGTGCGGAAGAATTCCCCGCGACCCCATTTTCCGCCCGGGGTTCCCGGATTCGAGAGCACTGCCCAGAACGGATCAGTCGCACCAGACGTGTAAATTCTACTTCAAAAATTCGAAAGCCTCATGACAAGGCGGAATCTAATCGCGGCCGGTTCGGCGGATTTCCGTTCACCAGTATTCCGGGATGCTTACGCAGAAACCGAAGCATTCCGTGCGCATGCCAAAGCGTTCTTCTGTCGAAGAACAGCTTGTCCGAAGCAGCCTGATGTTCGTGAATCGCCTCGGCAGAGCCGGTTTGCCAGACTTCCCATCCCGCCTCCCACATGCGCCACGCGAGATCGATGTCCTCAACATATAATGGACGGAAGCCGGGATCGAAGCCGCCGACGTTTCGCCACGCGCTCATCCGCACAAGAAGGCAGGCGCCCAACATCCAATCGACGCGGCGGTCAGCGGTAGGATCAGCGAGATAATGCGAAGATCGGCGTACCCGTTCTTCCGCGAGCCGGCGAAGCGGAGTCCGACGAACGACCGTTCCGGCCAACCGTGGGAATCTGCGGGCTGAAGGCTGTGGCGTCCCGTCGGGATAGCGAAGCAACGGACCAATCATGCCTGCCCGTTCGTGTTTACGCATCGCAATTATGAGATCGCCAATGCAACGAGGGTGCAATTGCACGTCGGGGTTGAGAACCAAACCGAACTCCGCGCCCGATGACGCGAGGCCGGTATTGTGGTTCTCAGCGAATCCTTGTCGACGTGCATTGACGATTGTGCTTGAGCGCGGCCAGACTTGCTTGATCCGCGGAGTGTCGTCTGGCGGCCCATTGCACACCACGGTAATGTCTATCTGGCCGTCGAATTCCTGGGCGACGATAGACCTGAGACACGTTTCAACTTGCGTGTATTCGTCCGTCGAGACGATGGAGACCGCGACAGTCGTCATGATCCGACGCCGATCTCGCGGCGGCCGCTCACAACAGCGGCAAGTGAGATTGGTATGAGCCGCTGCGCGGCGCCGAGCAGCAGCAGCGTGTCGAGCGAGACACGTAACGTCCACGCAACGGCTGCCCCCGTAATTCCCCAGCGGCCCACCAGCACCCAGGCCACGGGAAGGTGTATCGCCAGCTCCGCGAGGTGGAATTTTGCCGGCACATCGGGACGGCCCGAGGCTTCCAGGAAAGTGTACGGAATGTGCGCTACGGAATTGATGAATACTCCTACCGCTAGGATTCGCAGCGCAAGTGCGCCATGCATCGCGTAATCAGGCCCCATCCACACTCCCAGGATCAACGGTGCAAAAGCAAACGCGATCGCGGCCGGAACGCTCATCAGTAAAAGCAGCATTCGCATAGATGATGTGAACAGCCGGTCGATGCGAGACGCCGCTGCCGCGACACCAAGCGCGGTCAGAAGCGGAAACAGTGCGTTAACCAGGCTGATAGGAATGACCAGCGCGCGCGTAATCCCTTCGTACGGAGCAGTATAGTAGCCAACTGCGGTCAGGTTGACTCTCACGCCGAGCGCAAATCGGTCGAAGTACACCAGAATTGGGCTAACCACCCCCGACACCGCAACCCAGCCTCCGAAGCTGATGAGCCCCCGCAGTCGCCGCCAGTCGCGCGGTAGCTCAAGCCGGAAGCCACGTACGACGCGGCGGATTGCGATCAACGTCACCAAGCAGCCGACCACGCGCCACGCGAGCACCCACAACATGATCACCGGAAGCGATGCCCCGCGCGTTGCCAGAACGGCAGGGATGACGATGGACCCTGCGGTCGCCGGAATCTTTACGGCGTTGCTTACCGCGAATTCCTGTGCGCCATCCAGAACGCCGCGGAGCGTGGTAAGTGCAAGAACGATTGGAAGGTTGGCGCCCACAACAACGAACAGGAGCGTCGCCTCCTGCACCAGCGCCGGCTCAACATGGAACGCCGTGCGCGCGAGGAAGGACGCCATGCTCGCGAGCAGAGTCGCAGCGAACACGCCTAGGCCAAGTTGGGTGGTGAGAGAGACCGCTGTAATCTGTGGGATGTCGGTCGCGTCCCGCGCGATGGAATCAGCGACGTATCTGACAGTCGCTTTTCCGAGCCCGACATCGAAGAGCGTCAGGTATTCGAGAAACGCCCAGCTCACGCCAAGAAGTCCGAATCGCGCTGGACCTAGCGCACGCGTCAGGACTGGTAACGCAAACGCAGCGACGATTAGTGGGATGCCGAAGCCCGCAAGGTTGAGAATGGCGTTCCGCCCCAAGCGTGAGCGCAACGCGCGCGTAATGTCGCCCATCAACCGTGGATGATTATCACGTCCCGCTAGATCATCCGCTTCTTCCAAGTGTCCGGCACCAACGCCGACTCAATCTCGATCGGCAGGTGGTACTTGAAGTCACGCGGTCCGTTCATGCGCACCCATTCCACCATGGTCCGCAGTCCGTCCCGAAGCGATACCGTTGTGCGGTAGTCGAGCAGCCGCCGCGCCTTGTCCGCGGAGCACGTGGCGTAACGGACTTCCTGCGGCCGGTCAGCGACAAAGATCGGGTCGAGGTTAAAGTCGAGAAGCTCGGCGATTGTCGTCGCAAGTTCCAGGATGGATACATATTCCTCATCGGGGCCGATGTTGATGATCTCCCCGGCGGCGGAATCACCGGAACCCATGCGAAGAAGCGGGGCGACGCAGTCCTGCACGAACGAGAAGCACCGCTTTTGTCCGCCATCCCCGTAAATGATAGGCTGCTTGCCCTGGAGCATGCGGTTGATCATGATACTCGCGACGTTCCGGTATGGATCATCGTACTTCTGCTTTGGTCCTATGATGTTGTGCGGTACCGCGATTGCGTACTCGAAGCCGTGCGTATCAGCGACATTCTTGACGAGCAGTTCCGACGCATACTTGGCGATGCCGTACGGATCAACTGGTTGTGGCGTCTGATCTTCGCGGAAGGGAGTGGGACCGTTTCCATAGCGCGCCATACTGGAACAGTTCACAAATCGTCCTACCCCGTTCGACGCGGCGGCCGCCAGCATCGCTGCGGTATTCTGAAACACATTTCGCGCGATGAGCGCGGGCGAGAACACGCTTAACCCTTCCGTGGCAATCGCCGCGCAGTGATACACCAGATCGCAACCCTGCATGAGCCGAGTCATGGCGCCAACGTCGCAACAGTCGGCCGTCTCGTATTCGATTCCTTCGGGCAGATTCGAAAGATCTCCGCCAATCAGGTTATCGCACCCCGCCACACTTGCGCCCTGATGAAGCGATGCCTCTGCGAGGTGACTACCGAGAAACCCCGCTGCTCCGGAAACGAATACTTTCATCCCGGAATGTCGCTGGCAAGCGAGGTCAAGTCAACGGCGAGCGATTCCGCAAAAATGGCTTGCAATTGTGCGTCAACCTCGCTCAGGACGCGCTCCACGGTAATATCCGTGATGCAGAAATTTTCCGAGCGCGTGCACTGATCGAAACAGGGGCGACAGGGCATGTCGTCCACCTGAATTACGCGGTGACCTTTGCCGAGCGGCCTGTACCACGCGGACACCGCCGATCCAAAAATCACGACTGTCGGCGTGCCCACCGCGGCAGCAATGTGCGCCGGCCCGCTGTCGTTTCCGATGAACAAGTCCAAGCACTCCAGCAAAGCCATGAGCTCATCCAGAGCGGGTCGGACGGTCACTACGCCATCCATGTCGGCCAGTTCCTCACCGTAGCCATCGGGATCTTGAATCACTAGCACCTGCACGTCATCACGCGCCGCAAGCCGTTGCAACACGGCGCGGAAACGAGCGATGGGCCATCGGCGCACCATCTGCCGCGCCGACGGATGAACCCCGACGATGAGTCTATCGTGGTTGAGCCCCAGCCTCGCGAGTGTGTCTCTCGCGCTGGCCCGCGCCGTGCCAGCCACACGCAGCGATGCAGCCGACGACGCAACGGGTCCGCCGATTGGCCCAAGAAGCGCCAGCCAATCGTCGACTTTGTGTGACATGGCGCTTGGTGGCGACACGCGATCCGTGAGCAGCGAACGCCCCCCAGGAACGTCGAAACCCACTCTTCGCCGCGCACCGATCGCGCGCGTAAGGAGGTTCGACCGAACATCCATGCGCGCGTCAATCGTGAGATCGAAATGCTCAGAGCGCAGCCGCCGAATCAGGCTCGCGAAATCGCTTCGTAAGTAGCGCCCCGGTGCGTACTTGTTGGAAAATGCCGTCCACGGAATGTCAGCAACGATGAATCGGTCAACGAGGTTCGACGGCTCCAACAGGGTACGGGTTGGCGCCTTGCAGAGAAGCGTAATTTCCGCGATAGGAAAGCGGCGACGCAGCCCTCGAAGGAATGGTTCCGCGAGCACCGCGTCCCCCAGGTACCAGAACTCGAGAACGAGAATCTTGTCGATTTTGTCGATTGGCCTCCCGCGCAGTGCAACGTCGAGACGACTCAGCGGCCATAGCAGAATGTCGATTCCCGCTAATAACAGTCGCTTTTGGTGAGTGTCTACCCAATTCTGCGCCACTGATCGCTAGCCGAGGCCTCAGTACGCGCCGCTACGACGGAATAGGACGGGGATCGTCTTGCACATGATCTTGAAGTCCAGCGTTACGGACCAGTGCTCGATATACTCCCGATCGTACCGCACGACTTCCTCGAAGTCGACAACATCGCTACGGCCGTTCACCTGCCACAGCCCGGTGATTCCCGGTTTCGCATCGAGGCGCCTGAAGTGGTGGTCCTCGTATGACTCCAGATCCGACTCGAAGAACGGGCGCGGGCCGACCAGCGACATGTCACCAATCAACACGTTCCAGCATTGTGGTAGCTCATCGACGCTCCAGCGTCTAAGCCACGCCCCGAACCGGGTAACACGGGGATCGTTCGGGATCTTGAACAGCCGCGGATCGCCCGTGTAGTTGAGATGGGCGAAGTCCTCCTTCTCCTCGTCCGCACCGACTCGCATGGTGCGGAACTTGAGCATGCGGAACCGCTTGCCACCCAGCCCAGCCCGATCCTGCCAGAAGAAGATCGGACCTGGTGAATCCAGCCGAATAAAGAGCGCGACGAGCGCCATCACAGGTGCCGCGAGGATGATCGCGACCACCGCGCCCGCTACGTCTATTGCTCGCTTGAGGACGAGAGCCTGCGCCTTGAGCAACGGCGCACCGAGCTCGAAGAACGGCTCGTCCCGGTGCCATACCAGGAGCGGCTTTCGGCCAGCGATCTGGACCGAGCGCGCCGGGTACAGGAACTCGCAGCCGGCCGACAGGCTGATGTCGAGGACTTCGCGGACCTGATCCTCGTCCAGATGCGACGCGACGATCACAGCCTCCGCTCCCACGCCGGTTATGGCATGCGCAAGCCGCGTAAGCGCAGCGCGATGCTTCCCTTCCCGCGAGAGCGTGAGAGTGCCCATGGGCCTGTAGTCGCCACCGAATTCGGTGGTCATCTGATCGAAATTCCACTGTTCGGCGTCCGTGCTCTCAACGATGATCGCCGGAGTCGCGCCATTGGGTCCTGGCCAGACCTCGCGTAGGAACCACTGCGTAAGACGGCGTTCGACCGCGAGAATGAGCCACAGCACCGCCGCCACGGCCACGAACAACTGTAAGGCGATCAGTGACCCGTGGATGTCCACAAGTGGCCACAGGAAGACCGCTGCGGCCACGCTCGAGGCAGCGGCGAGGCGGGCGGCCTGATACAGATGCACACCGCGAAAATAGTTGCCCGTGACGAGGAGACTGGCCAGCAGGACGAGCGCCGGCCCGGGCCCGAACGGCGTCGGGATTCCACCGATGAACGGAAAGCTCGCCGATTTGGCGAGGGCCCAGACGAGAACCTGAATCAGGAGCACTGCGGAAACGTCAGCGACGCCGAGCACGGCGAGTCGCTTGAGTAGTCGGACAGCATGGCGCCGGACAGCTATTGGACGCCGCTGCCGGAGAACGCGCGCCGGCCACTCTGCCGTGGCAGTGAGCGGTCGGGCCCCCGAGGCGGTTTTGGGTAATGAAAAGAGCCGTAATCGCTGCGCCGGCTCGGTTGACGAATCAGGCGTCATGCAGATCGGGCAAGATGAATCGGACGGACCGGCTTGACATACTCGCGCGATGGAGCGCGCAAGTATCCTGCCACCAGCGCTCCGGAAAATCAGCTGTCATCGGGAAAACGGCGTGAACGAAAGCGAAAGGCTGACAGGGTGGAGATCGATCTTCGATGGCGCACCCGGCTGGCAGCCTGACTGGCTCTGAAAAAACGCGTTGAGTCTATGGCCGACGATCAACTCCCCGCTCAAGTATCCGTTGCCGACGGTGTGCCCCCCTCGTATGCCCGGTAGAAGCGAGACGTCGTGATTGCAGTAGCTCACATACGGTACCCAGTTGTACGTGCTTCGGACGTCCTCGTTCCAGCGGATGCGGTTGAAGGTGACGCCGTATGAGCTGGTCGGAGAGACGCGGTCGAAGGCGATCCACTGGCTGGAGGAGCCGGGTCCGATCGCGGCGCCGATTGGCTGGCCAAATTCGGTGTAGCCCTGGATCACGCGGCGGCTGGTGTAGAAGACGCCTACCGGACGATTCTTGAAATCCCCGCTCTGCTCCAGGGTCGTCACCTCGGCCTGTATCCGGAACGTCGGCTTGTCCAGCGGGCCGGGTCGCCGGTACTGCAGCCCAAGCGTATATCCATGCGAGTGGGTTGGGTCCACAATAAAATCGTGGATTGACGTAGGCAGCTCCTGGCGCGCCCACTCGGTGTAGGCCTCAAAGCCGTCGTCGGGGAAGACCCACCGCGCGAACAGGGAAAAGAGCTGGTCGCGACCTCCGGGCGTAAGTGACGAATCCGACGGTAGGTGGTTCGCCGGCTGGCCGGTATTCGCGAAGACGTCGAACCAGCGAAGCGGCACGTCGCCGTAGCCTTTCGCAGTCGCGTACACCGCGCGCGTGACGCCAAGCGTTAGCGTGGGCTGAAATATGGGTCGCCATGTCACGGCGGCCGCGGCGATGGAGCGGACGTCGTTGGTCTTGGTTGTGTCGAAGTATTGTGACTCCGAAAGCGCGCCAACGAACCAGCGGCCCTCGAAGTCTCCAATGCGCGTTTTCCATGGGCGCGGCGTACGCAGCTCGAGACGCGGGATACCGGCCGCGTTGTCGCTCATGACTATCGCGTTTTGAATGCCCGGGCCCCACCACATGTTCTCGGTTGTCGCGCCGAACTCTACTGGGCCAGCGTTGTACCACGCACCTGATTGACCGAACCAAACCCTCGCAATTGACGATGGTCCCATGCGCCACGGGACGTCAGCAGAATACGGTTGGACGTACCACGGATCCGCGTAACCGTTGCCGTAGCGGAGAACGGGTGGGTGTGGAGTGAAGAATTTATATGGATCCCGATTGCGATCGAACTGCGCGTTGGATGCGAACCAGAACTCGGGTGCGACGACGATGTGTAGGCGACTGCGACGGATGTCGATGCCGGTAGTCATGCGCGCATTTAGCCCGCGGCCGGCCCACATGGCACCGTCGTTCATGGAGAACGGGGTGGCCGAGTTGGCGATGAGAGCGAGGTCGGGACGGAGCCAAGTCACTGCCCTGGCACGCGCGGAAAGCGTTGTATCAACGAGAGCGCTACCGGATGGAGAGCGCAGCAAGAACTCACCAAGGCTGGACGTGTCACCGGCAAGTTGGGAAAGTCTCAGCTGATCCGTTGCATCCGAAGTTGGATAGACAATCCCAGTCGTGTGCGGTTTGCCGACCTGTGCCGACGCCGCGGGCGCAGCAATCGCAAATGCAGCGGCGAACATCGCTACTACCAACCAACCATCTGGCCGCACGTCACGACGGCAGCGAGTAAATTGGGCCATGCGATGCGACCGATGTCGCATGGAGGGGTCCGTCAGATTCATTTGCTTCACCGATGCCAATCTACTTCACACGCGTCACTCGCAACACCATCCGCGCCGGCCTGACTTGCGCGATTGCCCTCGCTTCTCTGTCAAGCGTCGCTCGGGGTCAAAGCGAAACGAGTATCGCCGGCGCGCGCGGAGGTATTCCGGCTGGGTTTGAACTCGACAATTATCTGCGCTATCTCCAGACCACCGGACGCGTGCCGCTGGGCGCGTGGGGGTTGCGGCCGTTCTCGGCACCAGACGTGGATTCTTTGTCTAAGATTAGTGTGCCGCACCCGTGGCAAGCTAGTTGGCTCTTCAAGCCGGATAGCGCTCACCATTTTTCGGTGCTGCCGATGACGGCGACTGCTGGGTTCAATAGTGCGTTCCCGTGGGGGAGCAATGACGGCGCGGTTTGGGCCGGGCGCGGACTGACCACGTCGGTGCAGGGTGGAGTGTCGGCGGCGTGGGGACCCATTTCGCTGGTGGTGAATCCGATCGTGTTCCGCGCTGAGAATACGGCATTTGCGTTGGAGCCGAACGGGGAGACGGGATCGGGGCAATTCGCCAACGGGAATGCGCCTAACAACGTCGACCTTCCTCAAAGTTTCGGGAGCAAGGCTTACTCCAGTTTCGATTGGGGCCAAAGCAGTCTCCGTGTAGACTTATTCGGGATCTCCGCGGGATTGAGCACCGCCAATCAGTATTGGGGCCCGGCAACGACGTTTCCCGTAATTCTCGGAAACAACGCGGCGGGGATCCCCCACGCATTCTTTGGAACGGCCCGACCAGTCAACGTCGGAATTGGACGGATGCAAGCAAGGGTCGTCTATGGGATAGAGAGCCAGTCAGGCTTTTCGCCCGTCGTAGGACCAGACACATTCACAACCGTGAACTACTCTGGTACACGTCGCTTCATGTCCGGATTAGTAGCCACATTTTCACCAGCAGCTATCCCGGGACTTGAACTTGGCGCGGCGAGGTTCTTTCACCAAGCATGGACCGGGCACATCGGCTCAAGCGAGCTTCGGTCGCCGTTCGAGGGAATTCTCAAGAATTCGCTCCCAAACGAAAGCCCGATACCCGGCATCCACAACGACAAGGACCTCCTGAAGAATCAATTGGCGTCCCTGTTCGGCCGATGGGTACTCCCCCATAGTGGCTTTGAAGCCTATATGGAATATGGACACGAGGATCACAACGCGGATCTTCGCGATCTCGAGTCGGAGCCTGATCATACGCGCATCGCGATGGTCGGATTCCGGAAGGTGTTTGCGCGAGGCGACACATCCTTCGGCGCGTTGCGAGCGGAGTACATCGATGGGACTGATCCAACTCTCGCGCGCCATCGTGGTGAGGGCGCCAGCTACGTACACACCCTGCTGCGACAGGGTCACACTCAGGATGGGCAACTCCTCGGCGCTAATATCGGAGTTGGATCGCCTGCGGGCGCCAACCTAGCGTGGGAAACGTACTCGCCACGGGGCCGAACGACATGGTACCTGCAACGAATTGTGCAGAATAATGAATCAGCGTTACTCACATCCGGCACGCCGTCACTGACAGCACAGCATTTGTTCGCCACAATTGGGTATGAACGACACCGCTTCGGCACGCTCGCGGATATCGTCTACGGCGCCGCGCTGACAGAAGGGAAACGTGGACCTACGCTTCCGCGGGAGACAAACGTCAGCGCGACAATCGGATTCGTTGCCCATCTACGCTAGCAGCCCAACGTGATTTGCATCCGCTTAATACGCATGTGTTGGTAATGCTACTTCTCGTCGTTGCGGTCAGCTGCGCCGCAAGCCTGGGATTAACAAATATTGTTCGAACATATACGCTCCGACGGGGCGTCCTCGATCGGCCCAACGCACGCAGTTCCCATAGCATCCCGACGCCTCGCGGTGGCGGCCTAGCGCTCATCGCGGCGTCGGTCTTGGGAATTGCAGTTGCTGTTGTCGCAAACCTCGCAACCACTAACGACGCACTCATTCTGACAGCCGGTATGCTGGCACTCGGGGCCGTCGGCTGGTTGGACGACACGCGGGGCGTCCGGCCTGGCGTCCGGCTGGTCGTACACGGCGGAGTCGCCGTTTGGACAGTATACATGTTTGGTGGCCTGCCCTCGATCCACTTGGGCAACGAGTCGCTATCGCTAGGGGTCGGTGGATATCTAATAGGCGTAGTCGGAATCGTATGGGGCATCAACCTCTTCAATTTTATGGATGGGATCGACGGTCTCGCGGGCTCGCAGGCCGTCCTGATTTTCGGTACCGGCGCATTGTTGCTGGTCTTGCACGGCGATAACTCACTCGGAGCTATCTCAGCTTCCGTAGCAGCGGCGGCAGTTGGATTTCTTGCGTGGAACTGGCCGCCTGCCAAAATATTCCTGGGTGACGCCGGGAGCGGTGTGATCGGCTATCTGGTGGCCGCACTCGCGATAGCGTCCGAGAACCACGGTTCAGTACCGCTAATCGCCTTCGCGATCTTGAGCGGCCTCTTCATCACCGATGCGACAATAACATTATTGCGTCGGGTCAGCCGCGGCGAGCGGCCCACGGTCGCGCATCGGGACCACGCGTACCAACGACTAACCAGAGCTTGGGGCAGCCATCGAGTTGTCACAGCAAGAGCGGCATCCGTCACACTCACGCTAGTGTTCCTTGCATACATTGGCACGATGATTCCGCGCCTGATGCTCCCCGTGTTCGTTGTAGCCTACGTCTTCCTCACGGTGCTATACGTCTTAGCCGAGCGTCGTGCTCCCATGCAGGCTGGACGGCGATCGTAGGAACCAGCGCGCTGTTTCCGCAAGCGCATCCTCGACGCCAACTGGAGGCGTCCAGTCCAACATTCTCTGAGTCTTCCCGATATCCACTTGCAGAGACTCACACAACCGCTGCGCCATATCTGCCTTACCAATCATGCGCATCGCCATGCGTAGCAATGGCGCCGGTACACGCACTAACCGCGACTGTCGCCCCATCGCGGTGGCCATGCGCCGCAACAATACCGCCGTCGACATGTCATCAGCGTCACTGACTAAGAACGTCTGATTTGTTGCTGCTGGGTGCCGCAGGCATGTCAAGACTAAATCGGTAAGATTGTCAAGCCCGACGAAACTACGCCGGTTGTCGATGGCGCCCAACGGCAGCGGAATTCCTTGGCGTACCCAACTCATCATTGAAAGAAAGTTCGCCTTCACGCCTGGCCCATAAACCAGGACTGGACGGATGATGACCACTTCCATCCCTGTCTCCCGCGCCACCAGCCGAAGGCCCTGCTCGGCCTCAAGCTTGGATTGGCCGTAAGGTTCACATGGCGCTGGCACGTCATCAGCGGTGAACGGCTTCCCCGGTGCGGTACATTCGCCGTTGACCTTGATCGAACTCATAAATACAATCCGGCGTACGCCTGCTGCGGCTGCCTGGCGCGCGAGATTCAGAGTGCCCGCGACATTTACCCGGCGAAATTCGGCTAGTGGATCTGCCACGGAGTCGCGCATGACATGCACACGCGCTGCGGTGTGTACGACTACATCAATTCCGTTGAGCGCGCGGCCCCAGTCCGTAGCCTCCTGCAGGTCCCCGACAAGAACCGGCTCGACGTTACTTGGTACCACCCGCGCGGCACGGCGGTACGCTCCCCGAACTTGAATGGTAGATTCGGCGGCGCACCGGGCCAACACAGCCCCACCCACGAAGCCCGTTGCACCAGTAACCAAGACTAGCATCTCAGCGCTCGCTTGCTACCGCAAGAATATCTTCCGTCATTTCCCGGCTGATGTTCGACCGTGCGTATTTGGCAATAAAGTCAGGACGTGGGATGTCTCGGATTTTTAATTCCCCGAAGGCTCGAACTGCACCCGGGACATCGCAAGGATGGAAGACAGCGGAGTTGCATATTTCGGATGTGACGAACTCGGCTGCATAACCGCCGACGCCGGCCCATACCGGCTTGCCCAGAGCCGCATACTCGAAAAGTTTCGACGGAAGTACCTTCTTGAAGGCTTCATGATCGTTGAGATGTAGAAACAAGACATCCGCCGCGCGATACTCCCTGAGCAGGTCTGCTCGGCCGAGCGGCTCAAGAAGCTCGACGTTGGTCACACCGCTTGCTGTTATGGCGACCTCCAGCGCGTGCTTTCGACCACCGTCGCCTATAACTTTGAAGTGAGTGTGTGACCCCATTGATTTTGCCAGGGCAGGAATGACCGCGTGCAAGCCTTGGCCTTCTCCGATATTACCCGCGTACACAACCGTCACGGGCCGGTCCTCGTCCGTCGCCGCCGCTGCAGGTGGAGTCGGAGCCACCATGAACTCGTTATCTACACCGTTGGTGTAATAGGAGAAGCGCTGTTGCGGATAACGCGCACCAAAATATTGCGAGAACCCACGTGAGACGAGGTTGACTTTATCTGCGCGGTTGACCGTCCATTTCTCCAACGCTGAAAGAGCCGGCTTAACCGCCCACGCGATTCCTCGCGGCAATACATCCCCGATGGTATCGACGAATATATCGCGGATATCGAGGTACAGCTTCGCACGGTGTCGCCGTGCCAGCAATGCACCCAATACGGCCGTCATTAGCCGACTGGATGTCGCAAATACAAGGTCGTATTGCCTGCCATCTGCCCTGCTTAGCGCGCCACGGGAAAACGTCAGGAATGCCTTGGACTGATCGATCAGCCCACTCTTGTGCGCCGGAAGCGCAATGCGAAAGATGGAAACATCAGAATCCTGTTCCACGTTCGACGCGTTTACGATGAATGAGTGGTATCGGTTGGGCAGTGTCGTAATGACATCGATCTCTGAGCCCGCCGGTAGCCGCGCGCGAAGCGCGTCAACCAACGCCGTGCTCCGAAACGAGCAGGCACTCAAGTCAGGCCGGAAGTAAAAACTAAGGACAAGTATCCTCAAGCCGCACCCGCCCAATGGATGCTGGTGCGACTCATTGTGTTGTGAAATTCCACAACCAGGCAAATGGTTGGCTGGCTACGTCCGAATTCCGGATGCCACGTCGCAGCGTCGGTTCGCAGCGCACCGCCTTCGATTGACACACGAACTCTCTGTCCGAGGGGCAGCAACAACGTTGCAACATCGTTTGTAGAATCGAGGAGTTCCACGGACGGGTGCAGGTGAAACCTCGCTTCGGCATTCCTGAAGCTGCCTGAGATGAGGTCTTCCACCACAAGCGTCTCATCACTGAACGACCACTGGCGCCTGTGTTGCGGCTTGCCCTGCAACCATCGGTAACCGTCGTGAGCACAACGCACCGTGAGCCCACCGTCACGCACGATCTCCAACCCCACTGGTCGCGCCCTTCGTGCCACGCGGAAACCGCCCCACACCTCCGAAGAGTCGCGTCCGTCAACAACCACCGTATTGTGCGCCGGGGTACCACGTTGCCGCAGGCGCTCGGAACCGGTGCCGTACCGTGAAATGCCTGAGTTCACGAATACACGCTGGCCATATAGCGACATCTCAAATGCCAGCGTGTCGGCGTGCGCGTGCGCGGGGAGGTAATCGGGACCGACAGGCGCAACATCCAGCATCACGACGGCGTCTCCGATCTCAACCCGGACGTATCCACTGTCCGAAAGCTGAGTAAGCTCATGACGCGCTTCAGCTACTTGAGAAAGCCCAAGCCGTGCAGCGTACTGAGTGAGTTCGAGAGGAATAGGCGCAACCCCCGCGGCTCCGTCGTTGAAGTAGGCGATCTCCCCGTCGGGGTGGGACATGGCCACCAGCCAGCGAAGCATTGAGTATATCCGTCCAGGCCAAGCTCCAACCGCCGACTTGCGGCCCGGTGGAATTGCATGGCTAAACACAGCCACGACATTGCACAGATCCTCCATGTCTTCCAGTGCGAGAGCGTGATACATAGTGCTTCGCTCAAAATGGCCACCGTCAGATAAAATCTGCTCTGGGACTTCTACTGCAAGAATGCGCAGTCCGTTTTCCAGCCATGCGTTCGCTTCTTCCCCGTCGAAAAACAGACCCGCAAAGACAAGCGCTTTGGCGTTTGCAAAAAGATGGTTTCCCAACAGGTGGCGCTCCAATCGCCGCGAAAGCCAGCGGGCCTGCACCGCGAGACTCTGGACGCAACCTGGCGGAAGCACATTGCCACTCAACGCCCACTTGATCCAGTTAACGATCCGCAACGACGTTGGATAGGGTTCCCAGCCGGACCCAAATGTCGGCGGATTATCGCGCACCCACCGCAACAATAGCGCGCGATGCCATTCCGTACGTGCATTGGCATCATACGCGTTCAAATCGTCGAAATAATGCAGGTTGTAGCGCCACAGCTTCGCCAATTTGGGATCGTCCCAGCCGGCATCTGACAGGTCGTGTATTTCGTTCAAGAAACGGAAGCGCTCAACTCCCAGCATACTGGCATTCCGCCTCGCCGGCGCAACCCAACCCACTCCACTAGCAACACGCAGCGGCGGTGCCAACCGCGTACTAATACGTGGCTTTGAAAGGCGAAACCAGACTCGCCCATAGATCTGTACCGGGCGAAGGTATCGTAGCGTGCGCCAATAGGTCAGCAGGCTGGCCACTACGCGGCGATTGTCGCAATGCTGTATTTCATCGCCGCGAGCCCGACGGCGACGCTACCAACTTTCGGACCATCGCTGGCGTTCACTGCGCGGCGGCTTCGATGGAGATACGGGTCACTTCAACTATTTCGTCGAATGGAATCGGGGTGGGCGCTCCCCCTTTCACTGCTTGTAAGTACGCTGCGACACATGCCTTCTGGCCCTTGTCCTGCCGGAACAGGTTCATGGACTTGAAGCCAGGCCAACCGAATCCAGTAAGCTTGCGATAATTATCCAATTGGAGAACGCGTCCGGACGCGAATACCTCCAGCCGTTCCTTTGGGAACGCCTTACTGCCATTCGCGAAGTAGTGAACCGTGCCCATAGATCCATCCACGAACGCCAGTTGTATGGACACGGTGTCACCGGTCGCAGACCGCATCGAGGCACGCTGAAAGCCACTGATTGGCGAACCGGCGAGATAACGGAGGAGATCAATGAAGTGGCAACCCTCTCCGATGATTCGCCCACCACCGATGTCGGAATCTTGCGTCCAGTGATCCGGGGGAATCATTCCCGCATTGACCGTCATGACGAATGACCGTGGGCCTGTCACGCCGGACAGCAGGTCCTTGACCTTTTGCACCTGGGGTGCGAACCGGCGGTTGAAGCCGACCATGACGCGCGGCACCGATCCCGCACCGGCCATGCTCGAGTGAAGTGCCGTGATTTCAGCGAGTTCCGCCAATGTGAGGCAGAGTGGCTTCTCGACGAAGACGTTCTTGCCACTGGAGAGAGCTTCGAGCACCAGACGGGCGTGGCTGTCGTGACGGGTCGTTATTACTATCGTGTCAGTATCGGCATCGGCGAACACGCCCGACACGTCTGTTGTGGTCTGCTCGAACCCAAACTTGCGCGCGGCATGGAGTCCAGTCACCCCAGTGTTTGACGCAACCATGCGCAGTTTCGCTCCCGCCATTTTGAACGCTGGTATCAGTACGCTCGTTGCATAGTTGCCCGAGCCGATAAAGCTGACGACGGCAGCGTCCTTCGGGGCAGATTTCTCAGCCGATCGTGGCGTTGAACTAAGGTTCACCGTTCGAGCACTGTCACCCGGATTGCGTGGGTATTCTAGCAGTATCCCGAGCGATGGTTCGACGCTAGATACCAACTCATAGGCTTGCACTGCATCGCCAATCGAGAAGCGGTGAGAGATGAGCGGATTGACGTCCACCGCTCCGCTGGCGAGCATGTCTAGCACGGCTTCGAAGTTGCGCTGCTCGGTCCAGCGTACGAAGCCGACGGGGTAGTCATGCCCTTTGTCCTCGTAGTTCGGATCATAACGCCCCGGACCGTAGGACGACGACACCTGAAGAGTCAGCTCCTTCTTGTAGAAATCGTCGCGGGAAAGCTCGAGCCCAGTCACCCCGACCAGGACGATCCGACCACGCTGCCTCAACATCAAAGCCGCTTGATGCATCGGCTCACTACTCTTCGTAGCAGCGGTCACCAACACCGCATCCGCACCGCGACCGCGAGAGAATACCGTCGCCGCGGCGACAGGGTCGTCCCCGCGAGACAAATCCACCGTCTCGGCGCCAAATTCGCGCGCGAGCGCAAGTTTGCCGGGATCGAAGTCGATTCCAAGCACACGACAGCCGTGCGCTCGCAATAGTTGCACGGCCACCAGCCCGATGAGGCCGAGGCCAGTAACGACTACCGCCTCACCGAGAGTGGGTTGCGCGAGCCGAATTCCCTGGAGTGCGATCGCACCGAGAACTGTGAATGCAGCCTGCTCATCAGATACACCTGGCGGGACCTTGGCGCACAGATTCATCGGCACACTGACAATCTCGGCGTGCTTACCGTTGGAGACGACGCGATCACCCATCGTAAAGCCACTCACGCCCATGCCAATTTCGGTAACACAGCCAACGTTGCAGTAGCCTAGAGCTAGTGGTTGGTCAAGTTTGTTCCTCACCGACTCGATAGTTGGTAGCACCCCATCGGTGCGTACCTTGTTCAACACCATCTTCACTTTATCCGGCTGCTGCCGCGCCTTCTCTAGAAGGTTGGCCTTGCCAAAATCCACAAGCATCCGCTCTGTGCCAGCAGAGATCAGCGTCCGCGATGTGCGGATGAGCAGGCTGCCGCGACTTACGCCGGGGGCCGGCACATCGGCCACTTCGGTAATTCCTGAATTCAATGACTGCAGAACTTGTTTCACGTAGTGATCCGTTCAGACAGAGGATGAAACGCGTTGACTACGAAGGACGCGATCAATCGATGAAGCGGCGAAACCACAGCTCGATGCACATCAACGCGAAGATCGTGTAACTCCCATCCAGACGCCCTTCGGCATCAAGGTCGATGAGCCGGCGGACAGCGGTTGGTGCGAATATTCCGCGCTTTCGCAGGGACGACTCATTCAACGTATCCTCTACCATCGGCCGGAGTTCATGTCGAAGCCAGCGCCGTAATGGAACTCCGAAGCCGCTTTTGGGTCGGTAAATTACATCTCGTGGAAGGTACGGTTCCATCGCGCGCTTGAAGATCGCCTTGCCTACCCTACCCTTCTGCTTCCATCGGCTCGGAATCCGCGTCGCAAAGCGTACGAGATCAAGATCGAGCAATGGAACACGCACCTCGACTCCGACCGCCATCCCGGCACGGTCAGTATAGTTGAGATTGTGGTCGGCGAGGAAGTGGCGTGCCTCCAGGAAGAGCATCCGCTGAATCGGATCATGCTCATTTGGAATTTGCGCGAGACTAGCTAGCAGGGGCGCAGCCGTATCCACGGCGCTGACGCACTCCGCAAAATCCGGCGTGTAGAGTGCGCGGCGCACCTGCTCCGTGCTCCACATAAAATACGACACCATCCGACGGTCGGGCTCGTCTCCAGCGTACGCGAACATCTTAGCCAGGCGGCGCACCGCGGGAATCGACTGAGCGCTCCCGGATGCCCCGACGCGAGTCGTCGCATGCTGGATGCCGGCGCGTGCGGCCTTCGGCAGCCAGGCCCAGCGTCGCTCGAAGCTGAGCGCCCAGTGCCGACGGTAGCCGGTGAAGAGATCGTCCCCGCCAGCGCCTGACAGCAGTACCGGTATACCCATGTCGCGTGCACGCTCAGCGATCAACAGCGCGTTGATCGGTGCGGGGTCGGCCTGCGGTTCATCGAGCAGCGCCACCAACTCAGGCAGTCGGCTAATAGCACTCGGCTGTATCTGGATCTCCTCGAGACGCACGTCGAGGTGCTTCGCGACCCGGCGCGCATAGGGGAGATCGTTCGGATTGCCCTCCACATCAGACAAATCTGCGAACCCAATCGAGAACGCTGTAATCTCTTTAGCTGGAAGTGCGTTCCGCATCATCGCCACTATAGCGCTCGAGTCCAGCCCACCCGAGAGGAAAGCGCCGACGGGTACGTCCGCCATCAGCTGACGTTCGACAGCCACTCGCAGACGCTCCGCAAGTTCCGTGGCGAGCGCGTCTTCCGATTTCGTGCTGGTAACGCCGTCGTACGGCATCTCATAGAAGGCCCACTTTCGCCGGACTGCGCCATGTGTAACGACTAGCGCGCTGCCGGGTTCGAGTTTGCGCACCGCGCGCAGCATTGTGTTTGGTGACGGCGACCAGAGATACGCCAGTGTATTGTGCAGTGCGACAGGATCGATGTCGCGCGGCAGATTGGGATCCTCAAGGAGGGCCTTGATCTCCGAGCCGAAGAGGAAGCCCTGCGTTGTCTCGGCGAAATAGAGCGGCTTGACACCCATGGGATCGCGCGCAAGCAGGAGGCTGCCCCTTTCGATGCCATCAGGCCGACCCGACACTCTGTCATCGTGGATCGCAAAGGCGAAGATGCCATTCAACTGCTCCAACATTGCCACGCCGTCGCGCTCGTATAGATGCAGCAGCACCTCCGAGTCTGTGCGGGAAGCGAACTCATGGCCGGCGGCTTCGAGTTCAGCGCGCAGCTCCAGGAAATTGTATATCTCGCCGTTGAACACAAGCGTCAGTCCGGCCAGCATCCCGCCGCCGATGTCCGGTACCGCGCACATCGGTTGCGACCCGGCATCAGACAGGTCGATGATTGAGAGGCGGCGATGACCCAGTGCCGTCGCCACCCCCGTATCCGCACCGAGGAGCACCGCGCCTTGGCCGTCGGGACCACGATGCGCGACGGCGTCGGTCATGGCGCTGAGCAATCCGGCGTCAAACGATCCCTGATATCCGACAATTCCACACATACTATTTCCAGCTAGCGAGCATAGGGGATAGTTACTTCCGCGCGTCGATCATCATGAAGAGCCCGAGTCGCGGGAAAAAATGCTTGAGAGCGGCACGCGGCCAGATTCGCCGTGCTAGCGACAGGATCCTTCCTGAATGGCGTTGACCGGCGTCGGAGCTGAGAAGATCACCATGTGACAGGACTGTAGAAATGTTTACGTCTGACCATTGGGCGAAGAGCTTGCGCGCTGCGGGGATCGAGTAAGCCTTGGTAGCTGGACTCTCAAGATAGCGGCTGTAAACCTGATCGAGCGACATCCATGGCCGTAGCCCAAACAACGCGTAGCGAAGCCAGAGCATGATCCCAACCATGCTCCACTTGTGGTAGATCATCACGCTCGCTCGGCCACTGGGCTTCAATACCCGCCAGACCTCCGCCACAGCTTTGGGGGTTGCCGGAGTGTGATGGAGCACACCCCACGAGTACACGCGGTCGAAGAACTCGTCCTGGAACGGGAGGCTCTCCGCATCAGCTACACGTAGCTGCGAAGTCAGTCCGAATGCCGCCATACGACGAGCGGTATGCTCGATAGCCCGTTCTGTAAGGTCGATTCCGAACAGGTCCGCCCCAGCCTCCGCAAAACGTTGGTGATCAGCGCCCAGCCCAACACCGATCTCCAATACTCGCTGGCCCGCGGTGGTTCCGAATTGTGCAAACTCGGGGATGAAGGGCTCTAGTTCGTAGCGCCGGCGCGCCTGTGCTTCGTAGCCAGCACAATCAGAACCGAGAAGGTAGAGATTCTCACCGCACGCTGCTGCGTTCCAGAAGTCGTGGACGTCTTGCTTGTCAGTACTCAAATCTCGCTTGTGTGTGTCGGACAGACGTGGGCGCTGATGCTTGCTGAGGGTGCATAAGATTCGCGACAATAGGTCGTTCACGCGGCCAGCGCCGGAGCCAATGCAGAAGCCGCGCGTCCAACCTCCCCGCGCCAGTGTAATATACCTGGACACTGCAATAACCGACATTACATAAGACTTACCCGCACAGCTTAGTCAACCCCGGCAAGGATGAGGGGCGGCTCGGTTACATTCCGAGTGCTGCCATCTTCCGTCCCCGCTCTGCATGACTCAATACCCATGCCCGTATCGCGCCGTCTTCTTTCCGAGCCATTTCTGACCGCCGCGGAGCAGCTTGTCCGCCAAATCTACTTTCGATCACCGGCCATTCAGCACTGGCGAGCCGGGCGAAACGCCAGCCGGTCGCGAAGGGAGCTCCCACTTTCGGGGCTTAAACTTACGGTCGAACGACACGGCGTGCGTCACGGCGACACGCTGATGGTGCATTCCTCGCTCAGCAAGATCACAGTCATTGACGATCTCGTCCAAGGGAGGCAGCCATTACACGTTACCGAGCCGCCCACGGGCGCCGCACTGATACTAGAGACCCTGCGCGAAGCTGTCGGTGAAGCTGGAACGATTGTACTACCTACGTTCCCGAAGTATGAAAACGAACCCGAGTACCTATCGCCACAGAACGATGGGCGGCAGCGCTTATGCTTTGATCCGGCGCGTACTCCATCCAAGTCGGGGCTGCTGACGGAGGTATTCCGGCAATCCCGTGGGTCGGTACGATCCCGCTTTCCGATCCAGACCGTGTCCGCAAACGGCCCGCTCGCCGTAGATATTGTGCGAGGCAACGCGAATGGAATCGGCGGGCTCGTACACGGCCCGAACTCACCATATGGACGACTGGTAGCACACAAGGCTTGGGTCATCTCAATCGGGATTCCGCTAATTGATTTCTGCACTGTAGTACACGCCGCCGAAGATGCACGCTATCAAGAATGGCCCGTCAAGAACTTCTGGCGCTCTCGCGATTTTGATGTCGTGGAGAACGACGGCGTTCATTCAGTAACGGTTCTGGAGCGAAGGCCAATCTACTCGCGAGGCTACGCGGAGGAGTTGCTGCGCCGTGATGTGCGGGCGGACGGCATCCTCGGCGAACGCATGATCGGAAATGTAGAGTGCCATGCGCTTCGTGCGGACCGCCTCTTTGACTTAATGACTACCAAGAACGCCGGCAATACGTACCCGTTCCTATGGCCGGCGGTGAGCCGCCTTTAATCGATCGATGCGCGAAAATGGAGTCGGCAGCTACGGTGACTAAGGCACTAGGACAACGGCCTCGCCTTCAAGCACCGTTTCTTCCATCTGGTTGACACACACGGTTCTAAGGACCGCCCGGCGACGCGCGATATCGAGCCCGGTGACTTCAACTTTGGCGGTGATTACGTCTCCGATCCGCACAGGTCGGATGAATCGTAGCGATTGCGAGAGATACACAGTTCCGGGGCCGGGCAGCTCCATGGCAATCACAGCGGAGACGAACCCGGCGGAGAGTACGCCGTGCGCAACACGACTTCCAAACATCGAACGCCGCCCTTCGGCGTCGTCGAGATGCACTGGGTTATAATCACCGGTCGCGTCGGCAAACCTACGAATATCTTCGTCTGTTACCGTCCGGGATCGCTCCGCCTGCTGGCCAACGGCAAGTTTTGTGAAACGATCGCCGGCGAAGGGGTTCGACATGAAATGCGAGCTCCGAGTGGCATGGTTGACAGGCACAAGCTCAAAAGCCAGGGTGGCTGACGAGTGACTATAATCCCTCAGTGCTGCACCGTTCGAGTTAGCACTTGACCATCACACGCTTACCCTAAAGACTACCCAGATGATGCAATCATTCGATGCCTAACAGCCGCAGATAGGACGTCGCACAGGCGTCGGGAGTGTACTCTCGAAGCGCGTGCATACGTAGCTTCTCACCCATCGCGGCCCGCCTCTCATCGTCCATAATCATCGTGCGCAGCGCAGCTGCTAGCTCTCCTGTGGCATGGGCAGGGATAATGATGCCAGCGCGACCGTCGTCTAGGATGTCCGGTATGCCGCCAACCCGGGTACCGATACATGGGAGCCCAACCGCAGCCGCCTCAAGCAGTGCAACCGGGAAACCTTCGAAGTGGGAAGCGAAGACGAAAATGTCAGCTGCCTGGTACTCCCGAAGCAGGTCTGCACGATTATCGACGCTGCCCGCCAATGTCGTGTGCATGCTTAAACTGCGCTTGTCAATTTCTCGCTGCCACCGTGCCTCCCCATCAAGGAGAGGCCCGACAAGTTGTAGGTGAAACGGACGCGTTACGCCGCTTAGGACGATCGCAGCCGCGTCGAGAAGATCAAGTACTCCCTTCGCCTCGGTGATCCAGCCAACGTACAATATATGGAGCGCGCCGTCCTCACTCTTAACTTGCTTGTTTAGCTCGAAGAATTCGCGGTCAACACTCGCGGAAACGCGCTCGATGGGGGTACGCGGGAACGTTTCGCGGAAGTAATGCTCCCACTTGCCTGATTGAGCGCCGATCGTAACGCGTCCGCCGCTTAACATGATCTGCGCCACGTGCCGGGCTGGGCCAGATAATGACGTAAAAAAGTTCGGGAAATCCCCCGCCACCATTACGATGGAAACGCGGCGCCCCATGAGCCTCACAATCAATGACCATGCGCATTTTTCCCAAAAGGAGAATCCGGCGCTGGAGAAAAATAGGACGGTGCCGTGTCGACAAATACGGCCGGTCTCGCGCACAAGCCGCGCTGCATTCACCAGCCCGCGACGAATCCCCAGCCGCCCGCTTTCCTCCTTCCGAAGCGGCGAGGCGAAGCCAATTTCGGCACGCGGACCAAGTTCCCGCATCAATATGGCCGTGATCGCTCCGATGCCGCCCGGCACCCCGCCGGGAGGGGGGGGCGGCGGAGCAAACACGAGGGCGCGCCTTGTATACGGCGAAAATACGCCGTTGCCCGACTCACTCCGGTACTTGCTTCGACCGCGGTCCCCTATTTCCGTCACTTTTAGACTGTCTGGAGTAGCTGGCTGCGACGACGCTAGCATAGTCTGGCGTCGCCGGATAAATTCGATTGAACGGTCCACAAACCTTAGCGTTACGCGCGACCGGCCGCTTAACAGCGTCGCCGTAGTCGTTGTCTCTACGGATGAGAATGCCGCTCGCAATAATGCCAATTTTCCGGACGACGGCAATGTACTCGTTGGCGGGCTGGGCCGTCGAGTGGGCAGGTGAGGACAAGCTGATTGTGTCGAGTGGGCGCGCGCTCCACGAATGTGACACACTGGGCCGATCACATCGCCTACTAGGGGAGATTCCAAGGCCATTCGGCGTGCGCGCTGTCTCCGCCCTCCGACTGGGCCAACGCTTCCTTAGGGAACTCTACTACAATGTCCTTCCGCTTCGAGACGGCCGCCTGTTCGTCAGCTATGGACGCGAACTTGGCCTCATCGCAAACGGCCGTTTTACAGCGCTCGAAGGTATCATTCGCCCCGCGCGCATCCTACGCGGTGGATGTGCTCTCGATGCGGACGGAAGTGTTTACTGGGGTGAATACTTTGACAACGCCAAACGTGGTGAGATTCACATTTACCGATGGGATCCGCGGAAGAATCGCGCCTTAGTGGTGTATACCTTCCCATCAGGCACGATCTATCACGTACACGCTGTGCGTGTCGACCCAGCCGATGGAAGCCTGCTATGCCTCACTGGCGACCGCAGGAGCGAATGCCGTTTCCTGAGATCACGCGATGGGTTCGCGTCAATGGAGACGCTCGGAGCCGGCGACGAGTCGTGGCGCTTCGTTTCGCTGATTCCGCGCCGGTCGGACTGGCTTGTAGCGACGGACGCGGAGTTCCGACAGAACCAGATTGCGCGGATTGACCGCGAGACGCGCGAGCGAACCAAAATTGGTGAAACAGCGGGGCCTGTATATTACTCTGCGCAGGTCGGCGATGTGTCATTTTTTGGTTCCAGCGCCGAACGGTGCGAGATTCAACCAGACCCACGAGCTACATTATACGCCGTCTGTGGCAACTCTGTTACAACCATTGGCTCGTTCGAGAAAGACCTCGGAAAATCTCGCCTAGCGTGGCGCCTGTTCCTTCCCGGAACCCTGCACTTCCCATCAAACGGCGGCGTCGGGCGCAGTTTATACGTGTCCGGCATAGGCGTGCGCGGCCTTGACGCGCGCGTGCTGCGCGTGGACTGGTGAGTTTGTGATGCCTAGACGGCGCCTAGAGAACATTCCAGTAATGCAGAGCGGACTCCAATCCTTGTTGCAGCGAAGTCATGGGGACGAACCCAACGGCCCGACCGATAAGCGAGACATCAAGGACGCTCGTGGGTATGTCTACCTTCCGCAGGGCCCCACCCGTTGTCGGAAGCCGCCGCCCAAGCAGACCCTCAAGCGTCCGAACAACTGCGCCGAGCGAATGTCCTTGGCCTGTTCCAAGGTTCATCACTGGAGGGACCTGCGCTGCAACGCCAACAAGTGCCAGAGCACGTACCACATCGTCAATGAAAATAAAGTCTCGGATAGGTGCGCCTCCAGCGCGCAATAGGATGGGCTCTTCAGCAACCACATTACCAATCGCGATCGCTACAAATCCCTGACGTCCGTGCAGATTCTGCCCTGGGCCGAATGGATTCGACAACCGAACGATGCGCACGTCAAGGTCGTGATTGAATCGGTAGAGCAGCAAATACTTCTCAATTGTCAGTTTCTGGATGCCGTGCGAGCTGATTGGGTCGGTTGCGGCTGACTCGGGAATCGGCGTGTGCTCCTGCAACCCGTACACGGACGATGAGGAGACGAATATAATGCGTGGCACATCCAGCCCGATACAACTATCGATGAAACGGATGGTCGCGAAAATGTTATCGGAAAGTTCTGCAATCAGGCCAACTTTATCATCACCCGGGACAGTGCTCGACACCAGATGGTAAGCCACGTCCGTCCCGGCGAGCGCTTCGCGCAGAGTCGCCTCATCGGTAAAATCTCCACGGAACCATCGCACCCGTCCCGCCAATTCCGGCGGACACACCTTATGATCAAGTACGCTAACATCAAGCCCGCTGCTGAGAAGCTCCTCGATCAACCCTCTGCCGATGAAACCCGCCCCGCAGACAGCGGCGCGCCGGGTGACTCGGATGCCGCGCGACATCAAGCGATAACACCTGTTGGCGTGCCTCGACCGGCATCGGAATCTACTAGCAACAGAATCTCACGGGAATACGTCACGATCATATACACTATTAACGGAGAAAGTACAAAACCGTAGTGTAGGAGCGACACGAGAATGAATATCCGGAAGTAGCGGGCATATTTGAGCAATACGGCCAAATACGCCACGGTGAGAAACAGGCCGCCCTGTATACACATGGCAAACAAAGCGATCTCGTTGGTGTACCGCGCTGCGCCGTAACTCCCCTGCAGGCCGTTCACGATCGCGAGATAATCGCTCGGGAATGGATTGAGAACCAGGGTATAAAAGTGCGGATCGAAAAGCTGGGAAAGAATAACATAGGCAGACATCCACTCGGTCGTATTCAGCGTGCCTACAATATCAAGGCGACGACTCCAGAGGAGTGCGGCGACACCTGCGATCACGAACAGTAAGACGCGCGGATGTCTGGTTAGAGCGCCCAGCACCTTGTATCGTGCGGCGACGTTCGCCGCGTACGAAACCAAAACGAACTTCGATCCCGTTACGTACACTAATACCTGGCCGATGCCGAATAGACGCACCTTGTATCCGTAATAAATCAATGCTACAGCAAGAAAATAGGCGTTGTAGTGCGTGTTGAGAAACAGTCCGCCGAACCGTGACTCGTTGAACTCCGGCGATCGAGAGATCGCGATAAGCGGCGCGACGACGGAGGGGGATACGAGTGAAATCGCCAGCAGCAGCACACTAATAAGAAAGGCGGGTAGGACAAGCCGCGACCGAAAACGGACCCGTGAAAAATAGATAAGACAGAAAATAGCCAATCCGAACTGTTTCACCCCCACCAGCAACACAGAAAGCTCGTTAACTAACATCGAAATCACCGTCATCACGCCAAGCAACGCGAGCAACGCAGCTTCGCTGAGGCCGAATCGAACAGTCATGCATCCATAAACGAGCGTCGCAAAAAGGATGATCTCAATGCCTGACTGAGCCGCCTTCAGCGTCGGAATCGCGAAACATATCTGAGCCGCCATCGCGAGAAGGACGATGAACTCATTCATACCCCTCACTCGAGGCAACACATACGGCTCAGCAGCGGTGCCGGAACCCGCGACGGAGACTTTGTAATTACTGGATGCGCTACTCGAAAGTGTCACGGGAAAGGGATAATCCGGGGTATTTCAGAAAATTCGTTTCTTGCGCGCGCGTCAACATGTCAATATATGCATACATTTCCGCGGATCGCAGCCGAAATGGACGGACGTCCATTGCTCATAAAAACATCGGTATATGCCTCGAACCTCCCATGGGAACTAAATGGCAACTAGATCCGACACGTCTAGCGAGGACAGTCGTACCCAGGCGCACTCGATGCGGGCCTTGCGGTTTGTCGGCGCCTGGGCGGCCGCATGGGCCGCTCAACGACAGTCCATTTCGATGGCAGTCGAACCTCAACCCACCCGGAATCACATGGGCGTACGGCTCGTCGACGCATATCAGGCACGAGTGTCGCCGACGTCAGGGCCGACCAAAATATCCGTGTCGAGCTTGCGTGTAAACAACTTCGATCTCATCCGATTTTTCGCCGCATTGCAGGTCGTCGTCGCGCATGGAGCCTACTATTTGCACGCTCCGATATGGAATCCTGTTGGGGTCGTACTTGGATTTTTGCCGGGCGTACCCATTTTTTTTGTCATTAGTGGTTTCCTAATATCTCTGTCATGGGAACGCGCCCCGTCGCCCGCGAGCTATGTCCGAAACCGGTTGCTTAGAATATACCCGGCACTCTGGGTTTGCCTGGCGATTTCCATCCTGATTTTCTTATCAGCCGGCGTCCGTGCTGGCTCGGTCGAGTTTACGACATGGTTAGCCGCTCAGGCAACCATCGTTCAGTTCTATAACCCGGCATTCCTTCGCCCGTTCGGGATCGGAGTGCTAAACGGGAGCCTCTGGACGATCCCCGTAGAGTTGCAGTTCTATGTCTTGTTGCCATTTCTCGCACTTGTTGCGCGCAAGCACCCGTCGCGCTGGCTGCTCCTCTCGATTGTGGCCGCAGTGGCGATGATATTCGCGCGCACTGGGCTCGGCGTTCGCGATACTATGCTTCAGAAACTGCTCGCAGTCTCTATTGTCCCGTACCTATTCTATTTTCTGGTGGGCGTACTAATGAGATACGCTTACGAGCGCCATCCGGCCATCTTTAGGGGGCAAGCGTTCGGCTGGATAGCAGTGTACGCGATCTGGGCGTTGATCGAGGTTCATTTCTCGATCCCAGGCGCTAATGGGAATCTGCTCAACGTAGTATCGCTGATACTCATCGCAACGCTCATCATCAGTGGCGCTTTCTCCGCGCCCGCATTGTCTCGTAGGGTGTTGCGGGGCAACGATATTTCGTACGGCATGTATATCTACCATGCGCCGATCCTAAACCTTCTCGTGGCACACCAGATTGGAGGAGGCCGAGGATTCGCGTTATTCTTTGTGACGGTGGTCATCTTCGCTTTCCTTTCATGGAGACTGGTGGAGAAGCCAATGCTCTCGCTAAAGCGTAATCCGCTACGAACGGTGCACCAATAACGCCTACCGATGTACGCCGCGAAATGCCGCTTCGTACCGGCGCAACCAATGCTAGTATGCGCAACAGACTTAATGCCGTTCGGGGCGGTCACTTATCCACTAGACTCAGCGAATTCCGAGCGTGGCCTATTTCGCCACACCGTGACGGCGTCCATAAATCCGATTCCAAACGATCCCACGCGGATTCGTTACCAGGGCTCTAGTTAGCATTGATACCCCAGTCATCACATCGCCCACACGGATCAGCGCAATCGCGTATCGGCATTCCGCGATCGTGCGCTCCTCCCGATTCCGAGACAGCGCGGCAGGAGATAGCGGAAGGTGCAGCGCCGCGTACTCCAGCAATGAGAGAATGTCGCGCGCGACGATAACTCGCGATTCCGGACTCCGTGTCATCCCATCGGGCAGTGTCCGATGCCGGCTTAGGTACTCACCAATCATGGCAATAGGCGCGCGCCGCGCCATTCGCAGCCAGAGCGCCGAATCCTGCGCATACGGGTACTCTTCCGGATAACCACCGACCTCACGCGCGATGCTCGCCCGGTACATCGCCGACGAATGCACTATCGGATTCTCGTAGCCCAATTCGTCCTGAAGCACCGCGGGATCCGTCACGGGCGCCCACCTACCAACCTCTCGCCCGCCGCCGTCGATTCGGACAGCCCAACTCCCGACCACAGATACGCACGTGTTCGCATCAAGGAATGCCACTTGCTTCGCGAACCGTGTAGGCTCTGCAATGTCGTCTGCATCGAGGATGGCTAAGTATTCCGCGCGAGCCATATCGAACGCATGACGCAGTGCAGCTGTACGCCCCATGTTGTTTCGTATACTTTTTACGCGGAAGCGCGAATCGGCATATGACGCAAGGATCTCCGGTGACGCGTCGGACGATCCATTCTCGATTGCGATAAGCTCCCAATTCCCATAGGTCTGATTCAGAAGGCTGTCAAGCGCCTCACGCAGCCAAGGGGCCGCATTGTACACCGTCATTAAGACGGAGATGCGTGGTCCCGATTCAGGAATTTGCTGCACGGCCGAATAGTTGGCGAGCAGCGATGAGTGTACGCTTGATCTCAGCATCAACCAGGCCTTCGAGAAGTACCCCCGCGTCGCGAAGGCGGGCGATACTGTAAGTCGCTGCCTCGTGGGTTGCCACCGCGCTAGGCTCACCTGTGCTCACATCGACCCGCATTCCAAAGACCTCTGCGCCGACAGCGGCAATCCGCTCAGCCATAGCCTTAAGTGTCATTGAGCCGGCAGCTCCGACGTTATAAGTCCCGCGCTGGATTTCTGCGACCGCTGCTCGCAATGCCACAGTCACATCATCGATGGGGATAAAGTTCCGCCATGTTAGTCCGTCGCTACGAATGACAATGCAGCCGGTTGAAACGGCCTGCCGGCAGAAATCGTTCACAATGATGTTCCAACATGGCGTGTCCAGATTCACCGGAGCTCCAAAACCGTTCGCAAGTCGCAGCACGACCGCATTCCCGTGCTGCGTCGCATAGTCCTCTGCTGCGCGGTGCGTGATAGCATAGTGCGACGTTGGACGCGTAATGGTTTCCTCTGTAATTACACCGGCCGCGTCGTTCCCGTACACCTTGGTGGTGGATAGCTGAACGAACCGGCCGACACCTGCCTGCATGGCTCGGTTCACGAGCGAGAGAGTCCCGCCAGCATTAGCACAGAGTGCTCCTTCTGGATCCGCCGCACATGCCGCTTCGGACATGGACGCGAGATTCAGAACGGCGTCCATCCCGTCGCATGCCCAAAGAAGCGTCTCGGGAGAACCCCAATCAATGACGACACCTTCAATGCCGGCCGGCCAGCGACGCACGACGCGACTCGCCGCTCGAAGCGTAACGGCCTCTTTACCTAGCAGAGCCGAGAGAAAGCGCCCACCAATTAGCCCCGATGCACCGGTTACGAGAATGTTCATCTGACCACAGCTGGAAGTGGCATCGTTATCGGTGCCTGATATTCCAGTTGTAGGCGATCGCCCCGTCAAACGGTGAAGCCCGCTCTATCTCCGTTGGGTCGTGCGGAAGCGTGGCACAGTTGGCTACAATCGCCGTTGTGTCACCCACACCCTTGAACCCATTCCATATCAATGGTGGCACGGTGACAAGTAAGTAGTTTTCGGGACTGAGAAAAAATTCCTGAGTCTCTCCCCGCGTCGGACTCCCAACCCTGTCATCGTACAATACGAACTTTATCTTTCCGAGTAGTACGGCGTAGTTCAGGGTCATCCTTCGGTGAAGGTGCCATGCCTTCACTACACCGGGCTCAACGCAAGAAAAGTAGATTTCGCCGAAACGCTGGAACACTGGCGAATCCTCACGCAGCATGTGCATGACCTTGCCGCGCTCATCGTGAATCTGGTGCAATGGAGTGACGACCACGCCGTCGATCATACGCTGCCTCCGAAGTAGTCAACTATCTGCGCACGCGTGACGATGGCGGCCTCGGAGCCCTCCTGGACGGTCCGATACCATCCTGCCGTCTCGGCAAGTGCTTTCTCCACATGCCAGCGGGGATGCCAACCAAGGTACTGATGCGCCTTGTCACAGTTGAGTTGTAGCAGGTTGGCCTCGTGCAGTTCTGAGGGTGTGCCAAGTATTTCCACTCGACCGCGGCCAAGGTATTTCATCGCGATTGTCGCCACCTCGTGCACGGTACGCACTTCAGAACTTGATGGCCCAAAATTCCAAGCGCCTGCGAATTGTTGCGGCTCACGACGTAGCCGCGCGGCAAGCAGGAGATAGCCGGACAGCGGTTCGAGCACGTGTTGCCATGGACGAGTTGCCTCAGGGTGGCGGAGTTGAATTGCACCGTCCTGTAAAGACGCTCGAACGCAGTCCGGCACAATTCGGTCGGCAGCCCAATCCCCCCCTCCTATCACGTTGCCGGCGCGCGCAGTGGCCGCGCCGAGCTCGGGACGGTTCGACAGATATGAGCTGGCGTACGCCGAGAAGACGACTTCCGCCGCCGCCTTGGACGCGCTATAGGGATCGTGACCGCCGAGCCGGTCGATTTCACGATAGCCCCACACCCACTCGACATTCTCATAACACTTGTCGGACGTGACGTAGACGAGGGAGCGCACTGAGCCCGTTTGCCGAACTGCCTCGAGCACACGGACCGATCCCATTACGTTAGTGTCAAATGTCGTGACGGGATCGATGTACGATGCCTTTACCAGCGCCTGCGCGGCAAGGTGCAGCACAAATTCCGGCCGGAACCCAACCATGGCCGCATTGAGCGCTTCGCCATCGCGAATATCACCCTCGATGTGCTTTATGCGACGTGCGAGACGCAATAGCTCAAAGTGGCTCGGCCCCTCCACCGGTGGCAGCGCGTAACCCATTACTTCCGCACCGACTTCGGCCAGGATAAACGCGAGCCAGGAGCCTTTGAAGCCCGTATGGCCCGTAATGAAGACGCGCTTCCCAGAGAATTCATCGCGCAGCGCAGCCATATCCATCCGTTGTCCGCTCACGGAACCCACGGCGCCTTTCCCTCGGCGTACAATGCGTTAAGGAACTGGTAGTCGCGACTGGTGTCCATCGGCTGCCAGAAGCCGGCGTGCTCGAACATCATGAGCTGCTGATCTTGCACAAGCGCATCGATCGGTCCCTTTTCGAACACAAGATCGTCATTGTCGTCGAGGTAATCGAACAAACGCGCGTTAGCGACGAAGTAGCCGCCGGAGATCCGTCCACCTGTCGCCTGGGGCTTCTCATTGAAGCCAGAGACAGACCCGCCGCCGTTCGCTTCGATCTCACCAAATCGCCCGGGCGGCCGCACACCAGTGACCGTGAGAATTTTTCCATGCGCACGATGAAACGCCAACAACTTATCGATGTCGACATCACTTACACCATCGCCGTACGTGAGCATGAATTCATCTCCGTCGACGTATTTACGAACCCGCCGTATGCGCGCCCCCGTCATCGCATTGAGTCCTGTATCGGCGAGAGTAATGCGCCAATCGGACTCGCTGTGATCGCTGAGGTATTCAACGCTCTTGCCGCTGCCGAGTGTGAGGGTGATGTCGCGCGTGTGCGCCTCGTAATCGAGGAAGAAGCTCTTGATTATTTGTCCCTTGTGCCCCAGACACAATACGAAGTCCTTGTGCCCGAACTTAGCGTACCATTTCATTATATGCCACAAGATCGGATAGCGTCCGATAGGGATCATCGGCTTGGGAATATCATCAGCTACATCCCTAATGCGCGTGCCAAAGCCGCCGGCGAGGATCACAACTTTCATGACTTGTGCTCTGTGATTAACGATTGATAGAGCGCTGCATACCGACGCACCGCAGCCTGGGAAGTGAATGCCTCCTCGAACCGCCGGCGGCCGGCCCGGCCCATCTCCTCCCGTAGGGGGGCATTTGCAACTAGTCGGGCGATAGCGACCGCCAGCGGCTGAGGCTCGCCCGGCGGGACCAATAGCCCCGTGATTCCGTCCTCCACCTGCTCAGGCGTGCCCGCAAGCCGGCTCGCGATCACGGGCTTGCCGTGGCCCATCGCCTCGAGGATGACATTCGGGAAATCCTCGTGTGCGATGGATGGAAGCACCAGCACATCGATAGCCGACATCAGATTCATAACGTTGGCTTCGGTGCCAACAAACCGGCAATAGCGTTCCAACCCCGCATCGCGCACATAGGCCTCCAGCTGCTCGCGAAGAGGGCCATCGCCCTCAAGGAGCACCGTGAAAACCGGCACCGGCTGTCCGTCGCGTAGCAACTCTGCCATTGCGTCCAGAAGCACGCGATGTCCTTTGCGCGCCTCCATCAACGCCACCATACCAAGTAGGACGCCGTCAGATCCGTCCACGCTAAACCGCCGCAGCGTTTCGTCGCGAGATTCAGATGGCGCGCGCAAGGCAATGCCATTTGGATACGCCACGCTCTGCTCCTCGCGCAACCCCAAAACCTGCCGAAGCTGAACTGATGCGGCGGCCGAGCCGGTGACGAAACGCGAGACTGCGCTCACTACCTGCCGGTCGACAACCGGCCGCATTGATAAGGGCCACCCCCGATACACCTCGGCCAGATTATTCACCACCATTACCACGTTCCGAACCCCAGCCATCCGCGCGGCGATGGCAGCGGCGCGGGCGGAGAGCGCCGCTGGATAGCCACCGTTGTTGATGTGCACTACGTCCGGGGCAAGTCTAGAAAACAACCGCCGCAGCAGCCAGATCTCATAAATGAGCAGTGGATACGTCGCTACCTGCCTCGACACGAATCGTAGCCCCCGTCGCACGGACCGCGGCCACCGAATCGACGTTGGCAAAGCGGTCGACGGTTCTGGGAAATGCAGGGGGAACACGGGAAAATCGAGCTTTACGCGGCCCTTGAGCCCGGTGGTATAAAGCGCCGAAGCACGGTAGCTCAAACTGACGGTGAATTGTCGCCTGTTCTCTTGGTCGCTGAGAAGGTTCGCCAGCATGTTTTCGCAGCCCGCGAATGAGTGGCAGTCCGTGTGATAGTGAACGCGAGCCAGCATAACCTACTTGCCAACCACGGGTCGCCGGAAGTTAGCAATCGTTCGCAACAAACCCTCTTCGAGAGAGATCCTTGGAGACCATCCGAGGACATCGCGGGTGTCCAGGTTAGCGGCCCAGTAGTCCATCGCCTCACCCGGCCGATAGGCAACGGCGCCGAAATCGAGAAGCGATTCCGAGTTGCCACCAACCAACCGTGCAGCCAGCAACGCTACGTCGCGTATCGACACCGGATTCCCTGCGCTAACGTGGAGAACTTCGTCATGGCGCGCCGTCATGACTAGCGCACGAAGGATGGCATCGATCACGTCATCGATGTAAACCAAATCCCGATTTTGGGCACCCGCTGTCATCGAAAACCGTTTGCCCGCGACGAGCGCACGTACCAACGCCGGCACGAACATGGGAGCGTGCTGTCCAGGTCCATACACTACAGTCGCGCGTAACACCGCAATCGCGAGCCCATGCGTCGCAGCGAGCGCCTGTAACAATTGCGTAGCTGCGAGTTTGGAAAGCCCGTACGCCGAGAGCGGCGCTTCGCGCGCCGTCGAGTCGAACGGCACGGGGGCCCGTCCGTACTCCTCTGCACTGCTCAGATAGACAAAGCGCCGACAACTACCAGTATTGATTACCGCTTCAGCAAGATGCATGGTTGCAAAAAGATTGGCTTGGTAAGCGGAGCGATAGTCGGGCAGCCCCGCACCACCCACCTTTACGGCAGCCAGATGCACGACATAGTCGGGCGCAGCAACATGAACAAGGGCGTGGACGGCATCCCGATCCCGAACGTCGACATGGTGAACTTCCATCACGCCTGTGTCGTGCGACGCTTCACCATGCACGGTCGCGATAACGCGCGCGCCGCAGCTCTGGAGCGATCGGCAGAGCCCGGTACCGATAAAGCCCGACGCCCCCGTGACGAGCACCCGTGCATCGCGAAGGTCAGCCGTCGCAAGCGACGGAGATCCAACCGCTGCGCCACTCAGAACGCACCCCCCAGAACCATGCGGCACCACTCCCTCAACGTCTTGGAAGTCAAAACGGACGAACCCAGTTGGTGGTTAGGTTGTGAGCCAATGTCGCCAAGAACTTGATCCGGCGTGGCGCTGCGACAGCATATGCGCCTCATTGGACTGGGCTCACAGTACTGGTTAACACCGCCCGGAGCGTCCTGACAGGGGAGCGATCCATCCTCGCATACTGATCGCAGAAAGCCGTACGAGCCGCACGCACGGACGAACTCTTCCACCAGCGCGGCACGTCTTCCCAACATGCCGCTACAGCCTCGGCCGCAGCCTCCGGCGTGTAGTGTAAGATCCCAGCACCGTGAAGCAATTCGTAGTATGGCGTAGCGCTCGGTAACAGGTGATCGAGGCCACCATTCCAGAAACACATCGTCGGTATGTCCAACGCTAGCGTCTCCAGGATTCCAGTCGAGTCGTAAGAGTGAACGACCAACCGACTCGTCTTGATGAGCGCTTCAATAGGTACGATACCTTTTTCTACGACGACATCCGGAGCCCTATCGGCCCAGCGCTGTGCTTCGCCCCACTCGTGCTTTCTCCATTCGCCGTGAAGCCGCACGGTGAGCCGCCGGCGCGGGATGATTGGTAGAGCCTCGACAAAGCGAAACTGCTCCTCCTGATAGGTGCGAAACTCCGCGTCGCTATCGTACGGCAGGATCCGGTGAGGGATCGCCACCTCAACAAGCAAGAGTCCACCGCTCGACGCAATTGTGCGTGGCTTCTTACCTGCTACCTTGAATATGTACGCGGGCACCTCGCGAGGGCCCTCACCACGCCAGCCCCATGTGACAAACCGATCTGGCGCTGCGCGTTCCGGCCAAAATTCAGCACCCCACCACTGATGTGTCCCGTAGTTATTCCCATGCTGCCCGACGATATACGGAACACCGTGTTCAGCTTGACCGGCCATCCAGACCTTGAACTGTTCGTCGGTATCAAAGGCATTCGACGTGAAGACGAAGCGCGGACGCCGTGGCCACGGTAGCGCGGCCGCAGCGGATACAAGGGCTTGATGTCCTTCGACAAAGCAGGCTGGAATCATGTCGCGCCACAATTCGCGCGCGAGTTGCTCGAATTCGTCCGCACTCTCGGGAAGCATGGCGATCGTCGCTCGCACGCTTGCGTCAGGCGTGGCCGCTGGCGGCGGCGGCCGCCGCCAGAGCTGCGGGACCTGTCCCAGGCTAAGCTCGAGCCGCACACGGCGGGACAGCGGTAGGTACGTTGACAGCAAGAAGGCATCGCCCTCGCGGGCGAACTTTGGCAGAATAGCTGTTGCGATACGCGCGGCCCGGTTTGATAGTCCCGTGACCGAACGCATCAGAGGTGCGCGGCGCGAGAATCCCGACTCCGAGCGCCGGGGCCAGTCCGCACGATTAACGGGAATCACGCGTCCGCGGATCGCAAGGAATGCAAGGATTCTCGCGTAAAGGACGTGGTTCCAAAGATCGTCGTTAGTCGCCCAAACGAAGCTGTCCGAATCGGTCGTGGCAAGATGATAGCGCTCAGTGGCCAACACGGTGGTGCCTTCGATCTGCCGAGTTGCCAAGACGTCACACAAGGCGTCGTATCGATTGTATAGCACTGAAACGTATCGAATCAGCCAATGCCCTAAGAGTATGCGCCAGTAGCGCACGCTGTGGCGTCCGCCGTGATGCGCATCGAGGGCTGCGCCGATCTCGACCAGCATTGCGTCGGCAACGCGGCGAACTTCGGTGGCAGCACGCGTCTTCTCCGCTGCAGCTAAGTCACGTGGCGGAGCGATCTGCGTGTCCAACTCCGACCAGCGCGCGCGCCGATCGTATCGTCGGCACCATTCCCCTAGCATCAGCAGCGGTCGATTATCTGGCCAGCTCTCTTCAAGTGCCGTCGTCGCAAGGTATCGCGTCACAGGCTCCTCGAATGAACCACGCCAGTTATGTAGTTTCGATCTGTGTGAGTCACCCAAGTAAGTCCCACGACATCGGCGTACCAATCTTGACATCTGCGTTTACATGCCTGCCAATTAACGTTTCATAATATTTCGGAGGAAGACCGAAACCGGGACGCACACAACGAAGATTTTCGCGCGTGAGAACGTCACCAGCGACGAGATCCTTGGCTACATAAATAGAGCGGCGGAAGGCCAACGACTTCTCCTCTGACTTACCGGTCCCATACCTTACCTGGCCCAAAGACTGCCACGCACGTTCCGTTTCGACCACGAGTAATTTCAGCTCGCGCGGCTCGAGCGAAAATCTGCTGTCAACCCCACCGTCAGCCCGCGCAAGCGTAAAGTGCTTCTCGATGACGGTGGCCCCGCACGCCACCGCGGCTATGGATGCACCGACGCCCATCGTGTGATCACTCAGGCCAACCTCGCATTGGAAGAGCGCACGAAGATGTGGGATCGTCCGGACGTTGCTGTTCTCGGGTGTTGCTGGATACGTGCTTGTGCATTTAAGCAGCACGAGATCCTTGCATCCGGCCGCTCGGGCGGTGCGCACTGCGTCGTCAATCTCGCTTACCGTCGCCATTCCTGTTGAGATGATGATCGGCTTGCCGGTCTGCGCGACCTTACGGATAAGTGGCAAATGAACGTTCTCGAATGAGGCAATCTTGTACGCCGGAACGTCTAGTGACTCTAGGAAATCGACGGCCGTCTCGTCGAACGGCGAGCTGAAACAGGCCATGCCCAGCGCGTGCGCGCGCTGCATGATTGGCGCATGCCATTCCCAGGGGGTGTATGCCATCTTGTAAAGGCCGTGAAGGCTGTGCCCCTTCCACAGGCTATTCTCATCGCTGATGAAGAACTCGCCGTTGCTAATGGCGAGAGTCATCGTGTCCGCCGTGTACGTTTGGAGCTTGACCGCGTGAGCTCCTGCGGCGGCCGCCGCGTCCACAATCGCTAGAGCACGATCGAGCGACTGATTGTGGTTGCCTGACATCTCGGCGATGACAAACGGCGCCGAATCGAGATCGACTGTCCGGTGGGCGATTTGCATGCGATGCAGTTAATCCTGTCGAATGAGAGTACGACCGAGCATAAACGCCTCGGCAGCTGCGACGCCGACCGTGGCGCCACGCCAGGCCGCGAGCGCCTGCACCGCCTCGATCGAGCGAGCATGAGGAAAGGGCCGCATCTCCGACGCGTAGGCGCGCAGCGCTTTCAGCTTGGCATCCAAAGTAGAAGAGATGTCGACGAACCTGTTTGGCAGAAACGCCGACGCAGAACCCGGCGGCCGCCATTCAGTCGAAGAGGCAACTTCGAAAAAGAGCAACTCGCGGACGCAATGCGTCGGTTGCGGACGGCACGCTGAGACTACCGCGTCATGCAACACCCGGTGATCAATGTTCACGTCACCTGCAAGATGGGTGCGAACCGTCGACGCGTGAGGAGAGGGAATGACTACGGTTTGCACTATCACGCTACCACCCTGATGAGTCGGATCCATACTCGATCGCTTGGTCATGCAGTCCGTGACCAGACGATCTCTCGTTCGGACTCCACTCGTTCGAAGCCGAGCGACTCGAAGATCCGGTTCGACGCGACGTTTTCACGTCGCACAACACCGATGACCACCGTGTCTGCCTCCTCTGCATGGAACTCGGCGAGTGCGACCTCGAGGATCGCTCGGCCGACCCCCCGGCCGCGAAACAGGGGAGCCACCGCATAGCTGATGACCCATCCCATTGACTCGCGGTCGAATCGTGCTTGGCCTACCGCAACGCCATCCCTCGTCTCGGCTAAATACAGCCGGCAACCCCCATGATTTCGTAGCCGGTCGCGGAACCAACTCCGATGCGACTGTGGAAGAATTGGCATGGGTGAAAACGAGTTATTGCGAGTCGTGCTATCATTGGCCCATTGAAGAAGTAGCGCCTCGTCTGTCACAGAGGCTGGGCGCACGCGGAGCGGCGTTGCTGCGTCCAGCGCAATCGCGGCCGCAACCCGCTCCGCACCTCGACCGTCGACGAGATCTAGGCAGCGAAGAGACCATGCCCGATCAAGGCCGCGGTCAAGCAACGCGCCGACTGCAGACGCGATCCGGGCCGCGTCGACCGCGGGTTCGTCCCCAAGCCACTCGATGAACCCGTCGGCGTGCAACGCCTCCGCGATCGGCCGTTGATTGTCCGCAATTGTCACGACCAAGCTCGGAAGGCCAAAACATAGCCGCTCCCAGTTCGTCGCGCCTCCCGCGCCGATGGCGAGGTCTGCGGTAGCTATGAGCGGTGCCAAGCTGCGTAGCGCATAGTACACCGTGACGCTCGCGTGCCCCTTGGCGATCCGCTCGACGGACTCTCGATGCAGTGAGCCCTCGCTGAGCGCGACGTCGACAGCGATGTCGTCCCGACAAAGTGAAAGCACTGCATTCAATGCCCGCGATGCAAGATTGTGGCGGTCGGCCCCCCCGAAGGAGATCAGTAGCCGCTTGATGCCATCGGCGCGCGGCGTCGCCTCCGAATGCCGCACAGAGTACTCTGGCTGAAGCAGGGCATAAGATGGACCGAGCAGGCGCGAACAACCAGCTGGCAGAAGATCATCGTAGCGGGTGTCCATAGCATGGACGTAGTTCTGGTCGAGCAGAAGATCGCAGTCGTGCGCCCGGTCCGCAAGGTCGTCCACAACCATGAGTCGCCGGGCAACGGCCTTGACCGACCGCTCCCATTTAGCATCAATCGCGTAGTGATCAGCAACCAACCAGTCCACCGGCGCGCCCAGCGACGCGATCGCGTTTTGCGTGGCACTTGCGTCGTCTTCGAGAGTGGCACCGAGCCATCCAATCCGATTGTCGTTCGCGAGTTCCGATGACGAACGTGGAAGCCGATGCACCACGAATCCGTCAGACACAATCCGGTCACACAGATGCCCTGGATGCTCGCGGCAGATGAACACCACTTCTACTCCGCGTGCTCTGAGCGCGTAGGCCAACGTTAGGCAGCGCATTACATGCCCGTGGCCGATGTCATGCGAAGCATCAGTCCTTACCACCACTCTCATCGTACGACTCATTCGGCTCTGTGTTTCAGTTCAGTCGCTTAAAGCCTGCGTGACAAACAGGGCCCTCAAGTAGCGCATCGATTGAGCGGCCGTCCTCGCACTCGCGGATGGTGGCAAAGATCGGATCGAACTCCTCAAAGTACCGGTCGACAATTGCGGGTGTATGTTCGGTACATACATAGACCGATGTCGCCGCGAGATATCCCCTTTTCAGCATCTCCTGCGTGATATAAGTCTTGTACTTAAGCATGTTGTCTACCGGTATGGTGAAGCTGATGAGGGCCGGCAGGCCGGTGACCTGAATCGGAAGGTCGTACTTCACCGCTAACGCCTGCCAGCGACGCCCAATCTCTCTGCCCGTAGCAGTGATCGTCTCCCATGACTTCTCTCGCTCCATCACATCGAGCGTCTTCAGCGCGGCCGTCGGCCCAATCCGTTCAGTCCAGAAAGTGCTGCTAATGAACGTGCCCTGCGCGGCCTCCATGACTTCGCGCCGGCCGATCGTCGCGGTGATCGCGTAGCCGTTGCCCATCGCCTTGCCGAACATCGCCATGTCCGGCTCTACGCCGTACATCTTGTGCAGGCCGCCAAACGTCTGCCGGAAGCCGGATGTGCATTCGTCGAAGATAAGCACAATACCGTTATCCGTCGCGAGCTTTCGTACCGTCTCCAGAAAGCCGTCTTCCGGTCCCATGTTGCGCGACACTTCCATCTTGATCACGCCGATATCGCCTTTCGCAACCAACGACTCCAATTCGGAGATGTTGTTGTAGTGGAAGGGGACGACAGTGCCGCGCAAACTCTGCGGCACCCCCTTAGGCTCAAGCCCCGGTAGCAGATGGCCGGCGAGCTTCTCATCGCCGCTCAGATTCGCGGCCAGATACCAGTCGTGCCATCCATGATAGCCACAGATCGCCACCTTGTCGCGACCTGATGCCGCGCGCGCGATGCGCACTGCGATCGCGTTAGCCTCGCCGCCCGCGCGCGCGAGCCGCGCCATGTCGGCCCACGGATGCATTTCGATTAGCCGCTCAGCGAGATACACCTCTTCGGGGCAATTGAATGTAGACATATTGCCATCGACGACGACCTGTTGCACGGCCGCATCAACCTCCGGGTGACCGTATCCGAGAATATTGGTGCCGATTCCCATGATACTCATATCGATGTATTCACGGCCATCGAGATCCCAAACATAACATCCCTTGGCGCGACTAAAATACGCCGGCCATTGATCCGGAAGAAACATCTCGGCACGCTTCGACAACAGCATGTTGCCGCCCGGAATGACCTGCTTCGCCCTCTTCCAGAGTTTTTGACCCGTACCCATCGTGACGCCCTCGTTTCGAATTATATGCGCGTTTGCGGAGAAGATCTCCGGGTGGTCGACGCGCAGCTGCAGGACCTCACGGTAATTGAAGTCCAAGCGCGGGTGAAAATGGGCGAACACCCGCTGGATTACGACGAAGTCAGCTTGCTCGTCGACGGTCCACCGTTGGGAAGAGTGATCGGCCTGATCTTCGAGATTCATGCGACTGAACGCGTTCGATTCACGCAAATACGGCGTAACGTGCTCGCGTTGCGTCGTGGATCTCGCTTCGCACCATGCGCGCTCAAGAGCATAGCGGGAGAACACCTCCACATCCAGACCGTCTGGATACGTCGGCGGGGAAATATTTGACGCGTAATCGACATCCGTAGCGGCAAACTGTTCGATGACAGCGTCCACCACATCCGGATCGACGAGCGGGCAATCACCCGTGATTCTTACTACAATGTCGGCATTCGCTTCTGCAGCCGCTCCGCGATACCGATCAAGCACATCCGGCTCGCTACCCCGAAAAACCCGATGCCCGATTGTGCGCACATGTTCAGCGAGCGCGTCGTCACAAACGTTTTCCGTCGTCGCAAGCAAGATCTCGTCGACACGTTTCGACAGCGAAAGCCGCTGAAGAAGCACTTCGATCATAGGCACGCCTGCGATGCACTGCATCACCTTGTTAGGAAACCTTGTTGATCCCGTGCGCGCCTGGACGATCGCAACTATTTTCACAGACTGTCCCACCGCGACGGGTTAAGTAGATCCGTGTCGTCGGCCGCCAGCGACAAGGGAGCGCGTGCGGCGGACGCTGTAACCTGATCCACAATCTCCGACAGCTGTGCCAGCGTTTCCACGCCGACCAACACGCGAGAGATTTCGTGATACGACAAAGCATGTTCGAGCGCCGCGCGGACTGGCGACGTTCCTGTCGCCTCAAGCCAATCGGACCATTCCGTCCACAGTGCCGCCCATGCGTCGAACTTCCGCGGACGGTCCCGCGACGGCATTGTAAGGAGCCCCTGAAGGAACGTAGAGCGCGTGTGCAATTCTACGCCTTCGTCGCACAGGCGACCCATCCAGCCCGAGGTCTCGAGACGTCGGTCAATTACGCTGAAGGGCGCCTGAACGAGATCAGGCGCCAACACCGGGCGGATCGCGTCAAGTTCATTCGGATCGTAGATAGACACGCCGATCTTCGCGGCGCGTCCCTCGTTACGTTCTCGACGCAATGCGGACGCGAGCGCCGCACCGTGCTTACCCAGCAAGTCGGCCGAACGATGAAGAAGCAGACCAGCGACAGACGGTACGCCGAGTCGCGTGAGAGATCCGAGCAATAGCTCGCTAACCCATACACGCACATCCTGTACGTCGCCGGGCAGTGGAGGGAGCTTCGTCACTAATCTCCAATCGTTGACACCGACCTCCCCCAGTCGCTGCTCGCTCTCCCCGTACGCAATGGCGGTGTCGAGCGTATCCATGCCCGCCTCGCGGGCCCGGGATATTATTGTCGCTGCCTCACGACGCGTGGTTTGGCCGCTCCGATTCGCGACGCCATAGGCAGCGCCGAATTGCACCGTCCCCAAGGCGAGTCGTTCAATCATGTCCGAGCAATTCTCCCAACGCGTCGACGACAGCGCCCTGCTCTGCATGGGTCAGCTTAGGATACAGAGGGAGTGTGACAGCCTCCGCGCCATGTGCCTCGGCTTCGGGAAACTGACCTTGCACGAATCCGAGAGAGCGATAGTACGGCTGCAGATGCACCGGCATGTAATGGACGTTGACGCCGATACCGCGCTCGCGAAGATGGTCGAACAACTGCCGATGCGTTACGGACGTCTTGTCGCGTTTCAGGCGCACCACATAGAGGTGCCACGCCGAGATGTTGCCGCGGTCGATTACGGGAAGCCGAAGAGGCATTCCGCGTAGCATTGTGCCATAGCGCTGAGCGATCGCGTTACGGGTTCCGACGAACGCATCGAGCCGTACCATCTGGCTTGAGCCGAGCGCCGCCTGCATGTCCGTCATACGGTAGTTGAAGCCGAGGATCTGTTGCTCGTAGTACCATGCGCCAAGTCGTTCGCCAACGAACTGACCCGCGTCACGCGTAATGCCATGCGACCGAAGCTTCGCCATGCGCGCAGCGAGCATAGCATCGTTGGTGAGCGCCATGCCGCCCTCACCGGTTGTCACAATCTTCACCGGATGGAAACTGAAGACTGTAATGTCTGACCAGCGGCAGCTCCCCACCGGCTCGCCGTCACGGCTCGCACCAATCGCGTGCGATGCGTCTTCGATCACTCGAAAGCCGTATTCGATCGCGAGCGCGTGGATCGCCTGTTGATTGGTGGCCTGCCCTGAGAAGTGAACTGGAACAACCACTTTGGGCAAGCGCCCGTCGCGTCGACCCTGTTGCAACTTGGCCTCCAACAGCGGCACGCTCATGTTCCACGTCGTTGAGTCAATGTCGACGAAGTCTACGTCGGCGCCACAATACAACGCAGCGTTCGATGACGCGACGAAGGTGTTCGGTGTCGTCCAGAGCAAATCGCCAGCGCCCAGATCAAGTGCGAGGCAGGCTACATGAAGTGCCGCGGTCGCGCTGCTCATCGCGAGCGCGTGCGCCGCACCGACACGCGATGCCACCGCGCGCTCAAATGCTGGAACGGCGGGCCCCTGAGTCAGAAAATCGGAGTGTAGAACCTCGACTACAGCCTCGATGTCAGCTTGACTAATGTCCTGCCTACCGTATGGGATCATCTGAATGCGATCATCTGATTCCCGCCAGTTCATTCATTGCGATGATCTCCTCGACCGAGAGGAATCGCTGGTTTCTACCAGAGTGAAATTCGAAGTCTGGCTCCACTGGTCTCCCTTTCTCGTTTAGTCGATTGACATCGAAGTCGACGTGTTGGTTGAATTGGATCGTTGGCTGGATGACAAAATGATCGTCGAACTCCAATGTGAGGTGGGAGTCATCCGCGGGACACATTATCTCGTGCAGCTTCTCGCCCGGGCGAATTCCAATTACCCGCTGTGGCAGTTCGGCCGCCATGGCGCGCGCCAGATCCACCACTCTGATGGACGGAATCTTCGGCACGAAAATCTCGCCACCGTACATTCGCTCGAAGTTCGTGAGCACGAAATCCACCCCCTGCTGGAGCGTGATCCAGAAGCGCGTCATGCGCAGATCAGTAATTGGAAGATGGTCGGCCCCACTGGCTATCTGTTGCTTAAAGAAAGGGACCACGGAGCCACGAGAACCCACGACGTTGCCGTACCGCACCGCAGCAAAGCGAGTCTTGCGCCCGCCGGCAATGTTGTTGGCAGCTACGAAAAGCTTGTCGGACGCAAGCTTGGTGGCGCCGTAAAGGTTGATAGGGTTCGCTGCCTTGTCCGTGGAAAGCGCGATCACCTTGTCTACGTCATTCGCCAATGCCGCTTGAATCACATTCTCGGCGCCGTAGATGTTGGTCTTGATGCATTCCATCGGGTTGTACTCAGCGGCGGGCACCTGCTTGAGGGCCGCAGCATGGATCACATAGTCCACGCCGCTCATCGCCGTCATCAGTCGATCGCGATCGCGCACATCGCCGATAAAATAGCGCATGCACGGGTCGCTGAAACGCTGCTCCATCTCGAACTGCTTCAATTCGTCGCGAGAGTAGATAATTAGCTTCTTCGGGCGGTAACGCTCAAGCATCGTCTGCACGTACTGCTTGCCGAAGGAACCAGTGCCGCCAGTGATCAGGATTGATTTATTGTTAAACATGGATTGTGTTAATTGCTGTTTATCGGGTGATAGGAGCGTCGGCAAGCGTCGGCGCGCGGGCGGCCGAGCCATTTCGCGCCGCGTTTCCGCCCAATACGGCAGCCGCGGCGCCTTCTTCTACCACACGCCCTCGCTCAAGCCGAAAGATGCGGTCGCATTGCTCCACAGTACTAAGACGGTGCGCAACAATGATGAGTGTCTTGTCGCCCTGTAGCGCGCGCACCGTGTCCATTACCTCGCGTTCGGTGTCCGTGTCCAGCGAGCTGGTGGCCTCATCCAGTACTAAAACCGCCGGATCATGATACAGGGCGCGCGCGATTCCGATGCGCTGGCGCTGCCCGCCAGAAAGACGGATTCCGCGCTCGCCGACAAGGGTTCCCAGACCTTCAGGCAGCTCGCGCACCATCGACTCTAGTTGTGCATCGCGCACCACACGGGATACGGCCAAATCGTCGATTTGAGCGTCCGGAATACCAAAGGCCACGTTTCGACGCAGCGTGTCATCGGTGAGGAAGATGGCTTGCGGCACATACCCGATCTGGTCCTGCCATCCGCGCGGGTTATTCTTAATGCCGTCGCCGTCGACCGTCACGCTACCGTTGGCGGGAGTAAGAAGGCCGAGCAACGTATCGACGAGCGTGCTCTTCCCCGCGCCCGTTGCGCCAATGAAGCCGACCGAGCTGCCGCGGGTCACCGAGAGCGTCACGGCGCTCAACGCGTCTCGTTCCGCCCCGGGATACCGAAAACTCACATTATCCAACCGCAAAGTGTGTCGGAAAGGCTTCGACACAGCTTGTTCCGGTGTAGTCGTCGGCGGGAGCGTGCGCAACTCGGCGTACAAAACGTCTACGGCCGGTAAGCCGTATCTCATGTTCTGCACCCCACTCAGAATCCGGTTCGCGGAGGGCATCAACCGAAACGCACCCACTCCAAACAACCCCAGCGCAGGCAGTAGCGACTCGATCGAGCGGCCGTGCCAAACCATTACTATTACCAAGGCCGCGAGCCCCGATACCGCCAGAAGCTCCAGCCAGAGACGCGGCAACTGCGTGAGAAATCCAAACCGTCCGCCGACGCGAGCATATCCACTGTTGTGACGGGAGAATTCCTGTAAAAAGTCGTCCTCTCTCCCTAGCAGCTTCACGTCCTTGGCACCGCCAAGCCCTTGTTGGAGGTGCTGGATCCGGCGCCCTTCGTGCTCCTGCCGGGCAGCGCCCCATCGTCCTATCAAGTGACGGCTGGTTCGGTGAAACGCCCATACCGCGGTACCGAGAATCCCAATCACCAAAACCGTCCCAACTGGCTCGACAACGAGCATCAGAGCGACGATGCCTGCCGCAACCAGGCTTTCCGCCAGGACTGAAAGTGTGGCTACCAAAACCGTCTGCGCAAATAGATTGGTCTCCGTAACCGCATTGCGAATTAGCTGCGCCGAGTTCCGTTGCAGGTGAAAGACATACGGCTGCCGGAGGTAGCTCGTGAATAGACGCTCCGATAGCTCCGCCTGAACGCCGTACACAAAGCGCATCTGCCACCATGCGAGCACTGCGAGGAAAACCGCCTTGATCGCGTACACTCCGACCAATACCAGCATTCCCATAACCACTAACCGCGACTGGCTTGGGTCTCCGAGAAAGTGGAGCAGCGGGGTTAGCCGCGGATATCGCGTGGCAATGTCAGGCTGCGTCATCACGGCGAGCGCCGGAATGACTAGGCCGACGCCGAGGGTCTCCATCACCATGCCGAGAATGGAAAGCCCCAGTAGAATCCCGGCGCGCCGCTGCTGTGCGGGATTCAGAATCTCCCAGGCCTTGCGGGACGCAGACGATGCTGTCTGCCCGCCCGTCATCGACAGGACATCACGCGGACGCCCGTCCGCTGAGCCGGCGAAACCTACGGATCATGTCGCCCTTCATCTCGCCGACGGTACTCACGAATTCGGTTGCTGCCGGATCGCCTTCCGCACGACGACTCGCAATCATGTCGCCTACAAACGCTAGCAGCGCTCCCAGTACTGCCCCGATCAGGAAGCCGATCAAAGTTCTGATAGCGCGACCACGCGGTTCTGCTTTTGCGGGCACACTTGGTTCATCCACAATCGTGATAACGGGCGTATCACGCACCTCCCGTATGCGCACATCCTCATACGCTTGAGTGAGCGAGGCAAACACCTGCTGACGCAGTGTCACGTCGCGCTGCATTCGGTCGCGCGTAAACTGCAAGTCGGGCGAGTTGACCTGTCGATTGCCCTGAAGAAACTGCTGTAGCCTATCTTCCGACGCGCGCAGTTCAGCAGTCGCCACTTCGAGGCGACCCTCGATGAATTTGCGCTCTGCAGCCGCCTGATCCCGGCGCGTCCGTTGATTGAACTCGTTAACCCCAGCCACCAACTGGATGGCAATCGCGAGAGAAACGTCGGGCCACTGCGTAGCGACGCTAAACTCAACCACGCCCGTCGCCTTGGACGCGGATGCAGCGATCCTGCGTGATAACTCGGTGACCGCAGCTTCTTCACGAACCTTCGCAGATCCACTACCAATATCTAGTAGATCCTCCATCGCCTTCGGCCGTCCGCCCATTTCCGAGACGACGAGCGTATCACGCGCCACTTTGGAGAGCACCTCTCGCGACGTAATAAGTCGCAAATAGAACTCGGGCGTCAGGTTTGGTGAAGTAGATGGAACAGATACCCCGAACTGGCTAGCCAGACTCGCCAATCCAGCGCGACTCGGATCGGCACCCTGCGGAATAAACGACGCCGACGCACGATAGAGCGCCGGACGATTCCACACGACGGCAAGCGCTACAATCGCGCCAGCCACTGCCCAACGTATGACCCGCCAACGATTACGCAACAAGACTGCTCCGATCGCAAAAACGGAGATCTCGTCCACGCGCCCATCTCGCACTTTTTCAAGCATCGCAAATTCCCCGGTTACTAGTTCCGGGCATAGAAGTGAAGTGGTCCCGGAGTCGAAACAAGCGCCACCGCCGCAGAACCGACCGTAAACGCCACTCCGCCCCCAATTTCCCGAACCCAGATCGGGAGCCGCCAGCGGCTTCGTCTCTGTTGAACCACGCCTTGTACTCCGGCCAATACGCCCTCCTGCACCACGACTCGGTTGCCTTCGCTGTACGCCACCACAGGAAGTCGCTCCGGTGCCACTTCAGCACAACCGATAGCTCGTCGGCGGGATGAGACGAAGCAATCAGTCAGCAATGCTTGCCGCTCCCGATCCATCACCACCGTCGATACGCCAAATGTAGCAACAGGTGGCGCCCGGTCAGTCCCAGCGAGTGGCGGCCCGAAGTCGACTGGCACGCGGTAAGCCAGCACGCAGTACGAGTTTGGTTACCCAACCCGAGCAATATTCTCGCTCTCCTTCCGCAACTCCTCGATCTCAAGCCGGAGCGCCTCATACTCGCTCACCTTGCGAGCAAGGAAGTATCGAGTAAGTTCGGCCTTCGCCGCGATACCGGAAGGTGTGAGCACATAGAGGTAGCCGAGTTTGCTGCTGCTGCTCCGATAGTTTTCTGCTTTGACAAGCCCCTTATCAATCAACGCACGCATGCAATAATTCGCCTTGCCAAGGCTCATTCCCAACGACGACGCCAGTTTCCGCTGCGTGAGCCGCGGGCTTGCGTTGATTAGGCGGATTACATCGAGAAAGACGGATTCGGTCGCCGTATCTGGAATCGTGCTTACCTCAGTTACGATGTGGTTGTTCAACGGTTGAACATACCGGTCCGTTCGATGCCGTGTCAAGTGCACTCCGAATCTGTCCTGACCGAACCCTCGGCGGCGTCCGATCGCTCACGCCCACTAGCCAGTGTCAGTTGACTGCGCCTTCCGACTCTCGGGGATGATGGGTGCGCCGGAAGGCAACGCTCGACGGTTCGAGTCGATGCATTCCTGTACGACTTGCCGGCTGACCTTAAGTTATGATCGGCGGGTCATCGTAGCAGCTTGCCAGTGCGTAAATAAATCAGACCATCGATCAGCCCCGGTCTTTGACAGCCTCGCCATCAAGATTATGATTCCGGCTGAGGCGAACGCGACTGTTTGCGACACAATCAGTCGCGTTCGCCTCGCAAAGCTACGTCGTAGGGTATTCTTCAGCACGCGAGCTGCCTACCATTGTGCGGGCAGGGCGCCATCACAACCAACCGTGTACGCAAGACCTTGACAGCGAAAGCGAACGCTCGCGCCCCTGAAATCCGCAGCCGTTACCTCGTCCTCCTTGATGCGGTCTCGCTGCTTGTCGCGGTCGGACTCGCTTACGCCCTCCGCTTCGACGGCTTGGCCCTTACGCCGACCGACAGTGTGACTGCCGTTGCCTTTGCCGTGGCAACTGTTCCTATCGCGCTAGTCATTTTCGTCCTAACCGGCCTCTATCGACGAATCTGGAGCTACGCCAGCGTCGCGGAGGTCGAGCGGATGGTCATCGGCGTGTCCATCGCCTCCGTCTGCTCTGCGCTGGTTGGTCTCGTTGTGCTTCCGATGACGGGCTTGACCCCGGTGCGTGTCCCGATCTCAATCATCGCGCTTAACGCACTGCTGTCCGGCGCCCTCATCGTCGCCCCACGCCTGTTCTTCCGGGTGCGCACGTGGCATGGCCGTCGCCGCCGTCGCGATGACGACATGCGCGCGATC
>JBEPVT010000025.1:0-54992 GCA_041690895.1 Gammaproteobacteria bacterium
CAAAAAATTAAGCGACTGATCGCATTGAGCGCATCAATTTGTCGTCATGATACGGATTAAGACCGATTTCGGTGGTCCGAATCAGGGAGCGAAAATGAAGCGAATCTTTTGCATTACCGCAACGGCGGCATTGTTATTGCTTGCCTCGCTGAGCCAGGCACGCGGAACACCCTCATCCTCGTTTGTGCCGCGTGGTCCGGAGCCCCATTCGTCGCTGAGCGATAAGCATCACTCAAACAAGGGTGGCCGCTACGTCGGGGGACAGGCCTCTTCCCGCAGAGGCGGCCATTCAGTGAACCCGAAATCGAGTAGTCACTACTCGCACCATACGCCAAGTTCTAACTAGCTCGCAGGATTGAGACCACCGCCGTGCGAGCGCTCGGCGAGTGCACGGCAGTGCAAGCACGCCTCCCCGGCGGGACCAGCCAAGTGCGTAACGGGCTGCCTCGAGTTCATTATCGCGCCCCGGCAGCGCAGATTCGCAGAACATGCGGCATTCTTTGTCAACTATTAACATGAAATGTAATCTCTAAGATGCTGATTTCAGATTGTTTAAAAAGAGCATTCGCACTGCGTTTGCGCGGATTCGTGCCGCGAAAAATTCTCGACGCCCAGGCTTGAAACAGTTTACCGTCGAGATATATCGATGGGATTTCAAGCTGGAGCGGGCGTACACAGTACCGGCGCGCCCAGACCATGAATTGAAAGGGGGCGGGCGCGATGGCGTTAGCAGAGGATGTGATCCTTGAGACGCACGATCTGGTTAAGGATTTCAACGGGTTCGTGGCGGTCGATGCCGTCTCGATACGCGTCAGGAAAGGTGAAATCCACGCTCTGATTGGTCCCAACGGCGCGGGCAAGACCACTTTTTTCAATCTGCTGACCAAGTTCTTGCAGCCGACTTCCGGCACGATCTTCTATCGCGGCGAGAACATAACTCGCGAAAAGCCCGCTGACATTGCTCGGCGGGGCGTGGTGCGTTCCTTTCAAATATGCGCGGTGTTTCCGCATCTCACCGTTCTTGAGAACGTTCGGGTAGCTCTGCAACGAAAATTGGGCACGTCGTTCTATTTCTGGCGATCGGAGAAGAGTCTCGCCAATCTCGATCGGCGCGCGACGGAGTTGCTCGCAGAGGTGCATTTGAACAATCACGCTTGTAGCCTGGCCGCGGATCTACCCTATGGCCGCAAGCGCGCATTGGAGCTGGCAACGACCCTGGCGTTGGAACCGGACTTGATGCTGCTGGATGAACCCACTCAAGGGATGGGCCATGAGGATGTCTCGCACGTCACTCAGCTGATAAAGCAGGTATCGGTTAACCGCACTGTGCTCATGGTCGAGCACAATATGAGTGTGGTCGCGTCGATCGCGGATACGATTTCTGTGCTGCAAAGAGGCCGCGTGATTGCCGCGGGTCCGTATGCGGAAGTTTCCAAAAATCCCCAGGTGATCGAAGCCTACATGGGCACATCGGGCGATGCGCTTTCAGGAACGGCCGCATGAGCCGAGAAATGCTCAAGATCGCCAATCTCGAAGCGTGGTATGGCGAATCGCATATCCTGCATGGGGTTGAATTCTCGGTCCAAGAGGGCGAGGTCGTCACCCTGCTGGGCCGCAATGGTGCCGGCCGCACGACCACCCTGCGCGCAATCATGGGATTGGTCGGCTCGCGCACGGGTTCGGTGCGGATCGAGGGAGTCGAATCAGTTGGGCTTGCGCCTCACCAAATCGCTCGAATGGGCGTAGGGTACTGCCCGGAGGAGCGCGGTATTTTCGCGGCCTTGTCCACCGAAGAAAATTTACTTCTGCCGCCCCGGCTTAAGGGCGCGCAAGGGATGCAGCTAAGAGAGATTTACGAAATTTTTCCCAATTTGCTCGAACGTGCCGCGAGCCCCGGCACGCGGCTGTCAGGCGGGGAGCAACAGATGCTCGCGATGGCGCGCATTCTGCGCACCGGTGCACGGCTGTTGCTGCTGGATGAGATCTCCGAAGGGTTGGCGCCGGTCCTCGTGCAAAAGCTCGGCGAGGTGATTCGCAGCTTCAGGGCGAAGGGTATTACCGTGCTGCTGGTGGAGCAGAACTTCCGGTTTGCCGCGCCGCTGGCGGACCGGTTCTATGTAATGGAGCGCGGCAAGATGGTTAAGCAGTTCGGGCAATCGGAGCTCGCTTCGCAAAGGGGATTGCTACAGGAATTTCTAGGCGTTTGAATTAGACTTAAAAAATGGATAACGAGATGACGCTCAAATCAACAATCGTGGTGCTCGGCGCACTGCTCGGTCTGTGTGCAGCTTGCCAAGCGAGCGCCGCGGCTGATCAAGTAGTCATTGGCGACATTGATGATATGTCGAGCGTTTACGCGGATGTAATCGGTCAAGGCGGAGTGGAAGCCATCAACATGGCGATCAGCGATTTCGGCGGTACGGTGCTAGGCAAGAAGGTCACCGTGCTAAGTGTCGATCACCAAAACAAGCCCGACATTGGTGCATCGAAGTTTCGCGAGTGGGCGGATCAGAACGGCCTGACCGTAGCGCTTGGCGGATCAAACACCGGCGTAAGTATCGCCATGTCCAAGGTCGCGGCTGCAAAAAAGGTGACTTTTTTTGCTATCGGCGCGGGCGGCGCGTCGCTCACCGGGGTGGATTGCACGCCCTACACGATTCACTACGCCTATGACACGACGGCGCTCGGCAACGGCACGGCCAGCGCCATCGTCAAGCAAGGCGGCAAGACTTGGTTCTTTGTGACCGCCGATTACGCGTTTGGGACGCAGTTGCAAGAAGCCGCCACGCGCGTGGTGCTGGCCAACGGCGGCAAGGTCCTGGGCGCGGTGCGCGCGCCGCTCGGCACGACGGACTATTCTTCTTTCTTGCTGCAAGCGCAGGCATCGGGTGCGCAGGTTCTGGGGCTGGCGAACGCCGGCACGGATTTTTCTAACTCGCTTAAGGCGGCAAATGAATTTGGCATCACCAAAACGATGAAGCCCGCTGCATTGCTGGCATTTCTCACCGACATTCATGCGTTGACGCTGCAAACGGCGCAAGGGCTGTATCTGACCACCGGATGGTACTGGGACCTCAACGATCAAACCCGCGCGTTCGCGAAACGCTTCTACGCAAAGGTCAACAGGCAGCCCACCATGAATCAGGCCGCCTACTATTCGGCGACGATGCAGTATTTAAATGCCGTGAAAGCGGTGGGTACGACCGATTCAGACAAGGTCGTGGCGCAGCTCAAGAAAACCAAAATCAATGATGTGTTCACGAAGGATGGTTACATTCGCGCCGATGGCCTCATGGTTCACACGATGTATGTCATGCAGGTGAAGACGCCGGCGGAATCCAAATATCCCTGGGATTACTACAGGCTGGTCAAGGTCATGTCGGGCGAGGAAGCCGACGGCTCGCAGCCCGACCAGACCTGCCCGATGCTCAAGAAGTAATTAGGACAATCACTCGTTGGACATCGCGCTGCCGACCGATGGAATGTGATCCGTGACGACAGTCTTCGGTGTGCCGCTGCCCGCGATTCTTGGCCAACTCATGTTGGGGCTGGTCAATGGCTCTTTCTACGCGCTGCTGAGCCTAGGTCTGGCCGTAATCTTCGGGTTGCTCGGCGTCGTCAATTTCGCGCATGGCGCCTTTTACATGCTGGGCGCATTCGCGGCCTACATCGGATTGGAATCCCTCGGCATCAATTACTGGTGGGCGCTGCTGCTCTCGCCGCTGGCAGTGGGTCTGTTGGGCATTCTCATAGAACGCCTGCTTTTGAGGCATTTGTATCAAGTCGAGCCTGTGTACGGCTTGCTCCTGACCTTCGGCATCGCCTTGATCGCCGAAGGGGTCATGCGAAGCCTGTTTGGCGCCTCGGGAAAGTCCTATCCGGTGCCTGCACTGCTGCAAGGCGGCTTTAATCTGGGTTTCATGGTGCTGCCGATTTACCGGGCCTGGGTGATTCTCGCCTCGGTCACGGTATGCGCTGTGACCTGGTTTCTGATCGAGCGCACCCGCTTGGGTGCGCGGCTGCGCGCCACGACGGAGAATGCAAAACTGGTGCAGGCCTTTGGCATCAATGTTCCGCTGCTGGTGATGTGCACCTTTGGCGCCGGCGTCGCGCTTGCGGCATTGGCTGGCGTGCTCGCGGCACCGGTGGTTCAGGTCAGCCCTTTGATGGGTTCATCGCTCGTGATTGTCGTATTCGCCGTGGTGGTCATCGGCGGCATGGGCTCGATTGTCGGCGCCATTGTCAGCGGTTGGTTGCTAGGACTCATCGAGGGACTTACCAAAGTTATTTATCCCGAAGCATCGAATATTGTCGTCTTCGTCATCATGGCGGGGGTGCTGATTTGGCGGCCCGCCGGGCTGTTTGGCAAGGAGCAATAGATGCGCGCTCAAATCGCCGTTTATGTCGTGCTGGCGGCTGTCGCGCTGATCGCACCGTTTCTCGGACTGTATCCGGTGTTTCTTATGAAGCTCCTATGCTTCGCCATGTTCGCCTGCGCTTTTAACCTGCTGCTCGGCTTCACCAAGATGCTGTCCTTCGGCCACGCAGCGTATTTTGGCTCATCAGCCTATATCACTGGATGGTTGGTGACGGCCCGAGGTTGGGGGACGATCGAGGGCATTCTGGGCGGCGTGGTGGTGGCGATGCTGCTGGGTGTTGTGATCGGTGCGATTGCGGTTCGCCGCCAAGGGATATATTTCGCGATGATCACGCTGGCGCTGGCTCAGCTGGCGTTCTTCGTTTGCCTGCAGGCCGACTTCACGGGCGGCGAGAACGGCCTGCAAGGCATTCCGCGCGGTGATATCTTTGGCCTGGTCGGCCTTGGCAGCGATCGGACCATGTATTATTTCGTGCTGGCGATTTTCGTGGCCGTGTACGTCCTCATTCGCCGCATCGTGCATTCGCCCTTCGGTCAGGTGCTTAAAGCCATCCGCGCGAACGAGCCACGTGCCGTTTCCCTGGGCTACAAGGTCGATCGCTACAAGCTCATGGCCTTCGTGCTGTCGGCGAGTCTTTCGGGCCTCGCCGGTTCCCTCAAAGCCTTGGTGCTGGGCTTTGCGACTTTGTCGGATGTGAGTCAGACCAATTCCGGCGAAGTCATCCTCATGACACTGCTCGGAGGCAGCGGGACTTTTCTAGGACCTGTCATTGGAGCCAACGTTGTCGTCACGCTGCAGGAGTATCTTTCCGATCTCGTGGGCGCGTGGGTATCCGTCATTATTGGCGCCATCTTTGTGGTTTGCGTGCTGATTTTCCGGCGCGGCTTCGTCGGCGAGATTCAGCGCCGCTTTGCGCTGTGCGACATGCTTCTGGGGCGGTGATGCGGCAGTGCAACATTCTTATGGGCTTGCGGGTTGCGGTTTTGACGCCCGTCGGCCACCATCGAATCGTGCTATCCAAAACCGAGTTCTCCCGTTAAGAGTCACGCGTGAAGCAATTGTTAAGCAACGCGATGCTTTGCTTGGCGCTGCTTGCGGGATTTCCGTTCTCGCTGCAAGCCGCCACCTATCATGTGTACGTGACTAACGAAAGATCGGGGGACGTCACGGTGATCAACGGCAGTGACTTTAGTGTCGCTGCAACCATACCGGTGGGCAAGCGGCCGCGCGGAATTCACCCAAGCCCCGACGGAAAGATTGTGTACATCGCCCTGAGCGGGACCCCGATCGAGGCCCCGCCACAAATCGATGCACACGGCAATCCGATCTTCGACAAAAAGAAGGGCGGCGATGATGATGAGAATGCCGACAAGTCTGCCGATGGCATCGGCGTGCTGGACGTTGTCGCGAAGAGACTGACCGGCAAGCTGCATGCTGGGTCGGATCCTGAGGAATTTGCCCTCAGCAAGAATGGGCATCAGATTTATATTTCCAACGAGGACACCAAGACGGCGACTGTGATCAATATTGCTTCGGGGAAGCTGGAACACCTCATCCCAGTCGGTCAAGAACCTGAGGGCGTGACGACGACGCCGGATGGCAAGCAGTTTTACGTCACCTGCGAGGCCGGCGGCGATATCTACGTCATCGATGCAATTTCCTATTCGGCCGTTGCTCATTTCAAAGTGAACGGACGGCCGCGCAGCGTGGCATTTCTTTCCGCCGCCGGCATCGGATTCATTCCATCCGAGTCCACGGGCGAGCTGAACGTCATCGATTCGATAAATGCCAAGGTGCTGAAGACCATCACGCTGCCCGCCGGCTCCCGGCCGATGCGGGTCAAATTGTCGCCGGATGAAAAGCGGCTATATGTCAGCAACGGTCGCGCTGGGACCATATCGGTGTTTGACACTCACAGCTATGAATTGCTGGAAACCATTAATGTGGGCACGCGCCCTTGGGGCATCGGGCTGTCACCCGACGGCAAATTTCTTTTCGCGGCGAATGGCCCTTCAAACGATGTTTCGGTCGTCGATCTAAAGACGAACAGGGAAGTGACGCGGGTCAAAGCCGGATCGAGCCCTTGGGGCATCGCCATTACTTCCCAATGATGAAAACCTGTTGAGCGGTAATGCTGCGCGTGAAGCCTTCCTTGAAGGCCCGCGTACGCAGCACTGCCGGAGTGCTCAACCTGATCGGCTTTTCGTAACGCAGGTCGGACGTATCCGGCACGGTGCCATCCAAGGTGTAGCGAATCTCCGCCCGCGGATCGGGCGCCCTAAGGGAAACCTCCACTGGTTGAGCATAGGTGCCGCCTTGCGGAGAAATCGTCGGTGGTGCCAATACCGCACGTCCCGGCAGACTGTTGATCCAATCATTGAGCAGCCGCACGCCATTTTGATCAATGGTTTCGCGCGCGATTGGCGGCATCTTAATGTCCCCCAGCGTATCGATGCGCATGTACGCAATCGAGCGCCAGATATCATGTGCTGAAATGACGCGCGGCCGATCGATGCCTTGATCGATCAATACCGGTCCATCGATGAGCGCCTGCTTTGCAAGCGGCGTGTCATAGCGCGCATCGAAACTGGCTACGGTGCCGCCAGGGCGATGACATTGCGCGCAGTTCGCGTCGAGATAAGAACGAGCGCGATCTTGCAAGGAGCGAGAGGTGTCGTCGGCAGCGGCGAGCGCCGCAAATGTGCCCACGTCCCGGTCGTTGAATGGGGGCGCAAACAATCCAAGGTGGTTCCAGGCGCGCAGCTGATTGTCGGTGATGCCAGAAGGGTAGGTGAAGGGCCGATTCAGCTGGCGTGTTTTCACACCAAGCACACCGCCTGCGTTTTTTGTGTGACACGTTAGGCAGTCCTGCCTGCTGGGGTAGTACCAAGTCTGGGGATGCGCTTCGCCGCTTGCGGCCTTGATTGAAATGCTCTCGGTTGCGCTGCCCGCGAGCAAATCCGCATCGCTGCCGTCGGCTCTCCACTTGTAAACGACCCCATACACCCCGCCCGTGGAGTCGCACACCAATAGACGCGTTTCTAGTCGGCGCGTAGCGCTGGAATCTGCAGCATCAGTGGGCACGTCGAAGTTTTTCACGAACACCGTGCCGGGTGGAAAGCGCCATTCCCCCGAAGGCGAGAAAGCTATTTTTCCGAAAGGAATGGCGATCCATCGCGACTTGTTTGCACCGTCCGACCAGAAAGCGACGTTCAGATCGTACGGGATGAGTCCCGGGTTCGCGATTCGCTGCGGCGTATTGCTGAACACGCCTGTTAGAGAGAGCAGCGGCGGAATTTGGCCGCCGGCCTGCGGCGGCATTGCCAAGAAAGGCTTGGTTGCGATTCGGGTGGCGAGGCCGTGAGGCGTAGGGCGCGAGCAAGCAAAGAGTGCGAAAAGGAGGAACGCGAGAGCTATTTGAGGCACAGTTTTCAAGCCAAGTCTGATCATGCAGCCCAATATATAGTAACGAACTATCCATCTGCATCCCCGCGAGATCACCATGAAACCGAGCTTGACCGTACTCCTCAGCGTGAATGGCGGATATGTCGATGCCGCCGGATATCTCGCGCTGCACGGTTTATTCACGACGCATGTCACCGGCAACTTTGTCACCCTTGGCGCCTCTCTGGTGCTGGGCACGAGCGGCGCCCTGGCCAAGTTGCTGGCGCTGCCGATGTTTTGCCTGGTCGTGATGGCGATTCGACTGCTCAGCGTGACGCTCATGACAAAGGGCCTGCCCGCGCTGCGCACCATACTCGGTTTGAAGGTGGTGCTGCTGAGCCTCGGGGCAGCATTGGCGATTGCATTCGGCCCATTTGACAGCGGCGATGGGTGGCCCGCGCTGTCGACGGGGATGGCCTTGGTCGCCGCGATGGCGATCCAAAATGCCATCCACAGAATTCACATGGGCGCGCTCCCGCCGACCACCATCATGACGGGCAATACCATCCAAATCATGATCGACCTTGCGGACCTCCTGCGCGGCGTACCGACGGAGTCCCGCGAGGTGATCCATACGCGCCTGTCGCGGATGGCAGTCAGCGTAACTGCATTTGCCGCTGGTTGTGCGGCGGCGGCACTGATCTACGCCAAGCAGGGCATCTGGTGTTTCGTGCTTCCGCCGGTTATCGCGGCGTGCACTTTGTGGCTGGGCGAGTCGATTCCGGAAAAAAATTGAATAGCTGATGTCCCACTCCGATTCTTGGCTGCATCTGATCGACGTCAATCTAACGATGGGGAATCTGATTGCCATTGTCGGTGATGAGATCAACTGTATTTGGCGAAGAAAAAATAAAATCGGCGCTCAGTGGGCAATAGTGCGGGACTCTTGATCCGAAAGCTGATCCAAGGCTGCCTGAAATGTCTCAACTTTCTGCGCACCCATGAACTTGGGCCGTAGTTTGCCGAGGAACACAGCCGGCTGTTCGCGCAGATCGCAAACAATGACGCGCGTCCCGTCGCTGTGCGCCTGATGCACAAAGTCTTCCAGTGCGCTCGCGCCGCTGGAGTCGATGTAGGGCACCTGGTCCATCCGCAAAATGATGATCTGAGGCTTGCCGCCAGCGCGGCGTAGCGCGTCGAGCATTTCACGCGCCACGCCGAAGAACATCGGACCACCAAAGCGAAACACTTCCACTCCCTTGGGCAGCGCTGATCGTTGAGCCGGGTCATCGATGCTGAGCTCAGCAGACAACAGACCGGCAGTCTCGCTCATTCGTGCAAGGAACAGCAGCGAGGCAAGCGTTACCCCGACACCGATCGCGACGCTTAGTTCTACGAACACGGTAAGCCCGAAGGTCAGCAACAATAAAGCCCGTTCCCCCGCATCCAGCCTGAGTAGACTCCGGTGATCCCGTCTGCGACCGTGGCGGACAACAGCGATTCCAGACCGGCGAGAAAAGCAATCGTGAATGCGGAGGGCCACAGATGCTGTACTAATGCCCACGAGACGCTGGGCATATGCGGCGCGGGTATTGCTGTCGGCATGGATGGGAATCGCTCTCCCACCGTCACAACCGGCAGGTGCAGCAGCGCGGTCGCCAACGAGGCCACCAAAAGCGAAATGAGAAACGCCGGAAGCTGCGGCGCGAATCGCCTTAGCAATAAAATCGTGGCCAGCGTGGCAGCGCCGGTCCCGAGCGCGTAGATGTTGATCGAACTAAACGTACTGAAGTACACAGCCCATTTAGGAATGAACTCTGCGGGCAGCTTGCCTGTGCTCAGGCCCAAAAAGTCGCCCACTTGGCTGGACGCGATGATGACGGCGATGCCCGCGGTAAAGCCGGTGATCACAGGCATCGGGATGAAACGAATTAACCTTCCGACCCCAGCGTAACCCGCCGCAATGAGAATGAAGCCAGCCAACAGTGTTGCCAGGACCAGGCCGGCATAGCCATGTGCGGCAATCACGCCCGCGACGATGACAACAAACGCTCCGGTGGGCCCGCCGATCTGCACGCGCGAGCCGCCGAGCAGAGAAATCAGGAATCCCGCGATTACCGCCGTGACCAATCCCTGATTAGGAGACGCGCCACAATGGCAACGGTCAAGCCGGCAAGTGCATCACCGCGCCACAGTTTCCCGATGTGGCCTTCGCGCCAGACAACAATGAGCTTTGGTGTAAATGCATGCCAAATACTTTGTGGCTGCGATTTCAACCGGCCTTCTTTTGTTCCGCTTGCCACTTCGCGACCACTGCCATGGTGTTCTCGACGTGCTTGTCGGGATTGAGCGGCGTGTATTCATAAACAATCATGCCGTTAGGCGCGATCACGTATGAAGTTCGGCTTGAGTAGCAAGTGATGAACAAATTCGCATTATACGCGGTCGAGATTTTTTTGTCGGCATCCTCACCGCGAGGCGCTGCACTTGGCCGGCGAGGTCGATTGGTTTGCCGGCCGCGCTCTCGCGGCGCTTAGTGTACCTTCAGCCGCCAACTGATCAAACGCCACTTGCTGAAGCGAACCGACCTGCATCGCGGATAGACCTAACTCAAAGCCCGAACACTCGTAATCGCCCAGCACCCGCGGATCCTGGCCGGTGAGTGCTCCAAACAGCACGAGGGCTTCCAGGTAGTCGCCAAACGTGCTGGCGTGGTAGCTATCGTACGTCCATAAGTTCATTTTGCCCGCATCGATGCCATCGTACGGGTTGGCGTCTGCGACACCGGCACGTATCGCGCGAACCCATGCGTCACCCACGGGGATCACGGCAACACCAGGCGTTCCGGCAGCCGCCCGATTGTAGCCGTCGCGTACATCGTGAGCCATCGCCTCGATCGGCTTGCCGTACCAGGCCCCTTGAGGCTGGTAGGTTTGATCGGCGCGCGGCCAGGTCGCCATGATGCGAACCTTCACCTTGGGATTCTTGGCGCGCAGCAGTCCCGCCATCTGCCGCACGCTGTCAATCAGCACAGTGGCATCGCCGGGCTTCTTGGGATCCAAGGTGCTGAACCCGTGCATGACCACGGCGTCCCATGATCGTTGGCCGATGACATCCAGCTTGTGCTCGAGGTGCCAGTCGATGCCGACGCCAGGCTCCGTTTCAAGGTAAACATCGTAGCTTAAACCCGCTTGTGTGGTAAATGACTTGAACAAGGCCGGCACGCCGCCTTGGCCTGCGCTGTTAAGATCCGTCACGGTATCGGTGCGGTAGTATCTGACCGGCGAGCCGTAGGCAAAAGTGAAGCTGTTGCCGATGAACAGGATGGTGCCGGCTGACGAGCTGAACGCGACAATCAGCAAGCTTAACGTCAACGCCCACTGGGTACTTCGGCGCGAGCGATGTAGAATCGCTGCGTTGATGTTGTCGTTCGCCATCCCACCATGTTGCCAGTTTAGAGTATGCGACACCACAGAAAATGAGCCGAGACGACGAAGACCGCATCTTGCACGGGTTGTACTACTACCGCGAAAACATCGACGAAGATGTGCAGGTCTCGAGCGAGCAGCTGTTGTGGCTTGCGATGCACCCGTTGCACGAGGGCGACGCGTGGAACAAGGACGGCAAACTGCAAAACATGGATGCTTCCGAGTTCCCCGCGGAGATTCGTGCCAAGCTGATCACTGCAAAACTCGAATTACCGCTGCGCTACCTGCAGTATCGGCGCTTGATTACCTACGCGCGACGCAGTGACGGCAAGCTTTACGCGGCGGTGACCTTCGCAGGTGCGGATCGCGCGATACGTCTGCATACGCGGCGCGGCCGCATCGATCTGTGGTACCGCGAGCATCGGGACGGCATCGTCGGAGTGACGATCACGATTTTGGTCTCCTCCATTACAGCGCTGATCACGGTTCTCGCGGTAGGCAAACTGTTGCGGCTCTGAGCGCAACTCTCGAACTACCTGCCCGCCAGGGGCATGATTTCGCCGCGCGCCTGCGTGCAGGAGATAAACGCCGCGTAGCTCCACGCCAATTGCTGCGCGGAGCGCTGCACACCGGTGTGCTGATCGAACTGTTCGGACAGATCGCCGCTAGGCGGGGTATAGGCGCGTACCGTTTCGAGAAAAGCGTCGCCGCGATCGATCAATTCTTTCGCGGCCGATGATTGTGCCGCAGCTCGAAAGCAAAACTCCGCCGCGGCAAGCGTCGAAAAATAGTAGGCGCCGCCTGAATAATAGACATCGCCTGCGTAGCGGCCCATCGCCGGCCCGCGCTGTGCACCGCGATCCCAATTGATGGCGTACTCAGCGTCGAATAACGCCTCTAGTCTCGCCAGCGTGGCTTGCATGCGCGGATCGCGCACGGAATGGGTTGCGGCGTTTCCGCCGGCGTGAATCGCCGCAAGAATGACTGAGATATCCAGGTCCTTCATCGAAGGCGCATTCGATTCCAAAATGCGCGACTTGAAAAACTGCAATTCCTCCCGCCAGAAAGCATCGAGGCTGCCTAAAATAGTGCCCGCCTCGGAGCGGCAAGCGGCCGCATCCGCGCCTTCCCCTCGCTGCTCAAACCAATCAGCGCCGCCTTCCAGCGCACGCCCCGCCGCGAGCAGTGTGTAGTAGTGCAGTCCCTTTTCCTCCTCCCAGATATCGAAACTGGTGGCACGCCAATGATGCTGCGTGTACCGAAGATCGGCCCGCAGAAGGGAATCGACTGCCGCTGCGAGGTCACCGTCAAACCGAGCCGTCTCGCACCAACGCAGCAACACGATCGCGCGCATCGCTGGACCATCATTTTGCGGACGTGGCCATTTGGAAATGTCCAGCGTCCCGTCGGGATTGATCCGGCTCTCGCCCGAAATCGCTTCGCCGTGCGCCGCCGAGAGATCTGCTTCGGTCCGCACAAATTGCCGGTACTGCGGATCAATCGCATCTCTCCAAGGCGGCTCGCGCAAGCGGCGCCCGTCAAGATTCTGCAGCGACAGGCTGAAATCAACAAACTGCGCGAATTGAGTTAGAAAATCGCCGTCGAGGCTCGTATCTTCGAACAATATTCGCAGAGCGTCGACCACAATGGCCGAATCGCGAAACCAGTGGAAGAAATAATCCGGTTCGGGATCATAGGCGCCTAACACGGGCGATGCGACGATGGAGCCCTTCTTCGGCTGCACGGTCTGCGCAAAGCCCGGTCGACTCTTGACGATCCCGACAGCGGAGACACTGCGCATCATGGCAACGGCGCTGTGGCGATACTGACGATCTATCCAGCGACCGAGTGGCTCCATCAGCGGCTGAAGCTCAGCGCCCGCAGCCCGGCTTGAATTTCGGGTGCGTTCATGAACAAGTTCCACAAAAGCCCGCTGCGGTGATTTTCGATCATCACCACAATTGGTCCCTGATCGATGGCTAGATAGGTATCGGCGTACCAATTTCTCGATTCGCAGAACGCATCGACGAAACCAAATCGATCCCAAATCCTCTCGCCATGCACGGTGAGAAAGTGACGCAGCGCTTGCATTGATTCCTTTGGTGCATAGGGCATGCTGGACAGAGCTGCGGTGGGCGAAATGGTGCCATCGTCATTATCGGGGGAGTGGGTAGCATAACCATCCGGGCCATCGCTCGACGTGAGACCCCAACAGGCCGCGCCGTAGCCTATGTGTTGCAGCGGATTCGCTACGCAGTAAGCATGATGGATGCGTACATGGCTGACGTTTTGTTGCCAATAATCTGCATATTGATCCTTCAATCCGCGAGGATCGATGCCGCAGAAGGAATACTGCGAAAAGAACAGCGGACCGCCGAATAGCGGCCCCAAGGGCAAGACGATGTCGTAATATCGCCTGCCATTGATGAAATCGCGTCCTACGGCAAAACCCTTGTGGTACACGCGTGGATCGATTGAATAGCGGGGCGCCGATGCGGCTAACAGGTAAGTGATCAGGCATTCGTTCCAACCGCGGATGTCGAGTTCAAGCGACCAGCCGTTGTTAGGGCTCCAGTGCCATTGCAACACCAGTGCGCCTCGGGTGTACCAATTCCATTCCACGTCATTCCACAAGTAATTGACTATGCCTCTGATCCTGGATTCCTCCGCGGAATCGCGATCAAAATATTCCCTGACGCACAATAGGCCCATGATCAAGAACGACGTCTCCACCAGGTCGCCGCCGTCATCCTTGCGGGTGAAGGGAATAGTTGCGCCGGTGCGTCCATTCATAAAATGCGGAAAGACGCCGTGATAGCAGGTCGCGCGGGTCAACAACTTGAGCATTTGCCCGACGCGTTCAATGGCAGCCGCGCGCGTGATCCAGCCGCGCTCGGCCGCGACGATTAGAGCCATCGCGCCGAATCCTGAACCGCCGGTCGTCACCAGATCATCGGTAGGCACCGTCGTGGTGGTACAGCGATCCGGCGCAAGACCGCTGACCGGATGCGACGCTTCCCAAAAAAATCTAAAGGTTTGCCGTTGCACGGCTTCGAGCAGCTCCTCGTCGGCAAGTTCGGCAAGCTCGGCAGGGCTGGTGTTGCGTTGTTTCATGCTAAGGGCGCGTCGCTAAGACAGGTGCAGCGGGCAGCGCGGCAGGGACTTTCAGTTTCTTTGCGGTGGGATCCATGACTAAGTGCAAAACCCTCGAAAAGACGTGATCTGCGTCAGTACGTCCGATGTAGATGATCCCCGATTGTGCAAGATCTTTGGAGAAAATGTCGACGGCGCATTTGAGCGCCTTATCATCCAGTGAATCGAGCACTTCATCGATGATCACCCAGGAGGCCTTGTGAATGACCACGCGCGCCAACGCGAGGGCCTGTTGCTCGTCCTCGTTCAACTCGCGATCCCATCGCTCGACTGAATCGAGCAGCGGCTGCAGGCGCGCCAACCCAACGCGCGCCAAGGCGTCGGAACATGCGTCGGTCTGAAAAGCGGCCGTAGGCTTAGGGTACGCCAGAACCTCGCGCAGCGTACCGGGAGGAAGATAGGGGGTACGTGGCATGTAGAGTATTTCTTCATCGGACGGGTGCGTGACGGTACCTGAGCCCCAGGGCCATAGGCCTGCGAGGGCGCGAAACAGCAGGGTTTTGCCGGTTCCCGATTCGCCTACGATCAGCACGCGCTCGCCGTGCTTGATCTGAACTTTCTTTTCCTGAAGCATGGTCGCGCCGCTCGGCGAGGAAATCTGCAGATCGTCTACCGCGAACTCGTCGGTTTTTCCTGCAACGTACGCAATGCGGTTTTCGACGTCATGCATGACGTCAGTCTCGATCACGGCGCGTCGAAATCCCGCTACGCGTAGCAACGTTGCGCGCCAGTCGGCAATGGTGCTGAAGTTATCGACGAACCAACGCAATGAGGACTGCACCTGCAGGAAGGCCCCCGAAGCCAGCATTAGCCCGCCAAAGGTGAGATTGCCGGCAAAATACAACGGCGCGGCAACCAGAATCGGCGCAATCAACGTGAACCATCCATAACCCGCGGTGATCCAAGTCAGGTTAGTCAAGCCGCTCACCAATCGAGCCGTAGCGGCAAGTACGCCGGTAAGATCCATCTCAATGCGCCGCGCCTCGTCCGCTTCGCCTGCACTTAAGGCAATGGCATCGATATGTTCATTGACCCGTACCAGCGAGAAGCGCAGATCGGCTTCGCGCGCGTAGCGCTGCGCGTTGCGATCGACGAGAGTGCGGCCCACCCAGTAGCTGAGCAGCGATGCCGAGCCCGAATACACGACTGCCGCCCACACCATATAACCGGGTATCACAATTTGCCGCCCATCGAAGTGAAAGGCAAAATTGTTGGACAGTCCCCACAGTACTTTCACGAAGCTTGCCAGCAGAATCGATGATTGCAGCAACCCGATACCCAGGTCCGCGGATAGCTCGCACAAATGGCGCGCATCCTCGTGCATGCGCTGGTCCGGATTGACGCCCATCGGTCCCGCGTTGGTCAGCCGAAACGCCCGGCCGGGTACCAGCCAGTTTTGTATCAGGTCGTGGACCAGGCCCTGGCGCAGTTGCAGCTTCAAGGTTTCGCCGAGCCAGCGTTGACCCACATTCAGAACCAGCAGCGCTCCGGCGATTGTTCCAAAAACGCCCAGTTGCTCCAGGAATTGCGCAAATTCTCTATGCGACAGCGCATCATAGAAGGGTTGATTCCAGGTATTGAGCCGGATTTGGCCGTAGGCAGTCGCGGCGACGACAAAAAATAGGGAACCTGACAATAGGAACAGCGTATTTCGCACCGGTGAAGCCCATAGAGCTCGCGCCATCATTTCAAGCTGCGGGAGCAGGCCCGAATTCGCGAGTTCCCCCGCATCCGCGGGATTCGGCATCTGCGCCGGCCTATTTTTGTTCATGCACTTCTCTCAAGCAGGAGGATTCCTCCATTATCATTCACGGCACTGTCCCTGAGGGAGCTAAAGTTCAGTGAGCCGCGTCGAAAGTTTGATAAGCCGCATGACGCTGACCGAAAAACTCGGCCAGCTCACCATGACAGCCTGCGGCAACGCCGTGACTGGCCCGACCATTGCGGGCGATTCCACCGAAGCTATCAAGAGCGGCGCCATTGGCAACTTGCTCAATCTTGTAGGCGCGGAAAACGTGCGCGAGATGCAACGCCTGGCGGTGAAGGAGTCTCGCTTAGGCGTCCCGCTGCTCATAGGCTACGACGTGATCCACGGCCACCGGATTCTTTTTCCAATTCCCTTAGGTGAAGCAGCGACATTCGACCCGGAGTCTTGGGCGTTGAGTGCACGTGAGTCGGCGAAGGAAGCTGCCGCCGATGGGCTAGCCATGACGTTCGCGCCGATGCTCGACGTTGCGCGCGATCCGCGCTGGGGTCGCATCGCCGAGGGTCCCGGCGAAGATCCGTTGGTGGGTGCGCGCATGGCCGAGGCTAAAGTGAGGGGCTTCCAGGGCGCCGATCTATTGCGGGCGGACGCGCTCGCCGCCTGTGCGAAACACTACTGCGCTTATGGAGCTGTGACGGCGGGTCGCGATTACGCTCCCGTCGACATCTCAGAACGTACACTGCACGAAGTCCACATGGTGCCGTTTGCCGCTGCGGTCTCAGCGGGCGTGGCGGCCATGATGCCGGCGTTCACGGATCTTAACGGCATCCCGATGACGGCGCACAAGGCCTTGCTGCGCGAGTGGTTGCGTGAGCGCTTCGGGTTCGATGGCGTCGTCATCAGTGATTACAACGCCATTGCCGAATTGATTCGCCATGGCATTGCAGCGGACCTTCCAGAGGCGGCCGCTCTCGCGCTGAAAGCCGGGGTGGATATCGACATGATGGCGGATGCGTATCGGCACGGCCTGCCGATTGCACTGAAACGCGGTGCCGTGAGCATCGCGGAAATCGATCAGTCGGTGCGTCGCGTATTGATTCTCAAGGAGCGGCTTGGATTGTTCGACGACCCTTACCGTCGCGGCAAGCATCCCGAATCGCCTGCCGCGCTGGAAAGCCGCCGGCGTTTGGCGCGCGAGATTGCGACTCGTTCGATCGTATTGCTGAAGAACGATGGCGATGCCTTGCCGATTCTAAGTTCCGCGCGACGCCTGGCTGTGATCGGACCGTTGGCGGATGCATCGGCCGAAATGCGCGGCGTATGGTGGGGCGCAGCCGCTCCGGAGGGGCACGTGACCGTGCTTGAGGGTCTGCGCGCGGCCTTCCCTGAGGCTGAGATTCTGCATTCGGCCGGCGTTGAGATCGAGAGCGCGGACTTCAGCGGTATTGCGAGCGGTGTCGATCACTGCGCAGTCGCGGACGCCATCATCTTATGCTTGGGCGAAGCGGCGGTGATGAGCGGTGAAGCATCCAGTCGCGCGCATTTAGGGCTGCCTGGCATTCAGCGGCGGCTCGCGGAAGCGGTATTCGAGCGAGCGCAGCGCTCGGCCATCCCCGTGATTGTCGTTTTGTTTTCCGGCCGGCCGCTGGTCGTGCCCTGGCTGGTTGAGCGCGCCAACGCGATGCTTGCGGCCTGGTTCCTCGGCAGCGAGGCGGGGAATGCTATCGCCGATGTCCTCATTGGAAGGGTGAGCCCAAGCGGGCGCACACCCGTGACCTGGCCGCGTGCGGCCGGCCAGGTGCCCATATTTTTTAGTGAGCGCCCGAGCGGCAGGCCTTTCGACAGCAATGATAAATTTACGAGCAAGTATCTCGATGTCTCGAACGAACCCTTGTTTCCGTTTGGGTATGGGCTTAGTTACGGCCGCTTTGAGTTCTCGAACCTTCGTCTATCGAACGCGGCGATCGGGATGAATGATTCACTCACCATTCATGTAGACGTACTCAATAGTGGCGCGAGAGAGGCGCAAGAGACGGTCTTTTTGTTCACGCACGACAAGCTCGCAAGCGTCTCGAGACCGAAGCTCGAACTCAAAGGATTTGGCAAGGTCAACCTGCGGCCCGGCGAGGTGGGGACGGTGACTTTATCGCTACGGGGCTCGGAGCTGCGCTTCCTGGACACACAGCTCAAGCCGGTGTTCGAGCCAGGCGAGGTCGAAATTCTTGTCGGCCCGAGTGCCGATAGAACACAGCTGCTGATGGCGAGCATTCAGCTGGTTTCGAGTTGCCCGTGTGACTCAACGCAGTGAGATGAAATATATATATATCAGCAGATTATGGGACTATATAAATGTCATTTATGGGTAATTTATAGGTGTTTCTACTGATGCGTCTTGCCGGCCTCGCAGGCCCACTGATAGATGATTTCGCCCGGCGTGCCCGGCACGATCGGTACCCAGACTGCTTGTTTGACATCGGTGGCTTCGCTTTCTTCGCTACCGGTAATGTTGTTATCTGAGTAATAGATGATCAACAACGCGCGTGCCCGCTCGTTCGCGCAGTCGTATTGCAGCTTTTCCACGTAGCTTATATATATGCCGCCGCTGCCGCTTCGCTGCGGTTCGGGATACTCCTCGCGCAACCAGGCGGTCACCAGGTGTCCCGAGCGTTTCATTTGACGCTCTGTGCTGAAGGATGCCCAAGACCCATCCGGCGCTACGGATCGGAATTGCCATCCGCCGGCTGTCAGAGGATTCAATGTGCGTACCCAGGCCATGGGGTCCGCCTTGCGCGCCGCTCGCTGTGCCGCCAGTTTTTCTGCTTTTGTTCTCTCGTCTGCTTGGGCCTGGGCGCGTTGCGCGTCCCACAGCTCTTGCTGCTCCGGAGTCTGGGCAGCGCAGATAGCGCCGTGCAAAAGCCAGACGCCGGATACCAGAGTGCCTGCAAGTACGAGTCGATGCATCGGAGCCATACCAATCAGTTTAAGTCATAGTCATCGTCGCGAGAACGATAGTTGAATGCCAGGCGGTGGTAGTAGCGGCGAATGATGATGCCGTCCCGTTGCAGCACGTCTTCCTCGATGGGCCCTAACCGCTGCACGCGCGCGCGGATGAACTTATCCTCAAGCTCGCCCGGACTCCATGCGACGAGGAGAAGATTTCGGCCGTCTTGCGACTTCGGCGGCATCCATTGCCCATACATGAGGCTCATGCCGCCAAACAGGTGGCTGTTCGCGGTGGCTAATCCTGTTGGCGTGCGTGCGCCGCCGTAGAAAGCCAGCTCACTGGCGATGGCATATCGGTCCATCCCCACGATCAGCGGGTCGCTGCCCGTCTCTTGGCGATAAGCGTTCGCAGTTGCGATGATGTGCGTGCTCAAGTCGCGCCAACCAACCGGGATTACTTCGATGTGCTTGTCGTATCCCACACCCGGCAGCCCGAAAACCAGGTACTGCAGACCGGCACCGTAAATTAGCATTAGGGCAATTATGGTCGGTTTCCAAGCGGCGCGAATCCACTGCGCCATGCGCCCCAGCTTTGCATCGCCGTCCATCATGACGAAAGCCATTGCAGGCAGCGCAGCCGTCCAGGGCGCGCCTGTCCAATCCAGCTTCACTTCGTGGCGCAAACTGAAAAACGCGAACACGCACAGGGGAAAAACAATCGCAAGGGTGAACAGTCGACGGCGGCGCGCCGCAACCGGAGCGCTCTCTTGGCGGCCTTGCTGCTTCAACAGCGCGGCGATTACTGCCAGCAGCCCGGTCGGGGTAATCAATACTAGAATGGAGCCGATCAGCTTGTGCAAAGCGAATTGCGGACTCTCCGCCAGCCGGCGCGAGGTCTGAAATGCAAACGACGCCCATTCGTGCTGCGCATTCCAGATGATGACGGGAGAAAAAATTGCCAGCGCGAGCAGGGCGGCGACATAAGGCTCGGGGCGCCCCCACCAGCGCCGGGATTGGGGATCCCACACCATGAACGCCGCTGCCACGGGCCCAAGCAACGCGATGGAGTATTTAGAGATCATCCCAATGCCGAGGGAAACGCCGGCCAACCACCAGGCGCGGGACTGATTGCCAATCAGTGCGCGCTCGAGGAAGTAGAGCGAAGCCGCCCACGCCGCGACCAAAGGAGCGTCCGGCGTCATCAGCAGCCCAGAGAGGAAGAAGAATGGAAGCGCCTGAGTGAGCAGCAATGCAGCCAAAGCCGTGGATGCGCCGAAAAGGTTGCGCGTCAATCGGTAAACAAAGACCGACGTGATTACCCCGCAGCACAGCGCGCCGGCGCGCACGCCGAACTCAGTTTGACCGAATACCGCCGTGGACGTGCGTATCAGCCACGCAACCATGGGAGGATGATCCAGGTATCCGAAATCAAGATGTCGCGCATAATTCCAGTAATACGTTTCCTCCGGCATCAGTTCGACCGACCCTGCATACACGAGGCGCAGCACGAAGGAATAGGCGATAAACCCGAACGCAGAATTTCGCCAGCGCGGCGCCGTGACCGCGAGACCCAGAGTGGCCGCGAATAGGATGCTGGCTTGCGGCGCCCACGCCCAACGCTGGAGCAACGCCAGCACGCCGGCGCGTAGAAACAGCGCCATGAATCCGACGACTGCGCTGCGCAGCGACAGGCTCCAAACTGACGATGCATCCTGCGCTGTGCGCAGCGTGGGCCAGCGCAACAGCAGGCTGAGGACGTAGCCGATCGCGAATGCATAGGTATTGCTGGCCCGTAACGACAGGCCGGCAGCGACGAAACCGCAGAAGGCCAGTATGTCGAGCAGCGGCGCCAGCAGAATCCCCAGGCGACGAGAGTTTAGTGCGGCTACAGCCACTTGGCTCTTTTGAAACGAAAATAAAGCAAGACGTCAATCGCCGCGATCATGGTGGGTATTGCCAGCAACGCAGCGTAAGCCGCGAGTCGCTTCATGGTCACCCAGACAAAGCAACGCGGCCGATGCAAGTATTCCGGGATCTGCGCGACGGTGATGTCGCCGATTTTGGTACCGTCCTGGTACGCGACGCAGCTAATCAGCATTGAGTAAGTCTACGGCAAAGAGGCTAGGCTCGGTGGCGCGACGAGCTCGTCTGAAGGCGTTTTGTGAGCTTCCGTTTCCGGCACGGAAGCGATCGAAGGGTCGACCGGAATGCTCATGACAACCCTCAGCCCAGGCTCGTTATCACGGAGCTCCAACGCGCTGCCATGCAGTTTTGCCACCGCCTGCACCAGGCTCAATCCGAGGCCGACGCCGGGTGTGCCACGACTGGCGTCGCCGCGATAAAAGCGCTGCATCACCTTGGCTTTTTCCGCATCTTCGATGCCCGGCCCGTCGTCTGAGACAGAAATCTCCGCGCGCATGTCATCGCGTCGTTTCACCGCGACTTCGATTGAACCCTGCTGTGGCGCGTACTTGAGCGCATTGTCGATCAGATTGCTCAGCGCTTGGGCGAGCAACACCGGATCGCCGGAAACCAGCAACGGGCCGCTGGTTCGGACCTGCAGATCGATACCCTTGAGCTCGGCGGCCGGTTCGTAGAACTCGACGGCATTGGCGGCAAGGTCTGAGACGTCGAGCGACACGAAGCCGGAGCGGCGCATGCCGGCATCGATTTCCGCCAATCTCAACAGCGCATCAAAAATTCGAATGACCCGGTCGACATCGGCTACGGCACCATCGATTTCCGCGTAGGTCTCCTCGGTCGAAGGACGTATGAGAGACAGCTCTTCGAGCCGCGATCGCAACTCGGCGAGAGGCGTGCGCAGGTCATGGGCAATGGAGTTCGACACATTGCGCACGCCGTGCACCAGCAGCTCGATCTGATCAAGCATGCCATTGATGGTGCGCGACAAGGTATTAAGCTCATCATCGCTTAGGTGCGTCGGCAGCCGGTGCTGCAGATCGCCATGGATGATGGCGGACACGGTCTGGCGGATGCTATGGACGCGGGACATCAACGCGCGGCGCGTGATGATGCCGACCAATAATCCGGCGATGCACAGCACCGCAACCGCCGCGGTCAGTCCATACCAGAATCGAGTTTGCAGGGGTTGAAATAGCGCATTGTCCCGGCCGACGAGCAGGTTAAAGCTCCCCAACATGGCAACGTGCACCAGCGTCTGTTGCTCGCCGCGTTTGCCGATGTTAACCCGAATCGTGTAATTGCCGGGCGTCTGTGGCACGGTAGCCGGCCACGCGTGTAGGTTACCGGCAAGCGGGTGCATTGAGCCGTCGGTGAGCAACAAGATTCGATCGCCGGCGATCTGCATGTTGACGCGCGTATCGATGAAGGTCTTCAGCGCATCCCCACCATCGCGCTTGTAGATATCGGTGAGGCGTTGCGCATCGGCTTGAAGTATTTCTGCCCGGCCATCTTGAATCGTCACTTGCCATGCGTACCAAAGCGGCGCGGCGAACAGCACCAAGGCCGTCAACCCCAAGGCGACATAGCCCAGCGCCAGCGACAGCGCCGACGAGCGCATCATGCTAGTCACCCGCGGTCACCGTGTAGCCGGCATTGCGAACGGTGCGCAGCAGCGGGCGCTCGAACTCCGCATCGATTTTCTGGCGCAGCTTGCTGATGTGCACGTCGACAACGTTCGTTTGCGGGTCGAAATGGTAGTCCCAGACGTTTTCCAGCAGCATGGTGCGTGTCACGACTTGGCCCGCGTGCCGCATGAGGTACTCGAGCAGCTTGAATTCGCGCGGCTGAAGTGAAATCGGCCTGTCGCCGCGGCTCACCTTGCGCGTTAGAGGATCCATGTGCAAATCGCCGACAACCAGCGGCACTTCGTGATCGACGCCTTCTGCGCGGCGATGCAATGCGTCAATGCGCGCCAGCAATTCGCCGAAGGCGAAGGGCTTGGTCAAATAGTCGTCGCCGCCGCTGCGCAGTCCTCGAATGCGATCATCGACTTCCGATAGCGCGCTCAAGATCAGTATCGGCGTGCGCTTGCCGGCTTTGCGCAGCACCTCGATGATGGCCAGCCCATCGATATCGCCCGGCAGCATGCGGTCCATGATGATCACATCATAAGGCTCGCTGGCCGCCAGGAACATGCCGTCGCGCCCATTTTCCGCGTGATCCGTGGTGTGCCCGGCTTCCTGAAGGCCCTTGACGACGAATTGGGTGACCCGTTCGTTATCCTCGACCAGCAAGATCTTCATAGGTGATCTCCGAGCGGCGCTTGCGCTTGAGGAGGCTGTTCCAGCAGCGCCGCTTCGAGGTGCTTCTTTTTCCGGCGGGCGCGCATCTTCGCGCTGAACTCGTCCAGGTACAGGTATATGACGGGCGTGGTGAACAGCGTCAGCGCCTGACTCAGAATGAGTCCGCCGACCATGGTATACCCAAGCGGTTGCCTCAGTTCGGAACCCGTGCCGTGACCGAGCGCGAGAGGAATGGCGCCGAGCAATGCCGCCATGGTGGTCATCATAATGGGCCTGAATCGCATCAGGCACGCTTGGCGGATTGAGTCGTGCGGCGAGAGGTGGTGTTCGCGCTCCGCTTGTAGAGCGAAATCCACCATCATGATGCCGTTCTTTTTGACTAGACCAATCAGCAGGATGATGCCGATGAGTGCGATGACTGACAGTTCAATATGGAAAAAGAGCAAAACCAGCAGCGCGCCCACGCCTGCGGAAGGCAGCGTCGACAAGATTGTCAACGGATGTATGTAGCTCTCATAGAGCATGCCGAGAATGATGTACACCGCAACCAGCGCTGCCAAAATAAGGTACGGCTGAGTCTTGAGCGAACTTTGAAAGGCCTGGGCGGTGCCCTGGAAGTTGCCGGTAATGGTCGCCGGCAGGTGCATTTGCACCGACGCGCGGGTGATGGCATTGACGGCATCGCCGAGCGCCGCGCCAGCCGCGAGGTTGAACGACAGCGTCACGGCTGGAAACTGGCCCTGGTGTTGGATCGAAAGATAGGTGACATGCTGTGTGTCGAACTTTGTCATGGCCGACAGAGGCACCATCTCACCGCTCAGCGGCGATTTCACATACAACTTCTTGAGAGATTCAGGATCGCTCTGCAGCGATGGCGTAATTTCCAGGACTACGTGGTAGCTGTTGGCCTGCGTGAAGAATTGAGCGGCCTGCCGTTGACCGAAAGCGTCGTACAAGGCCTGATCGATGGCGGCCGGTTGAATACCGAAGCGCGCGGCTTGATCGCGATCAATAGTTAGCGACAGCATGCCGCTGCTGGTCTGCTGGTCAGACGCGACGTCGCGCAGCATCGGCAGCTGTTGCAGAACGGCCAGCAGCTTCGGCGCCCATTCGTTGAGTTCAGTGATATCCGAATCTTGCACCGTGTATTGGTACTGGGTGCGCGACGTGCGGCCGCCGACGTTGAGATCCTGCGATGCCTGCAGGAACAAGGTGATGCCCGGCACCTTCGCCAACTGCGGCCGCAGCCGATCGATGATTTGATCTGCGCTGGCATTGCGCTCGCTGCGCGGTTTAAGGCCCAGGATCACGAAGCCGGTGTTAATGGGACGATTGCCGCCGATGCCGGTGCCGAAACTGGCGACGTCGGGATCGCGCGCCACGACATCCGTTATGCCATGCTGGCGGCGCACCATCTCGTCGAATGAAATATCCTGCGGCGCATCGGTCAGCCCGGCGATGATGCCGGTATCTTGCTGCGGAAAAAAGCCTTTGGGAATGTAGATGTAGAGCAGCACGGTCGCGGCGAGCGTAACGAGGAATGTCGCAAGCGTCGCGCGCTTGTGATCCAGCACGAAATCAAGGCCACGGGTGTAACCCGCCAAAATCTTGTCGAATGCGCGCTCAATAACCATGTAGGCTTTGCCGTGTTTCGCGTGTTTTTCGTCGCGCAAAAACAAGGCGCACATCGTCGGCGAGAGGGTCAATGCGACAAAAGCCGACACGGCGATGGTCATGGTCATCGTGATCGCGAATTCGCGAAACAGCCGGCCGATGATGCCGCCCATCAGCAGCAATGGAATGAAAACGGCGACCAGCGAAATGCTCATCGACAGGATGGTAAAGCCGATTTCGCCGGCACCCTTGAGGGTAGCCTGCAGCGGCGAAAGCCCCGCCTCGATGTGGCGGTAGACATTTTCCAACATCACGATGGCATCGTCGACGACGAAGCCCACCGCAATGGTCAAAGCCATCAAGGACAAATTGTCCAGACTGAAGCCGAGCACGAACATCATGGCTATCGTGCCAAACAGGGCAAGCGGTACGGTCACGCCTGGGATGATGGTTGCCCAGGCATTGCGCAAGAACAAAAAGATCACCATAACTACGAGCACAATGGTGATTCCTAAGGTGATCTCTACATCCTCCACCGAGGCTCGAATAGTCGTAGTTCGGTTGGCGACTGTGTCGACCTTGATCGAAGCGGGAACGGAGGCGAGAGCATGGGGCAACAGCGCCTGGACTCGTTGGACTGCATCGATGACGTTCGCTCCCGGCTGCTTGTAGATCAACAACAAAATGCCGTTTCGGCCATTTTGCCAGGCAGTCAAATAGCGATTCTCAGGGCCGTCGACCGCAACGCCAATGTCGCGAATGCGAACGGCGCCGCCGTTCTTGTAGGCCACCACCACATCGTTCCAAGGCGCAGCCTTCAGCAGCTGGTCGTTGTCGTAAATCGTCATGCTGCGAGTCGGACCGTTAATCGAGCCCTTGGGCGCATCCACCGTGGCCGCCGAGATGACATTCGCAACGTCTTCCATCTGCAACCCCAGCGCGGCGAGCTTGGTAGGGTCGATTTGCACGCGCACCGCGGGTTTCTGTTGACCACCGATGTTGACTTGCGCGATGCCCTGAATCTGCGAGATTTGCTGCGCGAGAATGTTCTCGGCGTAGTCATCGACGGTGGTGACCGGCAACACGTCCGAGTACACGGAGAGAATTAAAATGGCCGAATCGGCCGGATTCACCTTTCTATAGTTGGGCGGCGAGGGCAGATTCTTCGGCAATTGCCCACCGGCGGCGTCGATGCCCGATTGCACATCCTGTGCCGCGGCATCGATGTTTCGGTTTAGGTCGAATTGCAAGGTGATATTCGTCGTGCCCAAGGCATTAGTCGAAGTCATCTGCGACAGGCCGGAGATTTGTGCAAACTGCCTCTCGAGCGGCGTGGCGACAGATGAGGCCATGGTTTCCGGGCTCGCGCCCGGCAGCGATGCCGATACCGAGATGGTAGGAAAGTCTACCTGCGGGAGCGGTGCGACCGGCAACAACGGAAATACTACTAGGCCGACGAGGAAAATGCCGCCCATCAACAGCGACGTGGCGATCGGTCTGCGAACGAACGGCTCTGAAATACTCATGACGCTTGCGGCGCCGCTGTGTTGTCGCGCACGTGGACACCCGCCTGCAGCCTGTATTGATTGCTCGTAACGACGCGCTCATTCAAGGCGATGCCTTTCTTGATGACGGTCAAGCCGCCGCTGTCAACGCCCAGTTCCAAGGGGCGCACCTCCACCGTCGAGTCGCTCTTGACGACGTACGTAAAGGGCCCATTGGGACCTAATTGCACGGCGGAGCTCGGCACGGTGAGCGCGTTCTTTTCCGTCCGCACCAACACACGTGCGTTAACGTACTGACCGGGCCACAGCGTGTTACGCGTGTTGCTGAACGTGGCTTTGAGTTTTGCGGTGCCCGTGGTTTGATCGATTTCATTGTCGATCAGCGTCAGCGTGCCTTGATCCAACGCCGTCTTGCCGTCCCGCGACACTGTCGTGACTTGAACTGATCCTGCGGCGAGGGCGGCGCCGACCGTGCTCAAGTCTTCTTCCGGTAAAGTGAAAATGACCGAGATCGGCTGTACTTGGGTGACCACGACGATGCCGCCGATGCCTGCGGCACGCACGATATTGCCTGGATCGATGAGCCGAATTCCGGTGCGGCCGTCGATGGGCGAGGTGATCCGAGTGTAGTCAAGTTGCGTGCGCGCATTGGCGACCATCGCCTGGTCCACCTGCACCTGGGCGGTGAGCTGATCGACGGTGGCGCGCGCCGTATCGACCGTTTGCTTGCTGGCGAGATCCTGAGGCTGCAACTGGATGTAGCGATCCAGATCGAGTTTGGAGTTGGCCAGCTGCGCGGCATCCTTGGCCTTGATGGCGACGGCTTGGCTATAGGCCGCTTGGTTGGGCCGAGGATCGATTTGCGCGAGCAGGTCTCCCTTGTGCACCGTCTGGCCTTCGGTAAAGCCGATTTTCTGTATCTCACCGTCGACCCGTGCGGTCACGGTCACCGTATAAAAAGCCTGCACAGTCCCCAGGCCCTCGAGATAAATCGGCACATCGGCGTGACTCACGGCGGCCGTGTCCACGGCAATTGAGGGTGGCGCGTTTCTTGAAGCGGCATCGGCCGGCTTGTGCACGATCACTCGCCACGCGATCAACAAGAGAACCAGCAGAGCTAGAGCGCCGAAAAGGCTGCGTTTCTGGAGCGTCGATAAGTGCGTCATCTACATCACCCTTGCTGCCATCCGCCGCCGAGCGCGGTGTACAGATCCACCATCGACTGCAGATGTAAATATTGAATCTGAACCAATGCGTCCTGCGCGCCGAACAAGGCATTCTCGGTGTTGAGAACAGTCAGTATGTTCACGGTCCCTGCTGACATCTGCTTCTGTGCGAATTGAAATGCACGGCGCGCTGTGTTCACCGCTTGCTGCTGGCGTATCTGCTGTTCCTGGGTCTGTTGCGCCGCCACCAACGCGCTTTCGACATTGCCGAACGCCGATAACACGGTTTTGTGATACGTGCTCAGTAATTCTCGGTAGCGAGCATGGCTGAAGACGACTTGGCCGCGTAGCGCACCGCCGCGAAATATCGGCTGCGTAAGACCGGCGGATAGGGCCCAAATGCGGCTGGCAGGATTGATGAGCGAGGCCAAGGCCGAACTTTCGTAGCCGCCGCCCGCAGTCAATTGAATGCTCGGAAACAGCGCCGCTCTTGCCACGGTGATGTCAGCGTTGGCGGAAATCAGTTGCTGTTCCGATTCGGCGACGTCGGGACGGCGCGCCAGCAGCTGCGAAGGCAAGCCCTCGACAATCTCCGGAATCTTTAGGGCATTCAGCGTGCCGCTATCCACATCAATCGATTCTGGCGTTTTGCCGATGAGTACCGCCAACGCATTCACGGATTGCCGGAATTGCTGCTGCAGCGGAGGTATGGCGGCATTCAGCAGCGCCACAGCAGTCGCTTGCTGGGCAACATCCAGGCCGGTGGCGATGCCGGCGGTCTGCTCCAGTTGCAAGCCGTGCAAAACTTTCTCGCCGTTGGCGAGATTGTCGCGCGCCACTTGCAGCCGGTCGCGAAACTCGAGCGCTTGAAAATAGGTGGTGGCGACGCTGCTGATGACCGTCAGCGCAACGGTCTCCTTATCATAGCGGCTGGCAATGGCAGTGGCGCGCGCGGCATCTCTAGCCGCGCGATTTTTACCCCAAAAATCCAGTTCATAACTCGCGCTCAGTTCCGGGTTAAAGGTGTTGTAAGTAGCCGGGCCTAGGTGGGCGATCTGACCGTGCTGGCGCGTCGCGCCGCCACTGAAATCCAGAGACGGCAGCAGCGGTGCGCCGGCGATGCGCGCCAGCGCGTCCGCTTCTTGAACCCGAGCGATCGCGACCGCTAAATCGTCGTTATTGCGCTCAGCCTGCGCAATCAGCTCATCCAGCCGTTGCGAGCCGAAACCGTGCCACCAATCCGAACTGGGCCAGATTCCCGCGCCAGCCTTGTTCGGCGCTTCGCGCCACTCAGCCGGCGGAGGAATGTCGGGTCGCTTATAGGCGGGCCCGACGCTGCAGGCAGCCAGCACCAGCACCGCACAGGCGCAGACCACCCTCGCGGATAGATAGTCGTTCATGAGCGCTTACGCTGGACTGGCGGCAGTTAAACGCGAGTGACCAGAATGTTAAGATAAGTTAATAACCTAGGTTACACTTGGCGCATGCACCTTCCGACTGTCTTTCGAGTGCTGCTGTTTGGCTGCTTGGTGATGAGTTCGCCCAGCTTCGGCCAAAACACGGCAGCTGACGCCGGAATGTCCGAGGTCCTCGGTCGTATTCGCGATGCGGGTCTCGCCGACGATTGGGCTTATCGGCGCCTTGCTGACCTGTGCGACAAAATTGGTGCGCGGATGAGTGGCACGCGACAGGCGGACGCAGCCGTTGAGCAAATCGCCGCGGCGCTGCGAGCGGGAGGCCTGAGCGTCGCCTTGCAGCCCGTGAAAGTGCCGCATTGGGTGCGAGGCGAGGAACAAGCCGAGATCATCGAATATCCGGGCCGACCGGCTGGTGTCACTCAACATTTGCACCTCACTGCACTGGGCGGCTCCGTCGCCACGCCGGTGCAGGGCATTTCAGGGCAAGTCTTAGTGGTCCATAGCTTCGATGAATTGCGCGCGCGCGCGGACGAGGCTCGCGGCAAAATCATCGTATTCGATGTGCCCTTCAACGAAACCTTGGCGCTCAACGGCCGGGCTGGAAGCGCCTACGGCCAAGGTGTCGTGTATCGCACGCGAGGTGCGAGCGCTGCGGCGCGTGCGGGCGCGACAGCGGCCCTGGTTCGAACCGTGGGCGGCGCCAACTATCGGCTGCCACACACCGGACAAATGGATTACGAACCGAAGCTGCCGAAAATTCCGACGGCTGCCTTGAGCGCGGAAGACGCGATGTGGGTGTCGCGGCTTGCCGCGGAGGGGCCGGTCACAATGCATATCAAGTTGTTGCCGCAAACTCTGCCGGACGCCGACAGCCATAATGTAATTGCCGATTGGGCGGGGCGTGAGCGGCCGGAGGAAGTCGTCATCGTCTCGGGTCATTTGGACTCATGGGACCTGGCGCAAGGTGCGATTGACGACGGTGCGGGTGTGGCTGCGGCCATGGGGGCGGTGCATTTGCTTCAAACGCTAGGCTTGCGTGCGCGGCGAACCATTCGCTTCGTCGGATGGATGAGCGAGGAAAACGGCAGCGCCGGCGGTCAAGCCTACTTCGACCTGAATAGCGGCGCGCTCGCCAAGCAGATTGCGGCCATCGAAAGCGACAACGGCGCCGGGCGCCCATTGGGCGTTTCCGCACACGTTTCGCCCGAGGCTTTGGCGCTATTCAATCCGCTCATGGCGGCGTTGTCTCCCATGGGCGCCAACATCTTGGATCGCCGCGAAGAGGCCGGCGGTTCTGACGTGGAGTACCTGGATGCCGCCGGCGTACCCACCTTAGCGCCCATCGTCGACACCAGAACCTATTTCGACTACCACCATAGTGCCGCCGACACGCTCGACAAAATCGAGCCTGACAATATCCGGCGTCAGGTCGCAGTCATGGCCATGATGGCTTACTTCGTGGCGGAGATGCCGGAGGCATTACCCCGACTGCCGCCGTCGAAGCCGCGCGTACGCTAGGAAGCGGTATCTTGTATCGCGACGCGATGTCTACATTGGCATCCCGTGCACCAATTGCCGCGGGCCATGCCATCAACTCGGACTGAGCTTTTGATCCGTGCGCAGAGTCTTTAGCACGTCGCGCCAACTGAGAATGCCCACCGGCTTGAACTCCTTGTCGACGATCGGAATGCAGGAAATCCGCTGCTCGAGAAATAGCATAACAGCTGCGTCGATCGCATCGCGTGGCTGCAACGTGATCAGGTTTCGGCTCATAATCTGATGGACTCGCTTGTTGAGCGTGGCAATGTCGCGGGCGTTCTCCGCGGCGCCGCCGACGAACGGGCTCAAAGCCTTGAGCAAATCGCGGTCTGAGACGACGCCCTTGAGTTTTTTGCCACTATCGACCACAAGAAGATGATGAAACTTAAGAGTGTCAAAAATTTGTTTGACAACATCGAGTCGATCATCCATTTCGACCGTCACGACCCGCGCAGTCATGATGTTGCCCACATCCATCGCCCGGGACTATACGCTTAGTGGAAAACACCGCATCCATTGTGCGATTTGGCCCGGCAGCACCTTTTTTGCTGCTGCTGCCGGACCGCACTTGCGGTAGTCAGGTTTGGGTATCGTCCCGGCCATCCTTGCCCGTCAAGGGAGCCGAACCGTCTTCGACTTCCAGTCCATCGTCGTACAACGTGTCCTCCTCACCGTCCAAGCGCAATGTGGCGTCGGTATTGCGAGTTTTTTCGAACTTAGTGTGAGCCACCGATTGCTTTCGTTCGGATCCGTCCAGTGCGGTTCCCCGAAGAGTTGACTCACCGGTGTTATCGCTCGGGACGCTGTCTCCGTCATGCGTATTAATATTTCCCATGCATTGCACTCCTGCGTTGATTTGCGGCAATGACAGCGTATGCCTCGATCGGAGCGGCCCATATTCCGAGGTCTGAGTAGTTGTTGTAGGCGCCGGCCGACAGGGAGATCCGAGAAGGCGTCCGGACCTGCTAGCCTAGTATGTTGAATGAAATCGTGTATCTCCATAATTTTCCTACTGAGCGCACTTGCGCTGTGCTGTGTTGCGCGCGCTGCCGATCCGCAGGCGTACAAGGTCAATCTCGCCTCATTGCACAACGATGACATCGACCAGGCTCTCAAAGCGACTTCAGATTTGCTGGCGCTGCGATCCTCGGCACCCGTGAGCCCGTTCGGGTTGATCGCCCGCGCGCGCAGCGATACCGATCGTCTCAAAACTGCCCTGGAAAGTTTTGGGTATTATGAATCCCGCGTAATCATCAATATCAACGGGTTGCCGCTAACCGATCCCAGTCTTGGCGATGCATTGACGGCCCTGCCCAAAGGCAGCACTGCGCAGGTGGCGATCAGCTTTACCTTAGGGACGCTTTATCATTTGCGGAGAATCGATATCGATGGGGAGATGCCCCCAGCCATTAACGCGCGCGCAACATTAGGCTTGAATGCCGGCCAGCCCGCGGTAGCCGCCACCGTGCTTGCAGGCGGATCTCGACTGCTCTCAGCGCTGCAGGAGCAGGGCTACGCCTTCGCGCAAGTAGATGCGCCAGTGGCCTATGAGGCAGCCGACGCGCCCGTGCTCGATTTGAGTTTTCATGTGGAAGCCGGCGGCAAAGTCAACATCGGGCGAATCCACGTCGAGGGATTGCAACGCGTGCACGAATCGCTGGTGCGTCGAAGACTGCTGCTTCGTACCGGAGATCTCTACAAGCCTTCGGCAATAGAAGCCGCGCGCCGTGATCTTTTGGGCATGAATATATTCGGTCAAGTGAGCGTGCAGACCGGTTCGAAGCCGGACGAATCAGGCGGCGTGGCCGTTACGTTCAAAATGCGCGAGCGGCCACGCCATGCCATTAGCTTAAGTGCGGCCTACTCCAGCGACTTGGGCGGTAGCGGCGGCGCGACTTGGACTGACCGCAATGTCTTCGGCAATGCCGAGCAGCTAAGTTTCGCTGCGTCCGTCATCAATCTCGGCGGCAGCGACACCACCGGAACGGGCTACGACACCAGCGTCAAGTATCTTATCCCGGAATTCATGCATCGCGACCAGTCGCTGCTGTTCGCGGTCAGTGCCATCAAGCAACAGCTTCAGGCCTACGATCAAAATGCGCATACCGCCAGTGTCACCTTGAGTCGCAAGCTATCCAGTATCTGGACCGTGAGCGCCGGATTTTCGACGACCGATGAGCGGATCACCCAAACCACCAGTGGTGTGCCCAATGCGCCGGGTCAACCCGTGCAGTTTGACTACATCTTGGTGGCATTGCCCTTTGCGGTTACCTACGACTCGACTGATCTGCGCACGGCGCTCGAAGATCCGTGTCATGGCTTTCGTGGATCATTGAAGTTGACGCCCACGCTAGCAATCGGACACCCGAACGCGACGTTTTTGATTACGCAGCTCAGCGTCGCGAGGTACTTTGATTTGAACAAATTATTGCCGATCGCCCCGGGTCGCAGCGTGCTCGCCGCCCGTGCGCTCGCCGGGATTGCCGAAGGCGCCGGCGAATTCAGCTTGCCGCCTGATCAGCGCTTCTATGCGGGTGGCACCAGCACTATTCGAGGATACGGATACCAGCTGGTGGGTCCAATGTTCCCCCAGACCGACATCCCGGTTGGGGGTACTGCGATTGTCGCCGCGGGCTTGGAGTTTCGTCAGCGCTTGTACACCAATTGGGGTGTGGTTGCGTTTGTGGATGCAGGGCAAGTGAGTGCAAGCTTAAAGCCCCTGTCTGACGACACTCGCATCGGCGTGGGAGCGGGCATGCGCTACTACACGCCCATTGGACCAATCAGATTGGATATTGCAGTTCCCGTGGCTCGCCGCGAAGGCGAAGGCTCGTTCGAGGTCTACATCGGACTAGGGCAGGCATTCTGATGCGACGACCCCTGAAAATCATGGCGTTGGTAGCGGGTGGTGTGGCGCTGCTGCTGATGCTCGTGATTGGAGCGCTGTTCATTCTAGGAAACACGGCCGGCGGCCGCGTGCAAATCGAAAAACTCGTTGCCCGGCTCACCGGCGGGCAGTTGCAATTATCAGGATTAGCCGGATCGCTGCCGAGTCATTTGACGTTGCAGCAGCTTGAGGTGCGCGACAAGGCTGGGGTTTGGCTCACCGCCAAAAAGATTGAATTGGACTGGGCGCCATGGGCTTACCTTGAAGGCCGGCTGCAGATCGATCGCGTGCACGCAGCCAGCGTGGACATAGAGCGCTTGCCGCAAAGCACCTCCACAACCCCGAGCAACCGCGAAGTATCGATTCCGCGAATAGATGTGTCGCGGGCGACGCTTGATTTGGTGTATCTGGGAGCGCAGCTGGCAGGCGCACCCACATCGCTTGTGGCGAGCGGCAGCGCCCACCTGCGTTCGGTGCGCGACATGCTGTTTGACGCTTCGGCACGGCGGATTGATGGCGACGGGCAGTACGAACTGCATTTGCACTTCGATGCGCAGCGCATGGATGCCGCGCTCAAACTACACGAGCCCGCCAGCGGGCCCTTGGAAAATATTATCTCCTTGCCGGGTCTGGGTGCGCTTGAGGCGACGCTCAATCTCAGCGGGCCGCGCTCAGCGGAGCAGCTCGACCTGTCGCTGCAGGCGGGCGAGCTCAAAGGGCACGCGCAGGGCAGCCTCAATTTAGAGCGATTGTCGGCTGATCTTGAGTTCGCCTTCGAAGCTGGGGCTATGTCGCCGCGGCCGGATTTGGCTTGGGAACGGGGCGCGCTGCGCGGCCGCTGGCGAGGCGCTATCAAGTCGCCCACGGCGGAGGGACACCTTGACGTCACACAGTTGCGCCTGCCAGGCCAGCTGCAGGCGGCGGCAGTGAACGCCTATATTGCAGCGAATGGCGGAAAGGCGCAGCTGCATGCGTTAGTCAAAGGTTTGAAGATTCCGGGCTCGCAACCGCGGTTGCTCGAGGCCGATCCTTTGAGAATCGAAGCCTCGGTACGTCTCGACGACCCGATGCGCCGTCTCGAGTTGAGCGCCTCGCATCGGTTGTTCTCCCTGAACGGGCAGGCAGTTACCGCGGGAGAGCAAAGCGCTACTGCGCAAGTGCGGTTGCCGAATATCGCGCCGTTAGCGGCCTACGCGAAGCAGGAGTTGCGCGGCAGTGCCGTCATCAACCTGCAATTGTTAGGCTATCCCGCCGCCGCGCGCATCAAGCTCGAAGCCGACGCCGCGCTCGCACCCGGAACACAATTTTGGGCGCTTGCCGTCGGCGATCGTGCAAAATTGGAGTTGTCGGGCGCGTTTATGGCCGACGCCTTAGTCATTGAGAATGCGAAACTCTCGGGCCGCGCGATCTCCTTGTCCGCCAACGGCAGCGTCGGCAGCCGGGCAATCGATGCGCGATGGGACCTGTCGTTGCCCGATCTTAGCGTGCTCTCGTCGGTGCTCACCGGAAACCTGAAAGGCTCGGGATCCGTGCAGGGCCCAATAACTGCTCTGGCCGCGGATGCCAACATCAATTCCACGCTGTCGGTGCGCGGATCGGAAAGCGGCAATTTGACTGCCGATGTTAAAGTGCGCGGCTTGCCGTCCGCGCCAAGCGGCACGCTGGCCGCGAAAGGATCGTTGGATGGGGCGCCGCTGAACGTCTCTGTCTCCATGGAGCGCAGTGCGAAGCAGGTGTTGCATGCGGTCATTCATCAGGCGAGCTGGAAGAGCGCTCACGCGGAAGGCGATCTGACCTGGGCAACTGACAAGGAGCAGGTCCATGGTCAGCTGACCGCGTCCGTCGCCGAGCTCAAGGACTGGCAACGTCTGCTAGGAATTGATATGGCTGGCAGCCTCGCGAGCAGCATGGCTTTGCATCCGGATGGCAAGCGAACTCGCGCACAACTGCAAATCGACGCAAAGGACCTGACATTCGCTGGAGTCACCGGCGGCGCTCACCTATCGGGCGAGGGGTTCACGGACTCGTTCACCTTTAAGGCCGGCGTGCAGATACCAAAACCGGACGCCAATCCGGTGACCTTGGTGGTGAGCGGCAACGCCAATCTCGATGGGAAGGAGATCTCCCTGATTAGCGTGCTGGGCTCGTACGGCGGACACCAACTGCGGCTGCTCGAACCCGCCCGCATTTACTTCGCCAAAGGCCTGGCCGTTGACGTGCTCAAGGTGGGCGCTGAGAAAGCGGAGCTCGATGTGCAAGGACAGATTTCGCCGTCCTTGGCAGTGCGCATTTCGCTGCGACAGGTCCAGCCGGCGCTGATCAACGTCTTCATCCCGAATCTTTTGGCGGCGGGTGACATTGAGGCTCACGCCGATCTGCATGGGAGCATCACGGCGCCGGTTGGCGAGATCACCGTGAATGCCTCGGGCGTTCAATCCGCTGATGACGCTGCGCTCGGATTGCCCCCGGCGAACATTCGCGTCACGGCTGGACTGCGCGGACACACCGCAGATATCGACGCGCGACTTGCTGCGGGATCGGCTTCTCAGCTCACGGCACTCGGTCGCGCGCCGCTTGCCGCGGATGGGGAAGTCGATATGAAGATCAGCGGTAAGGTCGACGTCGGACTGATGAATGCTTTCCTGGAAGCTCGCGGTCAGCACGCTGCGGGCCAACTTCGGATTGATGCCACGGTGACCGGGGATGTGGCGCAACCGCAGATCGCAGGCACGCTGGATCTTAAAGACGGCAAAATCAACGACTATGGGCGAGGCATCAGCCTCACGGACATCGCCGCTCAGATCGTCGGCAATGAGGGCACGCTGCAAATCAAGAGTTTCACGGCGTCAGCGGCGCCGGGCACTGTGTCAATGAGCGGCAGCGTGGGCATTCTGCAGAAGGGCATCCCCGTCGATCTGCAAATTGCAGCCCGCAACGCGCAGCCGCTGGTGAGCAAGCTGATCACCGCTAATCTCAACGCGGATCTCACGATCAAAGGCTCGGCGCGCCAACGTCTCGACGTGGCAGGATCCATGCACCTGAACCGGACTCTAATTGGAATTCCCAACGGTCTGCCGCTCAACGTCGCGGTCTTGGATGTTCGGCGCCGAGGCAAGCACCGAGCGGCGCTGCGCGCGCAGCCGCTCGTGATCGGATTGGACGTGGCAGTGCATGCGCCCGATGAGATTCTGGTGCAGGGACGCGGGTTGGATGCGAGGATGCGTGGCGATTTGCAAATCAGCGGCACCACCGATGCACCGCTGGTGAGCGGCGGTTTTGATCTTGAGCGCGGCACGTTCTCGCTGGCCACCGGCAGGTTGAATTTTACCGAGGGCCGAGTGAGCTTTAACGGCGCCGGCCTGCAAAACAAAATTGACCCCACTCTGGATTTCACCGCGCAGACCACCATCGGTGACACCACCGCGATCATGCATATCACTGGTCTCGCCGACGCACCGATATTCGATTTCAGCAGCACGCCCGCCAAGCCGCAGGACGAACTCATGGCGCTGTTGCTGTTTGGTGCGCCGACCCAGCAGCTGACTCCATTGCAGCTTGCGCAAGTCGGCGCAGCGTTGGCATCGATGAGCGGCGTGGGCGGCAACAGCAGCCTCAATCCCCTGGTGATGATTCAAAAGAGCTTGGGTTTGGACCGCTTGAGCATCGGTGCAGCTACTACGAACACCCAAACCGGGCAGGACTCCGGAGCCAGCATTGAGGCAGGCCGGTATGTCTCCAAGCGGGTCTATATTGAAGCGAAACAGAGCACGGCCGGCACCAGCCAGCTGGAAGCGGATGTGGACCTGACCAAGCACTTGAGATTGCAAACCCGTTTGGGAAACGGCACGGCATCGGTTCAGGGAACAACCCCGGATAACGATCCCGGGAGCAGCATCGGACTGATCTACCGATTTGAATATTAGAGCGTGAGATCGCGCGAGGGAGCTACAATAATGGCCTCGGACTTAGCGGAGTTCCAACAGAATGGATTTCAGTGTTCGCGGATTAACGTGCACGGTAGGGTTCAGCATCGCGCTCGGCGCGGCGCTTTCATTTGGCGCCGAGCGAGCGCCCGGCGACACGCCGGACACCAAGATCGCTATTGTGCCCGAGCCGACCGAGTCGCCGCGTTATTTAAAAGATGAGCAGCAAGTCACTTCAGGATCGGTGACGGTCGCTGGACGGGCTATCGGCTATCAAGCCGAAGCGGGTATTCTGGTGGTGCACGTCAAGGATCCTTTGGACGATGATCCGCCGCTTCCGAAGGAGGATCGGACTGGACCGCCGCCGCCGCAGCCACCGGAAGTGAGCATGTCCTACGTCGCGTATTTTCGGGGCGATAAGGAAGATGGCCACCGGCCGGTTACATTCATCTATAACGGCGGACCGGGTTCATCGAGCGTGTGGCTGCACATGGGCGCCTTTGGTCCGAAGCGTGTGGTAACCGCCGACGGTACCCATAGTCCGGCGGCCCCTTACCGCGTAATCGACAACGAATACACGCTGCTCGATGCCAGCGATTTGGTATTCATCGACGCGCCTGGCACCGGCTTCGGTCATTTGCGCGGCGCAGACAAGGAAAAGGCGTTTTTCGGCGTCGATCAGGATGCACACGCCTTTGCGAATTTCATCGTCGAGTTCCTTTCAAGACACAATCGATGGAACTCACCGAAGTACTTGTTCGGCGAAAGCTACGGCACGACGCGCTCCGCAGCTTTGGCATATATCCTCGAGAACGAAAAGTCATTGGACTTAAATGGCGTCATTTTGCTCTCGCAGGTGCTGAATTTCGACAACAGCGTCGACGCACCGCAATTCAATCCGGGCATGGACTTGCCCTACGCGTTGGCGTTGCCCACCTATACCGCCACCGCGTGGTACCACCACAAATTGCAGAGTCAGCCGGCTGCGCTGGAACCTTTGTTGCGCGAGGTGGAGACTTTTGCGCTGAGCGACTACCTGCAGGCGCTCGCCGCAGGTTCGAGCTTAACACCGCAGCGCAAGAGCGCGATCGCCGCGAAACTGCACGACTACACCGGCCTGCCGGCCGATTATATCGAGCGCGCTAATTTGCGCGTGAACGGCGGGGAGTTCGAGAAAACCTTGCTCGGAGCCGACGTCACGACGGGCCGATTGGACACGCGATTCGCCGGCCCGACCATCGATCCGATGAGCAAGGAGGCAGATTACGATCCGCAGTCTGCTGCCATTTCTTCCGCCTATGTCTCGGCATTCAACGACTACGTTAGGACCACGCTCAAATTCGGCCAGAGGAAAATCTACAAAGCGGAATATTTCGAGGTCGGCAATAAATGGGACTATCTGCACCAGCCTCCCGGCGCGACCAGCAAAGTACCGGGTGCTGTGAATGTAATGCCGGATCTTGCCGTTGCGATGAAGCAAAACCCCAACCTTAAGGTGCAGTTGAATGGCGGCTATTACGACTTGGCTACACCGTATTTTGCGGCCGAGTACGAATTGCGCCAACTGCCGCTACAAGACACGCTGCAAGGCAATATCGAGATGCATTTCTACACTTCAGGGCACATGGTTTATGCCCATGAGCCGGATCTGAAAGCGCTGCATGCGAACGTGGCGGCCTTTATAGAGAAGACGAGAAACAGCGTGGGCAAGTAGTTCTCTTGCTTGGGCTGCTATCCGCATAGCAGGAGTGTCTAAATGAATAATCACTTGCACACTGAATCCGCACTCAGTTCCGGATCTGCCACCGCCAAACAGGTGTCCGGAGTGGACACGGCGGCCTCGCTATTCCTAGCATGCCGCTAACGATCTTCTTGTTTTTGCTTGATGGCGTGCATCAGCGCATGGGTATCGGCGGGCTTGGTCATTTCAGTGACATCGTCGTCAGGCCGCCCGCGCAGCGCAGTTAAGTCACGCCGTAATTCATCAACGATCTGCAGCAGCTTCGTGACTTTTTGTTCGGTGAGCAGATTGATTTGCAGATCCAGGTGCGCGCGATGTTCGGCGACCTGCGCCATGCGAGTTTGCCGGATGAGCACCGCGACTGTCAGCAGCAGGGCGTTGGAGCTGACCAGCCCTTGTAGCCAAAAAAACGGCGGGCGGTCGAAGTGGCGCCACCCATGATTCATGCCCCACATGTTCGCGGCGATCCAAAGCGCGATAAATGCCACGACGAAAGTAAAAAATACCGGACTACCAAAGAACCGGCTGACGCGCTCGATGGCGAGCTGCAGTCCGGAGATCTGCGCCTCTTCTCGGTCTTGAAAGACAGATAGAAGCTCGAGATTCTCTTTAGTGGACGAGGCCAGTTTCGAGGATGGAGGCAGATTCGAGGCCGAGGCTTGGGAGTTGTCGTTGCTGGCCATGTGCCTAAAGATACCGTAAGCGCACGATAGTTCACCGCCATTCGGTCTCAATGTAGACAATTGCCTGTAGGCAAGCGCTGACACAAGGCGCAATCTGTACGCGATAGACGCCGCGGGCGCCATGATCCACATTAACGTCTGGATTGAATCAACGCCCAGTAAAGAGCTTCAACAAAAAGGAAATCCTGATGCGTTCCCAGAAAGCCGTTGCGGCCGCTGCTGCTGCCGCAGTTCTGAGCGTGGTGCCAGCGCTCGGGCGAGCCGCCAATGATTGGCCTAGCTATAACCGCACGCTGACTTCTGATCGCTACGCGACGCTCGAGAAGATTGATAACAAAAATGTTATGGGTCTCAAAGTGCTTTGTACCTTTGATACCGGTGAGCAGCTTGCCTTTCAGAGCGGGCTGGTGCAAGTCGATGGCGCGTTGTTTGCGACAACGGAGCACGATACGTTTTCCATCGATCCGAATAACTGCAAGCTGAATTGGCGCAGCCATGAAGATTTTGTGTCCGGCGATTTGAAGGTCAATCGCGGCGTTGCATGGCTCGATCATCGAGTGTTTCGCGGAACTGCGGACGGCAAAGTGATTGCCTATGACGCCAAGAATGGCAAGCGCATGTGGACCACGCCGATTGCGGAGCCTGCGAAGGGCGAATCGGTGCCGGCTGCTCCCATTGCTTGGAACGGCTTGGTCTTCATCGGCAACGCGGGGGGCGACAATAAGGGCGTCAAAGGGCGGATGTACGCGCTCGACGACAAAGACGGTCACATTGTCTGGGAGTTCTACTTGGTGCCGAAAGGAGCGCGGGACGTGGCCCGCGGACCTGAGGGGCCGGACCCCAAGTCGGCATATGCGGCGAGCTGGAAGGAGACCAAGGGGTTCCCCGTCACCGGCGGAGCAACTTGGACCTCGTATTCGCTCGATCCGGTGACCGGTCTCCTATACATTCCCGCGGGCAACCCCGGTCCCGACTTCAATAAGGAATCTCGCCCGGGCGAGAATTTATTTGCGAGCTCGATCGTAGTACTGGATGCAAAGACCGGCGCATACCAACGGCATTTTCAATTGGTTAAGCGCGACTTCCACGACTGGGATGTGGCCAGCCCGCCTGCATTGTTCCTGAGCAATAAGGGCCACCGAATGTTGGCAGAGGCGCCGAAGGACGGGCACCTGTACTTGATCGACCTGAACACCGGCAAGCTGGTTTACCGAAAACCGGTCACGACCATTACGAACGCCGAGGCACCGATGAGCGCGCAGGGAACGCGATTTTGTCCTGGCTCGCAGGGCGGAGCGGAATGGAACGGAGCGGCATTTGATCCGGCGGACAACGTCATTCTCACAGGCGAAGTGGATTGGTGCACGACGGTTCAGGCGGTCCCCGCGAACACCTTGGGCAGCACGCCCGCCGGCAAACCCTGGAGCGGCGCCACGCAAGGATTCGGCAAGCAAGACGATCCAAAAATGTGGTCCGGCTGGATGACCGCCAGCAACGCGGACACAGGCGAACGCAAATGGCAGTTCCAAGCTCCATTTCCTTTGGTGGGAGGCGTGACGCCAACGACGGGACGCTTGGTTTTATTCGGCGATATGGGCGGCAATTTATATGCGCTGGACGCCGCGAGCGGCAAGAAGATATGGTCCAAAGATCTCGGCGGTGCGATCGGCGGCGGGGTCATCACCTATGATACGGGTGTGGGACAAAAGATCGCGGTCGCTGCAGGCATGACATCGCCGATTTGGCCGTCTCCGAAAGTCACCGGCAAGATCGTCGTGCTAGGGTTGTGAGGGTCGGGGCGCACAAGTCAGGCGCAGCGAACTCATTTGCTCACCCCACCAGATGCCGATCATTCGTGAGAATTCGGCGCCTTGCAAACCGTGCCGCGCCGGATGATCGGCCCGCAGCGCTGCAAAGCCGCTATGGGTCACAGTTACCAGCGTGCCGGATGCCGTGGGTTCAAACTGAATTTCCACCTCGGTTTGCTCATGGGGGCGAAGTTGGCGTTGCGCCACGTGAACTTGAGATGCCGGAGCGGCTCCCAGACGCGCACACGACCGACCTCAATGACGTCCTTGCGTCCTTGAGTCTCGAATGACTCAAACAGCCTGCCACCGACCTTCGACTCGATGCACAGCAGGCTGCTGCGGCAAGTTGAGTGGCGAAACTGCATGCCGCGGCGCCACCATTGATCGATATGCGCGGTGAAGATTTCGAAGGCCTGTGAAGGCGGGACCGCGACCGCGACGCTCACGCGTGCGCGATCACCGCTCATGGCTTGACTCTGCCGGCCCGCCGCGGATTCTCCGCAAACGTTTTGAAGGCCTGAAGCTGGCGCTGCCACTGGTTCTCCACCTGCGTCATGAAGTGTTGTACGGGCAGAAAAGCAGTCGCGTGAACGCTGTATATTCGCACCCGCGCGTCCTTTTCAATACCGTGCTCCGAAACCAGGCCGGCTTTGCGCAACACGCGCAAGTGCCGGCTCAGTGCTTGCGGGCTCATGGCGACGCATTCCGCCAGTTGGCCGGCGCGTCGGGGCTTCTGCAGCAGCAGCCGTATCATTTCCCGTCGCGAGGCGTCGGATAGCGCGCCGAATGCGGCACTCAATTGAAAATCGACTGAGCGTTGACCCATCGCAGTCTTGTTAGCTTGCCGAAGGCTTGCGCAGGCGTTGCGTTACCCACCACAGATGTCCTTCTGGATCGAGCGCGCCGTAACTGCGGTCCGACCAGTAGTCTTCGCCGTAGTCGTGAGTCGCGGGCTCCTCAACGATTTGCGCACCATGGGCGCGCGCATGCGCACAGTGCTGATCAGCATCGTCGACGAAAAACATGATGCTTTGGGTGGTCGCTCCATTCAGCGTTTTGGGACTGCGCATGGTGCGCTTCCAGCGGCGCGGCGATTCCGGCGTTTCCTGGGCCACCATGATCAGGCCCTCGCCGTAAGTCAATTCACTGTGCTCGATCTGACCCTTGTCGCCTTCGACTTTGATTCGAACTTCAAAACCAAACGCGCCACACAACCATTCGATTGCTGCAACCGCATCTTGATAAACAACCGCGCTCGACATGCGCGGCCAATCGCTGGGCGTAGGTTTCATTCTAAACACCAGAATCAAATATTAACGAATATGGAGAAAGTTATCAGGTGCGTTAATTATTTACAACTGCCGCGACTCAAAAGCGCTGCATGGCCTGGTATTTGCCTTCCGCTACGACTACAACTTCGCCAAGGTCAATTGGTCGATCGGTGCGACCGGCAATTGCCACGACGATTACCAAACCGGGAACCACGCCCGGTCCGTTGGTACCAAACGTTTTGTATGACCAACAGGCCTACTCGGAACTCACGACGAAGGCGCTTTATAAGTTCTGTGAGGAGTGACTGAAGATTGGGGGCGGCAGGGCATCCATGCCTGCCGCCTGTTTCAATTCTTGAGCCGATAGCCTGTCTTGAATATCCATGCCACCAGCGCCAGGCAGATCACAAAAAAACCCACCGTCATGGCGAAGCTAATGCCGACGCTGACATCGGCCGTGCCGTAGAAGCTCCAGCGAAAACCGCTGATCAAGTAGACAATGGGATTGAAAAGACTGAATGTGCGCCATGCCGGCGGCAGCATGTCGATGGAATAAAACGCGCCGCCTAAGAAAGTCAGCGGCGTGATGATCAGCATCGGAATGAATTGCAGCTGCTCGAAGCCTTTTGCCCAAATGCCGATGATGAATCCAAACAAGCTGAAGGTGGCTGCGGTCATCAGCAAGAACGCAATCATCCACACGGGATGAAGGATTTTGATCGGCACAAATAGTGATGCCGTGGCCAGTATTATCAGCCCGAGCACGACCGACTTGGATGCGGCCGCGCCGACATAGGCGATGACGATCTCAATGTAGGAAACGGGCGCCGACAGCAGTTCGTAAATGGTGCCGGTGAACTTTGGAAAATAAATACCGAAGGAGGCGTTCGACAGGCTCTCCGTGAATAGCGCCAACATAATGAGTCCGGGCACGATAAATGCGCCGTAACTCACCCCGCTGGCGGTCGTCAGGCGCGATCCGATCGCGGCGCCGAACACCACGAAGTACAAAGAAGTCGTGATTACCGGCGTTACCAAGCTCTGCAGCAGCGTACGCAGTGCCCGCGCAATTTCGAATTTGTAGATCGCCCAAACGCCATGACGGTTGAAAGCGGGGGCTGAGGCGGTGTTACTCATGTGCGTTCGCTCACTAGCTTGACGAAGATATCCTCAAGTGAACTTTGATGTGTCTGAAGATCCTTGATGACGATCGATAGCTCGCTGAGCCGTTTGAGCAGCAAGGAGATATCGACGCTGTCGGCGCTATCGGCGGTGTAGACCAAGTCCTCGCCCTTGGCCTTGAGCTCGAGGTCCCAGGATTGCAGTTCGGCCGGAATCTGCTGCAGAGGCGTCTGCAGATGCAGCGTGAGCTGCTTTTTGCCGAGCTTTTTCATCAGCTCTTTTTTATCCTCGACCAGCATCAGCGTGCCTTTATTGATGACGCCGACGCGGTCAGCCATTTCCTCAGCCTCTTCGATGTAATGGGTCGTCAAAATGATGGTCACGCCTTTTTGCCGCAGCCCGCGCACCAGGGCCCACATGTCACGACGCAGTTCCACATCGACGCCGGCGGTCGGCTCGTCGAGGAACAGAATTTGCGGCTCGTGCGACAGGGCTTTGGCGATCATGACCCGGCGCTTCATGCCGCCCGAGAGGGTCATGATTTTGCTGTTGCGTTTGTCCAGCAGGGAAAGATCGCGCAACAGCGCTTCGATGAATTTAGGGCTCGGCGCTCTGCCGAACAGCCCGCGGCTGAAACTCACCGTGGCCCACACGGTTTCGAACGCGTCGGTGCTGAGCTCTTGGGGCACCAAACCGATCATGGAGCGTGCGGCACGATAATCGCGCACGATGTCGTGGCCGTCCGCGGTCACCGAGCCGGTACTCGGCGTCACAATGCCGCAAACGATATTGATCAACGTCGTCTTGCCGGCGCCATTCGGGCCGAGCAGCGCGAAGATTTCGCCTGGCTCGATCTCGAGATTGACCAGCTTCAAGGCCTGAAAGCCGGTGGCATAGGATTTGGTCACGTCCTTGATCGAGATGATGGGGGGCATGGCTGTTAGCGGCCGATGCGTGCGATCAGGGCACGCGCAAATTCCGTCGTGCTGGCCTTGCCGCCCAGATCGCCGGTGCGGACGTTATCGAGGTTAAGGGCTTGATCGATGGCCGTTCGCAATCGCGCTGCCATGTGCGGTAAATGACAGTGTTCCAGCATCATTGCGGCCGCGAGCAACAGTGCGATCGGATTGGCGATGCCCTTGCCGGCGATGTCGGGTGCGGAACCGTGGACTGCTTCGAATATGGCAGCGTCGGTGCCGATATTGCCTCCCGGCGTCATTCCCAGGCCGCCTACCAAGCCGGCGACCAAGTCCGACAGGATGTCGCCGAATAAATTCGTGGTTACCAACACGTCGAATTGCCAAGGGTTTAAAACCAGCTTCATGGCGCAGGCATCGATGATGATAGTTTCCAAGCTGATTTTGCCCTGGTACTTGCGCTCGTACAACTCGAGACCGGTCTCAAGAAAAATTCCGGTGAGGGCCTTCATGATGTTGGCCTTGTGGACGAGCGCGACTTTCTTCCGCCCCGTCGCAATGGCGTGCTCGAATGCAAATTGCAATAAGCGACGGCTGCCTTGACGGGTGTTGACGCCGGTCGCCATGGCAACCGCATGCGGATCATCATCGATGGGGATGTAGAACTCGTGCCCGATGTACAAACCCTCGAGATTCTCTCGCACCACCACCAGATCGATTTTGTCGAATCGACCCCCCGGAATGAGCGTGCGCGCCGGTCTTAAATTCGCATACAACTTGAATTCTTCCCGCAAGCGAACATTGGAGGATCTATAGCCGCCGCCCGACGGCGTCTCCAGCGGACCCTTGAGGGCGAGGCGTGTGCGCCGGATGCTGTCCAACGTCTTGGGGGGAAGGGGGTCGCCAGCGATTTTGACGCCTTCCAGGCCCGCAATTTGTCGATCCCACTCAAATGGGGCGCCTAGCGCGGCCAAGACAGCGAGAACAGCGTCCATGATTTCCGGTCCGATCCCATCTCCGGAGATCAGCGTGGCAGGGATCGTTTGCGGCATCGAAGGGTTCCCATGGCGAAGGGCGGATAGGATACTCGAACTCGCTGAACTAGATTGTCTTCAGCATGGAGAGGAATTGCGAATCCCGGCTGACAAAATCATTTCCGCTACGCGGCACTGGCTGGAAAAATCAGTGATCGGACTTAACCTGTGCCCGTTCGCGGAAAATCCTTATCGAGGCAATCGGGTGCGCTTCTATGTCAGCGAGCAAGGAAGTGCGGTTGGATTGCTGCAGGAACTGGGTTCGGAGTTGAGAACACTGGCCGCGGCGCATCCTCATGATCTTGAGACCACGCTGCTCATCCATCCCTGGGTCCTCACGGATTTCATCGAGTACAACGATTTCCTCGAGGTCTGCGATGCCACGGTCGCCGAACTCAATCTGGAGGGGGAGTTGCAAGTGGCCAGCTTTCACCCGCAGTATCAATTCGCGGGATCGCAACCCGATGACATAGAAAACTACACGAATCGCTCTCCGTACCCGATGCTGCACCTTCTTCGAGAGGCCAGCGTGGAGCACGCCATCGCCGCGGTGGGCGACACGCAGGAAATTTATCGCCGCAATGTCCGCACGCTGCGCGGCCTGGGGCACGCGGGCTGGCAGCGCCTATGGCGCGACTAGCGCCTTGTGCATGGGAATGAATTCGATCCTTTCTCCGGATCCGACGTCGAAATGCACCATCGGGCCGGCGACATAGCCGCGGGCGGCATAGAGCTTGACGCCCGGCAGAGTGGCCATGAGTTCAACACCGGCATATCCATGAGCGCGCGCTTGGCTCTCGCAATGGTCGAGCAGCAGAGAGCCAATGCCTCGCCGAGCGTGGCTGGGATCGACAAAGAAGGCACGTATTTTCGCCGCTTGAGTTTTAGGATCGAGCGTGGACGAATCGCGACCCGCGCGGGCATCCCCACCGAACAGTGTGGAGCGAAAGCTCCATCCGCCGCGGCCTACCATCCGTCCGAAATCCTCGACGATGAAATAAGTTCCATCTGATAACAATTGGCTATCGACACCGAAGGCGCCGCGTAACGCCGCTTCAATTTGCTGCGGACGATAGTCTGCGACGCTCAATCCGCGTGCCGATCGAGCGATCAGCACGTTGAGCGCGGGTATGTCTGCAAATGTGGCCTTACGTAGTGTAGGCATTCACGCGAAAGTGTAGCGGCTCGCGGAGTCGTGTTAACCTCTGAATCACAAGATTCAGGGAGAATCGCCGTGTATACGAGACCAACGGAGCCGCGCAGCATTGGAGGCGTGCTCGACGACGGGCTGAGGCTGTGGCGCGAAAGCCTGCCTAGAACCTGGCCACTGGCCTTGCTTGCACAACTGGTGGTGGCTTTGCCCCTGGTGGTGCTGGCTTACAAGGTCCCGGGTATTGTGCCGGCTGCGCCGACGCGCTCGTTCTCCGCGGCGAGCGCTGCCAATGCCCAAGCCATGTTGGCTTTATTTAAGTCGCCGACTACTTGGCTGGCTTATTTGCTCATGTTGATTCTTTCCGCGCTGTGTTACACCGCGATCGTCCTTAGGATCGCAAGCGTTGCTACTGGTGCGATCTCATCGCTGGGCGGATCCTTGGCATCCGGGCTGCGGCTGCTGCCCCGATTGTTACTCCAGTTTCTATTGTTCTTTGTTGCGATGTTCATTGGTGCAATGGCATCGGCGCTGCTGGCAGGCATCGGAGGGGCGATCACGGGCGGTGGCAGAGCCGTCACGGCTGTGATTATCATCATGCTCTTTTTGGCGTTCGCGTTTATATTCGGGCGGGTGTTTTTCGCATCAATCGTGCTGATGCTGGACGATGCTGGACCGGCTGAATCCATCGCGATCAGCTGGCGGCTTACCCGAGGATATTGGTGGCGCTGCGGCGGAATATTGCTGGTGCTGTTCATCATCGGCTTGGTCTTTACATTGGTGGTCGGCTTCGTCTCGACGGCGATCGGCGCTGCTTTAGGGCCGGCCAGTTTGTTGGGCATCGGAGTGAGCCAGATCCTATCGCTGCTGGCCAACGCCGTGCTGGGTTCGCTCTTCCCCGCCGTTCTCGTTGCCATTTTGTACGACCTTAAGTTGCGCAAGCAGGGTGGTGACTTGTTGGGTCGGGTGCACGCCTTAGCGCAGCAGTGAATTTGAAGTTCGGAAGCCTGCGGTCGCAGCTGGTACTGGCGCTCGGCGGTCTGATTGCCACAAGTAGCTTTGCGGGAGTGCCGCTCGATACAGTGATCGACTGCGCGACGAGCGCCTCACCGACGTTGTACGGTCTGCAGGACCTCGGCGCAGCCTGTCCGGATCTGCGAGCAGCGTTGGGCACGCTCGGCCTCGACAAGATTTTGTATGAGGGCTGGCAACGCAAATTGAACGTGCACGCCCTGCGCGATGTGATCGATTTAAGCGAACGTTATTCGGGTTCGGGTCCGCGCTGGCCCGGCGTGCCCGATACGTCGGCGGTGCCGGGTATTCTGCAAGCTTTACAGAATCAACAGGCGCCCCAGGTCGTGTCGTGGTGGCACTCTTTCAAAAACTGGATAAAACAATGGCTTGAAAACAGCAACTCATCGGCTGCGAAATGGATTAAGCATTTATTGGATGGTGTTTTGGGCGCCACGAACCTGTCGCCGGGCGTTCTGCAGGCGTTCGTCTACATCGTAACCATCCTCACGGCTCTTGCCGCCATTGTGGTCGTTGTGCGCGAGCTTAGAGCGGCTGGCGTTGCCGCGCGTTTCAGAAGGAAACGGTCCGCGATGAATTCGGCTGAGGATTTCTTGGGCCACGCGTCGATGAATAAGGAATCGTCCGCAGTTGAGAATACTCCCGCCGGCGTACTGCGTGCGTTGGTGAGGCGTCTGGTGGAAACGGGCCGTCTTGCGGCCGAGCGTAGTTTGACGCATCGCGAGCTCATCGTGCGGACATCGTTCGATAGCGAAGCGCAGAAGAGCGCCTTTGCCGATGTTGCCGGTGCCGCCGAGGCGCTTCTGTATGGCTCAGAACTCGCGCTGCCCGAGTTTCTTGAAACCGTGACACGGCAGGGCCGCGAACTCTTGCTGCAGCTTTCCAGAACTGCCCGCGCACCGTGAAACAACGCCTAGTCACCCTGGGATTGGCTGTCGCTGCGCTGTTCCTATGCTACGCGTTGTTCTTGCCCAAACTACCGCCCGAGAATCGAGCGGTGACGCGGCCGCTGAGCGCCGATCTTGGTGCCGCGGGTTACCAAGGCGCGTGGCGCTGGCTGAAAGCGGTACACATCCCGGAGATCTCGCTGCGCAATCGCTACGATCACTTGTTGGCCGACAAGGCGCAACGCCCTACCGGCAACGTATTGATCACCACGTTGCCGCACCAATTGCCGGTTCGACCCGAGGAAGCAGCTTGCTTGGATGCGTGGATCGAGCGCGGCAATACGCTCGTGATCGCCGCGGCGTTGGACGACACGCCTGCATGGGCACTCGAGGGCAGTGAACGACTAGTCAGGGATGTGGGCCGTTTGGCGCGTCTGAAATTCGAAACCATCGATACGAAGGTGGCGCGCGAGAAAAGCGCGTCAACCTCACAGACGTTGAAGTCCGCACTCAAGGCATTGTCGGAATCCCGCTCGATTGCGATTGAGCCGCGCGGCGTACATCCCTTGATGAATGGCGTCCATAGGCTGCAATTGAGTTCCGATCTGCCAGCATCGCGCTGGCTCGCAACGCCTATGGATAGTTCCGGAGTGCTGCAAATTGCCCAGCTCGCCGATGGTGCCAATGCAGTCATTTGGGTGCGAAGCCAGCAAAACGGGCAGGTCATTTTGCTTGGCGTCGCCGGCCTTTTCAGTAATCGAGAACTCGGGTCTGCGGACAATGCCAAGCTGTTGGCGAATGTCATCGGATGGTCGCTCGAGCCAGGTGGCGCAGTGATTTTTGATGATGCCCATCAGGGAGCGGTGGATTACTACGATGCCAAGGCATTTTATAAAGACCCTCGTTTGCACCGCACGCTGTGGTGGCTGGTGTTTCTATGGTTCGTGTTTGTTCTCGGCATCCAACGATTCCCGGGCCATCCCGCGGGCAGGCAGGCCGTCGACGTCACGGCCCTGGTCAGCAGCAGCGGCGACTATTTTGCGTCGACCGTTACGCCGCCAACAGCCGGCGCGCGCTTGCTGGCGAATTTTTTCAATTCAATTCATCGCCGTCTCGGCAGCCGCGAAGACGGCAGTCCGGTGTGGGATTGGCTGTTGTCGCAAGCCGCAGTCACCCGCAACGAAGTGAGGGAATTGCAGAAACTGCAGACGCGGCTCCAATCCGGGCGGCGCTTCAATTTGCCGCGACTGCAAAACCTCTTGTCTCAGCTGCAAGGAAAAATAATATGAGCACGGCACCGGAAGAGTTGGAACTGCGCCTGCAAGAGGCATTGGGCGCGTCGGTGATCGGTCTGAAATCCGCGATCCGCGCGTTGACGATTGCGGTCATCGCCCGTGGCCACGTCTTGTTGCAGGGGCCGCCCGGACTTGGCAAGACGTTGCTGTCGAAAGCGCTGGCGGCGGGGCTGGGCGGTGCATTTCGCCGAGTCCAGGGAACGGCGGATCTCATGCCATCCGACATCATCGGTGTGCATGTGTTCGACATAGCAAAGCGCGAATTCGAATTTCGTCCCGGGCCCCTGTTCGCCGATGTATTGCTGGTCGATGAGGTCAACCGCGCGAGTCCGAAAACGCAATCCGCGCTTCTCGAGGCGATGGAGGAGCGGCAGGTTACGGTTGAGCGCAAGACCTACGCGCTGCCCGCGCATTTCTTAGTCATCGCCACTCAGAACCCCGGCGACTTCGAAGGCACCTATCCTTTGCCGGAGTCGCAGCTGGATCGCTTCATGTTGCGTATCGATATGACCTATCCGGCTCGCGACGATGAACAGGCCATACTTGCGAGGTATGGCGCGTTAACTGGCCCCGAGAAGGTTTCGCCGTTGGGAGTTTCGCCGGCGATTCTGGATGCGGCCAGGGCCAGTGTCGTCGAGGTGCAGGCGCCGGAACATCTTTTTTTGGGGCGCGCCACCGTAATTCGGTTCATGTGTGCGCACGCGCTGAAGCGGACTTTGGCAATCGAGATTGCACCGAGCGTCCCGAAATTTTTCGATATCGAAAGCTCGGTCGAGTTCCTGCGGGTAAAATCAGGGGAGCGCGCTGCGATTGAACGGCGCGTGGTTGCCAAACGCTTGGGTCAGTCCGAGTGGCCGCCGTTGCGGGCTCGAATCGCGGGACCGTTGGGCCTTGCATGGTGGCCCAGACAGTTTTCCTGCCCCGCCAAAGTTCGCGTGCTCCCGGATATGTTTCGCAATGCCGGCGAAGTAAAAGGCGTCACCGCAGTGGGCTCTCAAGCGAGCATGGATGCAGGCGCGGGCGCAGAGGTTCTACGTTTGCGCGATTATCGTGTCGGCGATCCGCCGCGCGTGATCGACTGGAAAGCCACAGCCCGCGCCGATCGCTTGATTAGCCGAGAATTCTCGCAGAATGACGGCCTGCAGATCGTCATCGCGATCGACGCTGGGCGCCGCAGCGCGCTGCGCGCCGGGTCCCTTGATCGCTTCGGACATTACGTGAATATTGCCGCTCGATTGGCGCAATTCGCCGCGCAGCGCGAGGATTTGGTGGGCTTGATCGTGTACGCCGATCGGCCGCTGGCGGCGTTGCCGCCGGCCCGCGGCGCGAACGCCGTTGCACGACTGAGAACCGTGCTTGCCGCTGCGCGGGTCGAAGCAACGGAATCGAACCCCTTGTACGCGGTCACCAGGATCAGGTCGCTGGTGCGTCATCGCAGCCTCATCGTGATGCTGACCGACATCGATGACGCGTCGAATGAGAGTCAATTGGCGCTCGCGGTGCGTTTCCTTTTGCCCAAGCACCTGCCATTCATCGCGGGATTGTCGAGTGCTGAAGCGGAATCGATGGCGCGCGCCCCCGCACATACCTGGCTGGACCCTTACCGGTCCTTGGCGGCTCAGGAATATTGCATCGGCTTGGAGCGCAAAGCGCGCGCCTTGAACGCGCTTGGTGCTCCTGCGTTGGTGGCGAGGCCGGAGCAGCTGGAGCACGCCGTGTTTTCCGCGTACGCCAATTTCAGGCGGCGCCGACGCGCTTAGGCCGCCATTCTTTTTGCGAACAGTCGGCCCGTGAGAAGCGACCACATGATCAGCCAATAGCTTAGGCCTATGGTGATGCGGCTGGCCATTGGAAATCGCGAGTCAGGCGAAATGAAGCCTTCGATGAGGCCGCAGCCCACTAACAACGCCGCGCACAAGAGCAGCAACGGTCCTATGCGGTGAGCGCAAGCTTGGAACGAATCGCGCCGCGAGATGCCGATCGGTCGGATGATGGACTCGCCCAGAGCGACTCCGCTGGCGCCCGCAATGCAGATTACCGACAATTCGACCGGTCCGTGCGCAATGATGAATTCGAACAGTGCACGCGCCAGTCCGTGCTGGTGAACGAAGGCAAAGGCCGCGCCCAGCATGAGGCCGTTCATGGCAATCAAGTACAGCGTGCCGAGGCCGAGGAAAATGCCGGCACAAAATGCCAGCACGCTGACCATGATGTTGTTTGCCAGGATACCGACCGAAAGAATGGAGGAGGGCGCGATATTGATAAGCCCTTCAGTCCACAAATGACCCTGTTCGACGTGTTCAATCATGTCTTCGCTGGCAAACATACCGATGAGCGTCGGGAACGTGGCGACGAGCCACCAGCCCGCCAGCGCGCTTACCCCCATGAGCAACGCCATGCTCAAGATGCGAACTCGCAACTCTCGCGTGATCATGGGGATATCAAAGCTTAAGGCGGATAGAACCGTCTCCCATCCACCGTGCGGCTGGCGGCTGATCAACGCGTGCATTTGGCGGTATAGAGATTCAAGTCCCGCGGCCGTGCGGCTGTTGGGCACCACCCGTCGTGCGGTGGCCAGGTCCTGAGCCAATCGGCGATAAGCCTCGATGACGTTCAACGCTTCATCCACAGTTGCAGCTTGCTGCGAGCGCAATCCGGCCACACTGGTAACGTTCGCCCGCCAACTGCCGGCCCGCGCAATGATCCAGCGGCGAATGTTCTCGCCGTCAAACATGAGTCGCCGCCGCGACCGTACCCAAATGAGCTTGCAGCATGTCGCGCAGCTTCTCGTCGCTCAATTGCGCGAGATCCGCCGCAGCTTCCCGAGGTTCGAGCCGCGCCAGCAAGGAGCGGGCGATCTGGGTGCGGTTCGCGGATTCCAGGAACTCCCAGCGCTCGAGAACCTGGTCGACCAACTCCAAGGCGTCCAACGACAACCTTGAAATTGCGGCGAGCCGCTCGATGCGCAGCAATGACGCCGCGGCAGCGGCATTGTCCAACACCAATAAAGTCCCCGCGGCCAAGTCGCCGATGCGGATACGTTGCCGGGTCAAGAAGCAAGTTGTGAGCCCCACCAAGTATGTCGCCGGCAGGCTATCGACCAACCGAAACATATTTCGCAACAGCAGCGCCGTGGTGCTCGGCTGCCCTCCATCGCGGCTCAGAATGCGCACGCCGGCCATGCGTTTGCCGGGGGTCAGTCCCCGGGTCATCGTTTCCACAACGGGGTGGTACAAAAAATAAATGATTGCGGCCGGCAACACGCTGAACAGCGCGTCGTGCGAACGCCAGCTGATCTTTACGTTGAGCGCGACGGTTGCGACGAGCAGCCAGGCGCCGGCTAGCAGCAGGCGAATATGCCAGTCGATCACGAAGGCATAGCTTCGCGTTCCTGGACCGGCGATGCTGAGCGTGAGGTCGACTCCGGTCACGCTCTGGACGGTTAACTGATCATCGGTCATGGAGGGGATCGGCTGGGTCGCTAGTCAGAAGAGCCCTGCGGGGCAGGATTACGGGAGTCGCGACCATAATAGTCGGGATAGTCACTGCTTAAGCCTTTGAAGCGCCGATGGACCCAAAGGTATTGTTCGGGCACCAAGCGAACTTGCGCCTCGAGCAGTCGGTTGTAGCGTTCAAGGTCGTCAACCGGATCGGGCCCGGGGAAATTCTCGAACACAGGTCCAATGACGACTCGGTATCCGGCGTTGCCTGGGAGGCGCTGGCCAAAGTACGTCATGACCGCCGCGCCGGAGATGCGTGCCAAACGCGTGGTCGCCGGGTTGCTCGCAGCGGGGATGCCGAAGAAATTCACCATGGCAGCACCCTTGTTGCGGTAACTTTGGTCCGGCGCGAACCACACTGCTTCGTTTTTCTTCAGCGCGCGCACCATGCTCCTAATATCGTCCTTAGGAATAGGGTTTCCATGGCGGCAGAAGCTTTCGAACATGATTCGCGACAGCAGCGCGTTTTTCAGAGGTCGGTAGACGACATTGAGCGGTACCACTGTGCCCAATATGCGAGTGGAGATTTCAATGGTCGTGAAGTGACCCCCGACGAGAATGGCGCCACGGCCCTTGGCGAGCGCGGCCTCAAGATGGTGCAGGCCCTGCACATCGGCCAGTTTGTTGAGCCGGCGGTCGCTGCTCCACCAGGTATCCGCGGTCTCGCACAGCGCCATCCCGAGGCTGCAGCAATGCCGATTCAACAGCTCCTCGCGTTCAAGTTCCGAAAATTCGGGCAGGCACAGGGCGATATTGCGGCGTGCAATACGCAGGTAACTCAACGGAAGATGCCGCAGCAGCCCCCCGACGGCATTACCCACGTGCGTTTGCGCGGCGTAAGGCAGCAGCTCAATGGCGCGCATGACCCCCAATCCCACCCAGGTGATCCAGTAGTTGGGAAGAAGGTAGGCTAGTGGCATCCGAATCCTGTCATCTAAAGTTGTGATTTCGGCCTATGCGACAGGCCGTGAGAATAGCCGCGTTGAGGACCGGACACCAGGATTGATGCGACGCCGCATTAGCCGCAACCCGCATGAACACTCGTACTTATCAGCAATTTCCTGTAGTATCCGCGCCGGTTCGTGATTTCTACTTGGTCCGTTTTTGGTCACCGCGCCGCTCCGGCGTCACCTTGGCCACAACCCACAAAGCAGGTTTCCTCGATCCAGGTGGCCGGCATTCCGCTATAAGGTTTAGTACTCGAGGCACGCGTGACCGGCCGATAGTTTCTTTTGTAGTAGGTATTCTTCACATGACGAAAATGTATGTTGGCAATCTCCCG
>JBEPVT010000026.1:0-54615 GCA_041690895.1 Gammaproteobacteria bacterium
GCTCTATTCCGCAATCGAGGATCGATCCATTAAATTTCGCATGCTGCACAAGAAAGACCGAGCGCCGGTCGAGCAGCACATCGTCAGAAAAGACACTCGCGAGGAGGTCCCCTCGCAGGGTATTCGGAAGGCATTCTCCGTCAGCAAGGATACTGCCGTGATCCTGCAGCCTGAAGATCTTGAAAAGCTGGTACCGGCGGAGTCGCGCGACATCGCGATGCTGCGGTTCGTCGACCCGCACGCCATTGACGATCAGTGGTATGACCGGCCCTATTACCTCGGTCCGGACGAGGACAATGAGAGTTACCATGCCTTCGTGCAGGCACTAGCGGACAGCAAGCTCACGGGAATTGTGCGCTGGGTGATGCGTAAGAAGCGCTACGTCGGTGCGGTGACGCCAATGGGTAGCTGCCTTGCACTCACGACCATGCGGAGGGCGGATCAGATCCTGAGCTTCGCGGGTGTGGAACCCAGCACCAACTCGACGCCCGCTCCGAGCGAGCTGAAGTTGGCAGAGCAGCTCATCGCGTCCATCAGCACGGACTTCGACCCCGCCCTCTGGAAGAATGATTATCGGGCTCGTCTGCTCGACATGATCGAGGCCAAGGGGCACGGCAAGCAGCTCGCGACCGTGCGTGTGAAGAAAAAAGCTGCGTCCCCTAGCTTGGCTGCCAGTCTGAAAGCCAGCATCGCTGCTGTTCGGGAGAAGCAAGCTGCCTAAGGCAAAGAAAAAGACGCGAGCCGCGAAAGAAGCGGCGGCGCCCGCGCAAGGGGTGCGGCCGATCTGGTCCGGGACCATCACATTTGGACTCGTCAGCATCCCGGTCGATCTGCTCTCGGCGGTGCGTCCTCGGCTGACGGCGATGAAGCTCATCGATAGTGAAGGGCATGCGCTCGGCCGCGAATTTCGATGCTCGAAAGACGGCACGGTGCTCGACAACAACGACATCGTCCGGGGTTACGAGACTCAGGATGGCAAGATGGTGGTGATCACTGACGAAGAATTCGAGTCGGTCGCGCCGGAGATGTCTGCCGATATTCGATTGAAGAACTTCGTCCTTCTCGACCAGGTACCCCCCGTCTACTTTCAGAAATCCTATTACCTGTCGCCCAGTGGCAAATCTGCGACGGCCTACAATCTGCTCACGGCGACGATGTCGCGCGCCGGGCGAGCAGGGATCGGCAGCTTCGTCATGAGAGGGCACGAATACCTGGTCGCAATCGTGGCGGCAAATGGCGTATTGCGTGCGGATACGTTGCGCTACGCCGATGAAATCCGCGATTCGAAAGATATCGGGTTACCTGCTTACTCTAAGCCTCCAGCCAAGCTGGTCGCGCAGTACTCCACCGCCATCGAAGCCCTCCGTCGCAATGCGCTGGATCCGGGCGAGCTAGAGGACAAGGAGTCGGAGGAGCTGCGGGCGATGGTGAAAGCGAAGAACAAGGACAGTAACAACGTCATTCACCGGACCGATCTGGAGTCGGACGATTCGGAGGCTCCCGAACACAGTGCCAAGGTCATCGACCTGACTGAGGTTCTGCGGCGCAGCCTCTCCAAGCGCGTCGTCGTCAGCAACGCTCGCGGAGCGGAGCCCATTTCGCTCGATGAGCGGCGTGCCGCTCGTGGGGGCGGCAGCGTAAAGCCCGTCAAGAAAAAAGTTTCACCCGCGAAGGCGAAGACATCTAGACGCCCTTAACAGGGTCCGGCCCTCCACGGCTCTCGTGTGTCATTATTGCGGCAAGATTGGGATCCGCGTTGTGTGGATCTAATTCGGAAGCGAGAATCTGAATGTAGTTCCGCGGCCCTCGACGCTTTCAACAAATACACTGCCGCCTTGAGCTTCGATAAACGTCTTCACGATGGCAAGGCCGAGCCCGGTACCGGCCCCGTCACCGCCGGTTTCTCCCTTTTCGAAGATCTTGTCGAGGAATTCCTTCTTAATACCCGGGCCGTCATCGGAGACCCAACATTCGACCCCGGTGTCGAATCCTTTCGCCCCGACGGTGATCATGCCACGCGGTGCGTACTTAATTGCATTGGCGATTAAATTCTGAAAAACGCGACGCAATAGAGCCGCGTCTGCATGAACGACCAAGTCGCCCCGTACAGCGTTAATCAGCTGCGCACGGATCATTTCTGACATGGGATACAAGTCATCAAAGAGTGCCTCCACAAGCGGCCAGAGATCCAGATGACGTTTAACAACGCGGATCCCCGTATCGGTCAAAACGTTGACGTTCTCATCGAGGATTTTCCCGACCAGCGCCTGGAGTTGTTGAACGTTGCGTCGCAGGCTGCTGAACAGTTTGCCATTTTGGTCTTCGCCTTTCGCCTCGGGGAGTGTCCGCTCCAGGACTCGCGCGGCCAACGAGATCGCGTTTAGCGGAGTGCGCAGGTCGTGCAAGACGAAGCTGAGGTATTCCTCGCGGCGTTTCTGTACCTCCGCTGCCTGGTAAGCGGCAAAGGTCTGAACAGCGATGCCAATGGCATTATCAAATACACGATTGACGATGCGGAAGGCTCGTCCCTGAATCACCAGACCTGCGCTTGCGGCCAGGTCATGAATGCAGCCTCGCAGGATATTGTATTCAGCGACAATTTCCGCAACATCATAGCCTTCATTGGCGCGCTGCAAGCCATGCGCAAGGGGACTGCCTTCCTTGAGGGTCTGCGCAGTGGTTTCATCGGATCTCGATCTCATCGCCGCGGCCAATTCGGCGAGAATTCCAGGCATGTGATCGTTCAGCGCAGGCGTGTCCAAATCGGCCGCAGAGGGTAAGTGGCGAACCTGGCTGCGCCACGCGTGCAGCAAGCGCTCACTTTCGCGCTCGATCAGTGCGGCAAAGTTATCGAGATCGGCGTAGTCGCTCAATGTGCTCCCCACCCTCCGCACAGCCACTACCGAACCGGGCGCTGCCGATCGTAGTCTATAGCGAACGGCCGGCGGCGGCTTCGGCCATTTTGAGATGCGTCAGGTGTGGATAGCACCGATCGAAACAAATGTGCGGAGACGTCCTCATGGCTTCTTGACGTAAACCTTGCACCAGCCCTTGTCGCTGACGAGCTTGCCAGGGAACAGAGTGCAGGATCGCCAAGCCTCTCCGGCGTTGCCAGTCTGCTGCAGGCAGTTGTCGCACAGCTGGCCGGGCTTATAGGTCGGGAATTTCGTGGCGTCGACTTTGCTGGCGTCTTCGAAATAGGAAAGAGCGACTGCGGTCGGATCGGTAGGCTGCAGATGTGGCTTGTCGCCTGATGCCGGCGACGCCGCAGGCGCGGGCTTCGTGGTTGCCGAGGTAGTGGCCGCCGCGGTGCGGAGAGCAGCCAGCGTGCCGAGGCCCATTACGAGCGTTCCGATCGCCTGGCGACGGGTCGAAAGTCTGTTCATTCGATTCTCTCCTTGGGGTGCCTAGAGTACGTAACGAGCATGAACAACCGGAATACGTAGAAATACGAATTTGCTTCACCGCGGCTGCCGTTTCAAATGGGGGCACCCGAAGTACCTCTGGAACGGGCCGCTGGAGAAGCGATGGTGAACGCAACGGTCGTGCCCAACGACTGAGTAGGCATTCAATCCAGTGACAGGGTCATCCGCACCAGTTGCGCCAGCGATGAAGCCTGCATTTTGTCCATCAGGTTTGCCCGGTGGATTTCAACCGTGCGCTGGCTGATGTGCAGGTCGGCGGCCATGACCTTGTTCGCCTTGCCCGCGGTGACCAGGCCGAGAATCTCACGCTCACGGGCCGTCAGTGATTCGAAGCGCTTGCGGATGTGGTCTCGCTCACCGAGCTCCAGGCGCTGCTGCTGGTCTCGGGCAAGTGCGCGCTGCAGTCGGTCGATAAGTTCCTGGTCACGAAAAGGCTTTTGCAGGAAATCGAAGGCTCCCTGTTGCACGGCCTCGACGGCCATGGGCACATCGCCATGACCAGTGATGAAGATGACGGGAATGATGGCGCCGCGCCGGTTGAGTTCCTGCTGCAACTCGAGCCCGCTCATCCCCGGCATGCGGACGTCCAGCAACAGGCAGCCCGGCTGGGCGAGGTCGTAGCTGCCCAGAAACTCGCCGGATGACGCAAAGGCTAAGCACGGCAGCTCGATCGACTTCAGCAAAAGCTGCAACGAGCGACGAACTGCATCGTCGTCGTCGACGACGAAAACCACGGGGCGGCGATCTGGGTGACCAATCATGACGGTGACTGGACGATAGGGAGAGCCAGGAGAAAGCAGGCGCCCGCGGGAACATTGGGCCGGTATTCCAATCGACCGTGGTGGGCCACGGCGATCGTGCGACTCACGGCAAGTCCCAGCCCGGTGCCATCGGGCTTCGTGGTGCAGAAGGGCTCGAATATCCGGCCCGCAACGTTGGGATCGACCCCTGGACCTTGGTCCGCTACGCAGATCTCGATTTCATCGGGGCTGGTAGAGCGTGTGCTCACGACAATCAATCGCGTGGCATGATCGTTGGCTGATACGGCCTCGACTGCATTGTGGATCACGTTGAACAGAACCTCCTGGATCTGCGTGCTATCCACCGCCGTCAGCGGCAGGTCGGCCGCCGGCTCGAATTGCACCCGGGCATCATGCAGTCGTGCGTCGCTTTCCACCAGGCTCCAGATCTGCCGGATCAACTCATTGAGATTCGCCTGCGCGAGAAGTGGTTCACGCGGGCGCACCACCTGGCGCAGGCGACGGATGATATCGCCGGCGCGCAGTGCCTGGGCGCTGATTTCCTGCAGGGCAAAGCTGACTTCAGGAAGCTGCGCGCCTGATGACTTCAACAGCCGTTCGGAAGCCATCGCGTAGCTGGCAATGGCGCTCAATGGTTGATTGAGCTCATGCGCGAGCCCCGCCGCCATTTCTCCGAGCGTCACCAGGCGAGAAACGCGGGTCAGATGCTGCAGGAATTCCAGGTTCGATGGCGCTGGAGCAGGAAGCGTGTTGTCAACCATGGTGACCATTCAGGCAGCAGCCAAAGCCGTGGATCCCTAGCCGGGATGAATGGGACGGAGGCCCAGGGAGTGGACTCTCTGAGTCGAATCCTGCGGATCGGTCGCGCAGCTGAATCCGAGATGGAGCGCCAGGTCGTGCATTGCGTGGTCGTCTGCGGAGTCGATTGAATACAGAGATTCGACACCTCGTTCGCGGGCAACGTCGATCAGTCGCTTCATGAGGGCCGTACCGAGGCCCTTGTGGTGCCAGTGGTCGTCAACGACGACCGCGACTTCAGCCGTGCCGTTTGCTTGCGCGCAATATCGCGCCACCCCGACTTCGGTTTGCGCCGTTGCATCATCGGTGAGGGCGATGAAAGCTACGTCGCGCACAGGATCGATGTCTGTCAGTTGCTTGAGAAGTGCATCGCTGGGAGTGCTCATCGACGCGAGGAAGCGAAATCGCCGCGATTGCGGCGACAGGCCTTCGATGAAGTTACGCTCGAGTTGGATATCCGCTCTGGAGATAGGGCGCACGACGACGTGGCTGCCATCGCGCAGGATTTCGACGGCGGTGTCTGTAGCCTGGATCACGGTAACGCCTCCGTTCATGGCGCGTCCCACGGAGAGGTAACTTAGGAGTCGTGGACGCATCCGGCAATAGGTAGACATACTTATAGTTGGCACTCGACCTGCGTTCAGTGCGTATTTGCGGTCGGTGGGTGAATTCATAGACTGTGCTGGCGAGCGGAACGATAGGGAGATATCCATGACAGAACATTTTCATGCGATCGTTTGGATCGACCATCACGAGGCGCGTGTATTCCACTTCGATGTCGACGACTCGGAGCGAGTCGTGGTTCATCCCAAACATCCGACCCGGCATATTCATCACAAGGCGAACTCCAATGCCAGCGGCCATGCTCCGGAGGACCAGGATTTCCTGCACGAGACGCTGCAGGCCCTGGGAAACGCCGGGGCCATTCTCATTGCAGGGCCAGGCAATGAAAAGCATGAGCTGGTCAAGCACATCGGCCGTCATCACCCCCAAACGATGGCGCGCGTCGCGGCAGTTGAGACGATGGACCATCCCACCGATGGGCAGTTGATCGCCCATGCAAGAAAGTACTTCAAGGCTCGGGACGGCATGCACACACAGCGCGCGTGAAGGTCCTAGTCGGCGGCGAGCAATTTTCGAATGGCGCTGGTGAGTGACCGGTCGTCAACCGGCTTGCTCAATATCTGGCAACGCTGGACATTGGCAAGTTCCCGCATGCCGGCCGAAGTATCGCCGCTGAGAAGCAGCGCAGGAATCTGCACTCCGCAGTGACTCCGGATGCGGTGAATCGCGTCTATGCCTGTTTCATTCTGACCCAGGTGGTAGTCAGACAGGATGAAATCCGGGTTCCTGGACATGGTCTCCAGGGCCATGCCGGCGTCTTCACCCGAGGCGGCGCTGACAACGTCATGGCCCATCGTCTTGAGAAAGAAGGTCGTGGCCTGACGGACGGCGGCGTCATCTTCGATCAGCAGGATCAGGGCTGGCGGCGACTCATGCGAGCAGCCGTCGGCAGCCGCATCCGTTGTTGCCAACGGCGACATCCGCGCGATCTGGTCACCTGGAATATCAACATGGAACTGCGTGCCTTGATTCAGCGTCGACTGCACCTCAATGGTCAGGTCCAGCAACTGAACGATGCGCTTGACGATCGCCAGTCCCAGTCCGACACCCTGTCGACCGTTGCGCTGCACCTGATAAAACTCATCGAAGATGTGCCGGAGATTCTCAGGCGCGATACCGATGCCAGTGTCGCCTACGGTAATTCTCAGCCCTTGGCCGTGTGGACGGCATATGAGCTGAACGCCGCCGTTATCGGTGTACTTGATGGCGTTGGCCAGCAGATTCTCCAGCAGCTGCCTGAACAGCGTCCGATCGGTGCGGACGTAGGCCGCGCCCACTTCGAGGTCGAGTGTCAGCTTGCGGGATGATGCCAGTGACACCAGCTGCTGCTGGATGGCTTCACAGAGCTCGGTAACACTGACGACTTCGATCTCCGGCTTGATGCTGCCGGCTTCCAGTTTGCTGATATCCAGCAGGGCATTGAGCAGTTTGCCCATGGCTTCCAGGGCTTCGGACTCGTGGGTCAGCATCTCCTGCATGTAGAGGTCGGTTGCCTGCTTGCGCAGCGCTGCGTTGATCAGTCGCAGGGCCTGCAAGGGCTGGCGCAGATCGTGACTGGCGGTGGCGAGGAACCGACTTTTGTCGACGTTTGCCCGGTCGGCCTCCTGGCGCGCCAGCCCGATTTGCTTCGATGCCTCGCGCCGATCGGTCACGTCGCGCACCGCGGCTGCCATCAGCGAATCACCTTCAACGCTGAGCGGTGAGAGTCGGATCTCAACAGGAAATTCCCCGCCGTCCTTGCGGGTGGCCACGAGGTTGGTCATGGCCGCACCCATTTCCCGGGTACGCGGTTGTCCGGCAAATTCCGTCCGATGCCGCACGTGGACGGTGTGGAATCGGCGAGGAACCAAGCGCTCGATGGGTTGATCAAGCAGTTCTTCGGGATCAAAGCCGAACAGAACTTCAGCCGTGCTGTTTGCCAGGACGATCTGCCCTTGCGAATTGATGACCAGCAGGGCGTCCGGCGCAAATTCCACCAGCTGTGCGAGCAATTCGGGCCGCGAACTGTGCGAAATGCTCATGCGGGGCTCGGGAGGCGGATCAGCGACCGACCCGGACGAGTAAATTTCACAAACCGCGGCCAGTTTGCGCCTCCTACCACCGCTATTCAAGCAACCGCTCCGATGAAGCGTCTACCTATTGACGAACTGATCCAGCGCGGCGAATGTGCGGACTTCCTGCCCGCACGAATCGAACCCGACCCATGCCATGATCGCGTTGCTTGAAGCAAGTCGAGCCGGTCTGCTCACTCGTTTTAATCTGGGGCGAGACGTCATTGCGGGGGTCGTGGTGGGCGTCGTGGCGATGCCGCTGGCCATGGCGTTCGCCATCGCCTCGGGCGCCAAACCGCAGCAGGGACTGTACACGGCGATAATTGCCGGTATCGCTACATCGATCTTCGGTGGCACACGCGTACAGATCTCTGGCCCAACCGGTGCTTTCATCGCAGTGCTCGCCGGCATCACGGCGCAATACGGTGTCGCCGGATTGCAGGTGGCCACCCTCATGGCAGGCTGCATTCTGCTGGCGATGGGATTCGGACGTTTGGGCGGCGTCATCCGTTTCATTCCCGAGCCGGTGATCGTCGGTTTCACTTCCGGCATCGGCGTCATCATCTGGATAGGCCAGTGGAAGGAGTTTTTCGGGCTGCATCCCGTGAGCAGCGGCAGCCATGTGCACGAAAAACTTTGGGCGCTGCTCCACGCCCTCCCGGGCCTGGACCTGCCGACGACCGGCATCGCGCTGGGCGCGTTGCTGATCACCATCTATGGCGCGCATGTTCTTCCTCGCGTACCGGGATTGCGACGCCTGCCTTCACCATTGCTGGCAATGCTGGTTGCCACGGGCGTGGAGGCAATCTGGCACTTCCCGTCGGTGGCCACAATCGGAACGGCATTCGGGGGCATCCCGCGAACGCTGCCGGCACTGGGGCTTCCCTCCATCACGTTTTCCCAGGCCCTGCAACTGGTCGGACCCGCCTTTGCTATTGCGTTGCTGGGTGCGATCGAGTCACTGCTCACCGCAGTAGTGTCCGACGGCATGGTCGGGACGCGACATGATTCCAACCAGGAGCTGGTCGGGCAGGGCATCGCCAACATCCTGTCACCACTCTTCGGCGGCTTCGCGGCGACCGGCGCAATTGCGCGCACCGCCACCAACATACGCAATGGAGGCACCAGCCCTGTCGCCGGTATTGTTCACAGCCTGTTTCTGGTGTTGGTGATCGTGATCCTCGCGCCCTGGGCCGCGGCCATTCCGCTTGCCGCTCTGGCAGCCATACTTTTCACCGTGGCTTGGAACATGAGCGACCTGCCGCACTTTTCGCAGATGCTCCGCCGCGCGCCAAGGGCTGATCGCACGTTGTTGCTGGTGACCTTTCTACTCACGGTGTTTGTCGATCTTGTGGTTGCGGTGAATGTGGGCGTTGTGATTGCGGCGCTGCTGTTCATGAAGCGGATGTCAGAGTCTGTCCGTGTCGAGCAACAGACTTTCGCTGGCGACGGCGCTTCGGCCACCGGTCCGCCTGACGAGAACGTTACGTTGCCTCCCAGCGTGCTCGTCTACCGCATCGATGGACCTTTCTTTTTCGGCGCCGCCGAGACACTGGGACGGACACTGGAACGAGCGCCACTCGGTATCGACACTGTCGTGATGCGACTGGGTCGAGTTCCATTCATGGATGCGACCGGCCTCCAGACCTTGACGGAACTCGTACACCGCTTCCGGAAGCACGGCGTACGCATCATGTTCTGTGGGGTACATCCGGAACTGCGCGCTCCGCTGCAGGCAAGTGGCCTGCTCGACTTTCTGGGTGCCGAGAATATTTGCGACAGCATGCGCGAAGTGGCCGATCGTATGCGCTGAGGTCGCAGACAGGCGCGAACCCGCTGTCGAATCAGCCCGTCACCGGTGACCCGACCGATGCGTGCACTGACGATTTGAATTGCGACCATCAGCGGGTACGTAAATGGCGCAATCCACAGCATGCCGAAGCCGAATTCGGCGCCGACTTGCGAACAGGTTGCAATTAAATAACGGGCACCTGGCTGACATTGTTCTTCGGATCCATCCAGAACGATTCATTGGCGAAGCGCGCGAAAATCTCGCGTGGCAGAACAGAAACACGCTCGACCGGTTCTACTTTCGGACGCACTGTATGCAGCCCGGGCATGCCAACACGGGCGTCGAACTCGTCCGCGTTGTACGCCAGGTGGTCGAAGTCATGTTCAAACCAGGGCTCACCGATGAACTGGTAGACCGCACGCATGGCGGCCATTGGATTGCGCGCCAGGCTTTCGTAGGTCAACAGCAGCAGGTGGCCCGGGGCGTACTGGCCGTAGAACGCATCCTTGGTGGCCTGAAAACCAAACCCGACCATGCCGCGGGGATCGGTCAGCGCCTCAACGCGCGAGTACATGGTGGTATTGGTGTCGAACCGGAACACCTTGCTGACGCCGACCGGTTGCCTGCGCACCAGCCGTTCCATGCTATCCAGGACCCATGGTAAATGCCGAACGCAGGCGATGACCTTTGCCCCAGGCAACAACGCGCCGAGCAGCTGCATTCGACTGCACCACAGCCGGCTGGTATCGAATATGACGCCCGCATCCGCCTGCCCCGAGTAGAAGCCTTCGACCAGGCCGCGCAGCAAGGCGACGCGCTGCTCATCCGAGACGTCAAAGGAAAAATCATTCTTGCTGCTGAGTTCGGCCATCACGACGCCCATGATGTCGGCCAATGGACTGGTCATGCCGGCGCGAAAACGCGGGTTCTGATTCAGGATCGCGGCCAGCAGCGTCGTGCCTGCGCGCGGTATCCCGGAAATGAAATGAAATTGCCGGGCCGGGCTGGCGCCGTGAGTTGTGGCAGGCATCTGCACTCTCGCTATTGGATCAGTACAGCGGAGTGTACCCGAGGGCCTCGCCCGTCACCCTCATTGCATGGAAATCGGGACAGTTTGTGTCGGCACGTTCCAGCCGCTGACTTCGACGACTGGCATCGCCGTCCCCGTGGCGTTGCCCGGGGCGGTGCCCGGGGCGTTGATATGTGCGGACACGGTGCGCGATTCGCCGGGCCACAGAGTGATGTCATTGTCGCTCCACACGATGGGAACCAGGGGCTCGCCGTGCCCGGAGTGCTTGATCGACAGATGCTGGAAAAAGGCCATGGCCTTGGACGAAGCGGGCACCGTCAAGGTAACCGTGACGACCTGCTCGCCGCCATCAGCGCGCATCGTTGCCCGCACTTCGCTCGACACGGTGGGCATGTCCTGCAACGCCGTCAGATCCGCGTAGCGCTTCAGCGGAGTGAGGTACCAGTTGGAGTTTGCCCAGTCGAGCTCATCGGTCTGGGCCGCAAGCCAATAGACATTGCGGCTGAACGCATTGCCGTTCGCGGCCGCGAGTTCGAGCTCGATGAAATAAGTAGCGGACAAGTCGGACACCGCCGGAATCACTGCCACGGCCCGCGCGATGTTGCCGGGCAGGTTGATGCCCTGCAAGCGACGCTCGAAAGCCACGCTGCCGTCCAGGTTGCGTACGCGTATCAGCGCCCGCAAACCGTGCTGGGGGGCGAGGGTCTGATTGACCAACATGATCTCGCGCGTATCGTAGGAGTATTGGATGTGCAGCGGCTCGTTGGCGATCCGGGCGCCGAAGTAGGCGCCGGCAGGATTGAGGAAGTAGTCGTACAGATGCCAGTGCAACGAAGGCCACGCGTTGTTGAGCATCCAGTAGATGAGTCCGGTCGATGGGTTGGCGCGATTTTGATGGGCGCCATGCGCCTCAAATTGCGCCCGCACGTTGTCGTAATTGTCGAGCTGCGACTTCGCAACGTAGTCCTCGAGGCTCTTGGGATCGCCGTAGCGCTTGGCCAGCGACGCGCCATATGAGGGCAAGTTCGCAAAGACCGACCATGCGGCCGAAGCGTGATACTGCCGTTGCTCCGGGGATTTCCACAATGCGTCCAGCTCTTGCGGCGCAAGCATGCGGACAAGATCTTCCATCGGCGGAATGGACGCGCCAGCGCTCAGTTCAGAGTTGAATCCGAACGCACCACCCAATTTATCCGCGTACCAATAGGCTGGGGGAACCCACGCATAGGGTCCCTCCATTTTCATGCCGGAAGGGCCCGTCTCCGCGGTCGCCTGCGGAACCGCCGCAGCAATGATCGGCAATGACCAGTTCTCAGTACGCAAGGTGTCGGTGTACAGCTTCGCGAGTGCAGCCGGCGGCGCGTTGTCGCTGCCGATCAGAAAACCGATGACGGACGGGTGATTGCGCAGCAGCCGCGCCTCGCTCGCCATCGACGCTTCGGCCACCGTGAAGTCAGCCGCAGTCCACGGTTCACCGCCGGTCTTGGCTGCCGACTCCCACTTGTCGCAACACTCCCAGCCCGCCAACACCATCACGCCGGTACGATCGGCGAGTTCGTAGAAGTGCTGATCCTCCAGCTTGCCCTCGCTGCGCACAGTGTTGAGGCCAAGGTTGACGATGTAACCGAACTCGGCCTCCATGCGCTTCGGATCCGCGCGCAGGAACATGTCCGGCGCCCAGCCTGCGCCGCGAATCAATACCGGCTGTCCGTTGACGACGAACTGGCGATAGCCCTGTGGTGTGAGGTGGGAGCTGACGCTGCGGACACCAAAAGCCGCGCTGGCCTGATCCGAGCGCGAACCGTCCACCGTGGCGGTCATCTCCAATGAATAGAGCGGATGCGCACCCATCGGCACCGGCCACCAGATCTTGGGATGCCTGAGATCGAGACCCGGATCGCTCTGTGGAGTAAACGAAACTGTCTGCGCCTGGCCGGGAGCGAGATGGATCTCTCGGCGCAGCGAAACGCCTGCCACGACCCCCGTGATCGTCACGTCGTGCGCGGCCGCATCGAGGTTTCGTGCCTCTACTTTTGCCGTCAGCGCAGCGCGCGAGAGATCGGGCAGTGACAGCACCGAACTCACTTGCGGAAAACGCAGCTGCACCGGCCCGGATCGCACGATCTCGACGCCGCGCCACGGACCCATGTTGTTGTCGGGTGGCGTCGGATTCCAATCGACCCAACCGATCGACAAGTCTCTTCTCGGTTCAGCCGGATGGACCTGCAAGCTGACAACGTTGTTGCCCGCCTGTACCCACGCCGTCACGTCAAATTCATTGACGGGATAGGCACCCGCCACGACTGTCTGGTCGGCGACCAGGTGTCCGTTCAACCACACGTCCGCGCTGGGGATCATTCCGTTGACGCGCAGCAATGTGCGTGAGCCCGGCGCGCCTGCGGCCAACGTAAAGTCGCTGCGATACCACCAGGTCGTCACGAACGGTGTGCCGTTGGCGTCGGGATCCCCCACCGCACCCAGATTGTCGCCGTAGAACACGTTGTCGTATTTGCCGCTCTCGAGCAGTCCCGCCATCACGGTCGCACGGCCACTCACGCTGTACCAATCGTGAGTCGAAAAACCGGCGGAGGAGATTTCAGCGCCGCTCTCTTGCGCCTTGGCGCTGGACTGCCAATGCTCGATCGCCGTGACCGTTCCGGCACTCGCGTCGACCGATGTGGGTGCATAGGCGCCGTCAGCACAGGCGAGCCCCGCGCTGGTCAACGCGGCGAAGACGGCCAGTAGCTTGATCACTGACTGGCCGGGCTCGTGCGCCGCATAACGTGTTCCGGCGGCAGCGCTTACCACTGTCCGCGGACGCCCACCGAAAACATGCGCTCCGAGAAATTGGAGTGCGCAGGCTGGTCGGGCCACACCAGGTAGTAGCGCTGGTATTCGTTCCTGAGGTTGGTGGCGTTCGCGAACAGCTCCGCATACTTGCTGATCTTGAAGGAGACCGAAGCGTCGAGATACTTTTGCGGTGCCTCGTACATTTCCAGGCCGGCAACGCCTCCGACGCCGTCCTCCGCCGCGCGCTTTGAACGGTAGTTGTAGGCCAGACGCGTCTGGAATCGCGCGCTCTGGTACCACAGGATCAGGTTGCCCGATTCGGTCGAGTTGTCCTGGAAGGGAATTTCGTTACCGGCCAGGTCCCGTTCCCCGGTGTGGCTGGGCGCATAGGTCACATTGAACTCAACGCCGGTATTGGCCCAGAGTCCCGGCAGGAACGTGAATCCTTGCCGATAGTCGAACTCGGCGCCCTGGATGCTGTTGCCCGATCCTTGCACGGGCCCTACGATCGTAATGCAACTATTCGGAGCGCGCACCACGCCATCTTCATCGGGCAGACCGCAGGCGGGCGTATTCGCATTGTTGATGAAGCTCTGCACGTTGATCCGGAACAGCTCGAGGTTGATCAGGCTACTCGGATTCAGGTAGTACTCGAACGATACGCCGTAGTTCGTGGACCGCCACGGATTGAGATGCGGATTGCCTGACGAGTTGCCTTGCGAGACACGGAATTGCAGGCCCTGCGGAGTCTGGTACGACGAGTACTCGAGCGTCAGGCCTCCGCCCCACTGGCTCAGGTCCAGCGGTTGCATGTTCTTGGAAATGGCCGCGCGCACCGTAAACTTGGGCGTCACGTTCAACGCAAAATTGACCGCGGGCAACACATCGGTATAGCTGCGGCGCGTGACTTCTTGGCCCGTGACCGCGGCTTCGGTACCGTATTGGCCCGGATCTCCGACGTTGTCCTGGGTTACATTCAGAGTGGTACGTATGAACCGGGCCCCGACATTGCCGCTGTATGACATGTCGCCGATGTCGCCCTTGAAGTTGCCCTGCAGGTAACCGGAAGCTTCCTTCACCGTGACTGCCCAGGTGACGCCAGGCGCTGTCTGCCGTTGGGCGCCCGGCAGGAGCGACTTCCAGAGCGCTTCAGGATCGTCCAGCGCGTGTGGATTGATGGCCCAGAAGTTGATGCCTGAACCCAAGAGGTTGGTGTACGACTGCCAGGCGCTGGCGAGCGGCGACGGCGTCTGCGACACGGGCTGCGCCGAGAATGGCCCGGCACGGAAGAACCCGTCTGCGTTGCCCGCAGAACACCAACTCCCGGAGTCATTGCCGCCCAGAACCACGTCGGCTGCAACGTAGCGCACGAGACATCCATTCGGGTCGCTGGCTCCCATGCCGGCGTAGACCGGGGCAACCAGGGTGAATCCATCATTGGTGGCGGTGCGAAGACTGTTGCGCACGCCAAAATCGAGCTTGAAATCATCGTTGAACTTGTAATGACCGTCGAACCGCAATGCCGTGATGGCGGTTTGCCGTTCGTAGTCATCCGCGGATTCCAGCGTCTTGAACGCCCAGCTGTTGGAATCGGCAAAAGCGGTGGCCAGCGATGCGGGCATGCCGACGATCATGTTGCGGCCCCGGAAATCGACCGTCATCGGGACCGTGTTCTCGGGGATGCCGTTGGGATTGAATACTCGATTACCGCCGAGTTCGGCTGGATAGACGAACGTGCCGCAGGGCAACCCGGTGCGGTCGTCACCCCACTGGCAGCCGTCGGCATTCGAGATGTTGGTGTCGGTCTCGATGTATTGCTGCCGTGCAGTCTCGCGAACTCCGCGCAAGCCCCCCGTGAATTTTCCGCCGTTGTCGAAATCCAGCTGGACGTTGAAATTCTGTGCGGTGGACTGGGTGCGAATGCCCGCCGAGTATGATTCCACATCGCCCGGCCATTTCTGGTACACCTGCGTGCTGTAGATTTGCGAGCCGGCCCAGTCTGCGGCGTACTCATCACCCGGCGTGTTGTATGCGCCGAGCGAGGTGGCACCGGTATTGCGTGACTGCAATGGCACGAAGGTCGCGCCCTGCCAGTCGGCCGAATCGATCTGTATGCCGACGTTGCGTTCGTGCTGCACCTGGTGCGCATAAAAATAATCACTGGTCAGCTTGTAGCCGCTGCCGAAGTCCACCTGGAACGATGCGTTGGCGGACTCGCGTTTGCGCTGCGTCGTGATGTCGGACAACTCGAAATTCTGGCTGCCCAGGAATACTCCATTGGATTTGCCATCGCCGTTGACATCGACACTGCCATCCGGGTTCTGCACGATCTGCGAAGGAATAGGCGCGTTGCCCCAGGATGTGAGAAAACCGCTGTAGCCTCCTGCGCTGGCCGGGTTCTCGCCGTTGAGAACGGCGCCATATTGATCGAGCCCTTCCGTGGACTTGGTGCGCGTGGTGTCGGAATAATCTGCAGAAATCTGCAAACCCCAGCGTCCGTCCGCGTTGTAGGAAAACAGACCGCTCAGTTCTGGGCCGGTCTTGCGGACCTCGCTGCCCCGTTCCGCGTCAGCGGTATAGCTATACGTAAAACCGCTCGGCAGATCCCACGGCCGATACGTGTGCAGATTGAGCGCGCCGCTGATGCCCGTCACGGTCTGCGCCGAAGTGGGCGACTTGATGACATCCACCTGGTTGAACAGCGTGGCGGGCAGTGTCGTGAAATCGGGCTGCTGCGAGTCGATCTGGTCCGGCGAGATGAAGACTTCGCCGTTCAGCATCGTGCCGACCTCCGGCAAGCCGCGTACGCTCACTGAGGTACCCACCCCGGCGTCACGATTGATTTGCACGCCTGTGATGCGTTGCAGGGCATCGGTGATGGTCGTGTCGGGCAACTGGCCGATGCTCTCGGCCGAAATGCTGTCCTGGATACTCGGCGCATCGCGCTTCACCTGGATGGCGCGAATTTGAGACTGGCGTACGCCAGTGACAATGACCTCCTCCAGTTTGTCGGCATCGGGTGTCGGCGGCAGCGGAGAACCTTGCGCTGCGAGACCCGGTCGCGGCGCGGCGCCGAGCAATGCGAGCGACACAGCCATTGATATAGCGCGATTGCGATGGGCGTTGGTCATGAACGTTCCCTCCGTAGCCGATGCTTGCCGATTGCGGCTTGCCGCGCCTGTCACCCAGCGCAGCGGCCCCTATTTATTCGGTCTGTTACCGAACCAATTATGCCCACAGAGCGACTCATTGTTCAACCCACGGTGGATTCGGCGCCAATCAGCGTTATGATAGTTCGATCGTCAAACGAATTAAATGAACTCGCCCATGGTTTCACAGCCATCAGCCAGCGTGTCGCGCCAGTTGTCGCGGCGCAGCGTTTTCGAGATGCTGCTGCACCGAAGTCCCATTTCCCGCGCCGACCTGGCCAAAGTGAGCGGACTGTCAAAACAGACCATCTCGGAAGTGGTCGATGCCTTTGAGCAGCAGGGGCTGGCCCGTCCGGTTGGACGAACCAAGGGCAATATCGGACGAACAGCTGTCTTATATGAGTTGAGTCCGGAAGGTGGGCACGTGCTGGGCATCGATCTGGGGGCCCGGCAATTGACGGCCGCCCTGGGCGACATCTCGGGTCGAGTGGTCGCCGAGGCCGACGAACCCACCGACCGCCGCGGCGGCACCTGGGCGCTTGAACAGATTGCCCGACTCACCGACCGGCTGGCGCGGGATAACCAAACACACCCGAGCCGAATTCGATCGATCGTGTTGGCCGTGCCCGGCGTGGTCAACCCCAAGACCGGCGACATCGACCTGGCCCCCAACATCACCGGTCTCGGTCACCTCAACGTCGAAGCGCTGCTGGGCGAGAAACTCGCGAGCCGCGTCAGGGTCGAGAATGACATCAATCTCGCATTGCTCGGCGAGATATGGCACGGCTGCGCGCAAAACCTCGCCAACGTGGCTCTGCTCTCGCTGGGCACGGGCGTTGGGATGGGAATCTGCATCAACGGCCAACTCATTCGCGGCGAGAGCGGTGCAGCGGGGGAGATCGCATATTTACCGATCGGCGGCGATCCGCTGCAAGCAGAGTCCCGCATACAAGGCTGCCTCGAATACCAGATCGGTGCAGCGGGGGTCATGCGGCGCTACCAGGAGAGCAGCGGTACCGCCGCAGATTCAGTCAGGCAGGTATTTGAACGCGCTCAAGCGGGTGATACGCATGCGGCGCACGTCGTTGACGAGACGGCCCGCCTCACTGCCATGGCGGCGGCGACAGTCATCGCCACCGTCGATCCGCAGCTGCTGATCATGGGTGGATCCGTGGGCGCGCGCCCGGAATTTGCCGACAAAGTCGGACGCGCGCTGTCGCAGCTCGCGCCGCGAACGATTGAAATTCGCACCAGCGCGCTGGGCAAGCGGGCAGTTGTCGTCGGCGCATTGTCGGTCGCCTTGCGGGCTCTGCACGAAGAGTTTTTCGGAATCGCGGAGCTCGCCGGGACCGTATCGCTGCCGCCGCAGCGCGACCAGAACGAGCCACGCATTTCCTGAACCACTTGCGCTTTCCGCGCGAGTCGCGTTACCAAAAAACAATATAGAAGATCAACGTGGCGAGCAGCACGATACCGCTCAGCACGACATCGCGCGTGCCCCAGCTCGCGCGCGTCTCTGCCTTTTCGGCGGTCGTGGCGCCGAACCAGGTATAGCGGAGCGATACAGCCTGCGGCGGTGGCGTCGCCAGGCTGATCACCACCATGATCAGTGCGGTGACCAGCAGCGAGCTTTGCGCGAAGTAAAGCCAATTCATATTCCAGAAATCAAATATCAATGGGTGTCGCTGACGCACGGGCGAGATGGCGGCGGCATATTGCGCGGCGCTGATGGTACTGTGATAGAGCTGCTGCTTGAGGGCACTGACGGCGGCGCCCTCGTCACGCATGATGAGGTCGGCGCCAAGGCGAGCCAGTCCCGCAATGGTGCCAACGAGCAATGCGCTCAGCGCCGCAGGGGCGGTCGCGCGCTTCCAGAACACGCCCAGCAGGAACAGCGTGGCGATTGCAGGCGAGAGATAGCCCTGCACGCTCTGCAGATACACGTACAAGTCCGAATGCAGGCTCTTGATGACGAGCACCCAGCAGATCCCGAGAACGACAATTGCCGCCGTGGCGATGCGGCCGACCAGCACTTCGCTCTGGCCGGAAGCACCCGGATACCATTCTCGAAAAAAATCCATCGTGAACAGCGTTGCCGAAGCGTTGAACTTCGATGCGAGCGAAGCCATCAACGCAACGATCATCGAGCAGGCGACCATGCCGCGCAGGCCGTGCGGCAGGACCTGTGCGACCAGCGAGGTGTAGGCGGCATCGCCGGTGGTCGTGAAATGCGATCCCGGCGCGTGCGTCAGCGCGAACGCAATCATGCCGGGCACCAGGAAAATGAACACCGGCGTTAACTTGAGAAACGCCGCGAGGATGGTGCCGCGGCGCGACTGTTGCTGGTTACGCCCCGCCAGCACCCGCTGCACGATGTACTGGTCGGTGCACCAGTACCAGAAACCGATGATCGCAGATCCTGGCAGTACCGCAGCCCACGACCAGTCAGGGTCCTTGAGCGAACGAATGAGATGGATGTTGTCACCGGCGGCGGCCACCGTCGCGTGCCAACCGGCAACCAGGCTGCCATGCCCGAGCGCATTCAGCCCCGAATACAGGATGCACAGCGAACCCAGGACCAGCACGGGTGCTTGCAACACGGCCGTGTACATGATGACCCGCAGTCCGCCGAGCGCCGTGTAGAGTCCGGTGGTCAGGGCGAGCGTCAAGGCAATGACCCAGAAGACATCGACCTTGCTTCCGAAGAGCGTGACCTGATCGATGCCCAGCAGCGTGCGCACCACCACGTCGCCGGCATAGATCGTTACCGCAATCTTGGTCAGCACCAGGCTGGCAATGGTCAGCAGGCTCAGCACATTGCGTGATGCGCGGCTGAAGCGCAGCTCAAGAAACTCCGGCATCGTGAAGACGCGCATGCGGTCATACAGCGGGACAAACACCCAGCCCAGCACCAGGATCAGCCATGACTGGATTTCCCAGTGGGCCATCGCCATGCCGGTGGCAAACCCGGCGCCAGCCAAGCCCACCAGGTGCTCGGAGCCGATGTTGGATGAAAATATCGAAGTGCCGATCTGCAACCAGTTGCTGTCACGACTGGCGAGGAAATAGTCCTTGCCGGAGCGCGCCTTGGTGCGCATGGCGTACAGCGTCACTGCCACCATGACTGCAATGAAGATGGCGACGACGAACCAGTCTCTTTGGTCAAATACGGAATTCGTCATGGTTCAAACCCGGGTGTTGTCAGAGCTTTTCAACCCGCACGTCGGTGGCCGGCATGGTGCGCAGCGGATTGCGCAACGGCAGACCAAACGGTGCCGCCTCGATTTCGAAGACATCACCATCCAACGCCTTGATGCCATCAGCGAACGACAAGGTCGCGGTCCCGAAGAAATGAATATGCACATCCCCGGGGCGCCGAAACATCGGGTACTTGAAGTGGTGGTACTCGAGATTGCGCACGTGATGCGACATGTTTTCTTCACCGGTGAGGAAGCCCTTCTCCCAGACGACCGCCCCGCGGCGCCTGAGGCACGCGGTGCCCTGGATGTGGGTTGGCAAATCACCGAGCAATAACTCAGGACCGATGGCAGCCGGGCGCAGTTTGGAATGCGCCAGATAAAGATAGTTTTGCCGCTCCATGACATGGTCGGAGAATTCATTGGCAAGGCAGAATCCCAACCGGTACACGATGCCGCCATCGCCGACGATATAAATGCCGGCGACTTCTGGCTCTTCGCCGCCGTCGAGTGCGAAGTGGGGCGAGTGCAGTGGTGCCTCAGGCGCGACCAGCGCGGAACCGTCGCCCTTGTAGAACCACTCCGGCTGCACCCCGGACCCTGCGCCTTGCGGTTTGCCGCCGTCCAATCCCATGCGAAACATCTTCAATGAATCTGAAGCGTCCGTAGCCATCGCCTTGGTATGCATGCGATCACGCGCTTCGGCAGATCCCAGGTGCGTGAGGCCAGTGCCAGTGAGCCACACGTGGGCGTTATCAGGGTGATTGATCGGCGCCAGGACCTGCCCGTCGGCGAGCAGCTGCGCCAAATCGAGTGGCGCGCCACGGGTACCCTTGCGCGCTACGAGTGCCTCGAGTGATGTCTTTGCGTGGATCGCCTCGCGCGCGAGAGCGTATACGGAAGAAACTCCACTGAGGCGATGGGTCTTGCCCTCGCGTGTCGCGGCCACTGTCATCTCGCCGCTTTCCGCGCGCAATTGCACCAGTCGGGTCGTCATGATCCTAGCGATGGGTCCTGCGCCGAGCCGCCTTGGATGTGGGCGTGTCGATGCGCGCGAGTTGTATCAGTTCGGCCATCGCTGTTTGTGCGCGGAGCGATTCGCGGGCGGCGATGGCCTCGAATACACGCAAGTGATCAGGCAGGGGATTGCGGCGGAGTGGCCGCTTGCGCTGCTTGTAGATCGTGGTGGTTCGAATGGCCGCGCGGACGCCGTTCGCCATGGACACGATGAAAGGGTTGCCTGTGGCGCACAGCAGGACTGTGTGAAAATCGAGGTCCGCCTGGCGCCCGGCTTCCGTGGCCAGCGTATGCGCGGCCATTCCTTCCAATGCGGCACGCATGTCCCGCAAATGCGTTGCTGAGCGACGCTGTGCGGCCATGCCCGCGGCCGCCGACTCGACCACCTTGCGAAGCTCGAACAAGCTGTCCAGCAGCTCCAGATCGGGCTCGGTCGCGAAGGTCCAATCGAGCACGTCCGGGTCGAGGAGGTGCCACATCGATTGCGGGTTGACGCGCGTCCCAATCTTGGGGCGGGCATCGACCATGCCTTTGGCCGCGAGGATGCGCACGGCTTCGCGATACGCCGTGCGTGATACGGCCAACTTTCCGGCGGCGCTGATCTCCCCATCGAGCACATGGCCCGGCCGATATTTTCCCGACATGATGCGGATGCCGACTTGACGGGCAATCGAGCCATGAATTCGCAGCGCCGGCTTGCGCACAGTCTTGGGCCGGCCCGGAATGGAAGCCCGGTTTTGGTTTACGCGCCGAATGGCCGTGGATCTCCGCTGCTTGGCGTTTCAATCATACACGGATGTCGCTATCTTATTGTCCGAGTTAATAAGTGGGAGAGTTTCCATGGCGCGCGACGAAAGAGTAACCGAGACAAGGTTTCACAATGTCCTGCGCGCATTGGTCACGGCAGTTTTGACAGCTGTCGGCGCCGCCGTTTCATCCGTGGCTGCGGGCAGGGTGGCTGTTTTGCGGACGAATACCATTGGCGCGATGGCATCGGCCCTCGCGCGCAAAGACCCGTGACGGTGAACACGAATTGGGGTGGTGTGCCGGAAGCCAACCAGTTTGGCGCGCACGAGTTTATGGAATTCGCGGAGCTCATCGGCGCCGACGCCTACATCAACGGGAATCTGGGCACCGGTACGCCGCGTGAAATGGCGCGCCTTCGAATCGGTAGCAATTCCGTCACTCCGATCACCGCGATCCGGAAAAGGTAAAGTGGCTCGGCACCCGGAAGGTGCAACGCTAAATGTGCAGAACGACTGCGACGTCTCGCGGTCGATCTGATCACGGAGCCCAATGCCACGCTGCTTCAAACTATTGTTCACGTTCTTCGCTGCAACGGGCTTGAGTGCTTGCGCGCCGCTGAAGCTGCAGCTGGCCAATGCTGCAGCCTCAAGCGGTCAGTACACTCGGCTTGCGAATCTTGCCTACGGCCCGCAGCCGGCCAACAAGTTGGATCTGTATCGTCCGTTGCACGGCGACCATCACCCGATCGTAGTGTTTTTCTATGGCGGCGGCTGGGACAGCGGTGACAAGGCGGATTTCAAATTCGTGGGCGCCGCGGTGGCCGAGGCCGGGTTTGTTACGGTGGTGCCCAACTACCGGCGCTATCCAGAGGTGATGTTTCCGACTTTCATGCAGGATGCGGCGCAGGCCGTGGCCTGGACGCGCACTCATGCGCACGAATGGGGAGCGGATCCCGAGGACATATTCATAGTTGGGCATTCGGCTGGCGCGCACATCGCGGTGCTGCTGGCCCTTGATGAGCAATACCTCCAGCAGGCGGGAGGATCAACGCGTTGGCTTCGCGGTGCGGTGGGCTTGTCCGGGCCCTACGATTTCCTGCCGTTTCGCGAAGCGTACCTGAATGAGCTGTTTGGTCCGCCGGAGAATTTCCCGCGCTCACAACCGATTAACTATGTTCGGGCCGATGCCCCGCCGCTGCTGCTGATGCATGGGCTTGAAGATACCCGGGTGCAAGCAGGGAATACGCGCCGCCTGACCTCTGCAATGCAGGCGGTCGGAGGACAGGTGACCGCGTTGTATTTCGAGAGGGCAAGTCATACAGACCTGGTTGCGGCATTCTCGAAGATCAAACGCCATCGTTTACCGGTCCTTCAGAATATTGAAGCGTTCGTCCGCAGCCGCGGTGCTAAGTAAGACGAAGCCTGCTGACTCGCTGTTGGCCATCGCCAATGATCCAACCGGATCAGGGCGGCGGTTCAATGTACGACAAGCGTAAAAAGTAATATAAATATGTATATTACGTGCGCGCCGGGCACGGCGTGGGCGGAGAATGCCAATGAATAGGAATCAGAGCAGCAAAGCCGCGATCGTCATGGCCGTGGCTCTTCTGGCTGGAGGCGCGGCACCGGCGACTGAAACCTACCCGGTGACGGTACAAAAGAATGTCGAGGTGCGCATGCGCGATGGAGTCACGCTGCGCTCGGACATCTACCGTCCAGAGGCTGGTGGCGACTTCCCCGTGCTATTGCAGCGAACGCCCTACGACAAGAACAATGTCGTGCAATTCGGAATGAGTGCGGCCGCCAGCGGATATGTGGTGGTTGTCCAGGATGTGAGGGGTCGATACGCCTCGGACGGAGAGTGGAATCCCTTCAGAACCGAATCGAACGACGGATTCGATACCGTCGAGTGGGCTGCTGCGCTTCCGCACTCCAGCGGCAAGGTGGGGATGTTCGGCGGCTCCTACGTTGGAGCAACACAACTGCTGGCGGCAATTGCGCGCCCGCCTCATCTGGCAGGGATCTGCCCCGTGGTGACAGGCAGCAACTATCACGAAAACTGGACTTACCAGGGTGGCGCCTTCGAGCAATGGTTCAACGAGTCGTGGATCGCCAATTCACTGGCGTCCAACACGTTCAACCGCAACATCGCCGACCTCTCGAATGCCATGCGCGCAGCCCGAAGCCTTCCCCTGCAGGATTTTTCGATCACCAACCAGACGACGGCCTCCCTCGCGCCGTACTTCCAGGATTGGCTTGCCCATCCGGACTACGACGATTACTGGAAGAGCGTGTCGGTCGAAGACCATTACGCGGACATTGGAGTGCCAGCGCTGCATATTGCCGCCTGGTACGACCTCTTCCTGGGTGGCTCGCTGCGCAACTACGTTGGCATCAAGGCACACGGGGCCAGCGACGAGGCACGCCGCGGTCAGCGGCTCATGGTGATCGTGGGCGGGCACGCCGGCAATGGACCCAAGGTCGGCGCCGTCGACTTTGGGGAGCGAGCTAATTTCGACATCGACGCGATCACCCTGCGTTGGTATGACTACTTGTTCAAGGGAATTCAGAACGAGTTCGTTTCGCGCAAGCCGGTCGGTATCTTCGTGATGGGCGCGAACCAGTGGCGCGAGGAGGAGGATTGGCCGTTGCCACAGGCGCGCAGCGCGCGGTACTACCTACACTCCGCGGGTGGGCTGGGCACCGCGCCTCCCGCCGCCGAAGGGGCCGATACGTATGTCTACGATCCCGAGGACCCCGTCCCGACGATCGGAGGATCTCTTTGCTGCATCCCGTTGGCGACGGGCGTTGGCCCACAAGATCAGCGCCCCGCCGAGACGCGTCACGACGTGCTCGTCTATTTGACGCCGGCGCTGAAGCAGGACATGGAAGTCACGGGGCCGGTTTCGCTCGACCTGTATGTGAGCAGCTCGGCCGTGGACACGGATTTCACCGGCATGCTGGTGGACGTGTGGCCAAATGGTTTCGCGCAGAACCTGACCAGCGGGATTTTGCGCCTGCGATACCGAAGTTCGCAGGGGTCACCGCGATTGGCGAAACCGGGGGAGATCTATCACATCAACGTGGATCTGTGGGCGACGAGCAATGTGTTTCGGGCGGGGCACAGGCTGCAGCTGGAAGTCTCGAGCAGCAACTATCCGCGCTTTGATCGAAACCTTAACACGGGTGAACTTCAGGCGACAGGCACCCGCATGATCAAAGCGACCAACGTGGTTTACCACGACAAGCGACATCCTTCTGCTCTGGTTTTGCAGGTGGTGGGGCCTGCCTCAAACGCCAAGTGAAGGGGTTGGTGCTGGTGTGCGACCGCAGTTCGCCGCGCAGTTCGTTGATGGGTAAACTGCCACAATGACCACTCGATCTGGGCTCGTGCTGTTTGCGCTCTGTTGCAGCCATTCCATCATCGCGGCGACTCTCCCTTCCGGCGCCGGAATCAATGAGCACGTTGGCCGGCTCATGGCGCAGACAGGTGCGCAGGGCATGGCGGTTGCAGTCGTTGATCACGGCAAGGTCACATTCGTAAACGCCTACGGAATTCGAAACGCCAAAGCCGAGCCACTCACCACAGAAACCGTCATGTACGGCGCTTCAATCACGAAGACGGTGTTCGCCTATACGGTGATGCAGTTGGTCGATGCGGGCAAGATCAATCTCGATACACCGATTGCGGCCGATCTGGACGAGCCGTTGTCGAGCTATGGCCCGGACCCGATATTTCCGGATAAGTACGGTCCGTACAAAGACCTTGCCGACGATCCGCGCTGGCAGGAAATCACGCCGCGCATGTGTCTCACCCACTCCACGGGATTCAGCAACTTCTGGTTTATTGAACCCGACCAGAAACTGCACATCCATTTCAATCCCGGCACTCGCTACAGCTATTCGGGGGAGGGGTTCATCCTGCTGCAGTTCGTGGTCGAGCATGGCCGAAGGGAACAAGGTCTGGGTGTGGATGTCGGTGACCTCACCCAAGCGATCTTCCACAAGCTCGGGATGTCGCGGACCGGCCTCGTGTGGCACGACGGACAGGACAGCAACTTTGCAGACGGCTGGAACGACAGGGGCGAACCGCAGCGCCACTCCGAACGCAAGAAAGTGCGGGCAGCCGGTTCAATGAACACCACGATCTCTGACTTGGCGAAGTTCGCCGCGGCATTGGTGCGTGGCGACGGTTTGACCAAGGCGTCACGCCGCGAGATGACAAAGCCTTCGCTGCACATTGGCACGCGCAACCAATTTCCGATGTTTCAGTCCGATCTGCCCGTCGGCGAACAGCGCAAGGATTTGCATGCGGGCCTCGGCGTTGTCGTATTCGAGGGCCCGCAGGGTAGTGGTTTTTATAAGGGCGGCCATGATGGTCAAACGGCCAACACCCTGGTGTGCATCGAGACGCACCAACGTTGTGTGGTGATTTTGTCGAACGATGTGCGTTCTGAAGCGGGTTTCGCCGATCTGGTGAGATTCATACTCGGGGAAACGGGCGTGCCGTACGACTGGGAATACGGAGATCAAGCTGGAAAATCGTAGCCGATGCGACTATCCGCCCGTCAGTCCCTCGAGCTGTGCTTTGCGCTGCGCCAACCGGTTGCCAATCTCCACCAGATCCATTTTCGATTGCCGGGCTTCCGCGAACATGCCACCCGGCTGCTCTTCTTCCTTGACATGATGTTTGATCATTTCCGAAAGAACATGCACCTGCGCGTCGTAAAGCTCTTCAGCGGGACTTGACTTCTCGATCTTTGAAATGAGGTTCTTGGCGCCGTCGTGTTCGACCACGGCCTCATCCTTCATGTCATCATCCTGGGTCGCCGCAAGGAACGCCGGATAAAAGATTTCTTCTTCGATCGTCATGTGAATGCGCAGCGCACGACAAATCCTGGATGCCAATTCCTGTTTCCGCGCAGCCTTGCGCGCGCTTTCGAATTCTTCAAACCAACCCTTCACCGTGCGGTGATCCGCCTTGAGTAGCACCACCGCATCTGCCGGCGGGTTGCTCTTAGGTTTCGTGCCATTGCGCTTCTTGGATGTTGCCATTTCATTCCCCTTCGATTAGCCAGGCGGATGCAACTGCACCTTCGCCACGTTGTCCTTGTAAGATTTTGTCGGATCGGCGCCGAACAGCAATTTGACGCCGGCCAGCGCGCTGGATCCGAGCCAGATTTCCGCGCGCTCGGCGTCGAGACGCAGCAATGCGAGCTTCGGATCATTCTTGCCTTCATACCAGGCGGCAACGAACCGGTTCCACAGCCGGTCTATGACCGCGGGATCAGTGTCTTGCCGCAGCATGCCGTGAACCGCAGCAAACAAATCGTGACCTTTCGACACGAAGGCGGCGACTGAGCGCCCGCTGTGACCCGCCGTCAGCGCTTGGACCAGCACGTTGTCCTTTGAAGTGAAAAACCAGATTGTCTGGTTGCCATCTTCGACCTGCGCGGTCATCGGGCGGGTATGCCCGTCTTCGGCGCCGTCCAGTCCGAGCATCACCGTCATGTCAGCTGACAGCGCTTTCCAGAATTTTGCTTCCAACTCTTGAGGCGAGTGCATGTTGAGTGCTCCGGCAGATACGTTCGTCAAGGATCCAGTGAGCCTACCCGTGCAAGGGCGTCGGCACTGTGGGACAAGCACTTATATCGCGGTCGGTGCGCAACACCATTCCTCGGGTTCCGGGAACGAGGCGAACGAGGTGCCCTACGGCGCTCACAATGGTCGACCGAAGGGTATATAAAGGCGAGATACTTATAGGCCAAATCATCGACGCAACATGTGATCTAGAAAAGGGATCAGCAATGCGAACGTCTCAGCTGCTCGCCACCCTGTCGCTTGTCATTGCCGCGCAGGCGGCGCTGGCGGGCACCGAATCGGCCATGGATCAACTGCGCGTGACCTGTGCACCGGATGCGCAGCGGCTGTGCTCGGGTGTACAACCGGGAGGAGGCAGGATCCTCGCCTGCCTGAAAGCACACAAGGATCAGCTCTCATCGCAGTGCAAGCAGGCTGCGGGCGAGACGAGCACTGATACCGCCGCATCCGCTGAAACGAAACCCGCCACCGCTCCCAGCGCAGCAGCGACGAGTGCGACACCTGTAAAACCGAAGCGAACCGCCGGAACACCAGGATCCTATGTGCTGATGAAGCAGGTCAAGGTGATCGATCCGGGCATGGACAAAGTGCAGGCGGCGTTGCCCGCGTATCACCTGCTGATTCCCGCGGACTGGAAAATGGTTGGAACCGTTTCATTCGGCGGCAGCCCGAGCGGCTGCTTTGCCGACCTGTTTGCGCTCGTGATCACCGCAACCAGCGCCGATGGTTCCACAAAATTCCAGACGGCTCCCGATTACACCTGGCAATACGCCGACGACCCCGCCGCGATGAAAAGCCTGCGCGATCCCAACCGGCGCTCGCTGGGTGCATCGAACAAGCCGTGCAAGGTTGCTAGAACCATGAAGGCGGAAGATTATTTCCGCCAGAATGTCCTTACGCTGTTTCCCTCGGGCACCAGCGTGGTGTCGGTGGAACCTTTCCCGGAACTTAACGAAATCGTTCGCCAGAGGCTGGGGTTGCAGCCGGGTGAGGGCAGCACCGGGACGGATCGGACCGAGGCCATCCGTGCCCGTCTCGCCTTCAACAAGGACGGCAAGGATCAAGAAGAGTGGATTGGCCTGGTTGTAGAAACGAAGGTCTCGTCCTTCGGGCGCGGTTCTTTCTACAACTCGCACGCCCTGTCGCTGGTGGCACTCACGGCACCCAAGGGCAAGCTCGATGCCAATGACAAATTGTTCAAGGTGATCGTCAGCTCCATCCAACCCGAGCCGCAATGGGTGAAGTATTCAGATGGCGAGCTGACGAAGCTGTACCAGGCCGAGGCCCGCAAGAACGCGGTCATGGACCAGATCTACGCCAAACTTCAACAGCAGGCGATTTCGGATATCGAGGAAGTCACGGCCAACCGGCAACGGGGTTCCAACATCAGCGCCATGCGAACCGACCAGAACATTCGCAACGTGCAGACTTATCGCGATCCGAGCACGGGCCGGACGATGGAACTGAGCAATCTCTATGACAACGCCTGGTACAACAAGGATGCGAATCAGTATGTCATGAGCGACGATCCGAACTTCAAGGCGAGCGGGGCGTTGTCGGGCAGCTGGACCGAACTGCAGGTCGTGAATCCCGCGCCCTGAACCCCGTCCCGAACTGAGGGCGGAACGGATCTAGATTGCGCGCAGGAACTCGCGGCTCATCGCCAGCGATTCGAATATCGGGCGCCTGAACGGCGCTTCCTGCTCGACGAAGTACTCCTGCAGTTTCACCGCATGGGCCGCCTCGAAGACCGCGTGCCAGTCGATCAAGCCCTGGCCAACCTCCACGCATCGGTAACCGGTGGGACTGGCCGGATCCTTGACCATGTCCTTGACGTGCAACAGGTCGACTCGCTCTGCATACGTCCTGATCGTCGCGGCCGGATCGCGACCGCCCACGAGCACCCAACCCAGGTCCAGCTCCAGCCTCAGTTCGCGCGGATGGGTCGCCGCCAGCAGCAGGTCGTAGCCGCAGGTGCCGTCGCCGAGGTCGATGAATTCCATCGGATGATTGTGATACGCAAGCTTGAGGCCCGATCGGGCGACGACCGGCGCGATTTCTGCCAGATGAGCCGCGTTGGCCTTCCAGGCATCGAGCGTCATCGCGGCGATCATCGCAGCCACCCAGTCCTGGTGCGGATCGAGCGCCTTCGGTGGTTGGGGCGATGAGCACACCAGCCATGTCGCGCCGAGATCGAGCGCGTCACTTATGGACTGATCAAGGTGCCCGACGAGTTCCGGCATGCCGGTGTGGACGCTGCGGCAGGGGAGGCCGGCGTCGTCGATGCGCGCACGCAAGTCCTTTGCCTTGAGGCCCAGCAGGGTGGCCGTTTCCACCGTTTCGTAGCCAATGCGTTTGAGCGCAGCGAGCGTGCCGGTCAGGTCGACGGCAAGCTCGGCAGCCACCGAAAAGAGCTGCACACCACAGGGCCAGCTGCCGGCTCGATGCCTCAACGGCCGCGCCGACGACCACGCGGCCGCACCACTCGCGGCGCCTGCAGCCAGCGCCATTCCGCCGAACAACATCCGACGGCGCGACGTGTAGGCAACGCGAAGTTTTTTTTCGTCCACGGCGATCGAATCTAGCGCAAGCGCAGCGACATCTCCACGATTTCAGGCCGTGGCTTGTGCCGCGCGTGCGGAAACGTTTAACTTGCGCATGCCTTTTGTTACGGATCGAACGCAGCGGAGCGCCTACGACGTCGTTGTGGTCGGATCCGGCGCCGCGGGCGGTCAGTCGGCGTACACGCTCTGCATGGACGGCGCCAGGGTCCTGATGCTCGAGGCCGGCCGCAAGTATGTGCCCGAGGCCGAAACGGCGATGTTCCAGACGCCGGATTCCGCGCCGCTCGCGGCAACAGGCACGCCGGACAAACCCTTCGGTTTCTACGATGCAACGGTGGACGGCGGTTGGCAGGTTCCCGGCGAACCGTATGCACGCGCCAGCGAAGACCATGCGGGCCGTTTCGAATGGTGGCGCGCGCGCATGCTGGGCGGACGCACCAATCACTGGGGCCGCATCTCGCTGCGCAATGGCCCCTACGATTTCAAGCCCCACACCCGCGACGGACTCGGATTCGACTGGCCGATCGGCTATGAAGACGTTGCGCCGTACTACGACAAGGTCGAATTGCTGATCGGTGTCTACGGGTCGAACGAAGGCCTCGAAAACACGCCGAACTCCTCTGCGGGCTGCCTGTTGCCGCCCCCGAAGCCGTTGGTCAGCGACCTGCTGGTCAGGCAGCGCGCGAATCGACTAGGGATCCCGGTGGTGCCGGGACATCGCGCGGTTTTGACGTGTGCGCTCGATTTCAGCCGGGTGCCGACGCTGCTGCATCCCGGCAATGCGACAGCGCAGAAGATTCTCGCGGAAGACATGCGCAACCGCTCGGCTTGCATCTGGGCCACGCCTTGCGGGCGCGGCTGCGCGATCCGCGCCAACTATCAATCGACGACCGTGCACCTGCCGCCGGCGCTCGCCACCGGCAACCTCGACATCCGAACCGATGCGATGGTCTACGAAGTGACGCTCGGTCGCGATGGGCGCGCGAGCGGCGTGAATTTCATTGACCGTCTCACCGGCCAGCAGCGGCACGTCGCCGCGAGAGTGGTGATTCTCGCGGCCAGCGCCTGCGAATCGGTGCGCATCCTGCTCAACTCCAGGAACACGCAGTTCCCGCAGGGCCTGGCGAATTCGAGCGGCAAGGTCGGGCGCTATTTGATGGACACGGTCGGCAGCAGTCTCGATGGTCAGATTCCGCTGCTTGAAAGCCTGCCACCGCTCAATGAGGACGCCGCGGGTGGCGATCAGATGTACGTGCCCTGGTGGCTATATAAAGAGCAGCACGCCGGTAAGCTCGGATTCGCTCGCGGTTATCATATCGAGTTCGGCGGCGGCAAGCAGATGCCGGGCCACGGCACCGGTGCAGGACTGGAGTGGCTCACCGGCGGCAGCTTCGGCACGAAGTTCAAGCAGGACGTGCGCCGTTACTACGGCTCGTTCATCTACTTCGACGGTCGCGGGGAGATGATTCCGAACGACCAATCATTCTGCGAGATCGAGGGGAGCCTCAAGGACAAGTGGGGCATCCCGGTGCTCCGCTTCCACTGGGAATGGTCGGAGCACGAGCGACGCCAGGCCGCGCACATGCAGAAGACCTTCGCGGAAATTATTGATGCCATGGGCGGCCGCACGCAGAGTCCGCCAGAGCGCGATGGCGCGCGTGCGATCGCCCCCGGAGGCTCGATCATCCACGAAGTGGGCGGCACCATCATGGGTGCCGATTCCGGCACGTCGGTCACGAACCGCTGGTGCCAGACGTGGGATGTGAAAAACCTGTTTGTGACCGACGGCGCCGTGTTCGCATCGAACGCGGATAAAAACCCGACGCTGACAATCATGGCGCTGGCGTGGCGCGCGGCTGACCACATTCTCGAGCGCATGCGGCGCAAGGAGTTGTGATGGATCGGCGCACGACCATCAAGTGGGTGTTGGCGGCGGGGGCCGCGTGGCCACTGGCAAAATTGAATACTGCGCGCGCCGGCGAGCCTTCCGCAGTGGCTGCTGAAGCGCACGGTTATGGCACGGATCCGAACCTGCTCACCACGTATCATCCCGGCGAGCTCTGGCCGTTGACGCTGACGGCGCCACAGCGGCAGCTCGCGGGAGTACTGGCCGACCTCATCATCCCCGCGGACGAACAGTCACCGAGTGCTACGGCGGTGGGCGTGATCGACTTCATCGACGAATGGGTGAGCGCACCTTACCCGGCTCACCGGCGCGATCGCACGACCGTCGTTGAAGGCCTCGCATGGTTGGATGCCGAGGCAGCGCGGCGAGCCGGCAAGGCTTTTGCGGCTTTGAGTACGAGCGATCAATACGCCATCTGCACGGATATTTGCGATGTTTCGCGTGCGTCGGCCGAACGCCTCGATGCCGCGCGCTTTTTCTCCCGCTACCGTGACTTGACTGCCGGGGCGTTCTACTCGACGCCCGTCGGGCGCAACGATCTCAAGTTCATCGGCAACGTTGCGCTCGTGCGGTTCGACGGACCGCCGCCGGACCTGCTGAAAAGCCTGGGGCTGTCGTGATTCGATTCATGAAATTCCGGCTCGCGCTGATGATGCTGTTGCAGTTCTTTATCTGGGGCGGATGGTTTGTCACGATGGGCAGCTACCTGGCCGCCAACCTCGTCGCCACCGGTTCGCAGAGCGCGCTGGCCTACTCCACGCAATCGTGGGGTGCGATCGTTGCTCCCTTCGTCATCGGACTCATCGCCGACCGGTATTTCAATGCCGAGCGACTGCTGGGCATCCTGCATCTGGCCGGCGCCGCGCTGCTCTATGTGTTGTCGACGGCGCAGAGTTTCGACCGTTTTTACCCGTACCTGCTCGGCTACATGATTCTCTATATGCCGACGCTGGCGTTGGTCAATGCGATCTGTTTCCGGCAGATGGACGATCCGTCGCGGCATTTTTCAAAGATCAGGTTGTGGGGAACGGTCGGGTGGATTGTCGCGGGTTTGGTCATCAGCTACGTGTTTTCGTGGGATGCGCCGGCGGCATTGGCGAGCGGCTCGTTGCGGCACACATTTACAATGTGCGCGGCGGCCTCGCTCCTGCTCGGTATCTACAGCTTCACGCTCCCGAAGACGCCGCCGCTCGTGGGGGCGGGGGAGCGCGTCACGCTTCGCGACATGCTGGGGCTGGATGCCTTGTCCTTGCTGAAGGATCGCAATTTCCTGGTGTTCTTCGTTGCCTCGATCCTGATCTGTGTGCCGCTGGCGTTTTACTATCAGTACGCAAACCTGTTCCTGACGGAGACGCACCTGGCGAACGCCACCGGCAAGCAGACGCTGGGCCAGATGTCCGAGGTGTTGTTCATGCTGCTGCTGCCATGGTTCCTGTTGCGCTCAGGCATGAAGGTTACATTGCTCGTTGGAATGCTGGCTTGGGCGCTGCGCTATTTCCTGTTTGCGCACGGCAATCCACAATCATCGGCGTGGATGCTGCTCGTCGGTATCGCGCTGCACGGCGTCTGCTATGACTTCTTTTTTGTATCCGGACAGATCTACACCGACGCCAGGGCCGGCGAGCGCTGCAAGAGCGCTGCGCAGGGCATGATCACGCTGGCAACATATGGCGTGGGCATGCTGGTCGGATTCTGGATCGCGGGCCAGATCGCCACCCGATACGTGTCGCAGGGTGTGCATGACTGGGGCAGCATCTGGATGTATCCCGCGGGGTTCGCGTTCGCCGTGGCGCTGCTGTTCGCGGTGACGTTCCGCAACGAGCGCGTGGGCGGCGGGGTCGCTCGGGCGTGAGCATGCAGATCCGGCAGTTTTTACCACGGCCGATGCAATTGAGCCTGCTCACGGCGGCGTTGCAAGAGCTCACTCCGCGGGCACGACGCGACGCCGATCCTGACCTGGCGGTTGAGGAGTGGCTCGCGTTCGCGCGGCAGGTCGGCAGTCCCAATATCCAGCTGTCGGCAGCGCTCCATCCTACCGAGAGCGACGTGGCCGCCGCTGCGATGCTCGATCCCGTTGCCAATACGCTCGACCTGCGCGAACCGTTCACGTCGCAACGCGCGAGCCGCATTCACGCTGCGATGCGCGAGAGCGGCGTGGGGCTCTCCGACCTGGCGTACTTCGACAACATGCTGGTGGCCGATGAGGCGATCCGGCGCAAGAAGCACGATTTCATGTTGCGGGTGTTTGATGCCGCGGTATTGCTCGGAACCGATGCGGTGTGCGGATTCGTCGGGCGCAACGCACAGCTCGAGATGGACGCCAACCTGGAGATGTTCGAGGCAGTGTTCATCCCGCTGCTGAAGGAAGCCAAGGCGCGCGGGCTGACCTATCGCATCGAGCAATGTCCGATGCCCGGTTGGAACACCACCGACAAATGGCACAACAACATCGCCTACGCTCCGGGCCCGTGGATCGCCTTGCATCGCATCTGCGACCGGCACGGCGTCGGTGATCAGTTCCGCATCCACTACGATCCCTCGCACGCCATCCTGATGGGCCAGGATTCGCGTGCGGTGTTCCAGTTCCTGAAAGACAGCGGCTACAACTTTCTGATCGGCGGCTTCCACGTCAAGGGGCAGGTGATCAACGCGCGCGGTGTCGCGGCCTGGGGTTACGGCGGCCAGACGATGCAGCGCGGCGATTGGCGCGGTAATAAGCCCTCGAGTGAGCCGCTCGACCAGGCGCAGGCGTGGAAGAAGCAGACGGTATTGGCCGAACACGAACTGCCGGGCACGGCGCGCCATGATCCGCTGGCTTACCTGCAGAACCGTTCTGTCGATTGGCTCGATCATCAACTGGCGGCCCGCGAACTGCTCGCGATCGATCCGGCGAAGACTTACCTGGTCGTCGAGCATGAATTTCCGCCGGCTCGTATCCAGGACAAAATCGCGCTGGCACCGATTCTGGCCGGGTCTCTCGCCTTCACGCGATCGATCGACGCGGCCGCGGCCGCGATGCACGCGCTCCAGCACGAAGTGCTGTCGGCGCAGGGCATTGCGGTCCAGGGCGTGGGGCGCGAGGCCTATCGTTCATGAAGAAAGATACGGACGGACGGCGCCTGCGCGCCGGCATCGTCGGCGGCGGACGGGGCGCATTCATCGGCGCCGTACATCGCATGGCGGTGGAACTCGATGGCGAAGCGCAGCTGGTGGCTGGCGCCTTGTCCGCCGATCCGCGCATCGCGCGTGAGAGCGCCGCGGCGTGGAATCTGCAGCGCAGCTACGATTCGTTCGAGGAGATGGCGCGTGCGGAAGGCTCGCGTGAGGACGGTATCGACTTCGTGATCGTCGCCACGCCGAACCACCTGCACTATCCGGTGGCGCGCGCCTTCCTGGAATGTGGTTTGCCCGTGGTCTGCGACAAACCGTTGGCTCACTCGTTGCAGGACGCCGAGGCGATGGTCGAACTGGTCGAGCGCAGCGGCGCGCTGTTTGCGTTGACGCACAACTACACCGGTTACCCAATGGTTCGCGAGGCGCGCGAGCGCATGCACCGCGGCGAGCTCGGCGAACTGCGAAAGGTCGTCGTCGAGTATCACCAGGACTGGCTGATGGACGCGATCGATCCGGCGACGAACAAGCAAGCCGCCTGGCGCAACGACCCGAGCCGCGCAGGCTTAGGGGGATGCATCGCCGACATCGGCTCGCACGCGCAGAACCTGCTTGAATTCATCACCGGCAAGAAGATTTCTTCGCTGTGTGCCGATCTGAGCCGCTTCGTGCCGGGTCGGCTGCTGGATGATGACGCCAATATCCTGTTGCGGCTCGAAGGCGGCGGCAAGGGCACGATGAGTTGCTCGCAGGTGGCGTGTGGCGAGGAAAACAATCTGAGCATTCGCCTGTATGGATCGAAAGCCGGAATCGAGTGGCATCAGCAGGAGCCCAACACGCTTTTGCTGAAAAAAGGCGGCGAACCGTGGCAGCGCCTGCGCACCGGTGGCAGTGCGTTGTCGCCGGAGAGCAAGCGTGCCGCGCGCCTGCCCGCCGGTCACCCCGAAGGCTACCTCGAAGCCTTCGCGGTGCTGTACCGCGCAGTGATCGCCGACCTGCGCCGCCTGTCGCAAGGCGAGAGCGTGCAGGGCGGTTACCCGACTGTGCACGATGGACTGCGCGGCATGCGGTTCATCGCCGCGGCCGTAGAGAGCTCGGCGAACGGCGGCCGCTGGCTCGACCTGTAGCGGCACTTGGCCCAAATATCGTGCCCCTGAATACGATCACCCGGACCTGGCCGCTGCTGCTGGGCATGGGCGTGCTGATGCTGGGCGCCGGCCTGCAAGGCACGCTCCTGGGCATACGCGCCACCCTTGAAGCGTTTCCGACGATGGTCACGGGCATCGTCATGGCGTGTTACTACGTCGGTTATCTCGTGGGCACGATCGCCACGCCCCGCCTGATCCGCAACGTCGGACATGTGCGCGTGTTCGCTGCCTTCGCCGCAGTCGCGAGCGCGGCAACGCTCATCCAGGCTGGATTCGTGGGGCCTGTGGCTTGGGCCGCCATGCGCCTGGTGACGGGGCTGTGCTTCGCAGCGATCTACGTCGTCGCGGAAAGTTGGTTGAATGGCGCCGCGACGCGGACCAACCGGTCGAGACTGCTCGCCGCGTACATGGTCGTGCTGTACGTTGGGTTGGGCGCTGCCCAGTTCCTGCTGCTGCTGTCGAATCCGGCAACGTCTGCGCCGTTCATGTTGGCAGCGGGCTTGATCTGCGTGGCCGTCGTGCCAACACTGCTCTCGTCACAGGCCAGCCCGGAAGTCGTCGTGCCGCGCGCGGTTCCCATGCGACATCTTTACCGGCTGTCACCGCTCGGTGTCGCGGCCGTCATCGTGGCCGGCGTAATCAGCTCCATCATTTTCTCGATTGGTCCTGTGTATGCGCGGCTCACGGGCCAGGACACGCCGGACATTGCGATCTTCATGGCCGCAAATATTTTTGCTGGCGTAGCCACGCAGTATCCGGTGGGTGCACTGGCTGATCGCTTCGATCGCCGCGCCGTCATTGCTGCCGTCTGCGCGCTCGCGACGGCGGCGGCCGTGGCGATCGTGGTATTTCCAGAATTGCCGCGGGCGATTTTCCTGGTTTTGTCGGCCATATTCAGTGGACTGACCTTGACGATCTATTCGCTGGGCATCTCGCACGTCAATGATCGGCTTGAACCCGCGCAGATGGTCGCGGCGAGCAGCGCGTTGCTGTTGCTCGATGGCGCTGGGGCCATCATCGGGCCCTTGCTGGTCACCAGTTTGATGTCCAGTGGCGGACCTGCCGCCTATTTTGCGACGCTCGCATCGCTCAGTGGCGCTTTGACCCTGCACTGCCTTTGGCGCAGGAGCCGTCGCGCGGCGGTGCCAAAGGACCAAAAAGGCCCCTTCATCAGGGCACAGCCACAGCCGTGTGCGCCGGTCAGCGAACCGACCTTGCGCGTTTGACGCGTGCATGAGGCGCGCGTTGAGCGCGCTCCGGAATCGGAGCGAGCAGGCAAGCCACGCTGACGAGCGGACCGCCCTTCGGATCGGGCGTGTAGGCCAGGCGCGCGACGTCATCGAGGAGCTTGTTGATCCGCTTCAGGCGGGGTTTTGAGAGCCGCGCGACGAGGCGGAACATCCAGTGATTTCGCCCTGGGCCTTCAAGTGTCCAGTGCGGCACATCGAATCCCCGGGCGTAGTCCTTGGCCGCACGCGCCGCCATGGCGTTGGCCGCGCGGGCCATTGGAGCGCGGTTCCGGCGAATGCGCGGTGCGCGCGCCCAGCGGATCAGCGGGGCGATCATTTGGAACTGGGTGGCGGGGCGGCCCCGGCCGCCGCGCGCTGCAACGGTCTTGACCAGGCCCACGCGTTTCAAGGCCACCAGGTGCTGGTACAGCGCGGTGGGGCGATACCCCAGCGCAGCGGCCAGGACGGCGACCGTGCAGGGACCGATGGCGCTCAGGCGGTCCGATATGTCCTGCCGAGCCGGGCTGGCGATGGCTTCGAGCTGGTCGCGGCGCGAAATCCAGTAAACCTTCATCGTCTGTCTCTCCTGTAAGTCTTTCGTCGTCACCATGGAACTAATATTTCATGTACGGGTCCATATATGAAATAATGCAATCAACAAAGGGGCTGCGAGACCACTATGCGCAAGATCATACCCGTGATGCTGGCCATCGGTTCTATCCAGGTCGGGGCCAGCGCGCTGGCGACCACGGTGACTCCGGCGACACCGGCATCCACCATGCCAGCAATCGGCACCTGGGGATTCGACCTGGCCGCGCTCGATAAATCGGTGCAACCCGGCGATGACTTTTTCCGTTACGCCAACGGCAGCTGGATCAAGAACACTCCCGTTCCGGCGGATCGCTCTCGCTGGGGCACATTTGACGCCTTGATCGCCAAGGCGGAGACGGACCTCAAGTCGATCGTCGATGGCTTGTTGGGCGCGCCCCCGGCGTCGGGTACCGATGCGAGGCGAGTAGCGGATTTCTACAAGGCCTACCTCGATACGGCTTCGATCGAAGCAACCGGCCTCAAGCCCGCGGAAGACGACCTCGCGCGCATCGCGCAACTCAAATCGCATCTCGAGGTCGGGCAATTCATGGCGAGGCCCGATCAGCCGCTCGGCGGCCCGATCGCGTACTACCCGGCCGTCGATCCGAAGCAGCCCAACCGATACATCATCCAGGTCTCGCAGTCCGGGCTGGGGCTGCCTGACCGCGATTTCTACCTGGATCCGTCCAGGTCGTTTGCGACCATCCGGGAAAAATACAAGACGTACATCACCGAGATGCTATTGCTGGTGCGCTACCCGAATGCGTCACAGCGGGCCAGCGAAATCCTGGCGCTCGAGACGGAGACAGCCCGGGATTCCTGGCCCTACGACCAGCAACGCGACTACGACGCCACCTATCATCCGAAGTCGCGCAGCGAACTGCTGCAGATGACATCCGGATACCCCACCGACGCGATGCTCGCCGTGAGCGGCATTCCGGCCGGCTACGATCACTTCGTCGTGGCGGAAGACACCGCAATCGAGAAACTCGCGCCACTATTCGACCGCACGCCGGTCGCGACCTGGCGCGCCTACCTGACTTTTCACTACCTGGACGCCTACGCGGACATCCTGCCCAAAGCCTTTGACGATGCTGCGTTCGAGTTCAGGGGACACGTCCTGAACGGGCAACCTCAGCAGCGGGCGCGCTGGAAGCGCGCGATCAACGCCGTCGACAACTCGATCGGCGATGCGCTGGGCCAGCTTTACGTGGCGCAGCACTTCAGTCCCGACGCGAAGGCGAAAATGACTGTCCTCACAGACAACCTGCTCGCCGCCTACAAGGTCAGGATTGCCAAGCTCCCGTGGATGTCGCCGGCAACGCGCGAGGCCGCGCTGCGCAAGCTCGCCTCATTCCGCGTCATGGTCGGATACCCGGATCATTGGAAGAACTACGATGGCCTGGAAATTCGGGCCGACGATCCGAAGGGCAACGAGCAGCGCTCGCTGGCCCACGATTGGAGCCGGCGCATGAATCGGCTCGACCAGCCCGTCGATCGCAGTGAATGGGGCCTGCAGGCACAGGAAGTCAATGCAGAGAATCTCTCCACGTTCAACGCCGTGGTGTTTCCCGCCGCGATCCTGCAACCGCCGTTTTTTGATCCTGCGGCTGATCCGGCCATCAACTACGGCGCAATCGGTGGCGTCATCGGGCACGAGGTCAGCCACAGTTTCGACGATCAGGGCGCAAAGCTCGATGAGACCGGGCGGCTGAATCAGTGGTGGACGGCGGAAGACGTCGATCGATTCAAGAAGCTGGGCCAGGAAATCATCTCGCAGTACGACGCCTTCGAACCGCTCCCCGGCGTGCACATCAAGGGCGCCAACACGATTGGCGAAAACATCGCCGATCTCGGCGGTCTCAACGCGGCGCTCGAGGCCTACAGGATTTCGCTGCAAGGCAAGGACGCACCGGAACTCGACGGGTTCACCGGCGAGCAGCGCGTGTTTCTCGGCTGGGCGCAGGGCTGGCGCGAAGTCATGCGCGAAGCAGCGCTGCGTACCCGCATCGTCTCCGACGAGCACAGCCCGGCGGAATTCCGCGTGAACGGCGTCGTGCGCAACATCGATGAGTGGTACGCGGCGTTCAAAGTTCCGGAGGGTGCGAAGCTCTACGTGCCAGCGCAGCAGCGCGTGCACATCTGGTGAGATAATGCGGGCCGGAGGGCTCCAGCTTGATTTCACGCTTGATTGCGTTGCTCGCGCTGGTCGCGGTAATGCTACTCGGGCCGGTACCGGCCCGGGCGGATGAGGCGCGGGAAGCGCTCTCAAAGTACGTGGCATGGCGTGGCGGAGCGCGATTCGAGGCGTTGCAATCCGTGCACGAAATCGGCCGTATTCGCGTTGGCGAAGTCGACGGTACTTTTGAGCGCTGGCTCGGTCGCGAGGGTCGGTTGCGGGAGAACCTGTCGTTGGGCCCGCTGCAGTTATCCGAAGCCGTCACCGCACATTCGAACTGGACCACGAATGCCAGCGGGCAACTCGAAGAGCTCGGGGATCACGGGCAGGAAGACCGGCGCGCGATCGCGCTCGCGTTTGCCGACCTGGTGAAGCCCCACGCGGGAATGAGCTATCAGCTCCTCGGCAGCGAACAGCTCGATGGACGTTCATGCACTGTCGTGCGGCTGGGTTTCGGCGGCACCGATACATACGATCTGCTGCTTGACGCGCAAACGGGTGAACTGGTGGGCGAACGCATCACCCAGGATCGGGCCACGCGTTTGGTGCGCTACGCCGACTGGAGGAATATTTCCGGCGTGCGTATGGCATTCGAGCAACGGGTCACCCACTCCAATCCAGATGGCGATGAAATCAGGCAGCTGTCGTCGGTCGATATCAACCCGGTCATGAACGCCATGCTTTTCGCGCCACCGGCTCCAAAGCGCAGCTGGGCCTTTGCCCCAGGTCAACATTCCACCGCCTGGGTGCCGTTCGAGTTCTTCAACAATGACCAGATATTCGTGGCGGCAATTATCAATGGTCGCGCAACCACGCTTGTGCTGGACAGCGGCGCAGATATCACGGTTCTCGACAAGGTCACGGCCAACTTGATTGGCGCGCAACTCAGTGGCGCGGTTCCGGTCGGGGGAACGGGCGGGCAGGCCATGATGCAGTTGGCGCCGCACATCGATGTGCAAATCGGCGCGCTCGAGTTGCACGACATCACGGCCGGTGTCATGGACCTGTCTGGCATTGCACAGCAGCTTGAACATCCCTTGCCGCTGATCCTGGGCAAGGAAGTCTTCAACCAGTTGATCGTCGACATCGACTTTCCGAATCGCAGGATTGCATTTCGCGAGCGCGATCAGCACGCGGTTCCGTCCGGTGCGGTGCGTGTGCCGCTTGGACGTCATGGCGGAAACCGCACAGTGCCCGTGTCGATCGAGGGCCGCAATGCCATCCAGTTCGATTTTGACCTGGGCAGCAACTCGCCCATGACTATCTACCCGTTCTACCGTGACAGAATGCAGTTGCTGGCGGGTCGGCGACAATCCCGTGGATTGAGCGCAGGCGTCGGAGGCATGTTCAGGCCGATATACGCCACCTTGAAGTCGATTTCTATCGGCGGTCTGAGTGTGGTCGACGTGCCGGCTGATTTCCCGGATCCGGCTGACAGCACGCTCAACTCCGATCGGATGGGAGGGAGCATCGGGCTGCCGGTGTTCAGTCGATTCCGGTTGCTCACCGACTACGCGCAGGACGCCATCTGGCTCGTGGCCGATCCCAAAGCAGCAGCGCAGCCGTTCCCCAGGAACCGCGCGGGAATCATCGCGCAGCCAGCAGGCGATCGGCTGAAAGTCCTGATGGTTGCCCCGGGAAGCCCGGCCGAACAAAGTGCGTGGAAGGAGGGCATGGAGATAACGGCCATCGACGGCCACAAGATCGATGCGGGCTACCGCAACTCAGCAACATCGCATTGGGCCACTCAACCGGCCGGCACGCGCGTTTCGCTGACCCTGGCCGACGGCTCGACGAAGGACATCGTCCTCGCCGACTACTTCTAGGCAATCAGCCTCGAGGAGACGGCCGATCAGCAGTCGCGTGCAGTCAGCGCTTCCGGGGGCCACGAAGATCAGGCCTCCGCAACGTCAATCTCCGGGATGCTTCCTGGCCGTCTGGATTTCGCTGACGCGCGTCGCTTTCGCGGCGTGGCCCCAGCTGTTGCGCACGTACGTCGCCACGGCCGCCAACTGCTCGTCGGTCAGCAACTTGCTGTACGAGGGCATCGCCGGGCCGGTCGGCTCCGCCCGGGTCGCGGCGCTTTGCGCGCCGTAGAGCAGCACATGCACGACGCCGTCGGAATCGTGCGCCGACACGGCGGGCGAAACCGCCAGGTCTGGAATCATGTACGGCACGCCGGTGCCGCGTTGCGTGTGGCAGGCCGAGCACAAGTCGCCGAAGATCGCAGCGCCGGCTTTCATGACGGGATCGCTCGGTGGCACAGCGCCTGGGAGCGTCGCCTTCGACGCGAAGCTGGCGAGGTAAACCGCCATCGCCTGGAGGTCGGCGGCGTTCAAATGTGAAGTGCTGTCTTCGACGACTTCCTTCATCGGTCCGCCGGCCGCAGCGCTCGCGTTGTGGCCGCTGCGGAGGAACGCCATCATGTCATCGCTCGACCAATGCGCGAGGCCGCGCGCAGCGTTGCGCGTGATGTCGGGCGCGACCCAACCCTGCAGGGCATCGCCCTGCAGCGGTTCAGCGCGCTTGTCGCCTCCCAGGAAGTTCTTCGGCGTGTGGCAGGCCGCGCAGTGACCCGGCCCTTGCACGAGCCAGGCGCCGCGATTCCAGGCATCGCTTTGCGCCGCATTGGCCGTGAAGGGCTGGTCATGGAAAAACAGCGCATTCCACACCACGAGTATCAAGCGAATGTTGAACGGAAACGGCAAAGCATTCGACGGGGGCTTGAGCCGCACGGCTGGAATCGTCTTCAGGTACGCGCGGATATCCTGAACCTGTTCCCGCGTCAGCTTGCGGTAGTACGGATAGGGCATCGCGGGATACAGGTGCGCGCCGTCAGCGCGTTTGCCAAAGCGCACGGCCTGGTCAAACTGCGCATCGGTCCACTGGCCGATGCCGGTTTCCGAATCGGGCGTGATGTTCGCGGAGATGACGGTGCCAAATGGCGTGCGCACGCCGCGGCCACCGGCATAGGCGATCTGCGTTTTTGGATCCGTATGGCAGGCGAAACAATCCGCGGCCGTTGCGAGGTACTTTCCGCGTTCCACCTGCGAGGGATCAGCGCGCAGCGACCCGCAGGCTATGAGCACCAGGCACAGTGCCAGGAGGAGTCGCGCCGCGATGCTACCCATGGACCAGCGGCCGGGGATCTTTCAGGTACTGCGTACGGATTGCATCCGCCGCCCAATAGGCGAGGGCGGCAACGGTGCCCGTGGGGTTGTAGCCCGCGTTCTGCGGAAAGGCGCTCGCACCGAGCACGAACAGGTTGGATACATCCCAGCTTTGCAGGTAGCGGTTCAATGCACTATCCCGTGGATTGCTGCCCATGACGGCCCCGCCGTTCAGGTGCGTCGTTTGGTACTGGGTGATGTCGTACGGTCCCTTGCGATATTCCTTCGTGATCTTCTGCGCGCCCATCGCGGCGAAGATCTCGGCGAAGCGATCGGTCAGGAAGGCGTTCTGCCTGATCTCGTTTTCATGGAAATCAATCGTGATGCGCGGCAGCGGTCGCCTGAAGCGGTCGGTGTACGTCGGGTCGAGATCGATATAAACATCGCGGTAGCTGTACATGCTGCCGTGCACGCCGGTGCCAGGCTTGATCGCGCTCTGGTAGCTGTCCTTGACGGCGCGCTTCCAGTCGGCCCCCCACTTGGGCGTGCCCTCGGGCACAGGCGTCGTCTCGATCGGGCGGCCGTTGGTCTGCGTGTTGCCCATGTAACCGCCACCTACGAAACCGTGCGGCCCATGATCGAAGTTGTCGCCATTGAACTCATCGATGCACATGCCGATTGCGCCCGAAGACATGAACGGATTGAAGCGGTGCTTCTCGGGATCGAAGAACGCGATGACATCCGAGACGCACTGGTGCGTGAAGTTGCGCCCGATGACGCCCGTGTTCTGCTGCGGGTCATACGGTTTACCGATGCGCGAGTGCAGCAACATCTGCACGTTGAAGATCGAGTACGCCGCGAGGATGACGAGATCTGCCGGTTGCTCCCACTCGGTGCCGTCCGCATCGACGAAAGTAACGCCGGTCGCGCGCTCGCCCGATGCGTCGACGTTGATGCGCGTCACCTCGCTCTCGCTGCGCAACGTAAAGTTGGGTTTGCGCAGCAGCACCGGCAATATCGTCGTTTGCGGAGAAGCCTTCGAATAGTTCGCACACTGAAACCATTCGCAGAAGCCGCAGTACGTGCAGGGTGCGAGCCGAACGCCAAGCGGATTGACGTACGCTTGCGACATGTTTCCGGATGGCTGCGGAAACGGCTTGTAGCCGAGCTTGCGTGCGCCCTCGGCGAACAGCGTGTGCGAATACGGCTGCTGCTGGGCGGGATTCGGATACGGGCGCGAGCGCGGTCCTTCGAAGGGATTGCCGCCTTCCTGGATCTGTCCGCGCAGGTTTCCCGCCGTGCCCGAGATGCCACACAGGTACTCAAAGCGATCGTAATGTGGCTCGAGGTCGCCGTAGGTCACGCCCCAATCCTGGATCGTCATGTCGGATGGCAGGAACTTCGCTCCGTAGCGCTGAGTCAGGTGCGTGCGCAATACGAAGTCGCTGGGCAGGAAACGCCACGTCTCTGCGTTCCAGTGCACGCCGCCGCCGCCGACGCCGTTCGGAGGCATGAACGCGCCCCATTTGCGCACCGGCAGGGCCTGCTGGTCCATCTTGTTTCGAAACGTAAAAGTCGACTGCGAGGGCCGCAGGAACAATTCATGCCGGATGCGATAGCGCAGCTCGTCCTGCGCGGTATTCGGCAGCAGATCGGCGGTGTCGCGCCACGGTCCGCGCTCGAGGGCGATGACATCGAGCCCAGCGTCGGTGAGTTCCTGCGCCATGATCGCGCCGGTCCAGCCGAAACCGATGATGACGACGTCGCGATGCGGGAGTGAAGGCATGGACTAGCGCCGTGGCGTCCACTCAGCGCGGCCCGCGATGCTGACCGGTGGATAGGGATACACTTCGTTGTGGCGCCCGATCCAGTCGCGATAGTCGTAGCGCGCGCCGGGATACCCGATCATCTTCCAGCTGCACATGTCGCGGTTGCCGCCGTAGATCGGATCGGCAAAAAACCCCTGCTGCATGTCGGTAATAAGGTTTAGGAAGAATGTCTTGCTGTCGATGCCTTCGATCGCCAGTGAGCCATCTTCAAGTCCCTTAAGGAGCGTGTCCTGTTCATCGGCGCTGAGTGCCGTGAACGACTTGGCGGAGCGCTTGGTCGCGAGGCCGTCGATGCCGGCGAGCGCGGTGCGGTATTGCTGCGCCGGATTCTTGTCCCCTTGCGGGCCTTGCTGGTCGAGACCCTTCTCGAACGGACCTTGTTCGTACAGTCCCTCGGACTGGCCGTATCCGCCTGCAAGCTGGCGGTCGATAAACACGACGCAGCCGGCATCCTTGCCGCCCGGCGTTTCCGTGTCGGGCGGAATGATGCGGTCCGCGACGGCTTCCAGCGTCGCGGCTTCAGTTGCGCTGAGGAATTTCCAGCCTTCGCCGATGGCGGCGTGCCCGCTCGCAGAAGAGGGATGGAAGGGTATGCGTCCCGAGATGACTTCTGCGGCTGCCCTGCGGCCACCGACCAGCAGCATGACCGTTCCGGCAACTACTTCGCGGCGCGTAAACTCTCTCATGCAAACTCCCGGGTCGGCTTACGCCCGCTTTTTCTTTGGCACTTTCTCGCCGGCCTTGCGCGCCTCGGAAAGCCCAATGGCAATCGCCTGCTTCTTGCTGGTGACCTTGCGCCCCGAGCCGCCGCTTTTCAGCGTTCCCCGCTTGCGCTCTTTCATCACCTTTTCTACTTTGCCGCTGGAACCCTTGCTGTACTTTCTGACCATGGATCGCTCCTGCATCGTCTCGGAACGACATTAGGCGCAGTCATCGCCTACAAACCGTAAGCGCCCCACCCATCTCGATGTCGGCGAATACCGCTGCGCATATCACGGCTTGGCGCCGGGGCGAGCCGACCCTATGCTGTCGTCATGGCCAACGTCTTCGGATGGAGCAGTGCGGCGATCCTGTTCGCCACTTTGTTGCTGCAAGTCAGGTCGCAATGGAAAAGCCAGTCGGATGTCGGCGTCTCGCCGTGGTTGTTCGTCGGGCAATTGGTCGCATCGGCCGGTTTCATCACGTACAGTGCGATGAAAAACGACGCGGTCTTCGTCGTCACCAATTCGTTGATCGCACTCGTCGCGATCGCAGGGCAAGTGGTGTACTGGCGACTCAGCAGTAAGCGCGCACGCTGACGCGGCGTTGCAGCGGCCACTAGCGGCTGTCGGCGGCATTTAAGGTGGCGGGTGGCTCGCCAGCTTTCGCAGCCGAGGCGTGCGCGACGAAGCCGGATTTGGGCTGAGGAATTCCAGCAATGACTGGCCGTGGTGTGCGTTCTCGGCAAGCACCTTCAGCGTCACGAGGATTGGCGTCGCCAGCATGATGCCCACGACGCCCCAGAAGATGCCGCCGAACCACAATCCGAGGAAGATCACCAAAGGATTGACGTTCAGTCTTTTTCCGACGAGCAGCGGCTGCGCGATCTGTCCCTCGATCGTTGCGATCAAAAGCTGCGTGCCCATTACCCCGAGAACCTGGCCCAGCGTATCGAACGACATTATCGCGACGATTGTGACAACAGTCAGCGTCGTGGCGGCACCGCCATACGGCACGTAATTAACAATGGCGGCCAACGCGCCCCACAAGTAGGGCGTGGGCATGCCCCAGGCCCACATCGCCAGTCCAGTCGCGATGCCGAGGCCGATGTTGATGAGTGTCGTGACGAGGTAGTAATGCCCGACCTGCACGCGCACCTTCTCGATCAAGTCGCGCACGCCGGACGCGTGCAGATTGTCGATGAAGGCGGCGGTCATGTGCGCCAGCATCGGTGGGCCGCCGGCCAGCAGGAACAGCGTGACGACTATGAAGGTCAGCGTGCTGACCATCACGCCCGTAGTGGCTGTAAAAATGACCACCGGCGTGCTCGCCGTAGGCGCCGGTACGACCGCCAGAGCCGGTGCGGCCTGTTTGGCGGGAACCAGCGATGTCGCACTCTTGCGTATGTCCTCGAGGTAGTTGATCCAGTGTGAGACAGGGCCGAGTTTGTGCCTGATCGTCGCAAAAGTCTGTGGCGCGCGCGCAAACCATTCCTGCGCAGGATTCCGCATCAGGAAGACCAAGGTTGCGAGGGCCGACAGCACGATCACCACTACGACGATTGCGCTCAATGCGCGCGGCACGCGGCGGCGACACAAGGACTCAACCGGTCCGGAAAGCACCAACCAGAACAGCAACGCGAGCACGACGGGAATGAATGCCGTGCGCGCTACGTAGAGCAACGTGCCCAGAGCGCCGGCGATAAATATCTTGCTCGCAGTGACCACTGCAGGGTGACTGCCCGCCCTGCTTTCCGGGGCGGGCGCTCGTACGTTCATGGGCAGCGACCGGGCGACGCGATCAGGCTTTTACGCGCTTCTTTGCCGCGAGATAGCGTTCGTTCATTTTCTGCCGCTCCTCGTCGGAGAAATGCTTCCTCGCGTCGCGCCACACGCTCGACTCTTCTTCCTTGATGTGGTGTTCGACGAGTTCACGCAGCACCTTCGCGGTCGCCTTGTGCTCGGGCGAAGTCGTGTTCTTGATGCCACGCAGTTTCGTCAGGGTCCTGGCAGCGAGCTCGTGCTCGACCAAACCTTCCTGTCCATCGACCTGCGCATCCGTATCGCGCACGGCCACGAGCGCGGCATACAGCACCTTACCCTCGGCCACCGTGTGCGGCACCAGTGCGCGCGCTATTCTTTCGACCAGCGAGCGGCGCTGGGCCGCAGTCGTTGCGGACGACAGCGCCGATAGCATCAACTTGACCTCGTCGTGTTCCTTACCCAGGGTATCCAGGAGGTCGGAATCGCCAGCGTACACCGGTTGCGGCGCAAGCACTTTCAGCACGGCGTTCGCGGCATTTTTGACCAGGGTCGATGCGCTCATTGCAATTCCTCGATGATAGGTCGAGAGGCTAGTGTGGCGTGGTCGCTCCCTGTGAGCGCAACGGACGATGGCGCTATTTGATGTCAGCGCAGTCCTTCAATGGCGCCTGCGAGCAACCGCGCCGCGGCGGCGACAATCTGTTCCGCCGGCACCGGCTTTCTCAATAACGGCACGTCGGCAAAAGTCCGTGGAATGGAGCCGGGGCTCGCGTCGGTGACAAACAAAAGCGGTACGCCCTTGTCGCGCAAAGCGCCAGACACACCGAACAACACACCATCGCCGAGATTGATGTCGATCACCGCGCACGATGGCGACTGAAATGCGATGCGTTGCAGCGCTGCGAGCGCGGTGCCGTGCGGCCCCAACAGCAACGCCCCCGCCTGTTCCAATGCCTTCCCGGTTTCGGAAGCCTGGTAGAAATCACTCTCGATCACCATGATCGTCGCCCCCTTCAGCTCATGGCGTGGAGGAGGGGGAGCGCGGGCGAAGATGCGCCTCCACATGGGTAGCGCCAGGACTCGCGCCACCCGAACCACCCGCGGATTCGGCTGGCGCAAGCCCGTCAGCCGCTATTGCCAGTAGCGCGGCGCCTTGTAGTAATCGAACGCAGCATTGCGGAATGCCGCGCCATCACCCTGCGTCAACTCCTTGAGCTCGTACGCGGGCGCGCCCTTGAGCTGCTCCTTAGTCACCGACACCACGTAGTTGCCGTCGGTGGCATCGTACTTGAGCAGGCTCCAGGGCAGCGGGTGGTACTTCTCGCCCATGCCGAGGAATCCGCCGAAGCTTACGGCGGCGTACATGATGTTGTTCGAGAGCTTGTCGAGCACGATGTCCTCGACGACGCCAATCTCGTCGCCCGAATCGTCCTTGACCGCGGTGCCCAGGACTTTCTTGGCACGAATGACCGATGTGTGTCCGCTTGCTGTCGGCATGAGCTAATTCTCCTGTTGGTTCGGCTGAACGCAAGAGCGCGACCAGCACGTTCATTGTCCTCACCACGCAAAGCTTGGCTGTAGGACAAGGCACTATCGCGGTAGAGTCATTCGCCGTCAGCACGGCCCGCCCGCGACGACCTACTCTGGATCGATGGCACGACGGGCGAAGTGGTGGCGATCGCTGGGGCCGGGATTGATCACCGGTGCCGCGGATGATGATCCGAGCGGCATTGCGAGCTACTCGCAGGCCGGTGCGAAGTTTGGTTTTGTGCTGTGCTGGACGCTGCTGCTGACGTATCCGTTGATGGTCGTTATCCAGGCGATCAGCGCGCGCATTGGTCGCGTCACGGGCAGAGGCATTGCCGGCAACCTGCGCCAGCACTACCCGAACTGGATCCTGCAGGGAATCGTCGGACTGCTGTTCATCGCGAACACACTGAACATTGGTGCGGACCTGGGCGCGATGGGCGCGGCGAGCAAGCTGCTCCTCCCGGCCATTCCGGTTGGCGTCTACGTTGCGCTATTTGGCGCGCTCTGCGTCGCCGGGCAAATGTACTTCAAGCACACGCAGTACGTTGCCGTGCTCAAGTGGCTGACGCTCGCGCTGTTCTTCTACTTCGTGTCGCTGTTCGTCATCGACGTGCCATGGTTGGACGTATTGAAGGGCCTGGTCTGGCCCAAGCTCTCGATGGACCGGAAGTTCTGGCTGATGGTCGTCGCCATTCTCGGCACGACGATCAGTCCTTACCTCTTTTTCTGGCAGGCGGCGCAGGAAGTCGAGGACACGAAGGCCACGGCGGGCCGGGAGCCGTTGAAGAAGCGGCCGGAGCAGGGGCGCAATGCGCTTTCACGCATCCATCTGGACACCGTCATCGGCATGGGATTTTCGAATCTCGTGGCGCTCGCCATCATGATTACCGCCGCGGCAACGCTTCACAGCCGCGGCGTGCTCGATGTAACGAGCGCCGCGCAGGCCGCCGCGGCCTTGCGGCCGGCCGGCGGCCACTTCGCGTCGGCGCTGTTCGCAGCCGGCATCGTGGGCACGGGGCTGTTATCGGTTCCGGTACTGGCAGGCTCGGCGGCCTATGCGGTCGGCGAAGCGCGGCGGTGGCCGGTCGGCCTTGCACGCCAACCGCTGCAGGCGAAAGCGTTCTACGCCACGATCGGCGTGGCGGTACTGCTGGGAGCAGTCGCCAACTTCACTTCGCTCAATCCGATGACGGCGCTGATCTGGGCAGCAATTGTCAATGGGATCGTTGCCGTGCCTGTCATGGCGTTGCTGATGTCGATGGGCGCGAACCGGAAAGTCATGGGGCGCTTCCAGCTGACGCGTCCCTGGAAGTTCTGTGGCTGGTTCGCAACCGCCGTCATGGGCATCGCGGCGAGCGCAATGATTGCTTCGGGCGGCGGCTGAAGCGAGGTCTGCCGTGCCGGAGGGTCCTTCCATTGTCCTGCTTCGCGAACAGGTGGCACGCTTCTCGAAGCAGAAGGTCATGGCGGCGGAGGGTAATGCGAAGATCGACATGCGCCGGCTCGTCGGTCAAAAGGTCGTGGCCTTCCGCAGCTGGGGTAAGCATTTCCTGATCGAGTTACCGCAGGTGGCGGTGCGTATCCATTTTCTCATGTTCGGCAGCTGGACAATAGACGAGAGGAAGGAGCGCGAGCCACGCTTGCGATTGCAGTTCCGCCGCGGTGAACTCAATCTCTACAGCTGCGCGGTGCGGCTGGTGGAAGGTCCGCTCGCGGAGAGCTATGACTGGCGCGGCGATGTCATGTCGGAGCTTTGGGATGCGGCCGCCGCGCGCAAGAAGCTCCGGAGCCAGCCGAAATCGTTCATCTGCGACGCTCTGCTCGACCAGCACGTCTTCGCTGGTGTCGGCAACATCATCAAGAACGAGGTGCTGTTTCGCGTGAAGGTGCATCCGCTGTCGATGGTAGGCGCGCTGCCTGCGGAAAAGTTACGCGCCATCGTCGAGCAGGCGCGCCAGTACAGCTGCGAGTTCCTCGAGTGGAAGCGCCGTTTCGTATTGCGCAAGCACTGGCAGGTGCACAACAGGGGCATTTGTCCTGCCTGCGGTGGAAAGCTCACGCGTGCCTGGCTCGGCAGGACTGATCGCCGCAGCTTCTTCTGCGACCACTGCCAGCGGCGGTATGGTCCAGCGCGTAAGCCGGTCGGCGCGCAACGCAGCTACAAGTCGGCGCGCGCCCGGCTTTAGTAGAACATCACCGTGCCTTCAAAAGTGCCCGTATTTGCCGCGCTGGCCGCAAACGCGGCGATCGCCGTAACCAAGTTCCTCGCGGCGGGTGTCACAAGCAGTGCGGCGATGCTGTCGGAGGCCGTCCATTCCACCGTCGACACGCTGAACAGCGTGTTGTTGCTGATGGGTTTGAACTTGAGCCAGCGGCCTCCCAGCGAGGAACATCCATTCGGTCACGGCAAGGAGTTGTTCTTCTGGAGTCTGATCGTCGCGGTGCTGATCTTCGCGCTCGGTGGCGGCGTGTCGGTGTATCAGGGCGTGATGCACCTATTGCACCCGAAGCCGCTCGAGAAACCAATGTGGAGTTTCATCGTGCTGGGTGCCGCCGCACTGTTCGAGGGCATCAGTTTCATGGTCGCGTTGCGGCAATTCCTGCGGGGATTGAATGGCAGGCCTTTCTGGGATGCTTTGCACGCGAGCAAAGATCCGTCCAACTATACGGTGCTCGCCGAGGATGGTGCCGCGTTGTGCGGCATCGTGATTGCCGCGCTCGGCATCGGGTTCAGCGTTGCGCTGCACACGCCACTGTACGACGCGCTGGCGTCCGTGCTGATCGGACTGCTGCTTGCCGCCATCGCCGTGGCGCTGATCCGCGAATCCCGCGGTTTGCTGATCGGCGAAGGCTTGCGCCCCGAGACGGCGCGCGCTATCCGCGCCTTCGCGCGGCAACAGCCCAGCGTGCGCTCGGTCGGCGCGGTGCTGTCGATGTACATCGGACCCGATGAGGTATTGGTCACGATGCAGCTGAGTTTCGAGAGCGGCACGGAAACCGACCGCGCTGCCGCCGTCATCGAATCGCTGGAGAAACAGGTGCGCGAGCGGTATCCGGTGATCCGCCGCTTGTTCATCGATGTCGAGCAGGCCCGGCAGCCCATCGAGCGCTGAAGGAATCCGCTGTCGGCGTAGTCCCTCAATTCGCAACAGTGTGCGGTATCGAACGGAGGCCTCGCTTCACGCGAACCATCCTGTGCGTCAACTGGAGGCCACCATGAACACCTGCATAAAATTTTCCGTTGGCGCTGCAGCGCTGCTGCTGAGCATCTCCGCGAGCGCGCAGATCACTTTCTACGAAGGCGAGGGCTTTCGAGGTCGCGCGTTCACGACCGATCAGGCCGTGCCCGATTTTCGCGGCAGCGGCTTCAACGATCGCGCCTCATCGGCCGTCGTCGATCGCGGCCGCTGGGAAGCCTGCGAGGCCGTGGGCTTCGGCGGCCGTTGTGTCGCGCTGCGCGAAGGCGCTTATGGATCGCTCGCCGGTATGGGCATGAACGACCGCGTGTCCTCCGTGCGGCGTGTCGGCAAACACGGTCACTACACCGATGCGCCGGATCCGATGCCGCAGGCGGACTATCAATACCGACGCCGGCCGAACGAAAGAGTGTATGAAGCCGACGTCACTTCAGTTCATGCGGTAGTCGCTGAATCGGGCCGCCACTGCTGGGTCGAGCGTGGCCAGGTTGAGCAGAGCCGCGGCTCGCGCAACGTTGCCGGCGGTGTCATCGGCGCGGTGATTGGTGGCGTCATCGGCCACCAGTTCGGCGCCGGCCGTGGCAACGATGCCGCGACGGCAGGCGGCGCGATTGCCGGCGCGGCCATTGGCTCGAACCAGGGACGCGACAGCGAGGTCCGCAGTGCCGACGTGCAGCGCTGCGACAGCGCCAGCAACGCGGCTCCCGAATACTGGGACGTGAACTATCGGTTCCACGACGTCGATCACCGCGTCCAGATGACCTCGCCCCCGGGCAGCACGATCATCGTCAACGAGAACGGCGAGCCTAGACAGTAAGATCAGCAGCGCGCCTGGCCTTGCGGGTGCGCAGCCTGTCGATGTGGAGATATACGACCGGCGTCGTATACAGCGTCAGCACCTGGCTGACGAGCAGGCCGCCGACCATGGCGATGCCGAGCGGGCGGCGCATTTCGGTGCCATCGCCCGAGGCCAGTGCTAGCGGCAGCGCGCCACAGATCGCCGCGCAGGTGGTCATCATGATGGGGCGAAACCGCAGCGCGCAGGCCTGCGCAATGGCGGCGCGCGGCTTCAGCCCCTGGCTGCGCTGCGCGTCGATCGCGAAGTCGATCATCATGATCGCGTTCTTCATGACGATGCCGATCAACAGCAGGATGCCAAGGAACGCGATCAGGCTGAACTCGTTTCCCGTCCCCAGCAATGCCAGCAACGCGCCGATACCTGCAGACGGCAATGTCGACAAGATCGTCAGCGGATGGCTATAGCTCTCGTAGAGGATGCCCAGCACGACATAGATCGCGGCAAACGCAGCCAGCAGCAACAGCGGTTGGTTTTCGGAATTCTGCTGGAAAAGTCGCGCCGTGCCGTACGAACCACCATGAATCGTCGCCGGCACGTGGATGCGCTCCATCGTTCGATCGATGGCGGCAAGCGCAGCGCTGAGCGATTCGTTCTCCGGCAGGTTGAAGGAGATGTCGGTCGAGGCGGAAGTGCCCGTGTGGTTGACGTCGACCGCGGTTGTGCCGGTCGCAAAGTGGCTGAAGGCCGAGAAAGGTACGACCGCCTCGCGCGCGACACTGACGGCCGAACCTGTAGAGGTATTGCCGCGCCCCGCGTTGGCAAGCGAATTGGAGGCCGCATTGCGTGCCGTGTCCTGCGCGATCACGCTCGCGCTGGCACTCGCGCTGCTGTTCGCGACCGTGCCGGTTTTAAGCTTTGTTGTTCCCGCCACCGCCTGCGTCGCCTGCGTGCCGCTGACCGCGCCACCGGCGGTACTGACGTAGAGCTGGTCGAGCACGTCGGGATGCTGCCAGAACTCGGGCGCGACTTCCATGACGACGTGGTACTGCTGCGGACTGTAGGGGTTGTAGATCGTCGACACCTGCGCCTGCGCGAAGGCATCGCCGAGCGTGTTGTCGATCTGTGCGGTAGTCAGCCCGAGCCGCGCGGCGGCATCGCGGTCGACGATCAGGTCTGTCTCGAGCCCGCCTGGCTGCAGGTCGGTGTCGACATCGGTGACCTCGGGCACGTCCTGTAGCGCCATGCGCAGTTTCGCGGACCAGTCGCGCAGTTCGTCGAGATCGTCGCCCAGCAGCGTGTACTGGTATTCGGAATTGGCCGAACGTCCGCCGCCGCCACCGCCGATGTCCTGCACGGCCCGCAGAAATGACTGCACGCCGGTGACCTGCGCCATCTTCGGACGGAGCCGGGCGATGACGCGCTCCGCCGAATCGTGGCGCTCCGAAAGGGTCTTGAGCTGGATGCTCACATTTGCGCTGGCGCTTCCGCCGCCGCCGCCGCGACCACCGCCACCCACCGAACCCACGACCGTGGCCACCGCCGGATCGGCGCGGATGATGTCGACGACCTGCGTGAGCTTGCCCTTCATGAGTTGAAACGAGGAGAACGCGTCGCCGCGGATGCCGCCGCGCAACTGCCCCGTGTCCTGCTGCGGCAGAAAACTCTTGGGGATCACGACGTAGAGAAAGACATTCAATGCCACCGTGGCTAGCAGAATCCACAGCATCAGGCGACCGTGGTCTAGCGTCCAGGCGAGCGAGCGCTGGTACCGGCGCGTCACTTCGCGGAAGACGCGCTCGAAGGCATCGCCCCAGTGGGACGACCTGCTGCGCGGATTGCGTCCGGCCAGCCGTGCGCACATCATCGGCGTCGTCGTCAGCGAGATCACCAGCGAGATCAGGATCGCTACCGACAGCGTGACGGTGAATTCCTTGAACAGCTTGCCTTCAATGCCGCCGATCAGCTGGAACGGGATGAAC
>JBEPVT010000027.1:0-52795 GCA_041690895.1 Gammaproteobacteria bacterium
ACAATATCCCGCTATCTCCAAATACCGCATGTCACCAACCAAATGGCACACAAAAATTGTATCGGGGCGGGTTGGGGGGGGGGGGGGCCGGCGCGGCGGCCGCCGGAGCCGAACAGACGACGTCCACCTCGACATCTGCTGCTCACTCTTCCCCCGATCCGGTGGAGGAATTATCGCTTAGCAGTATTGCAGCCGCCTTTGCCGACGGGCGCCTGAGCTCGCAGCAGCTCACACAGAGCTATTTGACGCGGATCGACAAGCTGGACCGGCGGGGCCCCAACTTGGGCTCCGTGATCGAAACCAATCCTCGCGCGCTCGACATGGCGGCCGCGCTCGATGTCGAGCGCAAGACGCGCGGTGCGCGCGGGCCTTTGCACGGCGTGCCCGTCCTCATCAAAGACAATGTTGAGACATCCGATCACATGATGTCGACGGCCGGTTCGCTGGCACTCGCGGGTTGGTATGCGCCCAAGGATGCGCCGCTGGTCGAACGCTTGCGCGCGGCGGGCGCCGTGATTTTGGGCAAGACGAATTTGAGCGAGTGGGCCAACTTTCGCTCGACACATTCACTGAGCGGCTGGAGCGCTCGAGGCGGCCAGTGCCGCAATCCGTACGCGACCGATCGCACGCCTTCGGGCTCAAGCTCGGGCTCTGCGGTCGCGGTCTCCGCGAACCTATGCGCCGTTGCGGTAGGCACGGAGACTGACGGCTCCATCGTCAGCCCCGCCTCAATCAATGGCATCGTCGGACTGAAACCGACCGTCGGTCTCATCAGTCGTAACGGCATCGCACCGATCTCGCATAGCCAGGATACCGCTGGACCCTTAGCTCGCAGCGTTCGCGACGCCGCCGTGATGTTGGGGGTGATGTCGGGACTGGATGCAAACGATCCGGCGAGCGCCGCGGTCGGCGATCGGTTCCAAACCGACTATGCCCGGTACATCGATCCGAACGGTTTGAAGGGCGCGCGTCTCGGGATCGCCCGCAAGTTCTTTGCCGACAACACTCCTCTTAATGCCTTTCTGGATGAGTGCATCGCAAGGCTGAAGAGCGCAGGCGCCGAGATTATCGATCCGGCGGATTTGCCGATGCACGGTTCGACGGGCGTCCCCGAACAACAAGTGCTGTTGTACGAATTCAAGACGGATCTGAATGCCTATCTTCGGCGCCTACCGCCCACTTTCCCGGTGCGCTCTCTTGCGGCGCTTATCAGTTTCAATGAGGCCCACCGGGATACCGAGATGCCGCTTTTCGACCAAGAACTGCTGCGGCAAGCGCAAGCGAAAGGACCGCTGACCGAAAAAGCCTATCAGGACGCTCGCGCTGCCTGTTTGAAAGCGACCCGCAGCCATGGCATTGATGCAGTGCTGGCGCAGCACAAACTCGACGCCATGGTGACGCTCACCTCCGGTCCCGCTTGGCTGATTGACACGGTGAATGGAGATTCTGATACCGGCGGCTGTTCCTCGCCCGCTGCGATCGCAGGCTACCCGCACATTACGGTGCCGGCAGGCTTGTTCCGCGGATTGCCGGTTGGCTTGTCTTTCTTCGGCGCGGCTTTCAGCGAACCGACTCTCATCAAACTGGGTTCGGGATTCGAGACGGTGGCGCATGCGCGCACGCCGCCGCGCTTCTAGACGCTTTTATTAGGATTGATCAGGAATTTCTTGCCGGTGGCGCGTTTGGAGTATGCGGCGATGACATCCAGCTGCAATGCTTCTGTCAGGGAGATTTCCTGTGAATAATGGCTCGCAAAGGTGGTTTTAAGTTCTCTGGCCACCCGTTCCTTGAGTTCCTGAAATGCCAGCGGGCCGATCTTTTCAATGTATGGCGTGACCAGCCAGCCGCCAATCCCCCATGCCATTCCATAGTTTCGATTGAGCACCGCAGGACTCATATCCAGCGAGCCGTATAAATACACCTGCTTGTGAGTAGTCGATCCATAGCGGCTGTACACCGTCACGCCACGATTGACGGCCGCTTCCATGCAACCGAGGATTTGCCCTGCCAATGGGCCGCCGCCTATGGCATCGAAGGCAATCGTGGCACCGGTCGCTGCCAATGCGTCAGTGAGGTCTTGCAGAAATGTGCGCGAATCTGTCCGGCACACGTGGAGGGCGCCGGCCGCCTTCAACACGCCCTCTTGTTCCTGCTTGCGGACAATATTCACGAGGCTGATGCCATCGGCCAGGCAAAGCCGGTTGAGCATCTGTCCAAGGTTGGAGGCCGCCGCCGTATGCACCAATGCCTTGTGGCCCTCACGGTGCATCGTGCCAACCATCCCTAAGGCCGTGATCGGATTGACGAAACAGGACGCCCCCTCAGCGGCAGTCGCTCCCTCCGGCAGCACCAGGCATTGATTGACTTTGACGCATCGATATTGTGCATACATGGCGCCGCCGAGCACCGCGACCGTTTTGCCCACCAGGGCCTGCGCCGGCGCGGAGGATCCTGCCTCAGTTACGCGGCCGGCACCCTCATTACCGACCGGCATGGAGATGTCGATTCTCGCGGCCATAGCCTGCACCGCATCGGCACTCAGCGAGGTTGTCACCACTGGAAGCTGGGATGTGCCAGAGACTTTGGCATGACTCCAATCGGCGTTCGCAAGCAGCAATCCTAAATCCGACGGATTGATCGGTGCCGCCTCCACCTTGACCAGGACTTCATCCGCGGCAGGCGCCGGGATCGACGTGTCCTGCAGCGATAGTTCCATCTCTCCGCTTTTCTTGGCAAGCGAACGGAGCTGCAGGAACGAGAGCGGGTTTGTCGAGTTCATGGGGGCGTAGCATACGGCGGGATTCGTTCCCGTGGTAGCCAGACTCATGTCAGAAGATTCCCAGTACCAGGCCGCCGGTCATCGAGTGGTACACGATCAGCAGCGCTTTCATGGAGTTAATTCCGTGGGGTATGTCCTACGCTTGGCAAAGCCGCGCACCGACTGCAATAACGAATTGATTTCCAGATACTTTCCGCCACCCGCAGACTGCTGCTTAAGAATCATTCGAGGTGCGCACATGCTTCACTATGCCGTTGTTTTCTTCGTTATCGCGTTGATTGCCGCGTTCTTTGGCTTTGGTGGAATCGCGGTCGGCGCAGCCGGCATCGCGAAGATCCTTTTCATCGTGTTCTTGATCGGTGCCATCGTTACATTCTTGATCAGCCTGGGCCGCCGGGTCTAAGGGGAACGCAATGCAAACAGCATCGGATACCGCAAAGGGCGTCAGTGACTACGCCAATGGTCAAGTGAAAAGCTTCCTCGATAATGTCGAGGATCTGACCAAGGCGTTGAAGGACGTCGACTCGCCAGATATCGCGAAAGTTCGAGCCAAGGTAAAAATCGCCTTGGCTGCGGCCAAGAGCGCGGTGGCTGACACCGCCTCGCAACTCGCGGATCAGGCGCAACACGTCGGCAAACGAACCGATACTTTCGTCCGCGACAATCCCTGGCAAGTCATTGGAATCGCTGCGCTGGTAGGCTTGGCGGTCGGGATCTTCGCCTCTCGCCGCTACGACTAGCAGCGCACGGAATGACGGCGCCTAGGCGCGCCGCCATTCCGTGCGGCCTCCCGGCTTATCCTCGAGCAAAACTCCCGCCGCGGTCAGTAGATCCCTAATCCGATCGGATTGCGCGAATTGCTTTGCGACGCGGGCGGCACCTCGTGAAGCCAGCAGCGCCTCGATCTCTGCATCGGATAAAGTCTTAGTCCCGACGCTGCGCTTCAAATAATTATCCGGGTCCTGCTGTACGACTCCCAATGTCGCGCCGAGCGCACGCAGAGTCGCGGCAGCTTGCGCCGCCGCCGAAGAATTCCCCGCCGCCTTGGCGAGATTTAAGTTTCGGGCAACTCCCTGCATGACGGCAAATGCCTCCGGCGTGTTGAAATCATCGTCCATGGCGGCGCGAAATCGCGCCACTTCCGCCGCGTCGGGGAATCCCTCGGACGGGGCGTCCTTCAGGGCCCGATACAGCCCCAGCAAGGTCTCGTCCGCTTGCGCCAGTTGTGCAGCGGAATAGCTGATGGGGCCACGGTAGTGGCTGCTCAGCAGAAAAAATCTCAACACTTCAGGGTCGCGCAGTGTTTTCAGCACCTCGCGCACGGTGAAGAAATTTCCCAGCGATTTCGACATCTTCTCGTCATTGACGCGCACGAAACCGTTGTGCATCCATATGTGCACGAAGGGCGAATCGCACGCGGCGCATGACTGCGCAATTTCGTTTTCGTGATGCGGAAATTTCAGGTCCTCTCCGCCGCCATGCAAATCGAAATAGCTTCCCAAAAGACTGGTCGACATGGCGGAACATTCGATATGCCAACCCGGCCTGCCCTCTCCCCATGGCGATGCCCAGCAGGGTTCGCCGGGTTTCGCATGTTTCCACAAAACAAAGTCGAGCGGATCGTGCTTGGCCTCGTCGACCTGCACGCGCGAGCCGGCACGCAAGTCATCGATCTTTTTGCGCGACAGCCGGCCATAATTCGCGAACTTGCGCACCGAGTACATCACATCGCCGTTGTCCGCGGCATACGCGAAGCCCTTGCCGATCAAGGTCTGAATCATGGCGATGATCTGAGCGATGAACTCCGTCGCACGGGGTTCCAAATCAGGCTGCTGCAAGCCCAGCGTGGCGCAGTCCTCATGCATCGCAACGGTAAAGCGCCGCGCCAAATCAGCCCAGTTCTCGCCGTTCGCGGCCGCGCGCTCAATGATCTTGTCATCGATGTCGGTGACATTGCGTACATAGGTAACGTTGTAGCCTAACGAACGCAGGTAGCGCTGCACTAGATCGAATGCCACCAACATGCGGGCGTGACCCACGTGAATATAGTCATAGTTGGTCATGCCGCAGACATACATTCGCACTTCGTTGGCGCGAAGCGGCTTGAATTCTTCCTTTTCGCCGCTCAGCGAGTTATGGATTTTGAGCATGACTTTGCAGCCGCCGCCGTACGGTGTCCGGCGACATGAGCTTCAGAAGCAGCGCAAGTTCGGGCCCGTGCGCCTGTCCGGTCAAGGCAACCCTCAGAGGCATGAACAAGCCCGGCCCCTTGCGTCCCGTACGTTCCTTGATCTGCTGAGTGAGCATCTTCAAATCGCCGTGCGACTGATCGTAGGCCGCGACCGCCGCGGCAAAGAATTCGGCGCCCGCGGCCGCAACAATACGCTGCTCTTCGGCGCCCAGCGGTGGCAGCTCGCCGCTCACGACCATGCGCCACGCACTCGCATCGACCGGCAAAATCACATTGTGGCGCACGAGATCGATGAACTCGATCGCATCGTCAGCGGCCAGCCAGTCGCGAAATTCCGCTGCCGACAAGCGCTCCAAGGAGACTTTCTGCCAGTGCATCAATTGGGATACCTCGAAGCGCGCCGGTGCGCGGCCCAAATGCTGCGGACGAAAGTGCGCCGGCATCTCGGCGGCAGGCAGCCAGCCATGCATATCGCCGGCGTGACCCAATCGGAACAACTGATTGAGCACGGCGATGCTCAGGAATCCCCGCTCGCGAAACTCGTCCACGCTGGTGCTGCCATGCCGCTTCGATAACGGTGCGCCGTCCTCTCCCACCAAGAGGCCGACGTGTCCGTAAGCTGGACTGCGCATGCCGAGCGCCTCCAAAAGCATGATCTGACGCGGCGTATTCGTCAGATGATCGTCGCCGCGCAAAACCTGCGTGACACCCATGGCCGAATCGTCGACCGCGTTGCAGAAGAAGAAGGCCGGCGTGCCATCTTCGCGGCGAATAATAAAATCACCAATGTCATTGGTCGCAAATCGTTGCGGTCCATGCACCGCGTCCATGAATTCGACGACCTCATCGGTGGGCACCGCAAACCGCAGCGTCGGCGTCGCGCCGCGCGCTGCACGCTCGGCACGCTGCGCAGCGCTCAATCCTCTGCACGGGCCCGCATAGCGCGGCGGCTTGCCGGACATGCGTTGCAGCTTCCGCGACAATTCAAGCTCTTCAGCCGTGCAATAGCAGGGGTAGGCTCGCGCTTTCGCCAATAGTTGCTCGTACAAGGCCTGATAGAACTCGCCGCGCTGTGCTTGGCGGTACGGACCTGAGGGTCCTCCCACATCCGGCCCTTCGTCCCAATCCAGACCCAGCCAGCGCATGTCGGCCATGAGCTGGTCGCGAAACCGGTCTTGGCTGCGCGCCAAGTCAGTGTCCTCGATGCGCAAAATGAACTTTCCGCCGGTTTTACGGGCCCAAAGGTAGCTGAAAAGAGCCGTCCGCGCATTGCCCAGGTGTAAGGATCCCGTGGGACTGGGCGCAAAACGTGTAGTAACCGGTGGCTCGTTGACTACGGACATATCTCAAGATTGTACCTATTCGAGTAGAATCCCGGCGTATGAAACAACTTTTACTCACCCTTGCATGCTTAAGCATTGTTGGTTTGCACCCGTCGATGGCGGCTGAAAAGACGGTGGAGTCGAAACCCCTCGCCAAGCCGGCGACTCCGGCTTATTCCCCGCAGGTGCAGGTGTTCACATCGATGGGAAATTTCACCGTCGAACTGAACCCCGAGCGCGCACCATTGACCGTCGCAAATTTCTTGGCCTATGTCGATGCCGGGCATTATACGAACACGCTTATTCACCGCGCGGTGGCCAATTTCGTGATTCAAGGCGGCGGCTTCAATGCCGACTACACGCCCAAGCCGGCGCCAATGAAGGTTGTCAATGAATCCGGCAATGGCCTCAGCAATGTGCGGGCCACGGTCGGCCTGGCACGCACTCAAGATCCGCACGCCGGCAATGCCCAGTTCTATGTGAACCTCAACGACAACGCAGCACTCGACCCCAATGCCACACGCTGGGGTTACGCGGTCTTTGGCCGCGTAACCGAAGGCATGAACGTGGTCGATCGGATCGGCGATGTCGCGACGGGCGCGCACGGCGCTCTGAAGGACGAAACCCCGCTCAAGCCGGTCGTGATTCTGAAGATCGAGCGCGTTGGGAACGTTAGCGGCGGCAGCGCTGCCAAGCCTTAGGAAGAAGGCGCTCTAAGTACTCCGCGTGAGCACGCTCTTCATCTCGGATTTGCACATCGACGCGGCCCGACCAGCCATCATCGAGCAATTCCTGCAGTTTCTGCAGAGCGACGCGGAAAACGCTGCGGCCTTGTACATTTTGGGCGACCTGTTCGAGTCGTGGATCGGCGATGACGCACCGGATGCCGCGCAGTCGGCGGCGATTGCCGGGCTGCGCGCGCTGACCTCGAGCGGCGTGTCTTGCTTCGTGATGCACGGCAATCGGGATTTTCTGCTGTCGCGGCAATTCTGCGAGATGAGCGGCGCGCAATTGCTGCACGATCCGCTCATCGTTACCCTCTACGGGGAAGCGGTGTTGGTAATGCACGGCGACGCGTTGTGCACCGACGACCGTTCCTACCAAAGATTGCGTGCCACGGTTCGAGACCCCGACTGGCAACGTCAGTTCCTGGCGCTGTCGATCGAATCGCGCCGCGCACTGGCCGGCGCGGTGCGTGCAGGCAGTCAAGCACATACGGCCGCGATGGAGCACGCCATCACCGACGTCAATCCAGACAGTGTTGCGATGGCATTGCGCGCGGCAGGAACCTCCACCCTTCTTCACGGCCACACGCACCGGCCGGCCATTCACGCCTTGGAAGTGGACGGGCGACCTCGAACCCGCATCGTCTTAGGCGATTGGTACGATCAAGGCAGCGTGCTGCGCTGGGATCGCAGCGGCCCCGAGCTGCAATCACTGCCCCGCACCTGAAAGCTGCGGCGGACCCGAGTGAAATCTGAACAACGGATCCGCAGTGGTGATCAGCTGCGCCTCGCGCACCGCAAATGCCGCAATTCGTGGCTCCAATTCCATGCCGGCGCGCGCCGCGGCCCGCGCGGCAAGCTCTAGATAGAGCCGGTAGTGCCGCGACTCGGCCTCATGCAGTGCACGAAACAGTTGATTCAGCGGCGCGCCGATGGCCGCGCCCAGCGCGGCGAAACGCTCGCACGAGCGTGCCTCGATGAACGCGCCGCACACCATCAGGTCGACCTCACGCTGCGGCTCAGCAGTCGATACCAAGCGCCGCAACTGCGCTGCGTATCGACCGGGCGCCAGGCGCTGCGGCACTATTTTTAGCGCGCCCATCAACTTGGCGACCTGGCTGTAGTGGCGCAGCTCTTCGCGCGCTAGGCGCGACATCTTGTCGCCCAGCTGCAGATCTTCTGCATAGGCGAACATCAGCGCGAGCGCGGTCGAGGCCGCTTTTTTCTCGCAATTCGCATGGTCGATGAGCAGCAGCTCGGGAAGCGCGCAAGCCTGGGCAATCCAAGCAGCCGGCGTCGCCGCGCGCAGCAACCGGTGGGCAAAGCCCGCCGCGCCGATCATGCTGGAATATTCAGAGCGGAAATGGCTGCCAACAACTCGCCGGCGGATTGATAGCGATCGCCGGGCGATTTTGCCAGCAAGCGGCGCAGTACCGTTTCGTAACTGGCAAACTCGGGCGCAATCTCCGGCAGTTCGGCGCGTTTATGCTTGTAAATGACTTCCATCGCGGTCGCGCCGTTGTAGGGCTTGCGGCCGGTCAACATCTCGTAGAACACTACGCCGAGACTGTACAGATCACTGCGCGCGTCAATGATCTCCGCATGGCCCTGCTCCGGGCTCATGTAATAAGGAGTGCCGAAGATTTCGCGTGTGCCGGTCAGCGAAATATCGTTTTCGTTTGCCTTGGCCAATCCGAAATCGATCAGGCTGACAGTGCCGTCGACGTGCAGCATCACATTGGCGGGTTTGAGATCCCGGTGCAGCACACCCACTGAATGAATCGCATCGAGCGCGCTGGCAATTTGGCGCAGAAACCCCAGCGCGGTAGCCGGCGTGAGCGGCGTCCTCATGCGCTGGCGCAAATCCCCGGCCGGAAAGTGTTCCATGGCAATATAGGCGTGATCATCGGCCACGCCCAGATCATAAATGCGCACAATATTTTTGTGATTTAGGCCCGCGACGATTTCATATTCTTGCAGGAACCGATCGAAGCTCACGAAGCGCTCCGACACGTCGGGAACCTGGCTGAACACCTTTAGCACCACCAAGGTGCCGGCGCGCTCGCTCTCCGCGAGATAGATCTTGCACATGCCGCCGCTGCCGACCTGGCGAATGCATCGATGTCCGCGGATGATCACCGTGCCGAATCGATAGCGATCTTCGTAATCCGGATTGGCGCGCAGCAGCGCGATAGCCTTACGGTGGTCGCTCGAGGCGGTAACGATCATCTTGAGAAGCCGTTGGCGGTCGACTTTGCGGCCGTAAAGCCGGCTTACGCCGGCCGTCTCAGGCAGGGGAAATTCTGGAGCATCTTCGAGCAGCACCAATATGATCGGTGCGAACTCAACCTTGCCTGCCTGCGATGCTGAGAAATCTATGGCACGGTCGGTCGGCGGTGCGGCGACAATGATGACCGCATCGAAACCGGCGGCAGCGAACTGCTCATCGAATTCAGGATCCTTGCCGAGGATGTGCTCGACAAAGGCAGCGTCCGGCCACTGAATCTCAACGTGCTTTCGGACCAGCAGTCGATAGTCGTCGCGGTCTGCAATCACCAATAGGCGCATAATCTTGTGCCGAAAAACCGGCGCCGGCAGCGAGTCCAGCGCGGCCTTCTATCGTTATAGTATCCGGACGGATTTAAAGCCACGACCTGCGCCCTGCCGACGCACCTGTTTTGCCTCGTCGGACCGTTCCTCTTGCAGGCGCGAAAGATATTCGGGCGTCACATCGCCGGTGACATACTCGCCCGAGAAGCAAGAAGTATCGAAGTCCTCGATCTTGGCGTTGTCGTGGCGAACCGCATGTTCCAGATCTTCCAAGTCCTGATAAATAAGCCAATCCGCCCCAATGATGTCCCGCACTTCCTCGTCCGTGTGGCCCGCTGCCACCAGCTCGGAAGCATCCGGCATGTCGATTCCATAAACATTCGGATAGCGCACGGGCGGCGCCGCCGAGGCAAAAAAGACTCGCTTGGCGCCGGCTTCGCGCGCCATGTCGATGATTTGCGCGGAAGTCGTGCCGCGCACGATCGAGTCGTCCACCAGCAGCACATTCTTGCCGCGGAACTCCAGATCGATCGCGTTGAGCTTGCTGCGCACGGATTTTGCGCGCTGTTCTTGGCCCGGCATGATGAAGGTACGGCCAATGTAGCGATTCTTGATGAACCCCTCGCGATACTTGACTCCGAGCAGTTGCGCCACCTGTACGGCGCTGGTTCGGCTGGTATCGGGAATCGGGATCACCACGTCGATGCCGTGCTCGGGACGTTCGCGCTTGATTTTCTCCGCCAGGCGCTCGCCCATGCGCAGGCGCGCCTTGTACACCGAGATGTTGTCGATGATCGAATCGGGCCGCGCAAAATAAACGTATTCAAAAATGCACGGCGTATGCCGCGCCATGGCGACACATTGCTGAGCATAGAACCGTCCCAATTCATCGATGAACACTGCCTCACCGGGCGCGACGTCGCGCAGCAGGTCGAAACCCAGCATATCGAGCGCCACGCTTTCGGACGCCAGCATCCATTCCGTACCTTTCTTGCTGTCGCGTTTGCCGATCACCAACGGCCTGATGCCGTTGGGATCGCGGAAACCCAAAATGCCGTGGCCGATCACCATGGCTGTCACTGCATAACCGCCGCGGCAGCGCCGGTACACCGCATTGGCGGCGGCAAAGACGTCGGCCGGCGTCACGCGCGGCGTGCCGACACGTTCAAGTTCCGATGCCAGGACATTGAGAAGAACTTCCGAATCGGAGCTGGTATTCAAATGCCGGCGGTCTTCGCGTACCAGCACTTCGGTGAGTTCACGCGCGTTGGTCAGATTGCCGTTGTGACCCAGGCAAATCCCGTAAGGCGAATTGACGTAAAAAGGTTGTGCATCGTGCGCGCTGTCGCAACCCGCGGTGGGGTACCGCACATGGCCGATGCCGATGTTGCCTTTGAGCTTCAGCATGTGCTTCTGTTGAAACACATCGCGCACCAACCCTGAGTCCTTGCGCATGAACAACTCGCCGTCCTGCGCGGTCATGATTCCCGCTGCATCTTGACCACGATGCTGCAGCACCGTCAGCGCATCATAGATGCGTTGATTGACCGCGCTGGTACCGACCATTCCGACGATTCCGCACATGAGGGATCTCCGCTACTTAGCTCTGACTTTCACTCCGGTCAGGCGCTCGAGCTTCGCCCAAGGCTCGCCTTTCTCGCCGACCATCGCGCGCAGCCAATCGCCGATGGTCTCGCCGTAAGGGATCAGCTTCGACTTGCCCCACCACTCCTCGCCGTTCAGGTGCAGCAATTCACCGCCGATCACCACGAGGCCGACCAACACCATGCCGCGCACAATGCCGAAGAAGAGTCCAATGACCCGATCCAAGGGACCCAGCCCTAAGGTGCGCGTGAAATAGCTCAAGACCATGCCGACGGCCCAGCCCACCAACAGCACGAGCACGAGAATCACCAATCGTCCCACCCAGGGTGCAATGATCGGATCGGCGAGCACACCGCCCAGATGCGGCTCGATGACGGGACCAAATTGCCAGGCCGCCCAGATGGCGAGGATCCAGAAGGCAACCGAAACTGCTTCTCGAATAAAGCCGCGCAGCGCGCCAATGAGTGTTGACCCCAACAGAATCAACAGGATTAAAACATCAGCACCGGTCAATATTTGGCCTCCTCCTGGCTGTCACATATTCTACCGGAGCGGCGCCGGCGGCGTCCCGAAACCGTCGCAAAATGAGAAATCAAGCAGTCGGCGCCACCAAGCTTCCAGCATGCCCCAGCGTTTTGAGCTTGGCCGCCATCCGTTCCGCTGACTCGCGGTCAGGCAACGGCCCCGCGCGCACGCGATAGCGCACCGCGGCTCCCGACCCGCCCGACAAGACAAACACCGAAAATCCCTGCCCTTTCAGCTGACGCGTCAGGTTGTCGGCATTCGCACGGCTCGCAAAGCTTCCGAGCTGCACCGACCAGGAACCACGTGATGGCGATATGGGGGAGTGCGCGGTGCTTTCAACCGCGGTGGGACGCGCCGCTGCCAATTTCGTCGCGGGCGTCTTCGCCGCTGCCGTGCTTGTGCGGGCTGCGCCTAAATGAGCGGAGACCGCGGGCGCCGGGCTGGTTGCCGAAGAAGGCGTGGCGCTGGCTGTCGCGGAACTGTCAGGCGCAGGCGAATTGCCGACCACTGAGGCTGCGGAGGAGGCCGGCGGCTCCGCTACCGTTGGCTCGGCCTCGGCGTTCGCCGTCGGCCTACTGGTCGCGAGGTCCACGTTGACGTGCCGAATCGGATCAGGCGCGCCGGCGGGAAGAGTGGGCACAGATGCGGTGCTCGGTTTTGGCCCCGACAATAATTCAGGCACGACCAGCACAACAAGCGCAACCAGGATCGATGCGCCGATCAACCGTTCTTTGACGCGACGGTCCATTACGGCGAAGTATATTCGGGAGACGCCGTCTCCGGCAGCAAACCGTGCGCGTCAAGCCAGTCAAGCGCCGGGCCGACGCTATGAAACGATCCGAATACGACGATTCGATCCTGCGGGCCCGCGAGCTTCGATGCAGCTGCACAGGCGCTCGCGACACTATCGGCGGCGACCACGGTGGCGTTCGCTGCAGCGCGCACCCGCTGCGCCAACGCCGCTCCGCTGCGGCCGCGCGTGCCATCGATTGACACGCACCACCACGCATCGATGCAACCCTCCAGCATGGAGACGATGCCGGCCGCATCCTTGTCCGCCAAAATCCCGCATATCGCCAGCGTCTTGCCCGAAATAGGACGAGCCTTCAAATTCCTCGCCAGCACACGCGCGGCATCGACATTGTGGGCGACATCCAAGACCCACGCCGGCGAGCTCACGCCGGCGCTGATGAGTTGAAAGCGGCCGACCAGGCGTACCTCGGTCAGTCCGCGTGCGATCGCGGCGGCCGGTACCTTTAAGCGTGGTGCAATTTCCTCCAGGGCTGCAATCGCAGTCGCTGCATTGCTAAACTGGATGTCGCCAAGCAGTGCCGGTGCGGGCAGCTGTGGCAAGTCCCACCGTGTGCCGCGGTAACGCCATCCCTCACCATCGAGAATATAATTGTATTCGATGGCGAGGCGCTTCAACGGCGCTTTCAGGCCGCGCGCAACGCTCTCGAGCACCAGAGAGGGTTCGCGGCCGCCAATCACCGCGGTCTTCCCGGCACGAAAGATGCCGGCTTTCTCGTGCGCGATCGCCTCGAGCGTGTCGCCCAGGTATTCCTGGTGATCAAGACCGATGCTGGTGACGACGGCGACCTCCGGATCAACCACGTTGACGGCATCCAATCGGCCGCCCATGCCAATCTCCAAGACCCATGCATCGAGCTTCGCCGCGGCGAATATCAAAAGTGCCGCCAACGCGTTGAATTCGAAAAACGTCAACGCCACCGCGCCTCGCGCCGCCTCGATTCTTTCAAAGGCCGTTACCAGCTCTTCGCCATGCGTTAAGCGGTCGTGCACGCGGATGCGCTCGCGGTATTCCCGCAGATGGGGCGAGGTAAAGGTACCTACCTTAAAACCGGCTGCATTTAAGATCGCCGCGCAATAGGCGCTGACCGAACCCTTGCCGTTTGTGCCGGCGATCGTAATGACAGGAACCGTGGGTTGCTGCCATTGCAGGCGTTCGAGCACCACGCGCAGCCGCTCCAATCCCAGATCGATAGCCAGCGGGTGCACCTGTGCTTGGTAGGCCAACCACTCCTCGAGACTCCGCATGGGCTTCGGCCTTAAGCTGCAGCCGCTTCTTTGCCGCTCAACAAGCGCAGCATGGCGCCGATGCGATCGCGCAATTCGCGCCGATCGACGATCATGTCGAGGGCGCCGTGTTCCAACAGAAACTCGCTGCGCTGAAAGCCTTCAGGCAAGGTTTCGCGCACCGTCTGTTGAATCACTCGCGGCCCGGCAAAACCGATCAGCGCTTTCGGCTCGCCAATATTAATGTCACCCAGCATGGCCAGGCTTGCAGACACTCCGCCCATAGTCGGATCCGTCATTACTGAAATGAACGGCAGGCGCGCCTCCGACAGGCGTTTGAGGGCCGCGCTGGTTTTCGCCATTTGCAGCAATGAGTACAAGGCTTCCTGCATGCGCGCACCACCGCTGGCCGAGAAGCACACCAACGGCATGCGGTGCTCCAAGCAGTATTCAACCGCGCGCACGAATTTCTCGCCGACCACCGATCCCATGGAACCGCCGAGAAAACGAAACTCGAATGCACATGAAACCACGTCGAGGTCTTCAAGTTTGCCGGCCATGACGATGAGCGCGTCGCGCTCCGCGGTTTGCTTTTGAGCTTGAACCAGACGGTCTTTGTAGCGCTTGGAATCTTTGAATTTGAGTGGATCCTCGGACTCGACCTTGGTCGCAAGCTCGGTGGTCGACTCGGGATCGAGGAATTTCATGATGCGCTCGCGGCCGTTGATGCGCATGTGGTGGCTGCACTTGGGGCAAACGTGCAAATTGCGCTCGATCTCGGCCTTGTACAGCACGGCATCGCAAGCCGGACACTTGGTCCACAAGCCTTCGGGCACCGATCGAGTACGGCGCTCGGTTTTAATCCGCGACGGAACGATTCGCTCAAACCAGGACATAGCAGCCTCTTACGACGGGCTGTCAGTTTAAACCAATTTGGCCGTTGGGCGCGGGGATAGCGAAATCCTGCGGGTATTCGACCCGCCATAGGTACAGGCCGGCGGCCGGCGCGGTAGCCCCCGCGTAGCGCCGATCCGCCCCCGCCAGCACTTTGGCCATGGCGGCCGCAGGATCGGGCCGCTGTTGAACATCGAGCAGTGTCCCAACGATATTGCGGACCATGTGATGAAGATAGGCGTTGGCGTTGATTTGCAGCAAGACCCAGTCCCCTTGGCGGGTTACCTCGATGGCATGGACGCGCCTGATCGTGGTCTGCGACTGGCATTCAACCGAACGGAAGGCGGAGAAATCGTGCTCGCCGAGGAGCGTCTGCGCAGCCGCGTGCATAGCCTGCGCATCGAGCTGCCTGTGAATCCACGCCGCGCGAGCGCGCTGCAGCGCCGATCTCGCGCTGCGATTCAAAATGACATAGCGATAGATGCGTCGCACGGCCTTGTGGCGCGCGTGAAATCCCAGGGTTACTTCGCCCGCCCATTGCAGGGCGATGCTTGGCGCGAGCTTGGTATTCGCGCCTAACACCCAGGCACGGGGCGTGCGCGCGGCATGCGTATCGAAATGAATCACTTGGCCGACCGCATGCACGCCGGCATCCGTGCGCCCCGCGCAGATCGCTACGATCGGATGGCCCGCCACGAAGGACAGCGCCGCTTGAACCGCGTCTTGAATGGATTTGGCGTGCACTTGCGACTGCCAGCCGGCGTAGTCGGTGCCGTCATACTCGATGATGGCGGCAACGCGGCGGCCGGGCTCGGTCACGCGAGCGGCCGGCTAGCCCGGCAGATTCTCGATTAGGCGCTGCGCTTCCTGTTTCTGGCTCGCAGAGCCCTCGCTGACGACTTCCTCGAGAATGCTGCGTGCGCCTTCCGGGTCGCCCATGTCCATATAGGCTCGCGCCAGATCGAGCTTGGTGCCGACTTCGCTCATCGTTACCGGTTCTAATTCCGGCAGCGCGAGCTCTTCGGTCCTGATCTTGCTGGTGCGCTGGGTGGTAACCGTCTTTAGCTTGTTGGTCGCAGCCAACTCGGAACCGTTGAGAGCTTCACCGACGTCCAAATCCACTTTCCGGTTGCGTTGGCTGCCTTCGAACACCTCGGTCGAGAAAACCTCATCTTCGGCGCGCGGTTGTTCGACCGTATCACCCGATCCCAATGCGTTGGCGAGTCGATCGAGATCCAAATCGATGCTGTCGGCGCTGAGGCCGCGCATTCTGGAGGTGGAATCCACATCGGGCCGCTCCGACTCGTGAATGTCCGAGTATTCGGGCGTTTTGAAGCGCGATGTCGCATTAGGATCTTGAGTGCCGCGCGGCATCTGCACCGTCGGTGCGGACTCAGGTCCCAACACCGCGGTCTTGATCTCTTCCTGATCCTGCCCTAAGTCCGCAATAAACGATGCCTCCAATTCGCGCTCGAGTTCCGTGAGGTCCTTGTCGCGCGCGCGGCTTTCTGCCTCCGCCATCATGCGCCGGGATTTCTCATCGAGACCTGCGACCATCGTGGGCGCGTCCGACGGATGATCCGTTTCCTCGAGCTGCGGAATGCTGACCGAAGCCCCCGACGCCGCACCTTCAAAATGATCTAAATCCAATCCCAAATCGTCGATCGAAACCTCTGCGGTTTGATCTGCCTTGGTGGCTTTGTCGAGCTTCGAGGCGACGCGGCCACGCATGTCCGTCGGCTTCAAAGTCGGCGACTCGGCCGTCGGCGCATCGGAAAAATTCATCAGCTCAGATTCAACCGTCGGTTCATCGCGCGCCGGCATCTCGCGTGTGGGCGAGGTATCCGCACCGCGCTCCGGCCGATCCAATGTGAAATCTAGATCCGAACCGGCGCGCAAATCGGGCGATTCACCGGTCGCTGCCGTATCGTCGATATCCTTCGCGATGGTTTGATCGATACTGCGCTCACCTTCCGGGTCGCCGAACAGATCGATGTCGACGCGGTTCTCGCCGCCCTCAAGATTCAAATCAACCAACGCGCCGGCGCCGCGACCACTGCCGGCACTCCCCGCAAATAGCGGTTCGTCCGGGCAAATCTGCTTGCCCATAATGACAATCTTGTCCCACTCGCCGGCAGGCGCGCGGTCGCGGGTGGCCTCCAAGGTCTTCGCGGTTTGCAGGAACGCTTCCTTGTTGCCCCACACGAAATAAATCTCGAGCAGCTTCAGGCGCAGATCGCGCCGCTCCGGCTCGCGTTCCAGTGCGATGCGCACCAAGTCGGCGGCTTGATCATACAAACCGTACGCCATGTGGAAGTCGGCTTCGGCCAGAGGATCGCCCTGGTCGAGATTGACGGCACTTTCGCTGGACATCGTGTCATCGGGTGACCTGAGGTCCGCAGTCGTCTCGCCGTAGTGCGCGGCAGGCTCGCTGAAATCCGGCAAGCGATGCTCGCCCGATTCTTCGACGACGAACGAGTCGTCGCCGCGGCCGCCGGCGAGTCGCGCGCTAGGATCGCGGAATTCGGTGATGTCGGTGGAATCCAGTCCCGGGAAGTCGTCCCCGCCGCCGCCGCCGCCGCCGCCGGCTTGTCGGCGACGCCAGGAGGCGAATGCGAGCCCGGCAATCAAAGCGATGATTACCGCAGCTGGCAGCCACCAATTTTGCTGCAGCCAGTCGATCCATGACCCGGTATCTGCGGGCGGCGGCTTCTTCGCAACCACAGGTTTAGGCGTGGGGACTGGTGCGGGCGCAGGCGTCGGTATCGGCGTCGACGTGTTCTCCGCAGGCGCGGGCAGCGGTGTCAGGGTCGGCGCCATTGACTCCGGCGTGCTGGGTTTTGCTTCCGTCGGCGCGGGCGTCGGGACCGGAGCGGCCTTCGGCGCGAGGGCCGTTTGCGCAGGCGGTAGCGTCGGTGCGGGCGTGGACTGCGCGCCCAGTTTGCGCTGCAGCTCACTCAGCTCGTTGCTCTTAAGATCGAGCAGGCGATGCGCATCCGCGAGCTGGCTTTCCAGATCCTTGACTCGACCCTGCAGCGCTTGCGCTTCGCCGCTGGAGGCGGACTCGCTGCTGCTGTTGCTGCTGCCGCTGCCGGCGCCCGGGGTTACCAGTCGTAAGTGACCATTGGTCGCCGCGGTGCTGCCGCCGCGCCAGGCGTCCATTTGGCGATGCACTTCGCCCATCGCCTCGGTTTGATTGAGCGCCGCGATTTCATCGCTTCCAGGCATGCGCAGCACGGAACCACGCCGCAGGATATTGATGTTGCCGCCGAAGGCTTCAGGATTGGCGCGGTACATGGCGATCATGGTCTGATCAATGTCAGCGCGCGATCCGGCATGCAAGCTACGGGCAATTTTGGTCAAGGTGTCGCCCTGAGCGACGCGATAGCTGCCCTCGCCGATCGCGGCCGGGGTCGTCTCGCTGCTGGCTCTCGGCGTGCTCGCACTAGGTGTGCTCGTCGTCGGTGCACTCGGAGTCGTGCTGCCTGCAGTGGCGGAGCGGCTCGGCGATCGAGCCGTGCGCACCGGACGGGTCTTGGTTGGCGCAGCGGCGGTGGAATCGGCACTCGGCGCCGGCGTGCTGGCACTCGGCGCAGACCTTACGCGCGCAGGCGGGGTGCTTGCCGGCGCAGTCGGCGTCGTGGTCGCAGCCGCTACCGGCGCGGCGCTGCTGGCGCGCTCTCCCGGCGTATAAACCGGCGGGTCGAGCAACACGGTGTACTCACGCATCAGGCGGCCGCGTGCCCAGTTCACCTCAACCAGAAACGTCACAAACGGTTCGGGGATCGAATCGGTGGACCGCACCTGCAATACATCGCGGCCGTCCTTGCTCTTGGCCACTTTGAAGGTCAGTGTCGAGAGGAAGGGAGGCCGATCGATGCCGTAACGAGTGAATGCATCCTTGGGCGCAAGGGCCGCACGCAGCGCCGTCAATTCGTCGGGTCCGGCCGCAATCAGGTCGATTTCGGCGTTCATTGGCTCGTTCAACGCCGAATTTAGGTGAATCTCGCCCAGGCCCAAGCCCCACGACAACGATGGGATGAGCAGGCACGCCATCAGCATGAAGCGAGGCAAGGTCACAAACATTTCTACTCCCAGAATTCTGGTGGGCAAGCGAACAAAGTTTATTGTGCTATAGAGGCTTGGAAGCGAATTCTCACTTGCCTTTTACATAAGCCAATAACTATATCTTACTGGCATCTATTTACCAAAATCTGGGCCACCGAAACTGCGTTATGCGCCGCACATTTCCGAACATTATCGGCTACCACCCAAAAATTTAGACCTCGATCACGCGTCAAATCAGCCCTAACACGGCCTACATATACCCGATCCGGCTCGCTGGCCAATGTGGCGGGCGTCGGAAATTCGGCAATCGACTCAGGGTCAATAACGCGCAATCCACTCCCGCGTTGCAGCACATTCAGGGCCTCCCCGGCGGCAATGGGCCTCTCGAAGGAGGCGTGGACCGCCAAACTGTGGCCAAAAAACACCGGCACCCGTACTGCCGTGGCATTGATCGCGAGCGAGGGCAAGTTCAGCACGCGCCGCGTCTCCTCCCACAATCGCCGTTCTTCGCGAGACACGCCATCGGCCTCCAAGATATCAACCTGAGGTATGACGTTGAACGCGATTTGCCGGCCGAAGGCCCTGCCCTTGGCTTTCTTGCCGCTGAGCATGGCGACGGTTTCGCCGGCAAGTTCTTCCATGGCACCGCGTCCACTGCCTGATACCGCCTGGTAGGTCGCCACTTCGACGCGGCTCAGGCCGGCCAGTGCGTGCAGCGGCGCCAGCGCGGTCGCGAGCGCGACGCTGGCGCTGCCCGGCAGAGCGATCAGCCCACGCCGCCCCACCCTATCGAGGACCTGCGGGTTGACATCGGCGGCTACCAAAGGAACGTCGGCGCGCGCGCGAAACGCTGCGGATCCGTCGATGACCCAGGCATGCGCTGCGGCGGTCTGCGCATAGCGTTCCGAGAGCGTCGACCGGCCGCAAAAAAAGACCAGGTCCACGCGCGAGAAATCGAACGCAGCGACATCGCCCACCTTCAAGGCTTCTTCTTCGCCGGCAGGCGCACCGACGCTGCGCTCATCGTCGAGCACATGCAGTTCAGCGACCGCGATCTTGCGCTCCCGCAACTCATCGACCACCGCTGCGCCGATCAAGCTCGACACGCCGACGATCGCAACACGCGGCAGGGAAATAGCGGCGCTCATCGACGCGTGATGACCGGCGTGGCCGACACCACGTCGGCACACTGCGCACGAAATCGCAGGCAATGATCCATTAACACCAGCGCCAGCATCGCCTCGGCGATCGGTGTGGCTCGGATCCCCACGCAAGGATCATGGCGACCCGTGGTGCTCACCTCGACAGGCTCGCCGTGAATATTGATGGTCTGACCGGGTAGAACAATGCTGGAGGTCGGTTTCAGCGCGAGGCTCACCACAATGTCCTGGCCGGAGGAAATCCCGCCCAATATTCCCCCCGCATGATTGCTCTTGAACCCTTCGGGCGTCATTTCGTCGCGATGCTCGGAGCCGCGCTGCTCAACCGAGTTGAATCCTGCGCCGATCTCAACACCCTTCACGGCATTGATGCCCATCATCGCACTCGCCAAGTCGGCATCCAGGCGTTCAAATACGGGTTCTCCCCAACCCGGCGGAACTCCTGTCGCGATCACGGTGACGCGCGCGCCAATCGAATCTCCCGCCTCGCGAATGCGCCAAATGAAGTCCTCGAGTTCCTGCACGCGGCTAGGATCGGGGCAAAAAAACGGATTCTCATATGCGGCCGGCGGATTGACCGGCTGCAGCACGATGGGGCCCAGTTGCGCCAGATATCCATGGATGCCGATGCGCTGCCGTTCGCGCAAATATTTGCGTGCGATCGCACCTGCCGCCACGCGCACCACGGTTTCACGCGCCGAGGAGCGCCCGCCGCCGCGGTAGTCGCGGAAGCCGTATTTCTGCTGGTACGTATAGTCGGCATGTCCCGGGCGAAAGCGATCCTTGATCTTTTCATAGTCGCGCGATCGCTGATCTTCGTTCTCGACAATGAGCGCGATCGGCGTGCCCGCGGTCTTGCCTTCGAACACGCCGGACAAGATGCGCACCGTATCAGGCTCATGGCGTTGACTGGTGAATTTCGAGGTACCAGGGCGGCGGCGGTCAACATCGAGCTGCAGTTCGGCTTCGGTAATTTCCAGTCCCGGCGGGCAGCCATCCACCACGCAACCTAGGGCAGGGCCGTGGCTCTCCCCAAAACTGGTCACCGTGAAAATACGGCCGAAAGTATTACCCGCCACCTCAAGTTCTCCCGTCGCGTTACAGATCACGCGCGTTCAGCAAAAATACGCCCTCGCCGCCCATCGCAATCCGCGGCCAAATAAACGGCAAGAGCGGAAATGCGCGCAGCAATGCCGACTCTGTGTTGCCGACTTCCACGACCAAGATGCCGTCATCCTCGAGGTGTGATCGCGCTTCGGCAAAAATTGCCCGTACCGAATCCAAGCCGTCGACGCCGGATGCCAAGCCCAGTCTCGGCTCATGCCGATACTCCGGCGGCAATGCGCGCATCTCCGCGCGCCCCACATAGGGCGGGTTGCTGACGATGATATCGTAACGACGGCCCGCAACGGCGTTGAAATGGTCGGACCGCAACGGCGTAACGCACGCGCCAAGGCCAAGGCGGCGCACGTTGCGCCGGCACACCTGCAATGCTGCGGCGGATATATCGGCCGCATCGACCCGCGCCCGTGGAAAAGCCTTCGCACAGGCCAGCGCAATCGCGCCGGATCCGGTGCCGATGTCCAGGATGCGGCGTACGCGTCGGGCATGGATCCACGGCGCGAAGCGGTTAACGATGATCTCGGCGATCGGCGATCGCGGTACCAACACGCGCTCATCGACATACAGCTCAAGCCCCGCGAAAAACGCGCGATGCGTGAGGTAAGCAAGCGGAATGCGCTCAGCGATACGTCGATGCAGCAGTTCGTCGATGCGCGCCAGCCGGCGCGGGCCCAACTTTTTCGAATACGCGCTGGCGCCGAGAGCGTGCGCCAGGCCCGCCACAAAGAACACCAATTCGGCCGCCTCGTCGCGCGCATTGGCGGTGCCATGACCGAAATACACGCGCGCCGCACGCAACGCTCGGGCGCAGCGCTGAATGGCCGCAGCGACACTTTCGCCGGCCGCAGCTCTCTTGGTCGCGCGCACGGGTTTCGCGGCTATGTGGGATAATCTCGGCATGACGGCTCGATCGAAATTATTGTCCTTGGTCCTTCTCTGCGTGCTCGCAGCCAGCGGCGTTATTGCGGCACTCATCCGCTCGCCTGTGCCGCCGGTGAGGCTGGCGAGCGGTACCTTACTCGCACCGGCCCGTGCGCTGGCGGATTTTAGCTTGATCGATAACCAAGGTCGCAGCTTTGGATCCGCCAATCTGCGTGGCCACTGGTCATTGATGTTCTTCGGCTATACCAATTGCCCTGACTTCTGTCCGACGACCCTGACGACCCTTGCTGCGCTGGAAAAGCAGCTGCGCAAAGCCAAAACCGTCACCCCGCCGCAGGTGATTTTCGTCTCGGTCGATGCCAAACGCGATACGCCCGCACTGCTGAATAAATTCGTGCCTTACTTTGATCCTGAGTTTATCGGCCTCACCGCCGCCAACCAGCCGGCCATCGAAGCGCTCGCCAAAAAATGGGGCCTTGCAGTGAGCCTTGAGTCCACCGCCAACGGCGACTATATCGTCAATCACTCCGAAGCCATCTTCGTCATCGATCCGGCCGGCAATCTCGCCGCCATCCTGACCGGACCATTCAGCGTCGATGCCTTGCAGAGCGATTTTCAGCGCATCGTGACGCTGCGCGCATGAAGTCCGGCCGGCTGTTCGTATGGTTTCAGCACGTACTGCCGCAGCACGCACTCTCGCGGCTAGTATTGCGCGCGACACGAGTGCGCGCGCCCTGGTTTAAGAATTGGCTGGTGCGCGGATTCATGCGGCGCTATACGATCGACATGGCTGAGGCGGTGCGACCTGATCCTTTGAGTTACGGCAGTTTCAATGAGTTTTTCACCCGCGCGTTGAAGCCCACCGTGCGCACCATTGCTTTAGGCACGCGCGACATTGCCTGCCCTGTCGATGGCGTGATCAGCGCAGCGGGTCATATTGAGGGCGATAGCCTCGTGCAGGCCAAGGGCCGGCACTACTCCCTCAATGAACTCTTGGCCGCGCAATCCTGGGCAAGCCATTTCGAAGGCGGCTCGTTTGCAACCATTTATCTTGCGCCCTTCAACTACCACCGTGTGCACATGCCGCTTCGCGGGCGATTGCACGAGAGCGTCTACGTCCCGGGCCGTCTGTTCAGCGTCAATGCCGTCACGGCTTCACTGGTGCCGCGGCTCTTTGCCCGCAACGAACGGCTGCTGACGTTGTTCGAGACGGCATTCGGCGAATTCTCGCTGATCATGGTCGGCGCACTGAATGTGGGAAGCATCGCGACGGTGTGGGCGGGCGATATCACGCCGGCCGCGCGGCGCGTAGTTACCATGCTGCCGCGACAAGATGTCGCGCTCGACAAGGGCGCGGAGCTGGGCCGCTTCAACATGGGTTCCACCGTCATCCTGTTATTTCAACGAAATCGCGCCCGCTGGCATGAGGAAGTTCAGGCCGGCGCGACCGTCAGGCTCGGTCAGTCTTTGGGGCTCCTCGCGTGAGCTGGCGTCCGACGGCGGCGCTTTCAGCCTTGCGGCTGCGCGCGGTGATGCTCGAGTCGGCCCGCGCATTTTTCGAACAGCGCGGGGTGTTGGAGGTGGAGACGCCGATCTTGAGCGCCGCCGCCGTCAGCGATCCGCAAATAGAATCCTTGGCGACGCAGATTGCCGGTCTGCCGGGCCGCCGCTATCTCTGTCCCTCGCCTGAATACGCGATGAAGCGATTGTTGGCAGCCGGCAGCGGCGACATCTACCAAATTTGCAAGGTGTTTCGCGACGCCGAGCGCGGGCGTTGGCACAACCCCGAGTTCACGATGATCGAGTGGTACCGGGTAGGCCTGGACGATGCAGCCTTGATGGATGAAGTCGAAGCACTGATCGTGCAACTGCTGGCGCCGGGGCGTGCGCTTGCGGCGGCGGAGCGCCTCAGTTACTCGGCCGCCTTGCAGCGTTTCGCCGGCGTCGATGCGTTTGGCGCGAGCGACGCTGAGCTGCTGGCTGCAGCGAGACGCCATGGAATCCATTGCGATGGCGAACTGGACCGCGACGCGAAGCTGGATCTTCTGATGGGCCTCGTCGTGGGACCGCGACTCGGCAGGGATAATCCCTGTTTCGTTTGCGACTATCCCGCCACGCAGGCGGCACTGGCGCGCCTAAAACCCGGGCTGCCGCGAGTCGCGGCACGCTTCGAGCTCTATCTTGACGGGCTGGAACTGGCCAATGGCTTTCACGAGCTAGTGCAGCCTCAGGAACAGCGCGCCCGCTTCACTCATGATTTGGCGCTGCGCGCCGCGCGCGGGCAGGTTCAAGGACCGTTGGATGAGAATTTTCTGGCTGCGCTCGAGAGCGGATTACCAGACTGCGCGGGTGTCGCGCTGGGATTTGACCGGCTGGTGGCGATCGCCTTGGGCGCGCAGCAGCTGGCTGACGCGACGGCGTTCAGCGTCGATAACGCCTAGCGAGTTCCTTGAATATTCGGACAGCGCCTAGTTCTTGCCTCGCGACAAGTATTCGCCGGTGCGAGTATCGATGCGCAAGATCTCACCCTCGTTGATGAACAGCGGCACGCGCACCATCGCACCGGTTTCCAGCTTCGCCGGCTTTGAGCCGCCGGTGGCCGTGTCGCCGCGCACGCCAGGATCGGTCTCGATCACTTTGAGTTCCATATGCGCCGGCGGTGTCACTTGCAGCGGCACGCCGTTCCACAGTGTAACCACGCAAATCGTGCCGTCCTTGAGCCATTGGGCGCCCTCTCCCACCGCCTGTTTGGAGGCCGTGAGTTGCTCAAAGGTATCAGGCACCATGAAGTGGAAAAAATCTCCGTCGCTGTACAGGTACTGCATATCGGTGTCGACCACGTCGGCCGCTTCCACCGTGTCGCCGGACTTCCAGGTGCGTTCAATGGTACGGCCAGTCTTCAGGTTGCGGACCCGCACCCGGTTGAACGCCTGCCCCTTGCCAGGCTTGACCATTTCGTTCTCGACAATGGCGTAAGGGTCGCCGTCGATGAGAATTTTCAGTCCGGCTTTGAATTCGTTCGTGCTGTAGTTAGCCATCGAAGGCCTCGAGTTGCAGGGCGCGTATGATAGCCGCACTCGCGAGTCGTGGCCAGTTAGGCGCTAATAACTTCCCCTGGTATTGACGCCCGTCCCAGAATCCCCAAATTCTAAGGTGTTACACTTTGCACCAATTTACGAGGATTTTCCGGTGAACGAACAGGGGGCAGTTCCGATGATCGTGATGGCGAGGTCGCAGGACCACGTCGAGGCGATCAACAGCACTCTTCGCAAAGCCGGCCACCCAGTTCACTGCACTTGGCTACCCGACGCCTGCGATCTGGGCGACGCCCTGACGCAGCTCAACCCTGAGATGCTGATCGCCTTCACCGACGAACTCGGTGTGGATCTGGCATCCATCATGAAGGTAAAGCAGCAGAGCGCGCCCGGTATGCCGGTGCTCGTCGTGCGCGAGACGGTCGATGAGGCGGCGATCGCTGAGGCGATGCGCTTGGGCTGCCAGGACGTGGTGACGCTGTCGAATCGCAGCCGTTTGCAGGCGGTCGCTTCCCGCGAGCTTCGCGCGCATCGATTGGAACGCGCGCTGTCGAGCACTCTTTCCTCCGCGCGCGAATACCGCGAGCAGCTACAGAATTTTCTGGAAGGCTCGGCCGATGCCATCACGCATGTGCAGGAAGGCATCATCGTGGACGCCAACCGCGCGTGGCTCGAGCTGTTCGGCTATTCCGAAAACGACGCGCTGAACGGCACGCCGCTCATGGACTTGTTCGAGCAGGAAACGCATCCCGCGCTGAAGGGTGCGCTGGTCGCATGCCTGCAGGGCAAGTGGAGCGACCACGGGCTCAAGGTGCAAGCGCTGCTCTCCGATGGTTCGACTCTCGCGCTCGAATTGAGCCTGACGCGGGCGGACTACGAAAACGAACCCGCGGTGCGCATCGCCATCTCGGCGCTGCATAAGAAAGATCGCGATCTGGAAATGCAGCTTTCCGACGCGGTCAAGAACGACGCCACGACCCAGTTCCTGCAGCAACGCTACCTGATCGCCGCGATGCGCGAGCGCGCGGCGCAAAGCATGAAAGGCGGCGTGCGCCAGGTGGCGCACTTGAAACCCGATCGCTTCATCGACATCCAACATGCCATCGGCGTGGTCGCCAGCGAGGAATTCATGGCGCAACTGGCTGAATTGCTGCGCCCGCAATTGACAGCCAACGACCTGTGCGGCCGCTTCGGCGGCAACGGCCTATTGATGATGCTGGATCGCGGCACGGCAAAGGACGTGGAGACTTGGGCCGAGAACGTGGTCAAGCGCGTGCATGACCATGTGTTCGTGCTCGAGGATAAAACGCTGTCGGTCACGGTCACCGTCGGCCTGGGACTCTTGCCGCCCAGCAATCCTGACATCGCCGCCGCCATCACCGATTCCGTCAGCGCCACGCGCCGCGGGCGAGAGCTAGGCGGCAACCAGATGTACGTCGTTGACAAGGCCGACACCGATACCCGGGTGCAAGCGTACGACAGGATTTGGGTGAAGCACATCAAGAGCGCTTTGATGGAGAATCGCTTCCGCTTGGTGCAGCAGCCGATTGCCAGCCTTCTCGGCGAGGACAAGGGCATGTTCGACGTGCTGGTGCGCATGCTGGATGAACAGGGAAACGAGGTTCTGCCGGCGGAGTTCATGGCCGCCGCTGAGCGCAACGACTTGATGAAGAACATCGATCGCTGGGTGATCGGCGCGTCGATGTCATTCGCCGCCAACCGTAAGGCCGCGTGCATATTCGTGCGCCTGTCGAAGGACACCGTGCTCGACAAAAGCGTGCTGGCTTGGCTCGACCAGCAGCTCAAGCACCTGAAGATCGAACCGAAGCGCCTATGCATGCAGGTCACCGAGGAACTCGCCAATCAATACGTGCGGCAGACGAAGGAGCTGGCTGAGAATTTACGCAAGCTCGGCTTCCGCTTCGCCTTGGAGCATTTCGGCACCGGCCGCGATCCGCTCAAGCTGCTCAATGACATCGACATGAATTTCATCAAGGTCGACGGCTCCCTGATGCAAGGGCTGTCGACCAACCAGATCCAACAGCAACGCGTGAAAGGCTTGGTCGAGGCCGCGAAGCGCAAAGGCATCGAAACGGTGGCGGAGCGCGTTGAGGATGCCAACACCATGGCGGTGTTGTGGCAGCTGGGCATCGAGTTCATCCAGGGCTACTTCGTGAATGCGCCCGAGGATGTCACGATGTCGGGCGAACGTTAGCCGAAGATCGCATCGCACCTCCCAGTCGCGCTTTAGGCCGGTGCCACCTCGAGACGATCGACTTGCTTATAGGCGCGTGAGAAGCGCTGGCGGCGCTGCCCTTTCTTGTCCTGGAACTGCTTAAGCTCTTCGAATTTGAGCTTCATTGGCGCGCTGTTGCCGCTGTAAATCGTCAACACTTCACCCGGCGCGACCACCGCCATGGCTACCAGGTACTCGTCGCGCTCGGCTGACTTCTTGCCCGGGATGCCAAACAGATTCTGTCCCTTGCCGGCCGTCATCTCTTCGATCTGCGTCACCGGCAAGGCGAGCACTTCGCCGTCATTGTTGACGAAAATAGCCAGCGCCTCGCGGTTGCCCGAAGGCTGGGCGGGCAGCACCAGCGCGTTTTCCGGCACCTTGAGCACTGACTTGCCCTTCTTGTTGCGCGCATAGATTTCGCGCAAACGTACGGCGAATCCGTAGCCTGCATCGCTCGCCAGCAGCCACAAATCGTCCGGCTCACCGATCAGGACCGCAGCGAAGGTGGCGCCGTCGGGCGGATCCACGCTGCCGGAGAGCGGCTCGCCGTAACCGCGCGCAGCGGGCAGCTGATGCGCATCCAAGCTGTAGGCGCGGCCGGTGGAATCGATGAAAACTGCCTGCTGCAAGTTGCGGCCCTTCGCGCAAGCCTGGTATTCATCGCCGCTCTTGTAGCTCAATGCACGCACATCGATGTCGAGGCCTTTGGCCGCGCGCACCCAGCCCAGGCGCGACAAGACCACGGTGGTAGGCTCGCTGGTCAGCAATTCGGTTGCGGAAATCGCCTGCGCGGCTTCGCGCTCCACCAAGCGCGTACGCCGCTCATCACCATACTCTTCTGCGTCGCTGATCAGCTCTTCCCGGACCAGCTGGGTCAGGCGCGCTTTGCTCTTGAGAGTCTTCTCGACCTCATCGCGCTCTGCCGCAAGCTTCTTTTGCTCGTCCCGAATTTTCATCTCCTCGAGACGCGCCAGATGGCGCAGCTTGGTATCGAGGATGGCTTCGGCCTGCTCAGCGGAGAGCTTGAAGCGCTTGATCAGCTTGGGCTTTGGCTCATCCTCGGTGCGCACGATGCGGATGACCTCATCGAGATTCAAGAACGCAATCAACATGCCGTCGAGAATGTGCAGGCGCGCGTTCAACTTGGTCAGGCGATGATTCAGGCGACGCGTGACCGTTGATTTACGGAAGCTAAGCCATTCCAGCAGCAGTTCCTTCAAGCCCAACACGCGCGGACGCCCATCGAGCGCAATGACGTTGATGTTCACGCGGTAATTGCGTTCAAGATCGGTGGTCGCGAACAGATGGGCCATGAGTGCCGGAATATCGACTCGATTGGATTTCGGCACCAACACCAGGCGGGTCGGGTTCTCGTGATCCGACTCGTCGCGTAGATCCTCGACCATCGGCAGCTTTTTCTGCTGCATTTGCGCGGCAATCTGCTCCAGGACTTTGCTGCCGGACACCTGGAATGGCAGCGCATCGATGACGATCTCGCCCTCCTCTATTTCATAGGTGGCACGGGCCTTGAAACTCCCCGAACCGGTGTTGTACATCTGCACCAGCTCATCGCGCGGCGAGACGATTTCCGCGCCGGTCGGCAGGTCCGGTCCCTTGATGTGCGCCATGATCTTGCGGGTGCTCAGATCGGGATCATCCAGCAGCGCCACGCAGGCGTTGACCACCTCGCGCAAGTTATGCGGCGGAATGTCCGTCGCCATGCCCACGGCGATGCCCGATCCGCCATTCAACAATAGGTTCGGCACGCGTGCCGGCAGCATGCTGGGTTCCTCGAGCGAGCCGTCGAAATTCGGCGCCCAGTCCACCGTATCGGCGCCAAGTTCCTGCAGCAACAGATCGGCATAGCGCGTGAGCCGCGACTCGGTATAGCGCATCGCGGCGAAGGATTTCGGGTCGTCGGTCGAACCCCAGTTACCCTGTCCATCTACGATCGGATAGCGGTACGCAAAATCCTGCGCCATGTGCACCATGGCTTCGTAACAGGCGGAGTCGCCGTGCGGGTGAAACTTGCCTATCACATCGCCGACGGTGCGCGCCGATTTTTTGTGCTTGGCGCCGGCGGCGAGCGCCAACTCGCTCATCGCGTAGGTGATACGACGCTGCACGGGCTTTAATCCGTCGCCCAAATGCGGCAGCGCCCGATCCAGGATCACGTACATCGAATAGTCGAGGTAGGCGCGTTCCGCGAAGCTCTTTAGCGGTTCCTTCTCGACACCTTCGAAGTTCAGTTCTTGCTCTTTCATGGCCATGCCCGCGCTAGATGTGCGCGAGATTGCCCTTGTTTTCGAGCCACTCGCGCCGATCGCCGGCGCGTTTCTTGGCGAGCAACATGTCCATGAGCTGATCCGGACTATCTTTTGCGTCGATGGTCATTTGCACCAAGCGGCGGGTTTGCGGGGCCATCGTAGTCTCGCGCAACTGCAACGGGCTCATTTCACCCAGCCCCTTGAAGCGTGTTACTACCGGCTTGGTGCGCGGACTCTCCGCGGCAATGCGCTTCAAGGTTTTCTCGCGCTCTGCCTCGTCGAGCGCGTAGATCACTTCCTTGCCGGCATCGATACGAAACAGCGGCGGCATGCAGACGTAGATATGGCCCGCGACCACCAGCGGACGGTAGTGCCGCAGAAACAGCGCGCATAGCAACGTGGCGATATGCTGCCCGTCGCTATCGGCGTCCGCGAGAATGCAGATTTTGTGATAGCGCAGTCCCGACAGATCGCTGGCGGCCGGATCGACGCCGATCGCGATGCTGATGTTGTGCACTTCTTGCGATTGCAGCACCTCGCCGATGTCGGCTTCCCAGGTGTTCAATATCTTTCCGCGTAGCGGCATGATGGCCTGCGTGACTCGATCGCGCGCCTGCTTCGCCGAGCCACCGGCCGAATCGCCTTCCACCAGGAACAGCTCGCCGCGCGCCGGGTCCTGGCTGACGCAATCGGCAAGCTTGCCGGGCAGCGCGGGCCCCGCGACGACGCGCTTGCGCGCGACCTTCTGGCTGTCCTTGAATCGCTGCTGCGCATTGGCAATCGCCAGCATCGCGATTTTCTCGCCCTGATCCGAATGCTGGTTGAGCCAGAGCGCGAATGCATCCTTGATCACCCCTTGGACGATTCCGGCGGACTCGCGCGAGGAGAGTTTTTCCTTGGTCTGGCCCGCGAACTGCGGCTCGCGCATCTTCATTGACAGTACGAAACTCACGCCGTCCCAGACATCCTCGGGAGTGAGTTTCAGGCCGCGCGGCACCAGATTGCGAAATTCGCAGAATTCCCGCACGGCGTCGGCCGCGCCGGTGCGCAGACCGTTGACATGCGTGCCGCCTTCGGTTGTGGGAATCAAGTTCACATAGCTCTCGGTAATGCTGTGCTCGGACTCCAGCACCCAGGCGAATGCCCAATCGAGTGAACCGCCGTCGATATCACGCTTGCCGTAAAAAGTTTCGGCGGGGAGCCATTCGCCCTTGCCCAATTCTTCAGCCAAGTACTCGTGCAAGCCGCCGGTGTAGAGCCATTCGTCGTTTTCGCCGGTGATTTCGTTTTTCAGCGTGACGCGCAGGTTCGGGCACAGCACCGCCTTGGCGCGCAGCACCTGCTTGAGCTTCGGCATGGCGAACTTGTCGGTGTCGAAATATTTAGGATCGGGCCAGAAGCGGATCGTAGTCCCGGTCTTGGACTTCGGCACGTCGCCCACCACCTCGAGCTTGGAAGTGGGCTTGCCGCCGGCGAAACCGATGTTGTATTCCTTGCCACCGCGCCGCACCCAGCATTCCAAATTCTTCGACAGCGCGTTTACCACGGAGACGCCGACGCCGTGCAACCCGCCGGCATGCTGATAGGTCTTGTCGTTGAACTTCCCGCCGGCATGCAGCCGGGTCAAGATCAGCTCGACTCCGCTGATTTTTTCTTTTGGATGAATGTCCACCGGCATCCCGCGGCCGTTATCCTCGACCTGCAGCGAGCCATCCTTGAACAGCGTGACATCGATGCGGTCGCAGTAACCGTTTACCGCTTCGTCCACGCTGTTATCGATCACTTCATGCGCGAGATGATTCGGTCGCGTCGTGTCGGTGTACATGCCGGGACGCCGGCGCACCGGATCCAATCCGCTCAGTACCTCGATGTCGGAGGCCGTATAAGACGATGCCATCAGTTACCTCATCTGCGAAGGCGGCGCAGTTTAGCATGCCGATCTGCGATGGACCGGCTGGCACAAGGTGCACGATTCGGCTATCTTTCATCGCATGGGAATCGCCAACCAGCAAAACATGATTCGCACGATTCCAGTTCTGCCGCAACCCTACGGCATTCGGGTGCGGCTGCGCCCGGGCGATCCGTTTGCCAAGCTGGTCGGCGCCGCTTGGCAGAAAACGCATTGGTTCTTCACCGCTGCCGAGCGCGATCGGGTGCTCGAGGACATGGCACGCAAGCACGAATATTCGCGCATCGGCGATCAGCCGGCGCTGGTTTTCGAGAAAGTCGAGAATCTCGGCGAAAGCCGCAGCTTCTGAGGTTAGAAAGTTCTTCCCAAGAACAGATAATAGGCGCTGTGACCGGCCGTATCGTAGCCAGAGCCTAAGTACACCGGCCCCAAGAACGTGTCGAGCGCCAGGAACATCGATGCATCCTTATGCGTCGCGCCGAAACTGATGTCGCTGCGCGTTTGCCAGCTGTTGCCCATTTCCAGCGATATGCCTATATAGGCGGGAAATTCAAAAAAGCCCTCGCCGCCGCGTCCGATCTTGCGGAAGTAAATCGCGCGCGCAATGGCATAGTTCGGGCCGTACAGCGAGTTTGGCGCGAGCCCCGATAAATTAAAAAATCCGCCCAGTGAAAATAAATCCGGCACGGCAGTCGGCTTGATGTTGCCGCCGACGACGCTGCCCGCCGACGCCCACAGCAAAAGGGTGTTGCGGCCACGTGAGTTCGCTGCCAGCCAATCTGCCTGCAGCTTGTCGAAAGCCGTATCGGCGCCCAGGTCGGTTCGATTGCCGTTCCACTGAAAGGTAAATTGCTGGCCTTCGCGCGGGAAATGCAGATTGTCGAGACGATCGTAGCTGAACTTCACGAACAGCTCGCCATTGTTGTATTGTTGCTCCACCCGTGTCGGATCGCCCAAGCGCACCGTGGTCGCGCCGTTCGTGCGATGATAGCCGGCGCGGATCTCACCCCAATTACCCAGCGTGCGGCCGATGTCGAAATCTGCTTCCGCCTCACGGTCGCGATAATCGGCAACCTCGACGTCCCGGTCGTAGATCTGCAGATCGCGCGCTTCAATGCGCAAGCTCGGCGCAATGAACCAGGTGCGCGTGGCATTTAAGGGTTGATAGAACTCGCTGGCCACTTTCGGATCGCTGCCGATCTGTACATCCGTGACCAGCTCACCGCCGAGGCTGTCGAGCTCAGTCAAAATGAAGCGCGCCGCCGCGTTGTAGCGGCTGTTGCCTTGAAAATTGTCCTCCAAGTTCAATCCGAAGCGCACATAGTTGGGTCCCCAGGATTTGCGTCGCGCCCGTATTTCAATTCCAGACTCCTCAGCGGCGCGCTGCCCCTGATCCACCAGCGCGTAATCCAGCGTCTCGAAATTTCCGAGGCCGTACAATTCCGTGATTCGTTCGCCCACCGCATCCACATCCAAGGGCTTGCCCACCAGCGGTTGCATCTCCGCCATGATGGTTTTCTCGTAGCGTTTGGATTGTTCATCGACGCGCACGAACTTGATGGCGGGCAGACCGGGTTCTCGCGACGCACGCCGCACCAGGTAATCGTTGTATGCCGAATCGCCGACGCGCAACACATCGAGCCTCGAGAGCATGCTGCGCGCGGCATTCTCGCCGGCGTTGATGGTCGAATTAGCCGCCGTGAAGTCGGTGGAACTGGTGGTTCCTATCGCGGGCTCGATCAAGATATCCGCCGCGCTCAAGGTGGCGCGCTGGCGATCCGCATCCTTGCGCACCAAAATAGCGAGCATCTGGTTGGAGATCGACAGAGCCGAGTCGAGTGCGGATCGCGGCTGCAGCGGGAAACTCACGTCGGAGACGATCAATATATCCGCGTGCATCTGTCGCGCCACATCGATGGGCAAATTCTCCGCCAGGCCGCCATCGACCAACAACAGGTTCTGGGTTTCCACCGGCGCGAACAGTCCCGGTGCGGAAATGCTCGCGCGCATGGCGATCGAGAGATCTCCCTTGTCGAGCAGCACGGCGTTGCCGGTCACCAGGTCAGTCGCGACCGCGCGAAAGGGTGTCGGCAACAGATCGAAGTCAGTGCTATTGCTGAAAGGCAGGGTGAGCTGACGCAGCGTCTCCTGCAACTTTTGCCCTTGGATGAAGCCCTTCGGCAACAGAATTTGGCCGTGCTTCAGGCCCAGCGGCAGGCGCACGAGAAAATTTCGATCGTCTTGCTTGCGGCGAAATGCCAGATCACGGCGTGGTGGCGCATCGCGAAACGCCTCCTGCCAATCGACCGAGCGGATGGTCGTCTCAATCTGCGCCGCCGTCATGCCACTGGCATACAAGCCGCCGACGACCGCGCCCATGCTGGTGCCGGCAATGCAATCGATCGGTATCTTCAGGTCCTCGAGAACCTTGAGGACGCCGATGTGTGCCATACCGCGCGCACCGCCGCCGGATAACACCAAGCAGATGCGCGGGCGCACCTGCGCAGCGTCCGCGGTTGGCGCAACTGCTGTTGGCGCGGCCTTTGTCAGCGCGGCTGCAGCGGCATAACCCCAGTGGCAATTCGCCGCCAGCGCACAGACCAATCCGAGGCGTAGGGCGAGTTTCCCCATGATGGGGACTAGTTTAAAGAACCACGTCGATACTTGAAGCGGTAAAGGTGTTGCTGGTTCGGTCGTACAAGCCTCGCGCCACCAACTGAGTCGCGGGCGTCGGCGTGGCGAAGGTCGTGGCGAGCTGGGTCGTGAAGGCGCCGAATTCATTGAAAGACATGATAGGGTTCGTGGTGGTTGTCTTGACGGCGCCGGCGCCGACGCTAAAACGCGGCGTAAACAGCGGCAGCCCATTCGCCGCCGGCACGGCTACTGCCGGAACAACGCGGGGACTCGCGCTCAAGGTCGTAATATCGATGCTTTCCGCGCCGATGCGCAATTGTCCGGAACCGAATGCGGCATTGGTTAGGTCAATCGTCAGACTCGTGGCGCTGAGCGTGGCAAACGGTGCCGCGGTGCCGGTCCCGGTCCAGGTCACAGCCAGCGTGGCCGGAACGCTCGGCTCCGCGTTGACGGCTTGCGCAAGGAAATCTGGCGGCGCTGAGCCGAAGGGAGTTACGTAACCGTCAACAAACAAAGGATCACCCGCCGCTGTGGTAGGAAGGGTTAGCGCTGCGGTGTTGACCACAAAATTGGCCGCGGTGGGATCCTGCGCAGCGCTGAGGCCATTGCCGGCAAAGTTATAGACACTCGCCGGGTAGTTCTCGATGGCCTGGAGATTCAACGTAACGCTGCCCGCGGCGGAAGAAACCAGCGAGCCGAACAGCTCGGTCGGCTGCAGGCGCACGGAGCCGGTGTTGGTCGCGGATATACCCGTGGAGTCAAGTATGGCCGCGCCTGTGGAAGACACTGAATATAGTCCGCGTGCCGAAATGTGCTGGCCGACGGCAACCGAGTTGTAATTCAAGGATCCCAGTGTCGAGACGCCGTCGGCGGTCACGAGCGTGCTCGGCCCTAATAACACCTGCGAATCGGTGTCTTGGTACATAATGACCTGGGCCGCGTTCAAGGTCAGCAAGCCGCCGCGCACAGTGAGCGTGTTGCCGCTGCGCGCAATCACGTCACCTTCCAAGCCTTCGGTGTAAAAATCCTCCAGCGTGCTGCCGGCGACGACATAGACAGAATGAAATATCCCGGCGTTCACACCCGGGGCGGGAGTTGTCGTCGGTTCGAAGGTGGTAAATGCCGCGGTTTCGGTGGAACCCGCCGACGTCCGGGACAATGCCGAGATTCCCGGCGAGCCGACATAAGTGATGCCATCCAGCGCATAGATCGTATTCGCGTCGTTGAATATCGTGTTCGTACCCGCGCTGTTTACTTCATCGAAGAACGGTCGCACGACAATCGTGTACGTGCCGACACTGACGCTCGAGTTGATCAATGCGCCGCGGATGCGAATCAATTTGTTGTCGGCGGCGCTCGTGGCAACCGACATAAAGGGCTTGACCGTCAGCGTCGGCGGGCTGGTCGTGAAGTCGACCTTATTTGACGCCGACATATCGTAGTTCAAGGCGAGACGCAGCGCATTGCTCGTCGCAAAGGTCGGCTGCAGGATCAGTTGATTGCTGGGATCGAACGTGAGTGTCAGTACAATCGTGGTCGGAGTCGCTCCCGCCGGATCGACAATCTTTACCTGAACGGGTGCGCCGTTTTGCATCACGGAAATCTTCGCACTGGTGTAATCCAACGTGATGATGGCCTGGGTGTAGGTATCGACCGGCAGGCTGGCCGTTGCCCAGAGCTCTGATAAATCGGTGAGCTTGGTAAGATCGATGATTTCCGGAACCGCGATCGCGGACACGGTACCATCGACTTTACCGACCAAAACGACTGAGTCGATCGTCACCACGTAGCTCGTGAATTGGTTCTTGTCGTCGGTCGTGGTCAAAGTGGTCCACGCCACACCGAAACCGCTGTTGAAATTGTTGTGATGGCAGCCGGCCGCGATCAAACCGAAGGCGAACGCACATAGCAGCGCGACCAGTCGACGGGCGGCCTTATTCTTAATCGATAAATGCACTGCGGGTTCCAATTATAAGGGGGGGCTCAAGGTTAAGGCTGCGTAGAATAAAGACTTTCGAGACCTTACGCGCAGCAAAGTTCCATTTTGCCTTCCTCAACCACCCTTCGAGTGAGGCACCTGTTGGGTAATACAGTGAATATTGCCCCCGCCGAGCAGCACTTCGCGGCTCGGGACGCCCAGCACGGCGCGGCTTGGAAACAAGCGCTGGAGGGTGCGCATCGCCGCCGCATCGCGGCGCTTTTCATACAACGGCATGACTACGCACTTATTGGCAATGTAGAAATTGATGTAAGACGCGGCCAGCCGGTCGCCGGCCCGGCGCGGATGGCTGCCGGCATGGGCATCGATTCCCGCGGCCTCCTCGGCAGTCATGAACAGGGGCCCGGGCTGATGGATTCGATGAATTTCGAGGCGGCGGCCGCGCGCGTCATTGGCATGGCGCAGGCGTTGATAGGCATCCTGGGAAATTTCGAACTGCGGGTCTGAGCGATCATCCGTCCAGGTGAGCGCCACATGCCCAGGACTGGTGAAGCAGGCAAGTTCATCGATGTGACCTCCGGTCTCGTCAAGAAAGACGCCTTTCGCCAGCCAGATTACCTTGCTCACGAATAGATAACGCCGCAACTGCTCCTCGATGTCCTCGCGCGTCAGCTGCGGATTGCGATTTGGATTGAGCAAGCATTCTTCCGTGGTCAAGCAGGTGCCCTGTCCGTCGACGTGAATGGCACCGCCCTCCATCACCAGTGAAGTGCGATAGCGATCAGCGCCCTCCAACTCCAAAACTTTTTGTGCAACCTGATCATCGCGGTCCCACGGAAAATACAATCCTCCTTGCAGACCGCCCCAGGCGTTGAAGGTCCAATCGACGCCGCGCCGGCGTCCCTTCTTATCGATGACGAAGCTCGGACCAGAGTCGCGCATCCAGGCATCGTTGCTGCTTATTTCAGCAATACGCACGGTTCGCGGTAGGAGCGCCCGCGCATTATGAAACTGCGCCGCCGACACGCCCATGGTCACGGGTTCGCTGCTGGCGATTATCGCGGCAACCGCAGCGAATGCCGCCTGCGCAGGCTTCGCGCCCAGGCGCCAGTTGTCAGAACGTTCCGGCCACAACATCCAGCATCCCGAATGCCGCTCAAACTCGGCGGGCATACGGAAGCCGTCTTTGGCGGGGGTTGATTTGAGGTTGCGCAATGCTTATGTCTCCGGCCGCGCATGCTAGCATTGCGACTGCATTTACAGGAGCTTAAGGAATGTCAGACGCCAGGCCCGTGACCCTAACAATCCCCGCTGGGGGCGAGAAAATGAGTATCTCGGGCGGCAAATTGCAAGTGCCCGATCAACCAATTATTCCGTTCATCGAAGGCGATGGAACAGGCCGAGACATATGGCGGGCCAGCGTGCGGGTGTTCGATGCGGCCGTGAAGAAGGCCTACGGTGGCAAGCGGAAAATTCATTGGATGGAAGTGTTCGCCGGCCAAAAAGCCAATAAGGCGTACAACACCTGGCTACCCGAGGAAACAGTCACCGCCTGTCGGGATTACCTGATTTCGATCAAGGGTCCGCTCACCACGCCCGTCGGCGGCGGGATCCGTTCGCTGAACGTCGCTCTGCGCCAGCTTCTGGATCTTTATGTGTGTCTGCGGCCGGTACGTTGGTTCAAGGGAGTACCCTCTCCGGTCAAGACGCCGGAAAAGGTCGACATGGTCATTTTCCGTGAAAACACCGAGGACATTTACGCGGGAATCGAGTTCGAGGAGGGTTCCGCGGAATGCAAAAAATTTCTCGATCTATTCAAGCAGAATTTTCCCAAGCAGTTCGCCAAGATCCGTTTTCCGGACACCTCAGGTATCGGCCTGAAGCCCGCCTCCAGGGAAGGCACCGAACGGCTGTTCCGCGCCGCGGTTAAGTACGCGATCGACAACAAGCGCAAGAGCGTCACGATCGTCCACAAGGGCAACATCATGAAGTTCACCGAAGGTGCATTTCGGGGTTGGTCCTACCAATTGGCAGAAAGAGAATTCCCCAATCAAGTATTCACGTGGGAGCAATGGGAGCGCATCAAGTCGGCCAACGATGAGACCGAGGCAAATGCGCAGATGGAGGCAGCGAAGAAAGCCGGCAAAGTCATCATCAAGGACGCGATTGCCGACATCACTCTGCAGCAGGTGCTCACTCGCCCGGACGAGTTCGACGTCGTCGCCACCATGAATCTCAACGGCGATTATCTTTCCGACGCCCTGGCAGCTCAGGTGGGCGGCATCGGAATCGCGCCGGGCGGCAATATCAACTACATGACCGGTCACGCCGTGTTCGAAGCCACGCACGGCACCGCGCCGAAGTATGCGGATCTCGATAAGGTCAATCCTGGATCTGTTATTTTGTCGGGCGAAATGATGTTCAGGTATATGGGCTGGCTCGAGGCCGCCGATGCCATCATCAACGCCATGGACAAATCAATCGCGCAAAAGACCGTGACCTACGACTTCGCCCGCCTGATGCCGGGTGCAACCGAGGTCAAGTGCAGTGAGTTCGGCGATATCTTGATTCGAAACCTATGATCGGATCAGCGGACGGCGCCTGCGACTTTCAGCGGCGCCGGTACGCTCAGCGAACGCTGCTTCAAAATGTCGAATGCTGCAATTCGATAGGCTTCGGTCATGGTCGGAAAATTGAATATTTGCTCGATAAAGAAATCGGCGCTCATGCCGGTGGCGATGGCCGCCTGCCCCAGATGAACTAGTTCGGTCGCGCCCTCGCCCAGGACTTGAACGCCCAAAAGCCGTCCGCTGCCGCGCTCGCATAGCAGCGTCAAAAATCCCACCGACTCGCCCGCGATGTGTGCGCGTGCCACTTCACTGAAATCGGCGCGCCCCACCAGCAGGTCGATTTTCTTCGCCGCCGCCTCGGTTTGCGACAGCCCGACGCAGGCAATTTCGGGAATGGTGTACACGCCGGTCGGCACTAGACTCGTGAGCGCGGGCGGGGGCAGGCCGAGGGCTACCAGAGCCGCACGTCGGCCCTGATCGGCGGCGGCACAAGCCAGCGCCGGCGGTCCGATGGCATCGCCGGCGGCGAATATTCCCGGAATATTGGTTTCAAAGCGCTCGTTCACCTCTACGGTGCCGCGCGAGCTCAAGGTCAGGCCAAGGCGATCGAGGCCAATGCCGTCGAGATTGGCGACTCGGCCGAAGGCAGCAAACACAATGTCCGAAGTCAACGTGGTGCCGCCGCGCAGCTGAACCTCGACCTGCGCGAATCCGTCGAAGCGCGCGCCGCTGACCTCGGAGGCGCCGCAATACTCGCCCCCCATGGCGCGAAATGCCGCAAGAAATCCGCTGCGCAGCGCAGGATCGAGGAACCCCAGGGGCTCAGCCGCCTTGTCCAGCATCGTCACCGTGCACCCGAGAGCCGCGAAGATCGAAGCGTACTCGCATGCGATGACGCCGCTGCCCAGTACCAGCATGGAGCGGGGAATGTACGGCAGGCTTAAAATGGAATCGCTGTCGACGATATGCTCATGATCCACTTCGATGGCCGGCACGTGGCGCGGCCTCGATCCAGTGGCGAGAACTATTCGCGGCGCCTGCAGTACGCGGCGCGAACCGTCCAAATGCTGAACTTCGACGCGATGCGCATCCAAGAAGACGCCCTTGCCGCGAATCAACTGAACCCCGTTGCGCGTAAGTTGCGCCAGTAAATATTTGTCTTGTGCGGCGATAACCACATCGACGCCGTGCAGCAGAGCCGACAGCGGAGCATCACCCCGCAGCTCGACCGCCAGTGAGGTTGCGCTGCCTTGCATGCGCCGATAGCGCAGCGCCTGTTCCCGCAGTGCCTTGCTCGGGATCGTGCCGGAGAGCAGGCAGGAGCCGCCCACCTGCGGCTCGCGCTCGACAATGCAGGCGCGAAAGCCGGCCTTCGCCGCCTGAATCGCGGCTTTCTGACCGGCCGGACCCGATCCTAAGCAGATGAGGTCGAAATCCGCCGTTGGCATTTATATGCCCGCCAAGGTGCGGATATGATCGCGTTTCGTGAGCAGCAAACGCCGATCATCGGGAAACACCCCGAGTTGCTCAAACACCGGGCTCTCGAGCACCAGATTCTCATCCAGAAGCTGCGGATGCAGCGTGTGGGTAGCAAGCAGGTGCGCCGCGAACACGGTGCCTGCCAAATCGCTGTGGCTCGATTTCCGATACTCGCGCCAATCGCTCGCGGCATCCTGGACATCGTCGGGCAAGCGCCAGCTGCTCATGAGCAGTCGGCCGAAGCGCGGCTCGAATTCAACCACCAGGTCAGCGAAGCTCTTGGCGTCCATTACCTTGCGCTCCTGGCTCTCGAATCCGGAGAGAATTTTCAGCGCCAGAGCGGCGCCGCTGCGATGCATGAGCGCCGCAAGGAACGCGCTCTCCACGTGCTTACGCCGCTCGCGTGCGATTTCTTTGCCCCACAGACTCGCGAACCAAGCCTCGCGCCACAACTCCTCGGACTCCGGTTCGTGACCCGGCGCCGTAAATATTTCGCCGCGCAACATGACCGCCATGGCAATGTTGCGTACCTCGGCGACACCCAGCCACGACACCGCCTGTTGCAGCGAGACGATTGGCGAGCGCGGCCGCAAGGCCGGAGAATTCGCAACGCGCATGATTTCGCCCGCGAGCGCCGGATCCGATTGAATCAGCCGCGCGAGTTGCGCCGCATCCGTTTCGTGTTGCGCGGTGAGTTCGGCGAGCTGCGCGCACACACGCGGCATCGGCGCAATGCTCTGCGGACTGGCCAACGATTCGCTCAAAAAGGCATGCGCCGCTTGCGCATGCAGCGCGGAAACAATAACGGGAGATTGAAGACTCACTTCTTGGCACCTTTCACGACGTTCTTGTCGACCTCCATAGATCGGCATTCGCGAGCGATGCTTGAGTAAAATCCGGACTACGTTAAATAACTCATGTAAGATCAATATGTTAACTAAAGGCGCGCTGCAAGCTTTGAGCTATGTCATTCTTAAGGTCATCGACATCCTCGATCCCGATGGACAGGCGCACCGTGCCCTTCCCAACCAACGATTTAGCTCGCTGCTCGGCCGTGTACTCGCCGCCCTGCAAGAGCTGCGGCGGCATCACCAATGATTCGGTAGAACCGACGCTCGCCGCGATTGAAAACAATTCCAAGGCTTCCGCGAACCGCGCTCCTTCTGCGTAACCGCCATCCAGCTCGATGCTCACGACGGTGCCGAAGTCCTTCATTTGCTTTCGCGCCAGCTGGTGCTGCGGGTGGCTCTTGAGCCCCGGGTAGTGCACCCGTTTTACCCGTGGATGCTCTAGTAGAAACTCGGCGAGAACAATTGCGCTGGCGCATTGCCGCTCATAGCGCAAGAAATAGGTGCGCATGCCGCGCTGGATCAAAAAGGCCGCATGCGGATCGAGCGCTGCGCCCATCGGTCCAATGTCCTTGCGCATGGCCGCTATGAGCTCGCGCCGCGCGATTATCGCCCCGCCCATCACATCGCCGTGGCCCGAGGCGTACTTCGTCAAGCTGTGAAGATAGACGTCGATGTGGTAATTGCCATGGTTGTGAAAGCCCGCAAAAGTATTGTCGAGCACCGTGAGTGCTCCGGCCGCCGTGGCATGCCTGGTCAAATGCTCGATGTCGGCGATCTTCGTGACAGGATTGGTGGGACTCTCGAAGATCACCAATCGCGTCGGCTTTTCCTTGAGCAATTGTTCAATGCCGCTTAAATCTTCGATGGACAGCATCGTGTGCGTCACCGCGAACTTGGCAAGCAGATGCTGCACGATGTAGCGCGTGGGACCATAAGATTCGACGAACAACAGCACATGATCGCCTGCCTTGCACAGCGCCAAGAGGCTTGCGGCAATCGTCGCCACGCCCGAGCCCGTCAGTAGGCAATCATCCCTCCCCTGCAACTCGCTCAGTAAGCGCTGCAATTGCGTCAGCGTCGGATTGGAATTGCGCGAATAGAAGAATCCTTCGCGCTCGCCGCGCTGGTAGCGCAGCGTTTCAGCGGCGTCGTCGAAGGAAAATTTCACCGATTGAAAGATCGGCGCAACCAGCGGCCGATTGTCTTGCGGAACGGTGACGGTGGGCGGATGGTTCACCAAGGTGGTATTTTTCATGGCCGACACGATAGTCGATCCTAAGAAATTTGGGAAACCGGATCGCGGCCGGCTGTTGGCTCACGGCGAGAGGTAGCGATCCAGCTCCGCGTTGATGTCGACGGTCGAGTCGAACAACGCTTCGGCATCTTGCGCCGTGAGTCCGAGATCGCGATAGCCCTGATCCAGCACGAGTAATTCGCGCGTCAGCATGCAGGGCTCATGCAATGTGAAGTCCGCCAGCTTGTGCGCAACGTTGACCACGTTGCTCTCCCACCGGATATCGCCGGCCGAGGCGTAGCTATCCCAGCGGGCAACCACGGCCGGTACCGGCGGCGGCAAGGCCCAGGTAGAAATGACGCGCTTGCCGACTTCGCGATAGAACAGATCGATGAGACAGTCGTATTCGCTGCCCGCCAATTGCCGGCCGGTGCGTTGAACAACGCTATGAACGGCGCCCAAAGTGACCGCCCTGCCAATGTTGTGCAGCAACCCGCACAGATAACTTAGCCCGGTTTCGCGGCGAAGCATGCCGCTGAGCTGGCGCGCCCACAGTGCGCTTGCCAACGAATGACGCCACAGCCGGCGCGCTTTGCGATGCTGACCCTCGACATGCAGCATTTTTCCCTGCAAGGCCAGGGTAAAGGCAATATTGGCGACATCATCGAGTCCCAGCCAAGCAATCGCATGCTGCAGCGATGTGATCGGCATGGACGGTCGCTTGGCCGCTGAGCAAGCGATCCGCAAAACGTACTTGGCCAAAGTCGGGTCGGTGTGGATGATGTCCGCCAAGAGATGCGCGTTGCCGGACTTATTGGTGCCGCTGCGCACCACGCGCACGGCCACCGTGGGCAGGGCCGGAATCACAAGCCCATTGCACGCAATATGCTGCTCGACCAGGCCGCGCACGGCATCGAGGTTCTCGAGTTCCGTCTGCGATTTTGCGGATAGCTGCAGCACTCCCTGAGTAGCGGCAGCTGCAACAATGACTTGAGATGACAACATCGCATGCAGGTGCACATCTTGCGCGGAAAAATGCGTAAACTCGCCCGAACATGAACGCCGTCGCAGAATTGACCGGCGCGGCGCGACACCCCTCGGAAAAAGAGCCGGAATCGCGTCTGCGCGAGATTCCCTACAACTACACCTCGTTGGCGGACCGCGAGATCGTGATCCGTTTGCTCGGCGAATCCGCTTGGGCCGTGCTGGATGGCCTGCGCGGCGAGCGGCGCACGGGTCGATCGGCACGCATGTTGTACGAGGTCTTGGGCGATATGTGGGTGGTCGAGCGCAACCCCTATCTGCAGGACGATCTGCTCGACAACCCGAAGCGAAGGCGCCAACTCATTGCAGCGATGCATCATCGTCTTGACGAAGTTGAAAAAAGGCGCGAGGTAGCCGATCAGGTGCGCGATGCCAAGGTCGGCGAGTTGCTGCGCGCGGCGGCGCAGGCAGTGGAGCGATTCGAGCGACAGTTCGCCGATTTCGCATCCAAGCGCAAGCGTGCGCAGCGCCTGTTGCGCAAGACCACCCGCGCCGACAACATCCGTTTCGATGCCTTCTCGCGGGTATCGCATGTCACCGACGCCACCGACTGGCGGGTTGAACTGCCATTTGTGGTGCTGATGCCGGACAGCGAGGCGGAGATTCCCCGCTTGGTGCGCGATTGCATCGAACTCGGCCTGACGATCATCCCGCGAGGCGGGGGCACCGGCTACACCGGCGGCGCGGTGCCCTTGACGCCTTGGTCCGCAGTCATCAATACGGAAAAACTCGAAACTCTAGGTGCGGTGGAGAAATTCGCACTTTCCGGGAATACGCAGGAAACCGCCAGTATTTTTGCCGCCGCCGGCGTCGTCACCAAGCGTGTGAGCGAGGCCGCGGAACGCGCCGGCTTCGTGTTCGCGGTCGACCCGACCTCAGCGGATGCATCCTGCGTCGGCGGCAACATCGCCATGAACGCCGGCGGAAAGAAAGCGGTGTTGTGGGGAACAGCCGTCGACAACCTGGCGTGGTGGCGCATGGTGGATGCGCAAGGCAACTGGCTCGAAGTCACACGCCTCAATCACAACTTGGGCAAGATCCACGAAGCCGCCGTCGCGAGCTTCGAGTTGGTGTGGAAGAACGGCGCCGTGGCAGCGGAGCAAGCCGCAGTACTGCGCAGTGAACGGCTCGACATTGACGGTGCGAAATTTCGCAAGATCGGACTCGGCAAAGACGTTACCGATAAATTCCTGGGCGGCCTGCCGGGAGTGCAGAAGGAAGGTTGCGACGGATTGATCACCGCCGCGCGCTGGATTTTGCATCGCATGCCGAAGCACACGCGTACAGTGTGCGTGGAATTTTTTGGTCAAGCGCGTGAAGCCATCCCCAGCATCGTAGAGATTGGCAGGTATCTTGAATCGACCAAGAGCCAAGGCACGCTGCTTGCCGGCCTCGAGCATTTGGACGAACGCTACTTGCGCGCCGTCGGCTACAGCACCAAATCCAAGCGCGGCGCACTGCCAAAAATGGTGTTGCTGGGCGACATCGTCGGGGAGGATGAGAACGCGGTCGCAGCGGCCACCTCGCATGTGGTGCGTTTGGCCAATGCCCGCTCCGGTGAAGGATTCATTGCGGTGAGTGCCGAGGCGCGGCGCAAGTTCTGGCTGGATCGCGCCAACACTGCGGCCATCGCCAAACATACCAACGCCTTCAAGATCAACGAGGATGTGGTGATCCCGTTGCAGCGCTTGGGCGAGTACACGGATGCCATCGAGCGCATCAATATCGAACTCTCGATCCGCAACAAGCTCGAGCTATTGACCGCGCTCGAGCAATATTTTTCCGCCGGATCCAATCCTGCCGCGGCGCCCGATGCCGACTCGACTCGCAGAACCGAGACGCTCGACCTATTGGCGCGCGTGCGCGTGCGCTGGCAATACCTCCTGGGAAACATGGACACCGCCGCAGGCGACTCAGGCAGCCTGTTCGATCGGTTGCAGGATCGCAGCGTACGCGTGAGCTGGAAAACGGAAATCCGCGCGACGCTGGCGCGGATATTCGTAGGCAGCGCGTTCGCGCCGGTGCTGGCGCATTGCGATGCCACTCACCAGCGCATTCTGCAGGGCCGGGTGTTCATCGCGCTGCACATGCACGCGGGCGACGGCAATGTGCACACCAACATTCCAGTCAATTCCGACAACTATGACATGCTGCAGACGGCAAACCGGGTCGTGGCCAAAATCATGCGCATTGCGCGCGGCCTCGACGGCGTGATTTCCGGAGAGCACGGCATCGGCATCACCAAGCTTGAATACCTATCCGATGCGGAACTTGCGCCGTTTCGCAGCTACAAACAGCGCGTTGACCCGGAGGGTCACTTCAACAAGCACAAATTGATGCCACAGAGTGATTTGCGCCGCGCTTATACGCCGAGCTTCGGTCTAATGAGTCATGAATCGCTGATCATGCAGCAATCCGCTATCAGCAGCATTTCTGATGCCATCAAGGATTGCCTGCGCTGCGGCAAGTGCAAACCGGTTTGCGCCACGCACGTACCGCGCGCGAATCTGTTGTATTCGCCGCGCGACAAGATTCTCGCAACCTCGCTGCTGATCGAAGCCTTCCTTTATGAGGAGCAGACGCGCCGCGGCGTGTCGATTCAGCACTGGGACGAATTGTCCGATGTCGCAGATCACTGTACGGTCTGCCACAAGTGCGAAACGCCCTGCCCGGTCGGCATCGATTTCGGCGATGTGTCCATGGGCATGCGAGATCTATTGCGGCGCATGAACAAGAAGCGCTTCAATCCCGGCACGGCCGCCTCGATGTTCTTCCTGAATGCCACCAATCCCCAAACGATCAAATTGACACGCAAAGTCATGATTGACTGGGGCTACAAGATGCAGCGGCTAGGGCATAGAGCGCTCAACACCTTTGCCAGGTCGCAGACCCGCCAGCCGCCCGCTACAACCGGCAGGACCGCGATCAAGGAGCAGGTCATTCACTTCGTCAACAAGAGGATGCCCGGCGGCTTGCCGAAAAGGACCGCGCGCGCACTTCTGGATATCGAGGATCGCAATTACGTGCCGATCATCCGTGATCCGGCCAAGGTGAGCAGCGAATCCGAAGCGGTGTTTTATTTCCCCGGCTGCGGCTCTGAACGGCTGTTTTCGCAGGTTGGACTCGCGACCCAAGCCATGCTGTGGCATATCGGCGTGCAAACCGTCCTGCCGCCCGGATATCTATGCTGCGGCTATCCGCAGCGCGGCGCCGGCGAATTCGACCAGGCGGAAAAGATCATCACCGACAATCGCGTGCTCTTTCATCGTGTTGCCAATACCCTTAACTACCTCGACATCAAGACCGTGGTTGTCAGCTGCGGCACTTGCTTCGATCAGCTGCAGGGGTACGAATTCGACAGCATATTTCCGGGCTCCAAAATCATGGATATCCACGAATACCTGCTGGAGAAAGGAGTCCGCCTGGAGAATGTCACCGGCACGCGCTACATGTATCACGACCCCTGCCATTCGCCGATGAAAAAATACGATGCGCTCACCGTGGTGAATACGCTGATGAACAGTGCACAGAACGGCATCATTGTCCAGAACGAGAGATGCTGCGGCGAGTCCGGAACGCTCGCGATCACACGGCCGGATATTTCGACCCAGGTGAGATTCCGCAAAGAACAGGAAGTGCGCAGCGGCGTCGACGAGATCCGCGCTACCGGTCATCGCGGCGACGTGAAAATCTTGACATCCTGCCCCTCCTGCTTGCAGGGCCTGAAGCGTTTCAACGATGATGCGGAGATGGATGCCGATTACATCGTGGTCGAAATTGCCAAGAATCTGCTGGGCGCAAATTGGCTGGCCGAATATGTGCAGCGCGCCAATGCCGGCGGCATCGAGCGGGTGCTGGTCTGATGGACGAGGCTGCTGAGGTTTGCGACGTTGCGGTGATTGGCGGCGGTCCTGGAGGCAGCACCGCGGCAACCTTATTGGCCCGCAAAGGCTACAAGGTGATTGCGCTCGAGAAGGCGCACCATCCGCGATTTCACATCGGCGAATCGCTGCTGCCGATGAATTTACCCGTGTTCGAGCGGCTTGGGGTACTCGACAAAGTGCGCGCGATGGGCGTATTCAAAGCCGGCGCCGACTTCGACGCCGATAACGAGCGCGGTTACAGCACCTTTGCCTTTGCGCGCGCCCTTGGCAACAGTCCGCCCCACGCCTATCAGGTATGGCGGCAGGATTTCGACAAAATGCTTTACGACCATGCGCGTGAGCAGGGCGCCGATGCGCGTGAGGGGCAGGAAGTGTTGAAGGTCGAGCAGAATAATCCGCGCGATGCGCTGCTCGAGGTGCGCGCCGATGACGGGCGCAATTACACGATCCGGGCGCGCTACGTGGTCGATGCCAGCGGCCGCGACGCATTCCTGTCCTCGAAAAAGAAACTGCGCCGCAAGAGCACCGAGCATCAGACCGCCGCCATCTTCGGTCATTTCCGCGGCGCTGAATTTCGCGCGGGCGAGGACGCCGGCAATGTCAGCATCTATCGTTTCGACTTCGGCTGGATGTGGATGATCCCGCTGCCCGACGGCATCATGAGTATTGGCGCTGTCTGTCGACCGGAGTATCTAAAGCAGCGCAAGGGCCGCACCGTGGAGTTCCTGTTGGAGACGCTGAACCATAACCCGGCACTCAAGCGCCGCATCGAGCACGCGGAACTGATCGGTGAAGTGCATGTCACGGGCAACTACTCTTATGACTCGACGCAGATGGGCGGACCGGGATGGGTGCTGGTAGGCGATGCCTTCGCATTTCTCGATCCGGTGTTCTCTTCCGGCGTTTATCTGGCCATGAGCGGCGCCGAGCAGGCGGCGGCGGTGGTCGATGAATCGCTGCGTGCGCCTGAGCGCGAGAAGCTGCTATTGCGCAAACTGGAAAAACGCCTACGCACCGGCATGGCGCGATTCTCATTCTTTATTTATCGATTCAACGGCCCAGTGCTGGCGCAAATGTTCCGCCAACCGCGCAACACCTGGCAATTGGAACAGGGCGTCATTTCCATGCTCGCCGGCGATCTATTCGATACGCCGAAAGTATTGCGCCGCCTGCAGCTGTTTAAGCTAATGTATGCCCTCGTCTGCCTGCGCGATTGGCGCCGCTGGCGCTCCGAGCACAAGTACCGGCTGGCTCAGGCGCGCGCGCAATTCACCGGCGGCAACACACCGCTGGACAAAATTTGAGGAGTGTGGGGATGCATCGCGGGATAACTGCACTTTTGACTGCGGTGTTGTTGACGGCCTGCGCGACTCACCCTAAAACCATCGTCAGTAATCCGACAATCAAACGAATCGCAATAATACCGGCCACTAATCCGGTTTGGTATTCGTTTGAAAATGCCGCCCCGCCGATTGGCTATCCGTTCCAATACTGGGTGAACAAGCTCGACAGCAAGAACAAGGCAAAGGTCTTCAATGAAAGCGTGCATTCCTCGCAAAGCGCCCCCCCCCAATGATATTGACAATGTGGATTACGACAAAATCACGACGGATGCGGACGCAATTCTGCATCTATGGATCGACGAGATCGGGGTGTATTCGTCGCACATGTCGACTTACTATATTCCGCGCCTCAATGTGGGCGGCAAACTGTGGGTAAAAGGCCAAGACGAGTCGTTATACAGCGAGGAAATTTACTATGGCGTCGACGCGAAAGCGGGGAAAAAGTGGGCAATCGTCCCGGACGCAAAGTACGCTTATCCCACTTTTGACGCGCTGATGGCGAAGATCGCAGAGGTGCAAACGGCGCTTGCTAGCGGCACCTCGCAAATTAGCAAGAGGATGTCCGAACAAATCTACAGCGCGATCAAATAGCGTTTGAAGATCAATTGCGGCTGGGCGAATCAGATGGCGTTGGCTGCTGCATCCAGCCTCGCCCGCCGTGCCATCCAAAGGCTTACGCCGACGATCATCGCGGTGACGACGCCCAAAGTGAGGGTTGCGAGGACGTTGATCTCGGGACTGACGCCGAGCCGCACTTTTGAAAAGATCACCATCGGCAACGTACTGCTGCCGGGACCTGACGTAAAACTCGAAATCACCAGGTCATCCCACGACAGCGTGAACGCCAACAGCCAGCCGGAGAGAATCGCGGGGAAAATAATGGGTAATGTGATGACGAAGAATACCTTGACGGGCCGTGCGCCTAAATCCATCGCGGCTTCCTCGAGGGCGGTGTCGAAGCCGGCGAGACGGGAATTGACGATGACCGTCACGTACGCCATGGAAAATGTCATGTGAGCGATGGTCATGGTTGTGATGCCGCGCCCCGCCGGCCAGCCGATGAGCTGCTCCAGCGCTACGAACAGCAGCAGCAAAGACAACCCCGTGATCACTTCGGGCATCACCAGCGGCGCAGTTGTCATCGCGTTCAAGGTAAATCGGCCGCGAAATTGCCGAAAACGAGCCAACCCGAAACCCGCGAGGGTACCTAAGATCACCGCGCCTGAGGCATTGATCACCGCGACCTTCAAGGAGACCCACGCCGCATCGAGAATCTCCTCGTTATTCAACAGCGAGTAGTACCACTTGAGGGTCGGCGAATTCGCGCTGTCCCAGACGGTCACCAGCTTTGAGGCGTTGAAGGAAAACACCACCATGGACAATATCGGGATGTAAAGAAACGCGAACCCAAACGCTATGCACGTAATGATAAAATACGAGCTGCGGTAATTCATCGCGCACCCGCCGTCTCGCGCGCCTGCACGCTCTGGTACCACATCATGAACGGCACCAAGAGAATGAGCAGCAAGATTGCCACCGCACTTGCCACCGGCCAGGCGCGATTCGAGAAAAATTCGTCCCACAGCACCCGCCCGATCATCAGTGCGTTGGGGCCCCCGAGCAGCGCTGGAATCACAAATTCGCCGACCGCGGGGATGAAGACCAGCATCGAGCCGGCGAGAATGCCGTTGCGCGACAGAGGCAGCGTGATCTTGTAAAACGCCTGCCACGGACGGCAGCCCAAATCCTCCGCGGCTTCGAGCAACTGCCAATCCATTTTTTCCAAGTTGGCGTACAGCGGCAGGATGAGGAAGGGCAGATAGGAATAGACAATACCTACATACATCGCGAACGGCGTGTACAGCATCGTCAAGGGTTCATGGATGACGCCAATCGACATCAAGACGTTGTTGATCACACCATTGGCTTTGAGCAGACCGATCCATGCATAGACCCGCAGCAGCAGCGAAGTCCAGAAGGGCAGGATCACCAGCAACAACAATATATTGCGCAGCGAGGGCTTGGCGCGTGCAATGCCATAGGCCATCGGATAGCCGATGACTAAGCACATTAGCGTGGAGAGGAAGGCGACTTTGAGCGAGTTAGCAAATGCGTGCAAATACAAGGAGTCCGTAAACAAGAACGCGTAGTTGTTGAAATTGACCCTGATCGCGAGCGAGTTTTTCCCCGCCCATTCCAGCAACGGCTTGTAGGGCGGAATGGCGAGGTCGACATCCGAAAAGGAAATTTTCAAGACGATGACAAAAGGCACGACGAAGAACAACAGCAGCCACAGGTATGGCAACGCGACCACCAAGCCACGGCCGGTAATGCCGACACGCCCGAGGCGCCCGATTAACGTCGTGGAGCTAACGAGTCACCACCACCGGGCTGGCCGCATCCCAGGAAAGATACACCTGCTGATCCCAGCTGATTGCTTCCGCATGCCGCGAGGTATTCGGCTGGGTGACGCGAACGACTTTGCCGGTAGCAAGCCTTACAAGATAGATCGACAAGTCGCCGAGATAGGCAATGTCTTGCACGGTGCCGCGCACAACATTGTCGGTGCTGCCTTGCGGCGCCACGGTCGACATGAATATCTTCTCCGGCCGAACGGCCGCCCAGACGATGGCCTCAGGCGCGGTACTGATGCCGTGGCTGACGTAAATCGTGCCGCCCAGTTCACTCGATCCGATGCGCACGTAGTTCGGTTCGTCCTCGATAAGCTTGCCCTCGAACATGTTCACCGAACCGACAAAATCGGCCACAAATTTTGAGCTTGGAAATTCGTATATTTCGGACGGCGTGCCGGCCTGGACAATTTCGCCGTGATTCATCACGCCGATACGGCTCGCCAGCGTCATCGCCTCTTCTTGGTCGTGAGTCACGACAATGAAGGTCACGCCCAGCTTGTCTTGCAGGCTGATCAATTCGAATTGAGTGTGCTCGCGCAATTTTTTGTCGAGAGCCCCCAGCGGTTCGTCCAGCAACAGCAATTTGGGACGCTTTACCAGCGATCGGGCCAGCGCTACGCGCTGCCGCTGGCCACCCGACAGCTGATGTGGCTTGCGCTTGGCGAAATCGCCCATTTTTACCAAGTCGAGCATCGTCGCCACGCGCTCTTGGATTTCCGGTTTGGGCAGGCGATCCTGCTTCAGGCCAAACGCGACGTTCTGCTCGACACTCATGTGGGGAAACAGCGCGTAGGACTGGAACATCATATTCACCGGCCGCTCGTAGGGCGGCACACCGGTCATATCCTCACCGTCGATGAGGACCTTTCCGGAACTCGGAGTTTCGAATCCGCCCAGCATGCGCAGCAAGGTCGTCTTGCCGCATCCTGAGGCACCCAACAGACAGAAGATCTCACCCTTGTAGACCTTCAAGGAGACATCGTTGACTGCTTTGAACTCACCGAACGATTTGCTGATTCGTTCGACTTCAACGTAGGGCCGTGCGGACGGATCATTCCAGGGCTGGGCTTTGACGACGCCTCCCGCGGATGTCGTCATGGACTTATTGACCCGTCTTGAATTTTTGCCAGACTCGAGTGATCGCGCGGGTCTGCTCGGCCGAATCGGCCAGCTGTACTGTAATATTCTGCCGCTGATCGAGCGGCGGGTAGATTCCCGGATCGTTTTTGACGGCCGGCAACACCAAGGGCAGGGATGCGGCATTGGCGTTGGCATAGCGCTTGAAATTGGAGACGTCGGCAATCACCTGCGGCCTCATCATGTAGTTCATGAAGGCGTAGGCGCTGTCAGGATCGGGTGCATCTTTCGGGATTGCGAGCATATCGAACCAAAGAATCGTGCCCTCTTTGGGAACGGAATACTTGATTTCGATGCCTTTGTTGGCCTCGCGCGCCCGATCCCGCGCTTGCATGACATCGCCGTTGTAACCCACCGAAATACACAGATCGCCATTGGCCAGCGCCTCGATATATTCGGAGGAGCTGAAGTTGCGGATATACGGCCTGATCTTAAGAAGTATGGTCTCGGCCTGGGCAAGGTCATCGGCGCTTTGCGAATTCGGATCTTTTCCCATGTAGCTGTAGACGGCGCGCAGCATCTCAGCGGGAGAGTCCAACAAACTGATGCCGCATTTCGCCAGCTTCGAGGCAATGGCGGGATCGAAGACCAGACGCCAACTATCAAGCGGCGCATCCGGCACCAGCGCCTTCACCATCTTCTCGTTGTAGCCGACGCCGTTGGTGCCCCACATATAGATCACGCCGTGCGCATTGCCTGGATCGTTCTGGGCGACCTTGGCCATGAACTGCGGATCCATATTCCTTAGATTCGGCAGCTTGGACTTATCGAGTGCCTTATAGGCGCCGGCTTTGATTTGCCTCTCGAAGTAGGAAGCGGTCGGCACCACGATGTCGAAGCCACTGTTGCCCGCCAGCAGCTTAGTCTCCAGGGTTTCATTGGTGTCGAAGTAGGCGGCATGTACTTTGATGCCGAACTGTTTCTCGAAGTCCGACACCGTGTTCGGCGCGAGATAATCC
>JBEPVT010000028.1:0-50668 GCA_041690895.1 Gammaproteobacteria bacterium
CCTTTCACGGTGAGAACCGGGGTTCGAATCCCCGTGGGGACGCCATTTTAAACGCCGGCAACCCGGCTTCCGGTCCGTCGCGGTCTTCATCGGAGCGGCTTGCCATCTCAGTCGCCTCCTGCACCCTTTGATCTCCATCCATGCGGCAATTGAGCCGCATCATGCCGGTTTGAATGTCTTGACGCCTGCTTTATTCGCTGCGCGCCGTAGGTCGTCATCAAGAGTCGCTATCGGGCCGCCGTTGCGCAGGGCAAGCTCCAGATACGATGCGTCGTAGGACGACAGCCGATAGCGTCGTGACAGCTGCAGGGTATCGGAAAGGACATGCATGAACGTGTCGGCATCGACTTCCATTGATATGCCTTCGAGCAATGAGATGAACGACCCGCTTTGTGCAGCGGTCACCAGTTCTTTAGCTTCACTGCGCGCGATAACGTTCGCAACCTCGAGTCCCCACGTCGTTGGTACCATGGCCACGGTGTCGGGATCTCGGAGCGCATTCAAGACTGCCAAAGGGTAAGCCTCATTGCGCGGGGCGGTGTCCCGCAGTAACCAGGACAACGTGACCGAGGCGTCGAGAACAAATCTCATTCCCGGCCTTCTTCGATGGCGGCCCTGATGTCGATTTTGGTTCGTACCGCGTTGCTTTTCTTGAATGCGAGAAATTGATCGATGGCTGCCGCCGGGTTTTTGGTAGTCCGGCCCTCGCTTGGAACAAGATCCGCGATAGCTTTGCCCCTATTTGTAATGGTGAATCGTTTGCCCGCCTGGACTTGACGCAACAACTCGGGGAGTTTGGTTTTTGCCTCGTAGGCGCCGATTTCAATCTTCATGAGTAACTGCCTCCACTCGATATTTAGAGACTAGTCTATAGACTGGTCGTTTGCAACCTGCAGTTGGCACCGTAGTTGCGCCGAAATAGGTTGTTACCGGCGGACGGACCCGCGGACAGCGTATTTTCTTGGGTTAAGGCGCTATCCCGTGCGGACGCCATTTTAAACGCGCGTTGTGCTGGGCAAGACTCGCAGAGGTTCGCTTGCTCACAAGATCAACACTTTCTGCGCAGTGGCTTTCCTGACCGCCGACAGTGGAATGCCGGTATCGAAAGTCACGAGCCTTCCCTCATGCTGAACCACGAGAGCAAGCAGGTATACGCCGGTCAGTTGCCGCGGTCCATGAATTCGTGTCGAGTCAACCAGATCCGAATTCAGCAAACTGACTTCGTCCGCCCAGAATTCGTGGATGTTTTGGTTGCAAGCTTCGGCTAGATGATCAATGACTGCTTTGACTGGTAACGGGTTTGGGTAAGCCGGATTCGACATGATGCGAATACACCCGTTTTGCGTGATCGGACATGATGCCCAACCCTCCCTCGCATGCTTCGCGAACCACTTCATTGCAGAATCGTGGGATGCGTGATCCGCGCCCAGCAATGCGATCAGCACATTGACATCCAATAAAGCGCGCAAGCGTTACGATCCTCTGAACTCACGCCTAGAGGTAAGGGAATGACGCCCACAAAAGCGATCGGCGTGGTCGCGGCTAGTACGCATCTTCGTCCCGAAGCTTGTAGATCAACTCGTTTGTGACGATGCCACCACGTCGCGCGAAAGGCTTTAGCCCATAAACCGTCTTGGGTTCCTTCACGGATGGTGACTCTTGCGAACTCATCAGAGCGCGCCGCGCTAGCTCCGAAATCATCTCGCCGATGGTCTTCCGTTCCCGCTTAGCCCGCTCTTTGGCGGCCTGCAGCACATCGTCAGCAATGTCGAGCGTCGTTCTCATACATCAGATGCTAACGCATCAAACATCATAATTTCAGCGTGGACCTTGTAAAACGGTAGTTTCTTGGGTTGAGCCGGCATCCCGTGGGGACGCCATTTTAAACGCGCCAAATCCTGCTCTTTTGACCGACACCCATATTTGCAGAAATCTCGGCGGTTTTTTCTCGCCAGACCGGAAAAGCGCGCCTTGCCACCAGGACGGTCAACGCCGTTCTAACATTGCCGCGTACAGCGTCACGAATTAAGCGACGCATTGGCTGACCGGGCAGCGGTGCTGGCCGCGCGCTGTGCGCTTCGTGGGGCAGACACGGTTTACGTCGCGCTTGCGGAAGCGCTGAATGAGCCGTTGCTTACCTGGGATAACGAAATATTGGATCGTTCCGCGACCCCATGCGCGACACCGCCATGCTGCGATCGCGGCGCAGCAACTACCGATCGATAATCACAAATCCCTCGCGCGCGGCCGCAGAGGCCAAACGGTCATCAAAGCAGACGAACTCGAGACTGGCAGGGGCATGGTTAGCGGCAACTAGCGCGGCGGCCAGCTGCAGGCTATCGGTAGCCCGCAGTGGGTGCATCCGCAGCATGCGCTGTGCCGTTAGTCGAACCGCCGGAGTCGGCACAATTTCATGCCAACCATCCGACAGTTCCTTGGCGACCGACAGCGCTGCTGCAACTTCGTCTGCCGTCAAAGCACGCTCACGTTCTCTTCTCGCCAGGGAGGACGCGATTTCGACAGGTGTACCCCACCAGGCGAGCATTTCCTCGTCCTCCTTAAGCAGAGCAATGGCGCGGTCGCGCAAGGGTTCCCCTATGAGCAGGGGGACAATCGCAGACGCGTCCCAGAATCTCATGATCCCGCCGCGCTCATCGATCTTCGGCGCGGTCCAGTTGCAGAGCTTTCAGCACCTGGGCTGAATTGGCGACTGGCGTCGACCAGGTGGATCGTAACTTTGCCGAAAACAGCGGGCGCAGCGGTGCCCGCGTCACTCCCTGCGCGCTGAGCAATGCCAATCGGTCAGCGCCGCGCCCAGTTGATTCAATGCGCTCCAATCGCGCAATCGGGACCTCCCGATCGTAGATAACAACGGCGTGACCAGCTCTGACTTTTCGCAGGTACGCGCTGAGGTTATTCTTGAGCTTGGATATGGTGGCCTTTTCCATATAGCCATCATAGCCAGATTAGTTTGCAATCGCAATTGGCGCTGCGTGGTTTCACGGCGCCAGTCTGTGTCATGCGTAACCGCTATCAGTCCTCATCTGGCAGACCACCACCGAGGCATGTCCGGCGGGAATAGCGTCGGTCTGTACTATTACGGCAGGCCGCGGCGTGCCAAAGTCGCCGGAAGCGGCAACCGTCACAACATCGCCGCGTTTCATCGACCGTCAAATTCCGAAACCGACTCGATCCACCCCAGTGCGTTGGACTCGGGCGACTGATCTAAGCCCGCCACCTCCTTTGCTAGGCGTCGGCGGACGGCCTTCGAGCGCGCGTCGGGGACGATCAAACGTAACTCACGCAGGCCGCGCGCTTTGCGCCGCTGACGCATAGAGTTCATTCGTTCTGACGGCAGTGCCATGCGCAGGCCCCGGGTTGTGAGGCATGGAGCGTCTGGTCAGCACTTCGACACTCCGAGACGACGCAACCACCTCGGCCGCAATTGCCAAAGGGCGTCGAGCATGACGATCACGCCAATGGCCGCGGTCGACTGAGCGACGATCGCTGGGCGCGGCTCAAAATGCGTCGCCAGCGCGTAAAAGACCACCAGCCCAAGGCCGGGCAGTACCAACAAGGCCAGTAGATACTTGCGCGACCGAAGCGCATAAGCCAAGGTGATGACGAGTGCCGGGAATATCACCGGCGCGCAGCGCCATATGAGCGGCACGGCCAATGCTAAGTCGGCTCCGAAGTTGTGCTCGATCAAGGTCGCTCCCTCGCGCGCCATCGCGCCATCCGCGGCCACTTCCGGATAGGGAATCCGCTGCGCTTCGAATTCACTTTCCAGTCTTACTCGCTCGGCTCGAGCTTGACGGTGCAGAGTAATTGCATCTTGCGGTCGCCCCGCCTGCTCGGCGCGCAAGTCGTGCTGGTACAGTTCTGTCCCGAGATCATCATTGAGCCGCTGCAACCTGCCGCCGAGCGCTAAATCCTGAGCGCTGAATCCAAGCAATCGACCAACCAAAGGTTGCAGCGAGGGGCGTGCCCAGACATAGAAACTGCCGCGATATTCCGTCGGCGTCACTTGGTTCATCAGCGCCCGCGTATACAGAACCAGGCCACCTCGTTCTGAAATCTGCGCCTGACCGAAGGTAAGCCAATTGCGAGCCACCCAAGGTGTCACGACGAGCGCCGCGCCGGCGAAAAGCACCAGCAGATTCAGCAGCCGTCTCGCGCGTAGCGCACGCTTTACATAGGTAGCCAGCAACACGATCAGTAAGCCGATAAACAAGTACAGCATGGCGGCCTTGGCCAAGGCCAACAGTCCATAACACAGCCCGGCAGCGAGGAATCCGACCCGACTGTCGCGATTCACGGCCTTGACGAGCCAGTAGACCGCGCCGGTCATGAGCACGGCTGCCGGCAACTCGGTGTAAAGATCATTGACTCCCTGCACATTGGTCGCAGTGAGAAAAGGCTTCACCGACAACAGCGCGGCGAGAATTGCCCAGACCCACGATGCGGTAAAGTAGCGGGCGGCGCAAAACACAGCCCACCCAAGCAGCATCAGCCAAGCGGCGTTTTGCCACTTGATGTATTTGACGCGAGCGCCAGAGAAATACTGCGAATTGTCGGCCTTGCCCAAAAACCCGTCGACCACTCGCACCATCGCGGCGCTCACCAACACCGGCAGCGATTCACGGTACATCGACGGCCGGCACGGCGGCTGATCGCTGCCGGACATGGTGCCGCAATGGGCAAGATTCACCGCCATCTGCAGATTCTGGCGCGAGTCTTTGACGACGGCAGAACCATTGATCAGCAGCAGGGCGACGATGCCCAACACGAGTGCGGCCGAGCCCGCGATCAAGAAGGAGAAACGCTGCCTCGGCGCGGATGCTGGTAAATCCGTGCTCGACGCGCTGCGGTTATTTTCCAATTTCGACAGCGTAGCCTTTTTCAAAGATCCAATTCAGCCATGCTGCGCGGCCATCGCAATCGACTACGCGGTATTTCCTGCATCGATCGTGATCACAGTGCCGGTGATGTTGCGGCCTCCCTCGCCCAACAGAAACTCGACACTGTTGGCGATGTCGATGGGCTCGGGCATCCGATTCAAGGCGCTGCGCCGCGCGATCTTCTGTCGCTGGGACTCGGTCAATTCATGCGTCATCTCGGTATCGACGAAGCCTGGTGACAGCGCATTCACCGTAATGCCGAGCGGCCCGACTTCGCGTGCCAGCGAGCGCGTAAAGCCGATCAACGACGCTTTGGTAGCACTGTAAACCGCGAGCCCACTGTAGCCGGTGGCTGCGACGATCGAGGCGATATTGACGATCCGTCCCTGGCGCTGCGTCATCATCGATCGAACCACGTATTTCGACAGCACGATGGGTGAAACGCTGTTGAGTTGCATCACGCGTTGAATCTGCGCATCGCGCATCGTGGATAACAGGCCGCTGCTGCCCATGCCGGCGTTATTGATCAAGCCGTACAACGCACCGAAGTCGGCGCGCAGGCCGCGCACCAATGGCGCGATCAGGCTCAAGTCAGACAGGTCGCAGCCGCGAAATTCGATCGCGCCGCGGGCCTCGTCCGCGGCCTTGTGGGCGGCCGCGGTCAGCTCAGGGCTTAAGTTGCGGGCGACGGCGATCACGCGATAACCGGCGCTCGCCAGCACCCGGCTCACGGCGAGACCTAAGCCTCGGCTGCCGCCGGTGACCAGGACATTACGCACCGGGTCGCACCAGCTTGCCCGCAGCGCTCAGCTCCAGCGCAGGCACGAATCGCAGCAGCGCCGGCACCTTGTGGGCGGCGAGGGTGCGGCGGCACGCATTCAACAGCTCGTCCCTCACTGTCTCTGCAGCCTGTGCTTCGATCGAGGTTCCGCTCTCCGACAGCACGACCTCGGCGACAACCAGTGAGCCGGTGATGGGATTGCGGCGAGCCTTCACCAGCGACATGCGAACCCGCGGATCGGCGTTCAGCACGGACTCGACTTCTTCCGGATAGACCTTCATGCCCCCAACATTGATGACTCCACCCTTGCGGCCTCGGAAATAGAAGCGGCCGTTGGCCAATTCGACCATGTCGCCGGTATCGACGAAGCCATCCTTGCCGACGATCGGCGCCGCGGATACGTCGATATAACGCGCCGCCGTGCGGCCGGAGCGAATCCACAGCGTGCCATCCTGAATCTTAAGGTTAATGGCACCTGCTGAATTGCCGATCAACTCCGCGGGGAAACCCGCCAGCCCGTCGTTGACGTCGAATGCCACGCCTGCCTCGGTGGAAGCGAATGCATGCGCGATGCGGGCATTGGGCCAAGTGGCGCGCAGTTGCTCGAGGATGGTTTGATCGGCCACCTCTCCGGAGAGGCGCACGTACTCCGGTGAAATCAAGGCGGCATCGCCGCTCATCAGGGCGCGGCGCCAGTGCGACGGTGTTCCCGATATATGCGTGACCCCCGCGTCCGCTGCGCGCGTCAGGAATTCGCGCGTCGATTCGCCGGCGCTCGAAAGCACCAGAGGCGAGCCTGACAGCACCGCACGCAGGTAAATTTGCAGCCCTCCGTAGCGACGGATGTCGTAGAACGTGCTCCACACCATGGGTCTTGCGGAAGTTGAATACCGCGGCAGCGCGCCGGCGAGACTCTGCAACGTGTGCAGCACCAGCTTCGGTTGACCGGTGGTACCGGACGTCAACAGGATCCATTCCGTCGCCTCGCTGGCTCGTCGCTGCACGTCTTCTGCCGCGGGCTGCGCCGACACCGTCTCCAGTACCGCATCGGCTTCGGCGGCCGCACTCACGCCGGCAAGCTGCTGAGGCGTTAAGTCGGGCGTGCACAGGACAATTCGTCGCGCAATGCCATCCAGCTCAAGGAGTGCGACTGCGGCGCCAAGCTGCTCGCGCATCGCCAGCACCACGCTGCGGCCGCGCAGCGCTTCGAGTCTTGCGCCGAGTATCGAGGCCCCCGCTAGCTGCTCCAGCGCAACGGAGCCGGTGTGGCCGTGAAAAGCGCCGCTGACAGGACCGGGAGCACGTGAGGCCAGGGATTGCCACAAAGAATTCATGCGCGCCATTCTAGCAGCGGGCCGCCGCAGCCCAACAACGCGCCAAGTAGCATTCTGTCAAAATATCCGGCACTTGTACCATCTGAGGTGCCGAACATCCCTGCCAATCCTGCGAATTTGTCGGTGGATTTGCGCAACCTTTTCCCGCCGGGCGCGCTCATCGCCGAGCTGCGCGGACCCGGCGATCCGGCGGCGCTGTTCCCCGAGGAAGCGCAGTCGCTGCAGCGGGCGGTCCTAAAACGCGTCCAGGAATTCGCCGCCGGCCGCCTGTGCGCACGGCGCCTGCTGGCTGAATTTGGCATCGACGATTTTCCCATCAAGGTGGCCAAGGATCGCCAGCCTGTGTGGCCGGATTCACTGGTGGGCAGCATTACGCATACGACGGGTTTCTGCGCCGCCGTGGCTGCGCGGAAAACACACTTGCGCGCCGTCGGCATCGATTCCGAGGTCGCCGGCAGTGTCAGGCAGGAACTCTGGCGCGGCATTTGTACGCCGCACGAAACGGCATGGCTGCATAGCCTGCCATCTGCCGAACAAACCCGCGCAGCAACCTTAATATTCTCGGCCAAAGAGGCATTCTACAAATGCCAGTTCCCGCTGCTGCAGGAGCGGCTAAATTTTCATGACGTCAGCGTCGCTGTGGGCTCGTGGGGATTGGCGCGCGGCGCTTTCGAAGTCCGCGCGAATCGGCCCCTGGCGCTGGCACGTCACGCCACGCTGGCCCTTGAGGGCCAGTATCTATTCCACGAGGAATTGGTGACGACCGGAATCGCTCTGCCGTAGCGACTGCCCGGTCCTCAAAGGAGAATTCAATACGCTTTGTCGTCGCGAAACACTTTGACGACGGTCAACAGAATGATTTTGATGTCGAGCATCGGCGACCAATGCCGCAGATAGTCAAGATCATAATTCACGCGGGCTTCCATCTCTTCCAATCTCGAGGTTTCTCCGCGGCAGCCGTTGACCTGCGCCAGGCCGGTAATGCCCGGTAATACCTTGTGGCGCACCATGTAGCCCTTGATGAGCTTGCGATATTCCTCGTTGTGAGCAACCGCGTGAGGCCGTGGGCCCACCAGGCTCATGCGACCCTGCAACACATTGATGAGTTGCGGCAGCTCGTCCATCGACGATCGGCGCAGCACGCCGCCGACGCGCGTGACGCGGCCATCGATCTTGGATGCCTGGCGAATATACGCACCGTCCTCGGTGACCTGCATGGTGCGGAATTTGTAAACCGCGATCTCGCGGCCATCCAGACCGTAACGGCGCTGCTTGAAAATGATCGGGCCGCGCGATGACAGTTTGACGGCGAGGGCAATGAGCACGAGCAGCGGCAGCAGCAGCAGCAGAATCAGGGTGCTGAAGCCGATATCGGTTAACCGCTTGGCCACGCCGCGATAACCATAAAAAGGTGTTTCGCACATCGCGACTACGGGAATGCCATGTATTTCCCCCGAGCGCGCCTGAATCAGGTCGAACACAAAGATGTCCGGTACGTAGTAAATCGATGCCGTCGTGTCGCGCAGGTCATCCAGAAGATTCATGACCCGCTTGACGTGGCGGATCGGCAGGGCAATGAAAATGACATCCGTGCGGTTGTCCTTGACGTACTGCGACATGTCGCTCAAGGAACCGATGAGCTTGGCATCGGTTTCCATGCCAAGCCGATCGATGCTGCGATCGTCAAAGAATCCCGCCACTTCTACGCGCATGCCCGGATTGCTTTTCAAGCGCCGCGCGAGTTCCAGGCTGCTCGGGTTGTAGCCGGCGACAATGGCGCTGCGATTGTCGAACGCGTTCATCAGGAAGCGCCGCATGACTTCCTGCATCGCCAGCGTCACGCCGATGAGAGCAACCGGTGTGGCGGCAGCCCACGTGAGCAAAATGCGCCGCGGATACCCAGTGAGTGATTTTGTGACATAGCCGACCGCGAGCAACACCGCCAGCAACAGCATCCAGCGCATGATTACATCGGCCACGGCCGAGAGGCGCGCCGAGGTCAACTGCGAACTGACTTCGCGCGGCGGCTGCACCAGCACGAGACACAGCACCCCCACGATGACGAACGCCGCTGAAGACGGGTCGAATGCGTGGTCGAACAGAACGATGGTGGCGTACAGCGAAGCAACCGCGACCACCGCCGGCACGAGCGCTTGAACGCCGGTCAAAAGCGCGATCAAAAAGCTCTGTTTCAGCAAGACCGGCTGGGTCATCTTAAGTCCGTTGCAGCGCGAACGCTTTTGCGCATATTCTCAGGTGCGCTAAAGCGCATCATGATCACCCTCCATTGTCGGTCAATTCCACCGATTAGGCGTGATCTCAAACTACAAAATGTTAAATTGGAGCGCTCAGCCCGTCACGGGCCGGCTTTGTCACGAATGATATTCTAGACCGCCATGATTAACGTTCCATTACTCGATCTTAAGGCTCAATACGCGCAAATTCGCGCCGCAGTCATGCCCGTCATCGAGGAGGTATGCGCAAGCCAGCGCTTCATTCTGGGCGACCACGTGCTGGGCCTCGAGGCCGAGGTAGCGGGCTACTGCGGCGCATCGGCCGGCATCGGCGTCGCCTCCGGCACCGATGCGCTGCTAATCGCGCTAATGGCCTTGGGTGTCGGCATAAATGATGAAATTATTACAAGTCCCTTTACGTTTTTCGCCACAGCAGGAACCATCGCGCGCCTGGGCGCTCGACCGGTGTTCTGCGATATCGATCCGCTGTCGTTCAATTTGTCGCCGGCGGCGGTCGCCGAGTTCGTGAAGCAGCAGTGCAGCGTGCAGGACGGCCAGCTGATCAATCGCCGCACCGGCGGGCGTATCAAGGGGCTCATGCCGGTGCATCTCTATGGTCAATCGGCGGACATGGATCCCTTGATGGCGCTCGCCAAGCAACACCATTTGAAGGTGATCGAGGATGCCGCGCAAGCCATCGGCACCGAATATAAAGGCGTGCGCGTCGGCTCGATCGGCGATATCGGCTGTTTTTCATTTTTTCCCAGCAAAAATCTTGGCGCCTTCGGCGACGCTGGATTGTGCACGACCAACGATGCCGAGCTCGCCGACAGCATGCGCGTGCTGCGCGTGCACGGCGGCAAGCCGAAATATTTTCATGCGGTGATCGGCGGCAACTTTAGGATCGATGAATTGCAAGCCGCGGTACTGCGCGTGAAGCTCAAATACTTGGACGGCTGGACGAAAGCGAGGCAGCGCAATGCCGCCTACTATGACGCGGCATTTGCCGCCGCTAACTTCGGCAAACAGCTGGTCACGCCGAAAGCGGCGGTGCATGGCCGCCACATATTCAATCAATACATCGTCCGCGCACACAATCGCGATGCGCTCAAAGAGCACTTGACGGCACGCGCCATCGGCACAGAAATCTATTATCCGCTTCCGCTGCACTTGCAGCGGTGTTTTGCGTATTTAAAGCACGCTCGGGGCGATTTCCCGGAATCTGAACGCGCCGCCGCCGAGACCTTGGCGTTGCCCATATACCCGGAACTGACTAAAGCGCAGCTCGACCACGTGATCGGCTCCGTCGCCGAGTTCTATCGCGGCGCCGGATTTAGCGAAAGCCGCAGCTTAGCCCTTGGGGTTAGCCCTTCTTGAAGTCGTCCGGCAGCAGCTGGTGGCGCGACAGCAATTTATAGAAGTCGGTGCGGTTGCGCTTCGCGAGCCGCGCTGCCTGGCTGACATTGCCGGTCGTGATCTGCAAAATCTGCGACAAGTAATTGCGCGTAAATTCATCGCGCGCTTCGTCGAATGAGGGCAGGCGAGTGGGATTGCCGCCGAGGGACTGCTGCACTAATTCTGCGGTGATGATAGGTCCATGCGAGAGCGCGACGTTTTGCCGCACGACGTTATACAGCTGCCGCACGTTGCCCGGCCATTCGGCGGTTGCCAGCAACTCGACCGCTTCCGGTGCATAGATCTTGCGCTGTCCGCTTTCCTTGGCGATCTGTTCCAGAAAGTGCGCAACCAGCAGGGGAATGTCCTCGCGCCGGCGCCCGAGCGAGGGCACCTCGATGTGCACCACGTTCAGGCGGTAGTACAGATCTTCGCGAAACTGACCGGCGATCATGAGTTCGTGCAGGTCGCGATGCGTGGCGGAAATGATGCGTACATTGGTTTGCACGGCATCGGCCCCGCCCACCGGGCGAATGCTGTTGTCCTGAAGCACGCGCAATAATTTGACCTGCAGCCGCATCGGCATGTCGCCGACCTCATCCAGCAGCAAGGTGCCGCCATCGGCAGTTTCGAACAAGCCCTTTTGCGCGCGCGTCGCGCCGGCAAACGCGCCGCGCTCGTGGCCGAACAGTTCGGATTCCAATAAATTCTCTGCCATGGCACTGCAGTTGATGGCAACAAATGGCTTGTTGCGGCGCGGGCTGGCCTCATGAATGGCGCGGGCGAGGAGTTCCTTGCCGGTGCCGCTCTCACCGGTCAACAAGACTCGCGCGTCGGTTCCGGCGACCATGTTCGCCTGGGCCAATTTGTCTTCCATGAGCTGATTGCGCGTGACGATATTCGCGCGCCAGTCCTCATCGACGTGCGCAAAACCCGACACCTTGAGCGCTTTCTGCACATGATCGAGCAGTTCCTGCTTGTCCACCGGCTTGGTGAGGAAGCCAAAGGCGCCGCTCTGCGTGGCGTGCACGGCATCGGGAATCGTGCCGTGCGCGGTTAAAATAATGACCCGCAAGCCCGGCCAGCGGCTTTGCAGCTCTTTGAGCAATCCAATGCCGTCCATCTGATCCATGCGCAGATCCGTGATCACCAGATCCGGTCGGAAACGCACGCAGGCGACAAGCGCCGCGGCCGCGCTTTCGACCGCCTCCACTTCGTAGTTCTCGGCGCGCAAGCGGATGGTCAGCAGGCGCAGCAGGCCCGGGTCGTCATCGACCACCAGGATGCGCGCTTTGCGCTTTTGCGGCGTCTGCGAGTCGCGGGTGCCCGGCTGCAGACCGAACGACAGGGGGGTGGTGGCGGCAATCGAATAGGCGTTCAGTGCAGTCTCTCCGGTTAGGCGTTATGGCGTGTGGGGCGCGCCGGTCCCGCGGTCGGTGACAGATCGTTGCTCGATATGTGTTACGGCCTCAAGTTTAGCCCTCGCCTCATCCAGGGCTTTGCGCAACTTCGCATTTTCATCGGTTTCAGCCGCCAGACGACGATTGATCGTCTGCAGCTTGTCGTGCGAATCGTTGGGCACAGCATCCCGCATGCGCGCGTTTTCGGCCTGCAGTATCAGCCTTTGCTCAACCTCTTTGAGCTCGACTGCGGCCAGCAGGCGCTCCACAGAGAGCAGAGCTTCAGGCCTCGCCAGCAGTTGCGCCAACTGTCGCTGCGCTGCGACGGGATCGGCGCCGCTGTAGCCCGGAGTTGCCAAGGCCAGCGCGTAGCGCAGCCGATTGCTGGTGGTGGGTTGCAGCTCCGCCGCGTCTTTGGCTTGCTGAAAGATCTCGGCTTGGCGCGCAGGATCGCCCTGCGGCAGGCTGCTCATCATTTCTAACAGGGGCGTGAGCGGGCTCATGTCCAGTTGTGGCCGCTCGGCAACCGGAGGGGCGGGGGCCTTCGCACTGCCCAGGGTTCCGCAGCCACCGATGCAGGCGCTCACCAAAGCGAATGCTGCGATGCAATTGCCGTTATGCGGCATGAGCTTTTTCACGCTCGGCTGCGGGCCTGGCTGCGCGCAGCGGTATGCGCACCCGAAAATGCGCGCCGCCTGATTTGGACTCGAGGATTTCAATGCTGCCGCCGTGCGCGTTGACGAATTCCGTTACCACCGACAGCCCGATTCCCGTCCCCTTGACGTGGCCGCCCTGAGGGGTTTTCCCCTGGTAAAAGGCTTCAAAGATTCGGTTGCGCTCATCGGCAGGGATGCCGGGGCCGCTGTCCATAACGTCCAATATCAGCTGCTCGCGTTCGGCGCGCGCATGCAGTGATATGGTGCCGCCGCGCGGCGTGAATTTGACGGCATTGGAAAGCAGATTGTCGAGAATCAGGCGGACCTTGCTGCGATCCGCGAGCGGCGTGAGATCTTCGACCTGCACGTCGAGCCGCACGCGTTGCGCCACCAGCGTCAGCTGCTGATTCTCCAGCACGCTCTTGATCAAGGGGCGCAGCTTGAATTCGGATATCTCCAAGCCGACGCTCTTCGCCTGCCAGGCGCTGAAGGACAATAAATTTTCGATCAGCCGCTGCAGCTTCATGCCGTTCTCGCGCAAGATTGCCGTGACCTCGCGCTGACCGCTTTGCAGCTCGCCAACCGCGCCGTCCATCAACAATTCAGTTCCCTCGCGGATATTGGCCAACGGCGTTTTCAATTCATGCGACATGTGGCGCAGAAATCGGTTTTTTTCCTGTGCCAAATCGAGTAAGCGGCCCCGCAACCACTCCAATTGCGTCGCCAAGCGCTCCAAGTCCGCCGGTCCGCGAATGGCAATGGGGCGCGAGAATGTACCGCGCCCCAGCTCGCTGATGGCGCGATCGATGGCGCGTATCGGGCGGCCGAATAAGTAAGTAAATACGCCGACCACAGCCAGTGTCATCGGTACCAGCAGCAGCGTTTGCCACACCAGATTTTGCTGCGCGTGTTGCGTCGCCTGTTGCAGGCTCGCCGTTTCCTGATCGATCTGCAGGCTGATCCGATTGGACACATTGGATGCCGCCTCGCGCAGCTGCGGAAAGGTGCCGATCAAATCCTTCATGTGCGCCGAGTTCGGCGCCGCGTGCTTCAAGTCTTGCAGCAGCTGATCCGCTTTGGACTCCACCGCACGCACGCCCTGTTGCGATTCTTCGTCCAATGGCAGGGTGAGTAGTTCATGAATGGCCGTGACCAAGCGCGCGTGGTCGACTGCGTAGACATCGAGAAGCTTGGGGTCGCCAATGACTTGAAACAGGCCCGCTTGGCGTTCCAGTGCAGTGATCTCTTCAAACATGCGCTGGTTGTTGCGAGTCCCTTGCATGCCATGAACCACGAGCTGCTGGCTGCGGATCGAGAGCCGATTCATCTGCACGGCGGCGTTCACGATGGCAAATAGCAAAGGCGCGGCCACGATCGTGAATCCGATCAGCATGAGTCCGCTGAGTGACTTGGGTCGGGGCAATCGCATGGGCGGCATTCTAGCAGCGTGCAGCAGTCAAAAAGGAGTGACGGGGTCGTAACTGTACAATCGTCGTCATGAGTAGCGAAGCACCGTATTCCAAGCTTTCTCCCGAGACCGTATTGGACTCGATCGAGGCCTTGGGGTTTCACTGCGACGGCAGGGTGCTGGCGCTCAACAGCTATGAAAACAGGGTTTATCAGATCGGCCTGGAGGAGGGCGAGCCCGTGGTCGCCAAGTTCTATCGACCCGAACGTTGGAGCGATGCGGCGATCCGTGAGGAACACGCATTCGCCGGCGAGCTCGCGGCACAGGAAATCCCGGTGGTCGCCCCCTTGCTGCGAGCGGGCGAGTCGATGCACGTGCACCACGGCTTTCGCTACGCGGTATTCCCACGACGCGGCGGACGCTGGCCGGAACTCGGCAACAGCGATGAGCGCGAATGGGTTGGCCGGTTTCTCGGCCGCATACACGCCGTGGGTCGGGCGGCCCGCTTCAAGCAGCGCGGTTTCCTGAACATGCAGGATTTGGGCCGAAATGCGCGTGATTTCGTGCTCGACGGTGACTGGATGCCCGACTATTTGGCGACCAAATATGCCGAGGTCACCGACGAGTTGCTCGAGGCGGTTGAGGCGCGCGCGCTCGATTGGGGCGGTGCTCAAGCCGGACGCATCTTGGGGGACTGTCATCGCGGCAATATTCTCTGGACGGACCTGGGGCCTCACTTCGTCGATCTCGACGATTGCCTGACTGGACCCGCCATTCAAGATCTGTGGATGCTGCTCGGCGGCGGCCGGCAAGAAATGCGCACCGAACTGCGGGACCTGCTCAAAGGCTATGAGCAGTTCGCGCGCTTCGACAGCCGCGAGATCGCCTTGATTGAGCCGCTGCGCGCCTTGCGGATGATTCACTACTCAGCTTGGCTGGCGCGGCGCTGGCACGATCCGGCCTTTCCAAAGGCTTTTCCGTGGTTTGCTGAGCCGCGCTATTGGGAACAGCACCACCGCTCGCTGCAAGACCAACTGGCGGCGGTGCTGGAGCCGCCGCTGGAACTGTGACGGCGGTAAGTTGTGATCAGTGGCGGATTTAGTAATGATAGGGGATGGCTGGCGACAAGATGATGACGGGGGCAAGAGTTCTGCTGCTCTGCACGGCGGTGGCGTTGGGCGCCTGCAATAAGGATTCAGGCTCTGCCCAGCCAGCCCAATCGGTGACGCATGTTCAGCGCAAAGCGTCGCTGACGGCAAATCCGCGTGGCACCGCCGCGGAACAAACCGCCGGCATGGTGCAGGCGGCGAGCCAGGGCAAATCCCAGGTGCCGGTCGAATTGAAGTTCGACATTGCGCAACGGCCGAAGCTGGGCCAGCCGCTCGACATCAACCTCGCGCTAATTGCACAGATTACCGCGAGTCCCGTGACCATCCAGGTGAGCGGCTCAGACGATGTCTCGGTGGCGCCCGGCGCAAATCAGTTCGACATTCCCGCAGAAGAGGCGGGCGAGGTGTACCGCCAAACGGTGAGCGTCACGCCCAATGCCGAGGGCGTTGAGCTGCTCGGCGTGACGGTCTTGCTGAAGCATGACGATGTCGTCGATCAGCGGGTCTTTTCGATTCCCATCATCGCCGAGCGTTGAAACTACGGCAGTAACGGCTCGAACCCCCTATAATGGCGGGTTTCCCTAAAGGCCCGCACTGTGACTCAGAAACTTCGCAACATCGCCATCATCGCGCACGTCGATCATGGCAAGACCACGCTCGTCGATCAGCTGTTGCGTCAGTCCGGTACGCTCGATGCGCGCAAGGATTTGCAAGAACGCGTCATGGATTCGAACGACTTGGAGCGCGAGCGCGGGATCACGATTCTCGCGAAAAATACCGCGATTACCTGGGGCGATTATCGCATCAACATAGTCGATACGCCCGGCCATGCTGATTTCGGCGGTGAAGTAGAGCGCGTGCTCGCCATGGTCGACTGTGTGCTGCTGCTGGTCGATGCGGTGGACGGTCCCATGCCGCAAACGCGCTTTGTGACGCAGAAAGCCTTTAAGCATGGCTTAAGACCCATCGTCGTCATCAACAAGATCGACCGCGACGAGGCTCGTCCGGGTTGGGTGCTGGATCAAACCTTCGATTTGTTCGACCGCTTGGGTGCCACGGACGCACAATTGGATTTCCCGGTCGTTTACGCATCCGCCTTGCGTGGCTTCGCCGGCCTCGAGTCGACGGTGCGCGACGGCGATATGCAGCCCTTGTTCAAGACCATAGTCGAGCACTGCCCGCCGCCTGACGTGGATGTCGATGGTCCGCTGCAGCTGCAGGTCACGCTGCTCGACTACTCCAGCTATGTCGGTGCGATCGGCATCGGGCGCATCAAGCGCGGCACCATCAAGCGCGGCATGACCGTCACCGTGGTGTCTCGCGAGGGTAAACAGCGCGCCGAAAAAATAACCCAGATCTTGGGATTCCATGGCCTCACGCGGGTCGAAGTGGAATCGGCCGGCGCCGGAGACATTGTGGCGTTCGCGGGCATCGCGGAACCTAAGGTTTCGGATACCCTCTGCGACCCGGCGACCGTGGAGCCGTTGCCCAGCCTGACCGTGGACGAACCGACCATCAGCATGACGTTCGAAGTCAATACCTCGCCCTTCTTGGGTCGCGAGGGCAAGTTCGTCACCAGCCGCCAGATCCGCGAACGTCTCGAGCGTGAAGCCATCCATAACGTCGCACTGCGCGTGGAGCCAACGGCGGACCCCGACAAGTTTGTGGTCTTCGGCCGCGGTGAGCTGCATCTCGGCGTGTTGCTGGAGAATATGCGGCGCGAGGGCTACGAAATGGCGGTCTCGAGGCCGCGCGTCGTCATCAAGCAGGTCGATGGCCATGCACACGAGCCCATCGAGCAGGTCACCATCGATGCCGACAGCGATGCGCAAGGCGCCATCATGCAGGCGCTCGGCAGCCGCGGCGGCGACTTGAAGGACATGCAGGCAGACGGTCGCGGACGGGTGCGTTTGGATTACATGATTCCCTCACGCGGCTTGATCGGCTTTCAGACCGAGTTTCGCACCATGACCCGCGGCACGGGCTTGCTGCATCACGTGTTCGATCACTACGGCCCGGTGGTGCCGCGCCAGCTGGGTCAGCGTCCGAACGGCGTGTTGATCTCAAACGGGCAGGGCGTTGCGCTGGCCTACGCGTTGTTCAGCTTGCAGGAGCGCGGACGCTTGTGCATCGGCGCAAACGAAGAAGTCTATGAGGGCATGATCATCGGCATGAACAACCGCCTCGATGACTTGGTGGTCAACCCGCTGAAAGGCAAAAAGCTCACCAATATGCGGGCATCCGGCAAAGACGAGGCAGTCGTGCTGTCACCGCCGATCCGGTTTTCTCTGGAGCAGGCGATGGAGTTCATCGATGATGATGAACTGATCGAGGTGACCCCAAGCTCGGTGCGCCTGCGCAAGCGCAATTTGAAAGCGACCGACCGCAAGCGCTCGGAACGCGAGACCGCGGATCAGGGAATTTGACGAAATATTGGTCGAAACGAGACGCGCGTCACGCCGTCTATCCGGGATCGCCCTAACATCTCACGCATTCAGGTGCCGGGATACGCCGGCTTAAGTGCGGGAGATCTTAGGCCTTGTCACGCGATACCGCGGCTGCGTTGCGCAGCGAGCCAGCGCAGTCGGCAGAGAGTCTCAACCCTCTGCTGCAACGCCAGCTTGCGGAAACGCGAGCGCACGGCGGCGACCCTGATTTAGAGCAGCTCCTCAAGACCATTAGCGCGCACTACGATCGGCTCGATGCCGAGCGCCGCGGTGTCGTGCGCTCCATGCAGCTCATGTCCGACGAGGCGCAGGCGATGACTCGCGAAATTCGCGAGCAGACCGCTTCGCACTTACAAGCGATTCTCGACAACGTCAAAGACGCGATCATCACGGTGGATAACGCCGGCCTGATCGAGTCCTTCAATCACACCGGCGAGCGGATCTTCGGCTACAGCCAGGCGGAGATTCTCGGGCGCTCCATCGGCGTCCTGCTGGCCGATGTGGAGCGCAAGAATCCGTGCGAGTACCTCGAGCGCTTGGCGACCAAGATTGACGATACGCATGGGGATTTGGCCGCCACCCAGACCTGGGGCCTGGTCAAGGGCGGCAGCCGGGTTGCGATCGAGATTGCCGTCAGCAAGGCCAAGCTGAGTTGGATGGACGGCCACATCGTCTGTATTCGCGATATCACCGAGCGGCATCTCGCTGAACTGTCGGTGCGCGAAAGCGAAGGGCGCTATCGCACGCTGGTGGAACACGCACCTGAAGCAATCGTCGTGTTCGATGTCGATACGGCAAGGTTCGTCGACGTCAACGATAATGCGTGCCGCTTCTTCAAGATGAGCCGAGCGACGCTGCTCGAGAGTGGCCCCGACAAGATCAGCCCGTCGGTGCAAGCCGACGGTACGGCCTCTTTCGGTGTCGCCCGCGGCTACATCGAAAGCGCTCTGGCCGGCGCGGTGCCGGTGTTCGAGTGGGTGCATTGCGATTCTGCCGGCCAGAACATTCCCTGCGAAGTCAGATTTGTGCGCCTTCCGAGCGCCAATCGGCGCTGGCTGCGAGCGAGCATCATCGATATCACTGAGCGCAAGCGCGCGGATGCGATCGCTGCGGACGAGCGGCGGGTGTTCGAGAAAATTGCCGGCAACGCGCCCCTCAACTCGGCGCTCGAGGCAATTTGTGAATTGATTGAACGCGCCATGCCGGAGAGCTGTTGCGCGATCAATCTGCTGGATCGCGAGAAACAAGCCTTGAGTTTCGGCGTTGCACCGAATCTGCCGCGCGAGTTCGTGCAGGCGATGGATGATGCGCCCGTCGGCATCCGCTTCGGTTCGTGTTCAGCGGCAGTTTACTTGAGCCGCCTGGTCACGGTTGCCGACCTCGAGACGGACGCGCTGTGGGAATATCGACGCGAGGCGGCACGTCTGGCCGAGTTCAGGGCGGCATGGTCCGCGCCCATCGTGGCATCCGACGGCCAGACCGTGGGCACCCTGGCCGTGTACCGCTGGCAGGTGGGCGTTCCCTCGTCCCGCGATCATGAACTTATGGTGCGCATGGCTCAGATTGCCGGCATCGCCATTGAACGCCGCGCTGCCGAGGATGCGCTGCGCGAGAGTGAGTCGAAATTTCGCGGCTTGTTCGAAAGCGTCATGGAAGGCGTTTATCAAACTTCCCGTGAGGGCCGGATTATCGTCGCCAACCCGGCCTTCGTAAACCTGCTGGGCTACGGCTCCGCTGAGGAACTCTATCAAGTTCCCGCCGGCGCCCTGTACTGGTACCCCAACGATCGCGAAAACTTCGTACGGCGCGCCGAAGTCGAAGGCGAGCTGCGCAATGAAGAGTACGTGATGCGCCGCAAAGACGGTTCCATGCTGGTGGTGGTCGAAAACAGCCGCGTGGTGCGCGATGCCCAGGGGCGGGTTTGCGGCTTCGAAGGCACACTGACCGACATCACGGAGCGCAAGAGGGCGGAAACCGCCGTTTTTCAGGCGAAAGAGCGCGCCCAAGTCACGCTTCAATCCATCGGCGATGCCGTCATCACGACCGATTCCGAAGGGCGCATCGACTACATGAATCCGGTCGCCGAAAGCCTGACCGGATGGGAGAATCGCGAAGCGCAAGGACAGCTGATCGGCGACATCTTGACGGTGGTGGATGAGATCAGCCGAGAGGGCGGCGAGAGTCCTGTTGCGCGCTGTCTTCGCGAGGGTCAGCTGCTCGGCCTCGCCGAACACACCGTTCTGATCAATCGCCGCGGCCAGGAAATCGCGATTCAGGATTCGGCAGCCCCGATTCGCGACCGCGCGGGCAACCTGATCGGCGCCGTCATGGTGTTTCACGATGTCAGCAAGGAGCGGCGCCTGCATCGTGCGCTGCACTACCAGGCCAGCCATGATGCCCTCACCGGCCTCATCAATCGGCGCGAATTCGAAAATCGCCTGACGGTTGCCGTCGAGGATGCGCGGCAGAACTCGCAGGCGCGCCACGTTCTGCTGTACCTGGATTTGGATCAATTCAAGCTGGTGAACGACACCTGCGGACATCCGGCAGGCGACTTGCTTCTCAAGCAAATCACCGGCGTGATCCAGTCCCGGGTGCGGGGCGGCGATACGCTGGCGCGCTTGGGCGGCGATGAGTTCGGCATCCTGCTGCAGGATTGCGCGCGCGATCAGGCGCTGCGTATCGCAGAAAATCTGCGGCAGGGAATCCGCGACTATCGATTCACCTGGCAGGGCGGCGTGCTGGCGGTCGGCGTCAGCATCGGCATCGTGGAAATTACCAATGAGATTCCCACCGTCGCCAATGTCATGAGCGCCGCGGATGTGGCCTGCTATGCGGCCAAGGATTCAGGGCGAAACCGAGTGCAGCTTTACAAGCCCGATGACATGCCGGAACGCCATCGGGAAATGCATTGGGTCTCCAAGCTGACGCGCGCCCGCGATGAGAGCCGATTCGAATTGTTCTATCAACCGATTGTTCCGATCGGCGCCAGCAAGCATGAGCGGGAACACTTCGAGCTGATGTTGCGATTGCGCGATGAGAATGGAACTCTTGTGACACCGGCCGAATTCATTCCCGCCGCCGAACGCTACAACATCATGCCGTCAATCGATCGATGGGTGGTGCGTCAGGCGCTCGATCGGCTGGTGCATCGCATCGAATCCGGCGTCAAGCCATTTACCGTTGCCGTGAATTTGTCGGGTACTTCGCTCAACGATGAGCGGTTTCTGGAATTTCTGATTGCCGAGCTCAGCGCCGGCCAATTGGTGCCTGGCGCGATGTGCTTCGAGATTACGGAAACCGCGGCAATCGAAAACTTGAGCAGCGTGGTGTATTTCATGCGGGAGCTGAAGAACCGCGGTTGCCACTTCGCACTCGATGACTTTGGCAGCGGCCTGTCGTCTTTCATGTACTTGAAAACATTGCCGGTCGACTATCTTAAAATCGACGGTCAATTCGTCGAAAACGTCACTCGCGACCCAGTCGATCGCAGCATGGTCGCCGCCATCAGCCAAATCGGCAATGCCATGGGCATTCAAACCATCGCCGAACGGGTCGAATCGCCGGAAGTCTTGGCGGAGTTGGCGCGGCTCGGGATCGGTTTCGCCCAAGGCTTCTATATCGCCAAACCTCGTTCGACCAGCGAATTTCCTTATTTGCGCTGAAGAATTGCCGCGAACGGCGTAATCTTGGCTCCGGCGGTCTCATCGGCCATAAAGGAGTTCGCCATGATTCTTGGGATGTCATTCGCGCCCGCCGTGGCTTGAGGAATGCGCAGACTGAGACCAAGGGGCTCACGGGCTGGCATTCTGCTGCTGGCCCTGCTTCTTTTCCGCGCCTACGTTCCGGCAGGCTTCATGCCCGCGGCCGGCGTGCCATTCGCATTGGAGTTGTGTCCCGCCGCCATGGCGGGAATGCCCGCCCATTTACATCATCACGCCGCAACGCACGCAGAGTTTCAATTCTGCCCGTTCGGCAGCGCTCCTGGCGCGGGGCCGATTTCGCATCACATTGATTTTGAATCGCCGGGTCGTGCGCTCTCTCAGCCGCTCGTTGCTCTGCAGGCGCCCCATGTAACCCATCGCGCAGAGCGCGCCCACCCGCCTCGCGGACCCCCCTCGCTCGCATGAATTGACCATCTGCTGCGCACCTGCTTCGCGGGGGGTGTGTGCATGTCATTGCGCGTGATGGGAGAGTCCCATGATTTCTTTGGTTGAATTTCGCGTTGCCCTGCTGGCGGCAATGCTTTTAGGCTCGGGGCCGCTGCATGCTGCCGATGTGGGCAGCGTGCGCGGCGTCGTGCACGATCAGCAGCACCGGCCCCTTTCTGACGTGCAGGTTAAATTAAGATCGGTCACGTCCGAGTGGGTGCAGTCATCGACTACCGATGCCCAAGGGGAATTCTCGTTCATGACGGTGCCGCTCGGTGACTATGTCCTGAGTTTCAGCGTCATGGACTTTGTCCCCGCGGTGCAGACGGTGACCGTAACATCGGGTTCCTCGCCGGTCGCGCACGTGCGGCTGGTCAAAGGCCCGGCATTTGACACCTTGACCGTGACCGCCGCCGCCGAGACCGCCGTATTGAATACGGCAACCCCGACCACCGTTGTGAATCGCCAGGACATTGCGCGCACGCCCGGGGCGGACCGCAGCAACAGTTTGGCAATGATCACCGACTTCGTGCCCGGCGCCTATGTCGTGCACGACCAGCTGCACGTCCGCGGTGGGCACCAGACAACCTGGGCGGTCGACGGTGTGGAGATTCCCAATACCAACATCGCGAGCAACTTAGGTCCGCAGATCGATCCGAAGGACATCGATTATCTTGAGGTGCAACGCGGCGGCTATCAGGCGGATCAAGGAGATCGCACTTATGGCGTGTTCAACATCGTGCCGCGCACCGGCTTCGAGCGCGACAATCAAGTCGAACTCATCGCCAGCGGCGGAAGCTACGGTCAGACTAATGATTACTTGAGTGTGGGCAGTCACACGGAACGATTGGCTTACTACGCCAGCGTGAATGGCAATCGCAGCGATCTCGGTATCGCAACGCCCGTGGCGCAGGTCATTCACGACTCGCAGGACGGCTACGGCGGCTTCAGCAGCGTGATATTCAATGCAACGCCGGAGGATCAGTTTCGCCTGGTTTTCTCCGCGCGCCATGACGATTACGACATCCCCAACACGCCCGGCCAGCTCGCTGACGATGTGCAGCGGGAGACCGACGCATTCGCCATACTGTCCTGGGTGAGAAAGCTCGGCGCCGACGCGGCGCTGACCAGTTCGGTGTTTTTCCATCAAAACCGGGCAGACTTGGACGCAGCACCCGACGACTTTCCCATCAGCAGCACGGATCAGCGCTCCTCGAGCTATGTCGGGGGCCAGGAAACGCTGCGCTGGCATGTCGCACAGCATGATCTGCAGATCGGCGTGACGGGCTTCAGCCAACGGGATAGCGAAGCGTTTGATGTACTCTTCAATGATGGTAGCAATGCGGCCATCGCGCAGACGCTCAATCCATCCGGCGCACTGATCGCGGCATACCTCGAGGACACCTACAAGGCCGCGGATTGGCTTACTTTCGCCGGCGGCGTGCGGCAGACGCATTTTGCAGGCGCGCTGACCGAGAATGCCAGCAGCCCGCGCCTCGGTGCGACCTTGCGGCTGCCGGGACTCAACTGGATGCTGCGGGGCTTTTGGGGAAAATATTATCAAGCCCCGCCGCTCACCACCCTGAGCGGCCCGGTGCTCGAGTTCGCCCAGTCCAACGACCTGGGTTTCATTCCGCTGCACGGCGAACGCGACGAGGAATACCAAATCGGATTCACCATCCCGATCCATGGTTGGACGGTCGATGTGGATCACTTTCATACCGCGGCGAAGAATTTCTTTGATCACAACAACATTGGGAATTCCAATGCGTTCTTGCCGCTGACGACTCAGGGCGCGCTGATCCAGGGCAATGAGTTGTCGATCCGCTCTCCGCGAATGTGGGATGTCGGACAATTCCACCTGACGTACTCGAATCAAACTGCGGATGGCTTAGGCGCGATTAACGGCGGCTTGACGAACTTCAGCCCGCCCGCGGGCAGCTTCGACTTGGATCACGATCAAAGAAACACGGCAAATGCGGCGGTTGATTTGAACCTGCCGCGCGGCGCGTTTGCTTCTACGAATGTGGCCTATGGATCCGGGTTTGCCAACGGTGAAGCGCCGCCGAGCCATCTTCCCGGTCATGCCGAAATCAACTTAAGCGCCGGCAAATCCTTCGGCAAGAATTTCTCGGCCTCCGTGACCGTCCTGAATCTCGCCAATCGTCACTTGCTGGTCGACAACAGCCTCACTTTCGGCGGCGTGCACTACAATGACCCACGGCAGGTCTATGTACAGATTCACTACCGCTTCGGATATTAGGGATGGACCATGAGCTTTGAGCTTCAACCTCGCATACAGAATGAGCTGATCAAACTGGAGCCGCTCGAGGCGGGCGATTTCGAAGTCCTCTATGCGGTGGCATCGGACCCGCTGCTTTGGGAACAGCACCCCAGCAGCGATCGCTACCAGCGTGCAGTGTTCGAAAATTTCTTCAAGGGCGCGATGGCATCGGGCGGCGCCTTTCGAGTGATCGACAACACGAACGGCGAGCTGATCGGCAGTTCTCGGTACTGTGAGTATGAGGCGGCCAAGCGCCAGATCAGCATCGGCTACTCCTTCATCGCCCGCAACCGATGGGCGCGTCACTACAACTTAGGCCTAAAGACCCTGATGCTGGATCACGCTTTCAAATTCGTCGATCGGGTGACCTTCAAGGTGGGAATCAACAATTGGCGCTCGCGCAAGGCAATGGAGAAACTCGGCGGCATTTACAGCGGCGAGGAATCAGTCAGCTACTGCGGTGAACCAGCCCACCCCAACGTGGTGTTCAAGATCGACGCCGCCGACTGGGACAATCGCCCGCGGTGAAGGAACGTTAGGCGATGCGCTGCAGGGTAACGTGCAAGCCATCCTTAGGCCTGGCAATCGGTACCAGCTGCTGCGGCATCACGTATCCCGGTGCGATGCTCCAGCGATAGCGCAACAGCAGTTGATGCATGATGGCTTTCACCTGCAGCGTCGCAAAGTGCTGTCCGATACACATGTGGGCGCCGCCGCCGAAGGGTACCCAAGCATATGAGTGGCGTTTGTCTTCTTGGCGCTCGGGGCTGAAGCGTTCCGGATCGAATCTGAAGGGATCGGTCCAAAGCGAATCCATGTAGTGCACATGAATCGGATAAACACCGACCAGCATGCCCGCTGGAATTTCAAAACCCTGAAAGACCGTGTTCTTGACGCACATGCGCGGCATCGAAGTCAGCGGCGGCGTTAGGCGCAGCGCCTCGCGCATGGCCCATGACAACTCCTCGACCTGATCGAGATCATCGAATTCGAGTTGCTTGCGGCCCAGCGCAATCGCCTTGCCGCGCAGGCGCTCCTGCCATTCGGGGTGGCGCGCGAGCAAGTACATCAGGGTCGTCAGCGTGCTGGTGGTCGTGTCATGCGCCGCCATCATCAGAAAAATCATGTGATCGATGATTTCATTATCCGTAAACCGTTCGCCCTGTTCGCTCTGCGCATGGCAGAACTCGCTGAAGAAATCGCTGCTATGCGTTGCGCGCTTTTTCGGCAGCAGTGCGCGGAAGCGGCGCACCAGCAACTCGCGGCCACGTATTCCGCGCCACATGGTGAGTCCGGGTATGGGCACACGCACGATGGCGAGCGAGGCGGCAACGGTCGCCATGAAGGCGCGATGCAGTGCCTTGGCGCTTTGCCTGAGTTCCACCCCCATGAATACGGAGGCGGCGAGATCCAGCGTGAGTTGTTTTAGCAGCGGAAACATCTGGCGCCGCGCCGCGAGTTGCTGCGCGGGTAGCCACGCCTTCAGCCCCAAATCGATGGCAGGACTCATTTGTTCCAGATACGTGCACAGGGCCGACTTTCTGAAGGCAACCTGCATGATGCGCCGCTGGTAGCGGTGCTGCTCGCCGTCCATCGCCATGATCGCGCCGGGAAACACCTTGCCGATATAAGGCTCCCAGCCGCGCGCGCTGGAAAAGGCTCCGTCGCGGTTCTTCCAGACGAACTCCAGCGCGTCCGGCCCCAGCAAGCTGATCATGCCGCCGCGCCCAATCGCGATTTTCCAAACCGGTCCGTGAATCTTTTCAAGCGCCATCAAATGGCCCACTAGATCCTTGCGCATTGCCATGATCTGGCGCAGAACGGAGGAGCGCTGGATGGGGAGGGGCTTGCGGAGCGTCGCGCTCGGTTCCGCAGCCGGCAGAAGCTCGGTTACTCGTTCATTCATCATTCACCGCCGGGCGTGCGACTCGCGGGCGATGGTATCACCGCGGCTTAGTCGGCGGGCAGCGTCTAATGAACCCTAATTTTCACGCCACCGAAAATGCGGCGGATCCGCTTCAAAGGCGATCTCGCGCAGCAGCTCGTTCATGAGCTTGTCGAGTCGCGCCGTAGACCGGCAACACCTGCTGCACGACGCCTTCGATCGCGCGCTTCTTGCCGCGCAGCAACCGATTGTTATTGGCCATAAACAAGGCCGGGGAGGTGTGCAGGGCGCATGGGCCTATGAGCCAACAGCTACTGCTGCTGTCGCCGGACGTCCTACAGACAAGGTCAATATCGTTTCGGCATGGCCATATATCCGGCAGCGACTATGCTGATTCGCAGGATGTCCGGATAATAAGGTCCATGGCTACCATAGGAACAGAGCGCGTACTGACGGTCCACCATTGGAACGATACCGTCTTTAGCTTCACCACGACTCGCGACCGGGCTTTACGATTTGAAAATGGTCATTTCATTATGTTGGGTCTGCGAATCGACGAGAAGCCGGTGATGCGCGCTTACAGCATTGCGAGCGCGAACCATGAGGAGCACCTGGAGTTCTTGAGCATCAAGGTGGCGGACGGGCCGCTGACCTCGCGTCTGCAGCACATTAAGCCGGGCGATGAAGTTCTCATTAGCCGCAAACCCACGGGCACGCTGCTGCTGCATGATCTTAAACCGGGCAAGCGCCTGTACCTATTGAGTTCCGGCACCGGGCTTGCTCCATTTATGAGTCTGATCAAGGATCCCGACGTGTATGAGCGCTTCGAGAAGGTCATTCTGGTGCATGGCGTACGCTATCGCAGTGAATTAGTCTACCGCGACTACATCGAATGGGAATTGACGCACCACGAATATCTGGGAAATCTCGTGCGCGAGAAACTCGTGTACTTTCCCACCGTGACGCGCGAGCGCTTTCGCTACCAGGGCCGCGTGACGGCATTGATCGAGACCGGCAAGCTGTTCGAGGACATCGACATGCCTGCGCTGGACCCTGCGGAGGATCGCGTCATGATTTGCGGCAGCCCTGCCATGCTGGCGGATCTGGCGGCAATGTTGGATCAGAGAGGATTCAAGATTTCTCCTCATGTGGGCGAGCCCGGCGATTACGTCATCGAGCGCGCCTTCGTCGCGCGCTAGCCGTCGATCGACGCGCCGCCAAACACTGTCGCTGGCGGGCCGAGGAGCCGCGCGCGCAGGAACTTCGAGTCATCCTGATTGAGATTTGCGGCGCGCTGCCGAGGTCGCATCGCATATAGAGCACGCGCTCGAGCTCGCTTTGGCGAATGGCTCAAACGATGCCTCCGCGCATTGACCGAATCTTTACAGCCAATAGCGAGACGCAGCACAGCATTGAAACAACAGCTAGCGCGCCGATCACCACGTTCGGCAGCTTGATCAGGAGTGCAGCGGTAAGTATCGCGCAACTGATAGCCATGACAAATACCCCACGGACCATATTGGGAGGCCACGAAGCACGCCGCTTTTTGCTGAAAACAAGGCCGATCAGCGTAACCCACAACGCCAACGCGACAACCTGGCTCACCGCAATTCCATCTAACAGCGCCATCTGATTCTCCTTTGGGGCTTCCGAGCCTCCTCGAATCAGTATGGCCGTATGCACGACCGGTGCAATAGACGAGGGACGAACCAGGCCCTTCTTTGGGAATGTTGCTAGACCGGCGAGACGACCAGTGACTGCAGTATCGCTGCTAAAGCTTCTGGGCTCGTAACGTGTGGCGAGTGGCTCGCGTCCAATTCCTGATAGCGCCAGTGCTCATTCTTTGCTCGCTCAGCGAACTGTCGGAACGGATCGCCCGGCGCAACGCGCTTGCAGCATATGTAAGTCCGAGGAAGCGAGGTCTCGCCGCTGCGTAGCTTAAGCGGCGAGACAAAACACCGAAGCGATTGCGGCAGGCGTCGCTCGGCAATCCATTTCAAGTCTACTTCAGACGTATCGGGAGGCGAGGGATTCGGTGGCACGCGCCAACCATCGCCGGATTTCGCACGCTCTTCCATGGTGCGATATCCGTCGGGAATTAGATCTGCCTGGGCCTGACCATCCTTAGGTACAAAGGCATCTAGATAGACCAGTTTCGAAATTCGATCAGCCGCTCGGTCAGCTACACCGGTCGCTACCATACCGCCGTAGCTATGACCGATTAACACGATTTCGCGCAAATCTTCATATTTAATGACACCAAGAACGTCCTGAATGTGCGTCTCGAGATCATTTGATGGGCTGGCAAGATGCGCGCGTTCACCGAGGCCGGTATAGGTGGGGGTGACTAATCGGTGCCCGGCTTGACTCATCAGCGGATGCATCTTCTTCCAAGCCCACCCTGCCGACCATGCTCCATGCGCTACAAGAAACGTCGTAGCGCGCTTTTCAGCAATCGATGTATTTGCCGCGCGAGCGATGCTTGATAGTGCTCCTGCCGCTACGCCGGCGGTTCCTTGTAAAAGTTCTCGACGCTGCATAATTTATCTCATCTGTTGCCGGGTAACCGTCCGTAAAGCCATGGCGGAATCTTTTAAGAATACTAATGCACAGCAAGCTCAACTAGTTGCGTTGCAATATCTTCGCGAGGTTTCGTGCGGATGCCTTGAAGTTCCCCAAAAAATCCAGCGGCGCCAGCGCCACCCGGATTTACAAAGCGCAGCACCGAGTCCGTCCCTGGAGAGCTCTGACCTTTCTCCGGGTAGAAGCCACGAATATGGATTTGATTCCAGCGCATCATCGACGGTTGAGTGAATTCCACGGCCACGGTTTCCAGAGCCAGAAAGCTGAAAAAGGTGCCGTTGGGAATCATGATTCCCATGGCGGGCCCCATGTTACGCCCCATGCTTTCTCGGTAAGCCGCCAAGGCCGTTTCGGTGTCATTCACGGCAATGTATTCGATGACGAATTCGACTTGCCTCTCGACGGCTGCTCGATCGTCCGCCGGAGACGTTCGCGGATACGAGGACTTTGGGGTGGGCCTGAGCATCTCGACACGTCGAGTTTCAACGCCGTCGATCTTCGCGCACCGCGTCGCGCTTAAGGACATTACCTTGCGCGCACTGGCGTGCGATTGTAAGGATAAACGCATCGGAAGATGCGTCAGAATAAGGAAATTCCAATCGGGTGAGCCGGCTTCGGGAATCGATACGCGAGTCGTTTCGTACACGCTGACATCCGCGAGATCCCCAGCCTGCTGGGAGCGCTTCCAGGAGGTGCGAGCGACTTCTTGTAGACACGAGACAAACTTGTCGCGAGTCGTGGGCGTCACTAAGACGGTTTCCCCCATATAAAGGGACCCGCTCGAGTCCGGCGCGATGGGCCCCACCTCCGATGGAGTGTTCAGTGCCGTCGGGTTCCCTGCCACACTTACCATCGCAATCAATTCAAGAGTCACGGTCGCTGAGTAGATTTTCATGGTTGATATGGCCGCTAATGAGGAGAGCTACGAACAAGCGCCACGAATTCAAGGCTGAAGTCTGTTGAACCAATCGATAGCAGGACGCGTCTTTGTATCCTGCCCTATGTAGGCTCAAAATGGGAATGATCGTCACGCAAAAAACAGCAGCAGCAAACTGCCAGCGGCCATCCTTAGACCGCCGGCGATTCTGAGTGAGGGGTCGTCTCATAAGTACCCGTCGCGAGGTCTACGCGCACGGTCTTGGCAATTGCCTCTGGGCGGATTTCGCGCCCCTCGCGCACCAGCCGAATCAAACGATGTTTTGCCAGCAGCTGCAGCGAGCGGGAGATGTTCGACTGCGCCCGACCGGTGAGCGTTACCAATTCGGTCACGGTCGCTGGGTGCTCGCGCAGCAAGATGCCTAAGAGATCTAGCGCTTCGCGCGATAAGGCGGCGAGCAGGGGCGCTGCCGGCCGCGGTGCAGGCCCGTTCAACCGCAGCGAAGAAGTCACAGAGCGACTCATCGGCACCCCGGAACTCATACGCCACCAGCTCCTTGGTGTGCCGAATGCGATGCCGATGGTCGTACCCTTGCGCGCGCCGCACACCGTGCGCGTTGTCGTGCCCCAGCAAGCGGGTCCCATCCACGTCTTCCGCAATCCGAAATCGGACACTCCAGCCGTTGACGAGCCAGTAGCGTCGATGGTCGTAATCCAATATATATTGCAACCGATACTTTCCAAGGCTCAGCGAGTCGCCCGGAGGCAGGTTTTGCTGTCTTATCTTTCCCCATACAGTAGTCGGGGCGTCCGAGTACTGGATTTACGAGTGCCGGCGGCGCGAGTAGAGTTTGCGCATGCCGCGAAACTTCATTGGTCATCAATCCTTCAAGGGCAGGGGCGCCGGGTCCAATTTGGCCGGACGGTTCGATTCCTTGACCCTGGAGAAAACCGACGACGGCTGGTACGAAGAAGAAATAGTCGAGAACCTCAGCGAAACCGTGCTGCCGGACCGCGCACGCAGCGTAATCAGCTCGAATGATTCGCCCGATGTGGGTTTTGAGGTCTCCATCAATCCGTATCGCGGTTGCAGCCACGGCTGTGTTTATTGCTTCGCCAGGCCGACCCATTCCTATCTGGGGCTCTCGCCGGGTTTGGACTTTGAAACTAAACTTTTCTACAAAGCCGACGCGGTCAGTATCCTGGAAGCGGAACTCGCGAAGCCGCGGTATGTCTGCAAGCCCATTGCGCTCGGCATCAATACCGACGGCTATCAGCCACTGGAGAAAAGACTCGAGGTCACGCGCGGAATTCTCGCCGTGCTGACTCGCTGCCGCCATCCCGTAACCATCGTCACCAAGAGCGCCTTGATCGTTCGCGATCTCGATCTGCTGACGGATCTGGCCAAGGACAAGCTCATCTCGGTCATGGTGAGCATTACCTCGCTCTCCAATGACATTAAGCGAACCTTGGAGCCGAGGACAGCGTCTCCTCAAGCTCGCCTTCGTGTCGTCCAGCAATTGAGCGAGGCGGGGGTGCCCGTCGGCGTGCTCGTCGCGCCTGTCATACCGGCGATCACGGATCACGAGATAGAAGATATTTTGAGCGCATCGAAAACAGCAGGCGCGACGCGCGTCGGGTATGTACTGCTACGCCTGCCGCATGAATTGAAAATTTTATTCCGCGAATGGCTCGCCGACCACTATCCGGATCGCGCCAAGCATGTCATGTCGTTGATTAATCAGTCGCGAGGCGGCAAGGACTACGATTCCCAGTTCGGCACGCGCATGCGCGGCACCGGTCCTTATGCGGAACTGTTGCGCACGCGCTTCGATCTGGCGAAGCGCAAACTGGGGTTTGCGGGCGCGGAACAGCGCTACGAACTCAACACCCGTTTGTTTCAGCCGCCGCGGCCGGCTTCGCCGCAACCGGCTTCGCCGCAACTCGCGCTGTTTTAAATCCTTCGGCCGCGGTCGCCGCCGACGCTATAATCGCCCGCGCTCGTTAATGACAGTTACCGGAGATCCGCCATGACAACGCGCCGTCACCTGCTGCAGTTAGGGGGCTATCTGGCGGCGGCTAACGCGCTACCGGGGGCGAGAGCCGCGGGTGCCGCGCCGAAATCCGCATTGGTCCCCGATTGAAAAGCGTGACGGTATGGCCGCGTTGCAGCGCGAGTTCGACGATACCCGCATTTTATGTCCACTAATGCATGCTACTTCGGCGCTGCTTGAGTTGCGAACGATTTGCAGCGACTATGTGCGGTCTTGCACCAACGAATGTGGCTCTATAGCTGACCATGCGAGATCTCGACTACAAGCGAGCCGGCCTTGATTCGATTCAGCCGTTGAATCGGCGCGTTTGCGTTGCGCCCATGATGGATTGGACTGATCGGCACTGCCGCTTCCTGCATCGTCTCTATGCTCCGCATGCATTGCTGTACACGGAGATGATCGTTGCCGCCGCCATCGTGCGCGGCGACGTGCGTCAGTTGCTGGATCATGATGCGGGTGAGCACCCGGTGGCATTGCAACTTGGCGGCTGCAACCCAGCGGAATTGGCCAAGGCCGCCCGCATCGGCACCTCGGCCGGCTACGCGGAAATCAACCTCAACGCGGGCTGTCCCAGCGATCGCGTGCAGAATGGCTCGTTCGGCGCCTGTCTGATGCTGAAGCCGGCGCTGGTGGCGGACTGCGTGCGCAGCTTGCGCGATGCGACCCATCTGCCCGTCACAGTCAAGTGCCGAATCGGCATCGACGAGCGCGACGACTATGAATTCTTCAGCACGTTCGCAGACACAGTTGCCGCGGCGGGCATCGATGCCCTGATCGTGCATGCACGTGTGGCGATCCTCGGCGGTCTGTCGCCCAAGCAAAATCGCGAGATTCCGCCGCTCAAACATGACCTGGTCCATCGCCTAAAACGCGAGCGGCCTGACTTGACCGTCATTTTGAACGGCGGCTTGTCCGAAGGCCCCGCCATCGATGTGCACTTGGCCCAAGGTATCGATGGCGTGATGGTGGGACGCGCCGCCTATCACCGACCCATGCTGCTGGCGGAACTCGAGCGCAGTCTGTTCGATCCGGCATGGACGCTTCCGGAGCCCTGGCAGATCGTTGAGCGCATCGTTCCTTATGCCAAAGCCTGCGCGCAGCGCGGCATGCGCCTGCACTCGATCACGCGCCACATGCACGGCGTCATGGCCGGGCGCGAAGGTGCGCGAGCGTGGCGACGGTTTCTTTCTGAGGTGGCGGCGCGCCCGGAAGCGGCGCCGGAAACGTTGTTTTCAGCCCTGCCGATAATAAAACAGGGTATCGCTGCCTAAAACGTCCTACTCGGCTCAAGCTTAGTTTCCAAGCGGCCCAACATTGCGTTCCTAAGCGGGCCAACCTTGCGTTAAGTATAATAGGCTTGGCAATGGGCAAAGAAATCGAAGTAGCCATCCTATTTGCCGATGTGGTCGGCAGCACCAAGCTCTATGAGCTGCTCGGAGACCTTCGGGCTCGCGATATGGTCGGTATTTGCATCGACGTGATGCGCGCCGCAACCGACCAAAATCACGGTACCGTGATCAAAACCATGGGCGATGAGGTGATGTCCACCTTTCCCACGGCGGACGATGCCTTGAATGCTGCCGCCCAGATGCAGAAACAGATCGTTACGCATCCTCAACTTAAAGTGGACGAACAGACCGTTGCCATCCGCATCGGCTGCAATTTCGGCCCGGTGGTGCTCGAGAATCGAGACATATTTGGATCGGCAGTGCACACGGCGAATCGAATGACCAGCCAGGCGAAGGCGGGCCAGATCATGACGACGGCCACGATGGTTGATCGCTTGTCCTCCCATTGGCGTGCGCAAGTGCGCCAGATCGACATCGCAACGCTAAAAGGGCGCAGCAGCGAAGTCGCATTGTTCGAAGTGTTGTGGCAGCCCGAGGATGTCACGAGCATGGTGCCCGCGATTGCCATCGTCGCGCGCGAGCGCGAGAAGGGCGCCAAGTCGCAGCGCCTGCGACTTCGCTACCAGGGACAGGAAGTGCTGGTCAATGAGGGCCGGGCAAATATCACGATCGGCCGCGCTGAGGACAATGATTTGGTGGTGAAAGGCAATCTGATTTCACGGCTGCATGCGCGTGTCGAGATCAATCGCAACAAATTCATGCTGATCGATCAAAGCACCAACGGCACCTTCGTGCTTGGCAAGGGTGGCGAGGAAGCGTTTGTGCGCCGTGATTCCATGCAAATTCGCGGCGAGGGCTTGATCGGTCTCGGGAAAGCGCCGGATAGCAATTCTTCTCAGGTGATTCGCTACACCTGCGAGGAATGAACGCGCTGCACGGCCTCTCGCAGCTCGCTCTTGAGCGATTGCGGCACGTGGTCGCCGAACTCGCTCATGTACTTGTAGATTCCGGCAAATTCCTCTTGCCAAAGCTTAGGGTTGACGGCCAATAATTCTTCGACCGCCGCAGGCGTGATCTCCAGGCCCTGCAGATCCAAATCCGCCGGCGCAGGCAGATGCCCTATGGCCGTATCACGTGCGCTTGCCTTGCCATTGCAGCGATCGATGATCCAGCGCAGCACGCGCAGATTGTCGCCGAAGCCGGGCCACAAGTATTTGCCGGCGCCGTCCTGGCGAAACCAGTTGACGTGGAAGATTTGCGGCGCGGACTTGAGCTTGGAACCGACGTTGATCCAATGCGCCCAATAGTCGCCAAAGTTGTAGCCGGCGAAGGGCTTCATGGCCATGGGATCCCGCCGCACCACGCCGACGGCATCGGTTGCCGCCGCCGTCGTTTCCGAGGCCACACCCGCGCCCACGAGCACGCCGTGCAGCCAATTGCGCGCCTGATACACGAGCGGCGCGAGCGTACGCCTGCGGCCGCCAAACACGATCGCCGAAATCGGCACGCCCGCTGGCGCATCCGCCAGCTTTGAATAGCCGGGATTTTGTTTGGCTGCCACGGTGAAACGGGAATTGGGTTGCGCTGCCGGTCCATTGGCCGGATCGTAGGGTCGGCCCTGCCAATCGGTTACAGGCTTGCCTTCCGTCAATCCCTCCCACCACGGCTGGTTGTCCGCCGTCAATCCGACATTGGTGAAGATCGTATCCTTGTGGATCATCTCGTAGGCGTTGCGATTGGTCTTGGCATTGGTTCCCGGCACGACGCCGAAGTAGCCCGATTCAGGATTGATGGCGTACAGGCGGCCGTCCTTGCCCGGGTGCAGCCAAGCGATGTCATCGCCCACCGTCCAAACTTTCCAGCCCTTGTAGCTGGCCGGCGGAATCAACATGGCCAAATTGGTTTTGCCGCAAGCGGAGGGAAAGGCGCAGGCCAGGTAGTGGGTTTCGCCCTGAGGATTCTCGATGCCGACGATCAACATGTGCTCAGCGAGCCAGCCCTCGGTGCGCGCTTGCCAACTGGCGATGCGCAACGCGTGGCACTTCTTGCCGAGCAAGGCATTGCCGCCGTAGCCTGAGCCGAAGCTCTTGATCGACAAGTCTTCGGGGAAATGCATGATGAAGCGACGCTGAGGATTCAAATCGCCGGTCGAATGCAGTCCTCTGACAAAAGTGCCGTCGCGGGCGATGCGCTCCAGGGCCGAGCGTCCCATGCGTGTCATGAGCCGCATGTTCAGCACAACGTAGGCGCTATCGGTAATCTCAACACCGCAACGTGAGAACGGCGAGTCGATCGGGCCCATGCAGTACGGCACGACATAGAGCGCGCGCCCCTGCATGCAGCCGGCGAACAGCGCATCCATTTGCGCGTGCGCCTGCTTCGGCTCAATCCAATGGTTGTTCGGTCCTGCGTCTTCCCTATTCTTGGTACAGACAAAGGTGAGATGTTCGACGCGAGCCACATCGGATGGATGCGAGCGCGACAGCACGCAGCCTGGAAAGCTTTGCGGGTTCAAGGTTAGCAGCTCCTTATCTGCAATCAACTCGCGCTTCAGCGCCTCGAACTCCGCTTCGCTGCCGTCGCACCAATGGATCTTCTTCGGTTGCGTGAGCTTGGCGACTTCATCGACCCACGCCGCGACATCATGATTCATTGACGCAAGGGTTACGTGCTGAGGTGCTGTGGCCATTGGCTGTCCCTAGAAGAAGGCTTGATAAGGCCGATAAGGATGACAGATGGGTGTGGGCGCGCCAACTCCTCTCAAGGCGTGAGCTTCATCCGACCAGCAATTTTGTTGCGGACCGCGGCAGCATTTCTGAAATTAGTTAGAATTGTAGTTTGGAAGTATCTGTAAATATATGATTATGTGCGGATTGTTATTTTGCGCATCGAGCGCATGAGATATACTGACAATATGTACAGAAGCGCTTGTCATCTCGCGTGCGGGTTGCTCTTAGGCGTCGCTGTGCTCCTCGGCGCCAGCGCCGAAGGAGTATCGGATCCGATCACCATCAAGGCAATTGTGGAAGTCGAGCAACCGAATCAAAGCCACGCGCGCGACACGGCTAAACTAATTTCTGCAGATCGCGTGGTGTCCGGCGATACCGTTATTTATACGCTCGAAGTGCGCAACACGGCGTCGAGTTCGGTGCCGCGGCCAACCGTGACCTATGCCATACCTGCGCACATGACGTACACCCCGGAGTCTGCCGTGGGGCCTGGCGCCGACGTCACCTTTTCGGTCGATGCCGGCCGCAGCTTCGCTACGCCGGAGAATTTGTACATCGCGGAGCCTGGTGGGCTACAGCGCGCGGCCGCCGCTGCCGATTACACCGATATCCGGTGGCAATTGAAGAATACGTTGAAGGGCAATTCGGTGGCGTTTGTGCGCTTTCGCGCACGAATGAAATAGTCGGGCTCGAATCGTCGTAGGCTACGCCGAAAGCAGCAATTGCATGAACACCGATTACAAAGACATATTCACCATGGGCGGTCCGCTGGCGCGGGCGCTGCCCGATTATGCCTATCGACCGGAGCAGGCCGTAATGGCCCAAGCGGTCGGTGCCGCACTCGCGCGGCTCGAACCCCTGATTGTCGAAGCGGGCACCGGCACGGGCAAGACGTTTGCGTATCTCGTACCGGCACTGCTCTCCGGGCGCAGCGTCATTATTTCTACCGGTACCCGCACCCTGCAAGACCAATTGTTTCATCGCGACGTGCCCATGCTCGCACGCGCACTCGGTCTGCCGGCGAAACTCGCGTTGCTTAAAGGGCGCGCGAATTATCTGTGCCGCCATCGATTGGAACTGGCAACGCAGCAGGGTTCATTGCTGGGTCCCGAGCGCAATGTTGCACGCCTGCTCGCCCGTGTGTCGCGTTGGGCCGCGACGACTAAAAGCGGGGATCTTGCGGAACTCACCGACCTGCCGGAGCAGTCGCCGGTCTGGCCCAGCATCACCTCCACTCGCGAAAATTGTCTGGGCCAGGAATGCCCGCAGTTTTCGCGCTGCCATGTGATGGAAGCGCGCCGCAACGCTCAAGCCGCCGATATCGTCGTGGTGAATCACCATTTGTTGCTGGCCGATCTGGCGCTCAAGGACGAGGGCTTCGGCGATCTCTTGCCTGGTGCCGAGGCGGTCATCCTGGATGAGGCACATCAGGTACCGGACATCGCTGCGCAGTTCTTCGGCCAGAACTGGTCCGCGCGCCAGGTGCAGGTATTGATGCGCGACATTACCGCTGAACTTGCCGCCGCCGCGATTCGCGCGCCTGCCCTGGTTGAAGCGGTGCTGGCTGTCGATGGTCATCTGGACGGCTTGAGATTTGCTTTGCAACGCGGCGCGGGGCGCTATGAATGGGGAGAGTTGCCGGAGACGTTTCTCGACGCACTGCCGGAAATCGAGACCGCCTTGAGTGATCTTGGCACGCAGCTCCAAGGCTTGGGCGGCGGCGCGGGTACTGCCAATTGCGCGCGGCGCGCTGCGCATTTGGCCAATGCCTTGGCGCAGCTGTGCGAACTTGCCGAGGAGTCTGGTTTGCGGTGGGTGGAGGCAGCGGCCAATGGCTTGACGCTGCACTTCACGCCCTTTGAGATCGCTGAGAGACTGCGTGAATACGTTGAGTCCCGGCCCTGTGCCTGGGTCTTTACGTCCGCGACCTTGGCGATAGGTTCGGATTTTTCGCACTTCGCCACCCGGATCGGATTGAGCGAAGCGCGCACGCTGCGCATCGACAGCCCCTTTGATTATCGCGACCAAGCTCGGCTGTTCTTGCCGCTGCGCATGCCGGATCCGCAAGATCCGACCTTCGCCGACAAGTTCATCGAGGCCTGTGCTCCACTCATCGAGGCCTGCGGCGGCCGTGCATTTCTTCTCTACACCAGCTATCGCGGCTTGGCCGAGGGGGTGCGGGCACTCAAGGCGCGCTTTCCCGATCCGCCTTTCCCGGTGTTGGTGCAGGGCGAGGCGCCGCGCGAAGCTTTGCTCAAACGCTTTCGCGAACTCGGCAATGCCGTGCTTCTGGCCACGGGCAGTTTCTGGGAAGGCGTGGACGTCAAGGGTGACGCGCTCTCTATCGTTGCGATCGACAAGCTTCCCTTCGCTGCGCCCGACGATCCACTGCTGAAAGCACGGCTTGAGGGCATTCGTCGACGCGGCGGCAACCCCTTCTTTGAATATCAATTGCCGCAGGCGGTACTTGCGCTCAAGCAAGGGGTGGGGCGGTTGATTCGCGATTTCGACGATTTCGGCGTGATCGTGCTGGGCGATCCACGCATCCGGACCAAGTCTTACGGGCGCGTGTTCTTAGAGTCGATGCCGCCGAGTCCCACGGTGAGCGACGTCGCAGTCGTGGCCGAATTTCTAAGAGATCGGTTGCGCACCCATCAGGCATCCGTGCTGCCGGTTGCACGGGCGACGTAATGCGCGTGCTGGCGCTCGACGCGGCAACCGAGGTCTCCTCGGTTGCGCTACTGATAAATGGCAATGCCATTTACCGGACGCTTGAATCCGGCAAGAGCAGCGCACTGAACATTTTGCGCATGGCGGAAGACGTCATGGCCGAGGGGCAGGTTTCCTTGTCGATGCTCGACGGCATCGCCGCCAGCATCGGCCCCGGCGCTTTCACGGGCGTCAGAGTCAGCGTGGCGGTCGCGCAGGGTCTGGCATTCGGCGCGGGTTTGAAAGTGGTACCGGTCACGACATTAGAGGCACTCGCGTTGCAAGTGCTGGATGCTCCCGGCAGCCGTGCCATTGCCTGCCTCGATGCGCGCATGGGAGAGGTTTATTGGGGATGTTTCGGCTTCGATGTCGCGCGTGGCGTGCACGCAAGCAGCGCGCCCCGCGTGGGCTCGCCGGACACCGTGTCCTTCAACCGAAGCCAGCAATATAAGGGGATTGGCAAAGGATTCTGCGTGTATCCGGTTCTCGCCACGCTTCCCGGACTTAAGATCGATTCAGTAACAAGCACCGCTTTGCCGAACGCCAGGGAATTTTCCCGACTCGGTGCTCTGCGGCTCGCGGCGGGCGAGGGGCTCGATCCCGCCGATCTGCGGCCGCTCTATCTGAGAGATAAGGTAGCCCTCACCGAGGCCGAACGGGCCGCGCAGCGGCCTTTGTAACGGAACTGTCACAATCGAAGCCTGTAATACTCGGCTTTGGGATCAAGGGACTATCTTATGTCGGTCAGACGCATCCTCATCGTCGAAGACGAAAAACCGATTCGCGACATGATTGCTTTCGGTCTGCGGCGCGCGGGCTACGAAGTTCGCGAAGCCGAGGATTGCCGCGCAGCACGCGCTCGCATCGTGGATGTGCGGCCGGACCTGATGCTGATCGACTGGATGCTGCCCGATATGAGCGGACTGGAGTTGACCCGGTCGCTGAAGCGCGCCAAGGACACCGAGGAAATTCCGGTCATCATGTTGACCGCGCGGGCCGAGGAGCGGGACAAGGTCAACGGGCTGGAGGGTGGCGCGGATGACTACATCACCAAGCCTTTCTCGCCGCGCGAGCTGTTGGCGCGGATTCAAGCGGTGTTACGGCGGGCGGCCCCAGCCGGCGCCGGTGACATTGTCGAAGTCGATGGCTTGAAACTCGACGATTCGAGCCACAGGGTGAGCGCGGGGGAGCGGGAAATCGCATTGGGACCCACGGAATACCGCCTGCTGCATTTCTTCATGACCCATCCCGAACGGGTATTTACGCGCGGTCAGTTGCTCGACCGCGTCTGGGGAGGTAATACTTACGTGGAAGAGCGCACCGTGGATGTGCACATACGCAGACTGCGCAAGGCGCTCGAGCCCTTCTCACTGGAAAAACTGGTGCAAACAGTGCGTGGCGCCGGATATCGATTTTCGACGCGGGACGCCTAAGCGCGCTAGCGGGAGCCCCTTCTAAAGCTCATGGCAGCGATGTGGACCTTCGCGCTCGCGCGGCTCGCGGGCATCTTGCTGTTGGGCCTGATCCTGGGTCTGCTGATAGAACCAATTTGGCTGTGGATCTTAGGCGCAGCCTGCCTCTATCTGGGCTGGCAGCTGTTGAATCTGTACCGGGTAGACCGCTGGTTGCGCCTGCGCTCGCAAATCGATCCGCCCAATATCGGCGGAATCTGGGGCGATATCATCGCGCAGGTAATCCGTCTGCATCGACGCAAGCAATATCACAAGCAACGCCTGGTCCAGCTGTACCGCGAGCTGCGCCGCTCCACGGCGGCGCTGCCGGACGGCGTCATCATCTTGAGCACGCAACGAGAAATCGTCTGGTTCAATCGCCAGGCGGCACGGCTCCTAGGCTTAAGAAGGCCGGTGGATGTGGGCTTGCGAATCGACAACCTGATTCGTGCGCCGGAATTTGCGCATTACTTGCACAGCGATGACTTCGCAATGCCGCTAGTCATCCGGCCGCCGGTGCAGATCGACATGTACTTGGCGCTGCAAATGGTGCCTTACGGCGGCGGTCAATCCCTTCTGCTGGTGCGAGACGTGACCCGGCAGATGCGCCTTGAGGCGATGCGAAAAGATTTCGTCGCCAATGCTTCGCATGAACTGCGCACGCCCTTGACGGTGATCTGCGGATACTTGGACACGCTCGCGGAGGATCCGGCAGTCGATCCCGCGTGGGGAGCGCCGATCAAGGACATGCGTACACAGGCGCAGCGCATGAACGCCATCATCGCCGATCTGCTCGAGCTGTCACGTCTTGAGTCGGCCGACGGCGAGGCCGCGCGCCAGCCAATCGACGTGCCGCGCATGTTGGAGCGGCTGCACCGCGATGCACTCATCAGTCCGGATCGACCGCGCCAGGTGCTGCTCGAATTGGACAGTAGCGATGGCTTGTACGGATCGGCTCACGAGGTCGAATCCGCATTCACCAATTTGTTGGTAAATGCCGTGAAATACACAGCGCCGGAGGGCACGGTGCGGATGCGCTGGTGGACCGATGAGGCGGGCGCCTACTTTGCCGTGATTGACAGCGGCATCGGCATCCCGGCGGAGCACATCCCGCGCCTAACGGAGCGCTTTTATCGAGTCGATGCAGGTCGTTCGCGCGGGCAAGGTGGGTCGGGACTCGGCCTCGCGATCGTCAAGCATGCCTTGCAGCGCCACGGCGGGTGGCTCGAGGTGCAAAGCATCGAAGGCAAGGGCAGCACCTTTACCTGTCACTTTCCGCAGCAACGCGTGTGGAAGTTGCAGATGCAGAACGCCGCAAGTGCATGAAGGTCACAAATATCATGTACACGGTTGACGTACGCCGTAATCAGATGTAAACGAACGCTGCACGCGCTCGCATATAAGAGAGCGCTTCAAGGTCAAATTTATGGAAACCGCCGATCTTACCCATCATATTTCGCGCCGCTTCAATGAGGATTTGGAGAAGGTGCGCAACCAGGTACTACAGATGGGCGGCTTCGTCGAACAGCAGCTCCACAAGGCGATCACAGCGCTGGTCGAAGGCGACAGCCGTTTGGGCGAATCGGTCGCGACCGATGATTACAAGGTCAACGGCATGGAGTTGTCGATCGACGAAGAATGCAGCCGCATCCTGGCGATTCGGGCGCCGGCGGCCGGCGATCTGCGGGTAATCGTCGCCATCATCAAGACCATCACGGACCTGGAGCGCATCGGCGATGAAGGCGAGAAAATCGGCTATATCGCCTCGCGCCTGGCGACGATGGAGCGGCCGGCGGACAAATATCGTGAGGTGAAGCATCTGGGCAGGCAGGTCGCGCAGATGCTGCATGACGCGCTCGACGCCTTTGCGCGCATGGACTCTCAGGCGGCGCTCAAAACCGCCCAGGAAGACAAAATGGTGGACGAGGAGTACGAATCCATTCAGCGCCAATGCATCACATTCATGATGGAAGACCCGCGCACCATTCGCCGTGCGCTCGAGATCATGTGGATCGTGCGTGCCTTGGAGCGCATCGGTGATCATGCGAAGAATATCTGCGAATACGTGATTTACATGGTGCACGGCAAGGATATTCGCCATACCTCGCTCGAGGACGTCGCCAAGCAGATCGACGCCGCGCACGCGCTCATGCGCCGCTAAATGACGGCGCGGCGCGGCAACCTACTTGGATTTCTGGCCTGCGTATGCCTGTTGGCATACGCCTACTATGTTCAATACGTCATGCACTTGGAGCCCTGCCCGCTGTGCATTTTCCAAAGGATTGGCGTCTTCGTGCTGGGCGTGATGTTCTTGATCGCGGCGCTTCACGACCCAACCGCCGTCGGCAGGCGCGTGTACGCGGGGCTCGCCTTGCTGGCGGCTCTCGCCACCATCAGCATCGCGCTGCGCCATCTTTATATACAAAGCTTGCCAGCCGACGCCGTGCCGGCCTGCGGCGCCTCGCTCGACTTCATGCTCAAGGTGTTTTCCTTAAGCGAGGTGCTGGTGAAGGTGCTCACAGGATCCGGTGAGTGCGCCAAAGTGACTTGGGAATTCCTTGGGCTTGCGATGCCCGCATGGGTCTTGATCAGCGCCGTTGCTTTAGGTGCATGGGGATTGTGGGTGAACCTGCGCCGCCAACCGCCGGTCCTGCGCTTCTGATGGCCGATACGCTGCAATTGACCCAAGAGTTGATTGCCCGTCAATCGGTAAGTCCCGCCGACGGCGGATGTCAGGCGCTGATGATCGAGCGTCTCGCGGCGGCGGGATTCACCGTCGAAACTCTGCGCTTCGGCCCTGTCGATAACTTTTGGGCCAAACGTGGCAGCGGCGCTCCGGTCTTTTGCTTTGCCGGCCACACCGATGTCGTGCCTACCGGGCCCTTGGATGAATGGCGCTCCGATCCATTTGAACCCGTGATCCGAGACGGCCTGCTCTATGGCCGAGGCGCGGCCGACATGAAAAGCGGCTTGGCCGCCATGCTGACCGCGAGCGAGGAATTCATCGGACAATATCCCAAGCATCGCGGCACGATCGCCTTTCTGATCACCAGCGATGAGGAAGGACCGTCGGTCGATGGGACTCGGCGCGTGGTCGAAGTGCTGCGCGAGCGGCACGAAAGTATTGATTGGTGTTTGGTCGGCGAGCCGTCGAGCGAAAATACGCTCGGCGACACCATCAAAATCGGCCGTCGCGGCAGCTTGAGCGGACGACTGACGGTGCACGGAATTCAGGGGCACATCGCTTATCCGCAACTGGCGGACAATCCGGTGCATGCCTTGGCGCCCGCTTTGGCGGAACTGACGGCGCGGGTTTGGGATCACGGCAACGAGCATTTTCAGCCCACCAGTTTTCAGGTCTCGAATATATCCGCCGGCACGGGCGCGCCCAATGTAATTCCTGGCGAGCTGCGGGCTCGCTTTAATCTGCGCTTCTGCACCGAACAAAGCGTCGATGGGTTGAAGCAGATTGTCGAAGAAATTTTGCAGCGCCAGCGCGTAAAATATAGCTTGGAATGGTTTATTTCCGGCTATCCGTTTCTCACCGTTCCTGGCGCGTTGTCGCAGGCCGCGGCTCGCGCCGTGCAAGAACAATTGCAGATCAGCCCAAGGCTCACGACCGGCGGCGGTACTTCAGACGGACGATTCATCGCGCCGATGGGCGCACAAGTCATCGAGCTGGGCGTGATCAACGAATCCATCCACAAGGTGAACGAATGCGTACGTGTCGCGGATATCGATCGATTGCACGCGATCTATCGGCGTACCCTGGAACTGTTGCTGGTTTCTTAGTGTCAATCGATACAGAGTCTTTTTCATGCACAAAGCTCAAAGCTTTTCAGCAGCAAGCCTTGCCCTCATCCTCGCGCTCATTCTTTCCGGCTGTGCCGTGTTTGCGAAGTGCTCGCCTGAGAATTGCGCTGCAGATGCCAAGATCAACGCGGATGTGACGGCGCTTTTCACTGAACATCGGGAGCTGGGTGCGCCCGCGGAACTGCATATTCAGACCATCAATGGCGTGGTGTATTTGAGCGGCACCGTCGATACGGAATTTGAAATACGCCACGCGGAGGCGCTCGCCCGTCAAGTCGCCAACGTCAAGGATGTCGAGAATAACCTCAACGCGCGCAGCAACAGCAGGTAGCAGCGCGTTTGCTAAAGGCTTTCCGGCGTAATACGCAGCGATACGCGCAGCGTCGTGCCGCGCTCAGGGGAGCTCTCGATTCTACAATCGGCTCCGATGAGATGCCCCTGCTCACGCAGCCCAATTAATCCAAAATGCCCCGGGTGCGCGACGGTCGGATCGAAGCCAATCCCGTCGTCTTCGATCGACAGCGTGAGATGCGTGTCCTCAGCCACGTGCAGGGCTACGCGTACGCACGAGGCGCAAGCGTGACGTTCAATGTTTCGCAAAGCCTCTTCAGTCATTCGAAAGATGACATCGGCTCTTTCATCGCCAAAACGCGCGGCATCATTGTCGATCACAAGTTCGACAGCCAGGCCGGTTCGATCCTTGAAGCGCTCGGCGGCTTTGGCGAGCGCGGGGCCGAGGCCGGTGTCTCGCACTGAACTACTGCGTATTTGAGCAATCGCTGAGCGTGCTTCGTTCAAGCCCGCGTGCGCCACTTCTTCGGCGCGCGCCAATTCATCGACGAGTGCATTCGGGTCATGCGCATGAAGCTTTCGCAGCAGGCGCACCTCGCTGAGCATGGCCATCATGGAATGTGCCAATGTGTCATGCAGATCGCGAGCGATTTGCAATCGCTCGCGCACAATGGCCGCGTAGCGGGACTCCCCGGCAAGGCGTTCCACCTCGCGGGTTCTGGCCGCCACGCGGCGCTCCAGCTCGCTGCTGAGGTTCAGCAGTTCGGTGCGCTCCTGACGCAAATCGTCGAGCACTTTGGAGAACGCGGTCGCGAGTCGTGCGACCTCATCGCGACCGCTGAGCACTTCGATGCGTGCAATCTCGTTTCGCCCCACGGCGGCCGCCGAAAGCGTCAAGTTTTTGAGCCGGTTCGTCAAATGTCGTGCGCCAAGCGCACCCAGTGCCGCCGTCGCCGCGCCAAGACAAATCGATATCCACCAGATGCGATAGGCGAGAGCGTTTGCGCGTTGAAACACCAGTTCTTTAGGCTCGCTCAATTGCACCTGCCATGCGCCTGCAGCGAATCCGACGATGTTGACCGGCGCACGAGCAACCAACACAGTCGCGCCGTCGGGCAGCCGCTCGAACTGCAGCGCGGAATCGAGCGGCGCCGGTTCGTTGCTGAGCGTCCCATTCCACGCGGAATTGCGCAGCGCGGCAGGTCCAACCACGACCATTCCCGCGGCATCCAAGATGAGCGATTGCGCCGAGCCGCGCGAATCCAATGCGTTGCTCAGGCGTTGGACGTCGCCGCTCGCCCATGGCCACGTCAAGTGTGCCGCGATCACACCCAGCGTGCGCCCCGCTGCATCCTTGAGCGGCGCCGACATGTCGCCCAAGAAGGGCTCGTTGCGGGGTGCGTGCGTCGGTTCGATGCGGCCGATCCAAAGTCCGGATAGTCCCTGCTCAAGCCAAGGTTGCAACGCTGTGCTGTCGTGCCCAGCGGTGGCGCCATCGCCCGCAATCAGTGTGCCGCGGGTATCGCTCACGGCGATCCACCCCAAATCCGGATACGCGCTCGTCAAATGCTCGAACAGTGCGGCGGGAGCCAGGGCGCCGGCGGATCGTACTGCTTGGATTCTCGCTCTGACCGCCTGTCCGAGATCGGAGGCCAGTTGTTGAGTTTCCAGCGATAGTCTTCTTTCGTGCTGCTGCACCACGATTTCACGCGCGACGCTGCCTGCCCACACGGATGCGGCAATCGCAAAGCTCGCCGCCAGCGCGACCATGAGCCAAATAATGCCGGCCGCCAAGCTGTGCCGCGGATCCAGGTCTTGAAGCACTGCTTTCGCCACTTTGGACCTATCCTAAATTCCGTTTTTGTTGTAAAAAAGATACATTCGGGATGCCTTGTTTGTCACGTTTCTGATGTATGTGGCATGGTTAGCCTATGGCAGTAGTACTTTTTGTAAAAGCCACTGTCACCTTAATGTAACAATACGTCGATTAAATCCAACAACTGATAAAACTGCGGAGGGTTAACGCGATGCATAAGTTTCAACTGCGCAAGCCAGTCTTGGCGGCTGTGGGAGTTTGCGCCGCCATCGGTCTCTCGCCAGGTTTTGTCCTCGCAGACGATCAACAAGATATCCAGCAGCTTAAAGATCAAGTGCGGCAAATGCAGCAAAAGATCGATCAGTTGCAAAACTCGCGCGCGCCAAGTGGCACGACTGCCGCGAATGCGCAAGCGCCGGCCCCCGCCCATGCGAGCACTCAAGCCACCGATGGAAGAAAGCGTAAGGAAACTTCCGCGCTGACGTGGAACGGCATTACGCTGTACGGCACGGTGGACATGGGGGTCGAGTATGTCTCGCATGGTGCACCGTTAAGCCAGCGTTGGAGCCCAGGTCTACCGTCCTTCATCCAGAACTTTAGCAACCACTCAATTTTGTCCGTGAACGGCAATGGTTTGAGCCAATCGAAACTTGGTCTATCCGGCGTGGAACCCTTATTCGGCTTCGGTGATTGGAACGGTGTATTCCGGGTCGAAACGGGTTTCAACGCATGGTCGGGAAGGCTGGCCGACGGACCAGGCTCTTTGACCACCGACAATGGCAAAGCAACCGCTGTAAAGATTTCGGCGGGCGACTCGAGCCGCGCGGGTCAGGCCTTTAACGGCGTGGCCTTTGCCGGTGTCAGTTCCAAGACCTTTGGCACACTGACCTTCGGCCGCCAGAATGGGCTGATGCTGGACATGCTCACTAAGTACGATCCGCAGCAGCAGGCGCAAGCATTCTCACCGATTGCATTGTCTGGAACGTCGGGCGGATTGGGCGATACCCAGAGCAATCGCCTGGATAATTCGCTCAAGTACGTGCTGCAATACGGACCTGGGCGCGTCGCGTACATTCACGGCTTCGGTAGCGACGGCTACGTCCCGCAAAACTCCAACGAGTTCAGTGTCGGCATGGACTTGGCGGGCTTCTCAATCGATGCTTTGTACGGTCTGGTGCACGGCGAAGTAGCCGCCGCTTCCTTGAGCGCGGCAAATATCACGGCGCTCAACACCGCCCCCCAGCCTCTGCCCGGATGGAACTTGGCGAATACGCTGGCAGCGACCATTTCGGATAACACCGGTTACTCACTGCAGATGAGCTACAACGCGAAGGATTATTTTCCGATCAAGTTGTATGCCGGATGGGAGCGCATCAAATACAACAATCCTGCGCATACGGATCCGGTGGGAACGATCGATATCGGCGGTTATGTGCTCGGTGTTGTCAACAACGCAGCGTTTAACATCCAGAAGATTTTCACGGTCTCGTGGGTGGGTGCGCGCTGGTCGATCACGCCGGATTTCGACTTGACTGCGGCGGGCTATGGCTACAACCAGAAGAGCTTTGCCGCCAACGGCTGCAGAAATGCCAGCGCGGGCTCGTGCGCCGGCGAGTTGGCGGACCTCTCGTTGGTGGCGGATTGGCACTTCACCAAGCGCTTTGATAGCTATGCCGGCGTCAACTGGTCGCGGGTTCAAAATGGGCTGGCGAGCGGATTTCTCTATAAGTCTGAGTACAGCCCGATGGTGGGCGTGCGTTACAACTTCTGAAATCGATGGCGACGCGGTTCATGGTCTGACGGCCATGAGCCGCACCGACCGCGGGTCGACACGCCCACCGCGCCGCGCGTAGCATAGGCTCCTTCCGGAAATGCCGAAGGGGAACGCGATGAACAGCACAGAAAAAAAACGCGGTGGTTGGAGCTGGTGGTACCTGCTCTTCGTGATCCAATTCGCGGTGGCTCTCTGGCCGCCTTTCTACAATAAAGCTGATCCCTACCTGTTCGGAATCCCATTCTTTTATTGGTTCCAGCTGTTGTGGGTGCTGGTCAGCGCCGTGTTCACGGCGATCGTCTATTTCGCTGTAGAAGAATAAGAAAAACTAAAGGGGTCGCGCGTGCAGGAACTCAATTGGACCGCGTTGATAATCTTCGTGTTGCTGTTTGGATTTATCACGTGGTTGGGCTTCGCGGCGGCCCGCTGGCGGCGCGGCGATCTGGATCTACTGCATGAGTGGGGCTTAGGCGGACAGCGTTTTGGCACCGTGATTACCTGGTTCTTGGTCGGCGGCGATGTCTATACCGCCTATACATTCATCGCCGTTCCTGCGCTGGCATTCGGCGCCGGCGCCGTCGCTTTCTTCGCGGTGCCCTACACCATCATTATTTACCCGTTGATGTTCCTGATCTTTCGCCGCCTTTGGAATGTCTGCCACAAGCACGGCTACATCACGGCGGGTGATTTTGTCAAAGGCCGTTTCGGCAACCGCTGGCTGGCGCTCGCGGTTTGCATTACCGGCATTGTCGCGACCATGCCCTATATCGCCTTGCAGCTGGTCGGCTTGCAAGTGGTGATCGGCGCGATGGGCGTATCCGGCACCGGACTGATGGCTGACGTGCCGCTGTTCATCGCATTTGTCATCCTAGCGGCGTTCACCTATTCGAGCGGCCTGCGCGCGCCGGCTTCGATCGCGATCGTAAAGGACATTTTGATCTATATAACCGCGATCGCCGCAGTCATTGTGATTCCCTACGAGCTGGGCGGATTCGGAAAAATATTCGCCTCGGTGCCCGCGCAAAAACTGCTGCTGGCGGTTCCCGGTCCCAACACCACCGGCGCCTATAGCGCCTATGCCACGTTGGCTTTAGGCTCGGCGTTTGCGCTGTTCCTGTATCCGCATTCTCTGACCGGCATCTTGAGCGCGAGCAGCGGCAGGGTCATCCGACGCAACGCCGCCATGCTGCCCGGCTACACGTTCATGCTGGGACTGCTCGCACTATTTGGATTTTTCGTCATTGCCAGCGGCGTCGACAAACTTCCCGAATATGCCGCGGGCTTCAAACAGTTCGGTAATAACTTTGCGGTCCCCGCGCTGCTGCTGCACAGCTTTCCGGCGTGGTTCGCGGGCGTCGCGTTTGCGGCAATTGGCATTGGCGCACTGGTACCCGCGGCCATCATGTCGATCGCCGCGGCCAATTTGTATACCCGCAACATTCATCGCGAGTTCATCAACAAGAATCCCACCGACAAGCAGGAATCGCAGGTCGCCAAGCTGACCTCGCTCATCGTCAAGCTCGGTGCGCTGATATTTATTTTATTCGTGCCCACTCAATACGCGATTCAGTTGCAGTTGCTCGGCGGCATTTGGATCATTCAAACGCTGCCGCCGGTGATGCTCGGTGCCTACACGCGCTGGTTCAATTCCTGGGCAATGCTCGTGGGCTGGGCAGTGGGCACGTTCGCAGGGACCTGGATGGCTATTTCAGTGAAGCTCACCAATACCTTTCCGCTGCACGTCGGCGATCATACCGTTCCGGGCTACAGTGCGGTGTACAGCGTGATCCTCAACCTCGTGATCGCGATTGTGCTGACGCCGCTATTCAATGCCATGGCCACGAATAAGACAGCGGTGGATCAGACCGTGGCGGCTGATTATCAAGCGTGACGCCATGGGGTTAGTTGCGCGTGGAAACAGAGCTTAGCGTCGGCTAAGCTCTTGATTCAGCTCATCTGTAACAAAATAGTCACAATTCATCCTGATAATCCGAGCTCAACCCTAAGTCTTGGGCCCGAAGAGCGCCGAGGCGGGAATCAACTGGAGCTGCCATCGATGAAACTAGTTAAACGCCTTTTGATACTGGGCGTCGTCGCCTCTTTGAGCATTGCGGCGTCCGCCGCAGATATCTCGGGCGCCGGTGCGACATTTCCGTACCCGATCTATGCGAAGTGGGCGGATGCCTATAAGAAACTCACCGGCGTCGGATTGAACTACCAGTCCATCGGATCGGGTGGCGGAATCAAGCAGATCAAGGCAAAGACCGTGACCTTCGGCGCGTCGGACATGCCTCTTAAACCTAACGATTTGAAATCCTCTGGACTCATCCAGTTCCCCATGATCATCGGTGGGGTCGTGCCGGTGGTTAACATTAAAGGCGTGTCACCCGGTCAATTGCATTTGGATGGGGCCATAGTAGCGGCGATGTATCTGGGCGACATCACGCAATGGAACGATGCGGCGATCAAAAAACTCAACCCCAATTTGACGCTGCCCAGCACGGCGGTCGCACCCGTATACCGCTCGGACGGCTCCGGCACGAATTTTTTGTTTTCCGATTACCTTTCCAAGTCGAGCGCTAAATTTCAATCCAATATCGGCGCCAACACCTCAGTGCAATGGCCGGTCGGCATCGGTGCCAAAGGCAATGAGGGCGTGGCCAACATGACGACGCAAACCGATGGCGCCATCGGCTATGTCGAATATGCGTACGCCAAGCAAAACAAGATGTCTTTCACTTCGCTGACGAATAAGGCCGGCAACGCGGTTGCACCGAATGCCGAGTCCTTTCAAGCGGCCGCGGCGACGGCTGATTGGGCCGGCGCTGACAGCTATTATCTGATACTGACTGACCAAGCCGGCGCCAAGAGCTGGCCGATTACCGGCGCGAGCTTCATTTTGCTGTATAAGGCGCCTGCGGATGCGGCCTCAGTGCACGAGACCCTGAAGTTTTTTGCCTGGGCTTACAAGGACGGCGCTAGTATGGCGGCCGAACTTGACTACGTGCCACTGCCCGCCGCTTTGATTGCTCAGGTGCAAAAGACTTGGGCGTCGCAAGTCAGCTCTGGCGGCCATCCGGTTTGGAGCGGCAAGTAAGCGCGTCTTCGCGGATTAGCTAGCCCAGATTTAGGTAGTTAAGATAGGGTCGAGCCCCGCGGTGCAAGTAAGCCGGGCGCGACTACATTATCGCCACGCGGGGCGGAACAGACACAGTCGGTTATACACAACTGACGCTGC
>JBEPVT010000029.1:0-50414 GCA_041690895.1 Gammaproteobacteria bacterium
GCCTCGCCGCTTGATCGAGAGCCCATTTTTACCCACACTTAAACCGGAAGAGCCTGTTTTTCTTTACGGGCGGAATATAAGACGTATTCACCTCGGCGAAAATCGCTTTCCGTTTGCGGTCTGGCGTGTACATAGCCTTTGATATTTCCCGCATTTCAACACGAATATAACTTCAGCTCCACACGAATGTTCACGATCACGCGCACGCTTCCAGACTTCCAGGGTAAGAACTGCTCTGCTCTCATGCGCGGGATAGTATTCCTCGCCGTCTGCGTCAAGTCTGGATTATGTTTTTTAGAGGCAAAGACGCAACACAGGCGAGAGGATTTCGGCAACGCGCAATGCGCGTGATAAGGCTCCATTGGCCGAGTGTTCTATCCCTCCCGATCATGCCAAGTGGAGCAATCCCTCTGCACCGAGACCTAGTCTGGACGACGGGGGGCTACATTGTGAATCCATCCGAAGCTAGCAAATATGAGCTTAGAGACACGGACAAGCAGCGGAACTGATGGGGCTGAAGTTGCAGCAAACAAAATGATGTTCGGTTCCTTGTATTTCAGGCGAGCTCAAGAAAATTCTGGCCGATCGGATTCTGAACGCTGAGATGGACACGAGCATCTGTCAGAACCGAAGCAGGATGAGGTTGCTGAGGATGATAAGCGTGAGGGAGATCAGGGTCATTTGCGGGATTTATATGGCATCGAGACCTCCCCGCAGCTGATTTCCACCGTGACCGATGCGGTGCCGGAGGAAGTGAGCCGTTGGCAGAGTCGGCCGCTGTATCCGTTTATACGCGCTGGTATTCTTCGATTCGCTGCGGGTGAAGATGTGCGATGAAGGCACATGCAGAGGACTTTCACCTGCGAATAAGTGCCCCCGCCGGGCGCACCAAAAAAGGGGTGCGCAATCCGTACGGATTGCGCACCCGATCAGCAAATATCAGAACTTATAACCGAGGCCGATCTTGAAGAAGCGGCCGACAATGCCCGCTTGGTGGTAAGTCGGGTTGTAATTAACCCCAGCGTAGTCAGCAGGATTGATGGGCGGTAGGCGATCGAGAATATTCGCGACCGTGAACGACGTCGTCAGGTGGTCATTCACCTTGTAGATAGCGGTCAAGTCCATATCGATGAACGACGCAACGTGGCAGTAGTTGGTATTGTACAAGCAAAGCGTCGAACTACCCGTGGCGTCAACGCCCGTTGAGGCGAATCCGCTGGTGTAGTAAGTCGTGAGAGTGACGGACGCCGGGCCGTACTCATAGCCGTTGGTCCAGGCGCCGCGATAGCGCGGCGTTCCGGCGCCCGACGACAAAATATACGGTGACTGTGTGCCTACCCATTGCTGGCTCGTGCCGTCAGGAAGCACTAGCTTGAAACTGAAGATCTTCGTGACCGACAGATCGCTGATCACCTTGCCGTAGTCGCCAATCTCCACATTGCCGCGCAGGTCGATGTCGACGCCATCGGTGCGCAGTTCATTCTGGTTCGCATAAAGGCCGTTGAGAATCGCAGGGCGCGCCAACGCTGCCGGATTTGAGGGGTCCGGCAGATCCGGAGTGACGGACAAACCGGGAGGCAGCGGCGTGCCGTTAAGATACGGCCCCAATGCGGCGCCGGTGGCGGGGGGCTCGATAACATCTTTCTTCTTGATGGCGTAAGCATCAACCGACACGCTGAATTGCTTGATGGGCTCAAATATCGCGCCGAACGTGAAGCTATCCGATCTTTCCGGCTTGATATTTGGATTCGCCGACGACAAAACTCCCAAGCCGTATGGCAGGCAATAAGCGGCGCTGTGCGCCGCGCAAAAGGCGGGGGGAAACGACGACGCCGGGTTAACGACGATAAAGCCTTCGGCGGAGCTGGATCCATTCTCCGCGAACGCCGGTGCACGGAAGCCTTTCGAGTAAGTACCGCGTAAAGCGAATTGTTCGACTGGTTTGAACTTGAATCCGACCTTGGGAGTAAATGCACTGCCGAAATCCGAGTAATGGTCGTAACGGCCGGACAGATCGAAGTTCAACATCTTGAGTACAGGGACGCCGAACTCGAAGTAGGCGGCCTCCACCCGGCGCGTGCCTGCCGTTTGCGCAATGCCCAGTCCCTGCACTGTTCCATTGGGATTCAACGCAGGATCAGCCTGCGCCTCATAGCGCACCTCGGTACCCAGCGCAACGCCTAAAGGACCGCCCGGCAATGGGAACAATTCACGGGTTGCTTTGAAGTCGAGAGAATCCAAGTCCGTTGTGGATGTCTTGATCAAATCCGGAGTGATCGTTTTGCGTATTGCGGCGGTATTCGATGAAGGAGTGACGAAGTTGTACGTGCCGCTCGTGACCGCCGCCAGCAGCGCGGGGCCGTTCAGGAAGCCCGTTTGATCTGTATCCAACCACGTATGGTTGATGACCAGTCCGGCGTCGAAATCCCAACCAAGCCCCGAACCTTTAACGCCGGTTACCCAGCGCGCATTGTGATTTTTGAGAAAGTCCTGGACTTGGATATCACCGAACGTGTACTGAATCAACGCATATTGGCCCGACGCCGCGAACGGGTCGTTTGGATTGAGCGCGCCACTCGGCAATGTCGGCGGCAATGCGATGTTATTGGTGTTGAGCGGTACTGACGATTGAATTCCGCTCGGAGCATTGTCGACGATCACGTTGTTCTGGGAGTAGCTGATGTTGGTATAGAAGTCGACATTGTCGGTCAGTTTGACCGTGAAGCGTGCGGATGCGCTGACACGTTGTTGCGCGGGCTGAAAGTCACCATATCCCGCACGGTTTTGCAGACAGTAGTTATCGGTCAAGGCTGGATTAAAGATCGAGGGCGCCGATGCCGCGGAGGCCCCCTGACCGGCGCATGATGTGAGCAGCTGGTAAGGGCCGTTCAGTGTCGTGTTGAGAACGCTGGGTGTTCCCGCACCGGAAGCCAGAACGCCGGGTGCAACGATGGCGCTCGTAGCGCCGGTGAAAGAGCCCGGCGCTCCCGCGCGTCCATCGACTCCATTGATGGAGGACAGGTCCGTCGTGTTGAAAGGAAACGGCCGGTCGCTGCCCAAAATACGCGAGTCACCTTGAAATTCAAGATTAAAATAGGCATTGAATCGGTCGGTTTGCAAATCACCCTTGCCGAAACTCGCCGTGAAACGTTCGGTGCCGCCGCCGGGATGCTGGCCTTTACCCACTTCCGCGTTGATTTCTGCGCCTTGGTACTGCTTTTTGAGGATGATATTCACCACGCCGGCAATCGCGTCTGCGCCGTAGATCGAGGACGCGCCATCTTTGAGGACTTCCACTCTCTCAACCGCGTCCAACGGAATCGTGTTGAGATCGACGAAAGAGCGCTCGCCGTCGTCGGCGAGGGCGTATGGCGCTGCGCGCCGACCGTCGATCAACACCAGCGTCGAGTTGACGGTCAGTCCGCGCAACGCCACACCCGAAGCACCCGCCGCGAAACCATTGCCGAACGCCGTCGGAATAGTGCCGCTGTTGTCGGCAGAAATGGTCCGCACCACATCTGCAATGGTGGTGAGGCCGGTTTGCTTGATCGCTTCGGCCGTGAAAATAGTGACAGGGGATTCCGTTTCGATATCGGTGCGACGCAGCAACGAGCCGGTCACCACGATTTCAGTCAGCTCACTGTTCGGGGACGTGGCTACCGAGGCTGTTTGAGCAGAAACTTGTGACATCAGGCCAAAGGCCATGACCGCGGGCAGCCCCAGGCAGGGAGCGGTCCTTAATGCGGCGGATACTTTTGCTCCGGCGGACTGCCGCCATTGGATTGATGATCCCAACATGAATTTACTCCTTTACTTAAGCCCAGACGCTGCGCATTCGCCATTAATGCTGCCAGCACGAAATGCATTTATGAAGTCCAGAATATCGGTATTCAACGTTATGTTGTTTCTTTGCAACGATATGCGGGTGCGAATAAGCGAACAATATCACTGATGTTGCAGCAATGTCAGTTATTTTCGGTGCGCGTCCATAGCAAATCGTAATATCTACTCGATCAGCTCGTGATCGCGCCGCGATTTGCGCCTGCTGAACTTTGCAATCGCGACCCAACCCGACTGCTCTTGCCGAGGACACTGCCGTGCGCGCGAGGAATGCCCCGAGATCCGTCGCGCTCATCGCTCCTTCGGAAGCCTCGGAAAAAACGCGTTGGTACGCCGAACATAGTCGGTGTAACCGGGCTGGCGCTTGCCGATGTTTCTTTCCAACATAGTCACGCCCGAAACGCGCATCAGCAAAAGCAACATCAGCAACGGTCCCGCGATGGCCCACCAAGCTCCCGCAGCGACCGCGAACGCATAAAATCCCCACCAAACACAAAAGTCTCCGAAGTAATTTAGGGTGACGCGTATACCGCCAGAGCCCGCTCTTGAGGCAAAATTCGGTTGGTTGCGCGCACCAATCGCCTGATAACGCGGATCCTCGCCGTGCCCCAATTTCGCCACGTGACGTAGATCGACAGACGCAAGCCCCCAATCAGTACCAGCGTAAGAACCAGTGTCGCGCGCGGCCCGAGCGGCCGTGGAGCGGCTGCCGCATACACGCACGCGGTCAAAATAAATATTAGCGATCACAGGCTGTCGATGATTGACACATTATTTTTGTAGAGACTCAAAGGCCAGGTGCACACGGCTGCAAGCAGCGTCACGCGCAGCCCAAGAAGGTAAATGCTCATCGATGCTGCTTCGAGCTGCCGGCACGATCGGATGCACTCGCCGTCAACATTAAGAAACCGTCATTTGGGTTTGCCTAATAGGGCCGTGTTTCGCGCTCCGTACTCTTATTGAAACCGGCATGAGCTTAGATAATTGAGTAATAATGATGCGGTTGGCCGGGTCTTTTGTATGAGCAGCAATTCCGCTGCGTCCAAAAACTATAGAGGAATCAAAAAATGCAGATCAATAAACTCTCGAGCGTCGCCATGGCGGCTGCTGCCGCCATGCTGTTCACCTCCACAATCAGCACCACTGCGTTTGCAGCGGATGCCGCTACGATGAAGTGCACGGGCGTAAATTCCTGCAAGGGAATGTCTGAGTGCAAATCAGCCAAGAATAGCTGCAAAGGCATGAACAGCTGCAAGGGTCAGGGCTTCGTCTCGATGACGAAGTCGGCCTGCACCGACGCGCAAGCCAAGGCGAAGGCTGCGAAGAGCTAAAGTGTTGACGGGGGGCCGGGCACCACGCCCGGCCCCAATTTGATGAAACTCTTCGGCTTCGGCCTTGGCCTGCGAACTCCACATTATGAGGCCATCTTAAACGAGCCTCATGCGATCGATTGGCTCGAAGTCATCACTGAGAATTATCTCGTTCCTGGCGGCAAGCCGCTGCATTATCTCGAACGCATCCGCGAACGCTTCCCGTTGGTCATGCACGGCGTCTCGCTCTCGATCGGCAGCACCGATCCCATCGATTTTGAGTACTTGCGGATGGTGCGCAGCCTAGCCGCGCGCATTGAACCGCACTGGATTTCCGATCATTTGTGCTGGACCGGCGTCGAGGGGCGCAATTTACATGATTTGCTGCCCCTGCCTTACACCGAAGAGGCGTTAGCCGCGGTAGTTGCTCGCGTCGATCAAGTGCAGGACGCCTTGGGGAGGCAAATCCTACTGGAAAATGTATCCAGTTACTTGAGCTTTCACGCGGACGAGATGAGCGAGTGGGAGTTCTTGCGCGAGGTCGCCTCGCGCGCGGACTGCAACATTTTGCTCGACATCAACAATATCTATGTCAGCAGCGTCAATCACGGTTTCGATCCGGTGAAGTACTTGCAGGCCGTTCCAAAATCCCGCGTACGCCAGTTTCATCTTGCGGGCCACAGCAACATGGGCGGCCATTTGATCGACACGCATGACCATCCCATTGTCGAGCCCGTATGGGATTTGTACCGCGAAGCGCTCACGATCTTTGGCGAGGTACCGACCATGATCGAGCGCGACGACAACATCCCCGAGTTGAGCGAATTGGTGGCAGAGCTTGATGTGGCGCGCGCTCTGGCCGCGCAACACTCCCGCCAAGCAGCGTGAATCCCATGAAGACTCAGCTTCGCGAGCTGCAGCAGGATATGCAGCGCCATCTGTTGGGCGAGGACAGTGGCGTGACCAGCGCGATTGTGGATGCCCCGCCGCTGGGCGCCGCGGATCGACTGGCGATTTATCGCAATGCCTATCAAGTGCGGCTGATCGATGCCTTGCACGAAACCTATCCGGTGCTGCATGGACTGCTCGGTGACGAGGCATGGCTCGAATTGGGTCAAGCTTACGTCGCGGCGCGCCCGTCAGTATTCCGCTCTATTCGCTGGTACGGGCGCGACTTGACGGAATTCATGGCCGAGACTTCCCCGTATAGCGATGAACCCGTCCTCTCAGAGGTCGCAGTGCTTGAATGGACTCTGACAGAAGTGTTCGATGCGAAGGATGCAGAATCCTTAACGCGCGCGGACCTTTCCGCAATCGAGCCCTCCGCATGGGGCGATCTGACAATCGAATTTCATCCATCGTTGCATCGTCTCGCTTTCAGCTGGAACACGGCGGCCGTTTGGAAATCAATGAGTCTCGATGCGACACCGCCGAGACCTGCGCGTGCGGACCAACCCATGCCATGGCTACTATGGCGGCAAAATCTGCAAAATTATTTTCGATCCATGAACGCCGTGGAAGCGGCGGCGCTTGACTCGACGCTTCGCGGCCGCAATTTCGCGCAAGTTTGCGAAGATCTCGGCGACTTGCTTCGGCAGGAAGAGATTCCCGCTGCCGCAGCAAGTCTCTTGGGCGCTTGGGCGGACAGCGGAATTATTGTCGGCCTCAACTCAGCGGCGCGCTGAGCTGCGCTCAACGGCCTTGTCAAAGTCAACGAGCAAATCCGATGTGGCTGTCGCGACGCCAAATTCACGCACCCATTGACGCACCGATTCGATATTTGCTTCGGGATGGGCGGCCAACAGAGAGTCGATGTCTTGCATGTCCTGAGGCCGATGAGCAACCGCTTTCATGATCAACAAGTCCTCGATCCGCGGCAGTCTTACAGGCACGCCACCGACATCGTGAAGTTTCGCTTGTGCAACAGCATTGAGCTCAAATGGCAAACCGCCGACGATAACATCGATATCGATGGCGCTCGCCGGATGCGTGAGCAGCAGCACGCGCGTATCGCGCGCGAATTCCAGCGCATTCTCTATGCGGGGAACTATCCCATGTCGTGCCGCGATCTGGATTGCCCGCGCCCACTCGGGCTCTTCTAGAAGTACCAGGGCATCGATATCCTGAGTGAATCGCGGCCGGCTAAGAAGGGACACGGCAATACCACCGACGACGATTGCCTCGGCGGGTATGGCCCTCATCCAGTTCCCCAAATCGGCCAGCGGCGCTAGCAAACTTGCGGGAAGGGGTTCAGACATCCAACGCCTTGCGAATTATCGCCCAGCGTCCCCGGACTTCGGCCACACCGCGCTCGCGATTGGGATCTTTAGCGAACAAGCTGGAAGAGCCGACGAGTACACTCAGTCGGCGCATTCGAGTTTCCATCGAACTCGCGCAAAACTCACCCGCTTCAGCCTCCCTGACCCGTTTCCAGCGATTAAGATAGGCGCGCGCCTGTTCGGGTGTAATCGAAGTCATGCCCCACTATACGCCTAGTCGGATTCATAACAGGCTGCCGCCCTCCCCGAGCATTTGCTTGCGCAACATGGGGATGGGCGGCCCCCCGTACGACAAGAACTTGTCGTGAAATTCATGCCACCGGCTCTGATCTCCCGCGGACGGCGCCGATCCAGCCGCCGCGCCTTTGGCCAGCCAGTCGGCGCGTAGTTTGCGGATCATCAGTTTGCCCAGTGTGTAATTCAGGTACGCCGGATCATAAGTGCCGCGTGCCGCCTGCTGTCGTGCATTGCCGGGATCCTGAAAGGCTTGCTCCTTGAACATCTTTTCAGACTGCGCGACCGTCATGCCATGCGTGTGCAATCCAATGGCAGACAGCAAGCGCACATCGCGTAGCAATGCCTCGCTCAGTTGGCCAATATGCTTTTCCGGATCGCCTTTGCCCAAACCCATTTCGACCATCATTTCTTCGCAGTAATGCGCCCATCCTTCCGCGAAGGCATATCCCACCCACAAACCTTCGAGCTTGTCGGTGTTCGCGTTCGAATGCAGGAATTGCAGGAAGTGTCCCGGCCAAACCTCGTGCACCGAAGTGAATAACAAGGCGGCATCGCCAGGAATATACGCAGCTTGCTCAGCCTTGCTCCACTTCGGGTCCGGCGGCGCAATGTTATAGACAGATACCACGCCCTTGTCGTAAGGGCCCGCGGTATTGATGAAGGCCGCATTGGATCGATTATACGGCGGCGCTTCCGCCACCAAGGCTTCATCGTTGCTCGGTATCGAGACCACGTTATTCTGGACGATGAATTCCTTGAGCATCTTGAGTTGGTTGCGCGCCTCCTCGACAGCGCCGCCCTTGGGTTTATTCGCAGCCATTTTTCCGACGCATTGGGCGAGCGTCGCTTTCGGCGCGTAGGTCTTGCACTCTTCTTTCAACGCAGCGGTATTGCGATCGAGATCGGCGCGGCCCGCGGCCTCAATCTGCTCTACGGGCAAATCCACCTGCTCGGTCTGCTTAACCATCTGCGCGAACAAGTCCGTCCCTAATGCAAACTTGTCTGTAGCATTCTTGCGTTCCCCCACTAGGTAGACCTTGAGGCCGCTCATCGCCTGAGCTGCCGCCGCATCGACATCTTTTAGCTGCTTTTGCAGATCGGCGTCAGACACCGATGTAAAAACCGCCGCGACATTCTTGGTGTAAAAATCGGCGAGTCCACCAAACTCGTCGATCCCCAATTCCACATAGGTCTTGGGCATCGGCGATTTGAGGTTCTCCTTGATTGCCGAGGCTATCTTGGGGATCCCCTGCGCATACTTGATGTAAGCCTTCAGGCGCACATCGAGCGGCGCATAATTTCGGCTCAAGTAAACATCCGGATCGATCTGCCCCAAATACCAGCTCGGATTGCTGAACGGGAACTGTGTCTTTTCTATCCAGAAAAGATCCCTATCGACAACGGCGAGCAAGTATTCGCGGTCGAAGCGCTCGCGCGGATCCAAGGCAGTTGGATCGACACCCGAGATCTGATCGCGCTCATCGTGTAGCCGGGCTATTTCACGCTTGATGCCGTGCGCACTCATATCCGGCAGCTGACCGTCGAATTCGTGGCGTCCGGATTGGACGGCAAAGGCAGGCTGCGCCTGCATATAATCTTCGATGAATGCGCTTGAGACTTTGAGCCATGCCTGGCTCGCCGGCGAGGGTCCCGCCGACGCACGCGGCGGCGGAGGCGATTGTCCGCAGCCGGCCATGATGAATAATAGAGCTCCCGACAATGCGGCGCTCTTGGCAAGCGACTTCCACATAGCAACCCCCCGCTTAATTATTAATAGTCGTACTTCCCACCGCGTTCCAGCGCCCGCTTATAGGCATCGCGCACGTGAATCCGCTCCAGAAAAGCCATCGATTTCGGCCGACTCGAGTTCAATCCGGCCCGCGACACCGCAATTTCCAGAGGAAAACTCATCTGCACATCGGCGGCCGTGAACTGCTCCCCGGCAAACCAAGTGTGCGATCTCAGCTCAGCCTCGATGTAATCCAAATGACGCGTAAGGTTGGGCGCGATAAAGGCGTTGGTCACAGTTGCCACGATGCGCCGAGAGATTGCGCTGATTGGCCAGGGCGCAGGATTGGTTGAAATGCGGTCGAACACGAGTTTGAACAGCAGCGGCGTCATCGCAGAGCCTTCCGCATAGTGCAACCAGTACGTGTAGCGCAGACGCTGCTGCGTACCGGCGGGCGGTATCAAGCGACCATCGCCGTACTTGCCGACCAGGTATTCGATGATCGCACCGGATTCGGCGACCGTGACATCGCCGTCGACGATTACCGGAGATTTTCCAAGCGGGTGAATCGCCAACAAGGACGGCGGTGCCAGCATGGTCTTGGCATCGCGCTCATAGCGCGTGATCTCATAGGGTACGGCGAGTTCCTCGAGTAACCACAACACCCGCTGCGACCGGGAGTTGTTGAGATGATGAACAACGACCATGTGGCAAGTGTAAACCTATGGACTACCTGGCGCGAACCAATCCGCTCTAACCGACTGAAATTCAGGCAGGGCTTCGCAGCGTTTGGCGAGACCGCTCAAAGCTGGGTACACCACCGTCTCGCGATTGATGCCCAAGGCATCAATCAAGAATGTATAGACGCACGCGGCGGTAATATCGGCCTGTGTGATTCGGCTGCCGATCAGCCACTCATCGCCGCGCACCTGACAGAGTCGGTTCAACTCGCCCAGCGCCGCGTGCGTCTGGGCATGACAGCGCGCCATCCAGGGGCGATAGCGTTTCTCGGGGGGACGAAATGCCGTCTCGTACACCTGGGTCACGCCCTTCTCCGCGCCGCCCACGGCAACGGCAATGATGCGCAGTGCCTCGCGCCGAGGCTCGCCCGAGCGGGGCAGCAAGGCTCGGTCCGCACCGGCCATTTCGTCGAGAAAATCTAATATTGCGGCGGATTCGATCAGCGTATCGCCATCAGGCTGCACCAGCGCGGGGACGCGACCTAAGGGATTGAACTGGCGAATCAGCTCAAAATCCTTGCCAATCGACCAGTTGCGGTGTTCAAACGGCATGTTTAGCAAATTCATGCTGACCGCGACACGCCGTACGAAAGGCGAATCGAACATGCCGATAAGGATCATCAGTGACCGCCCTTGACCCGCAAGCCGGTCTCGGTAAGGGCTGCGGCCAGCTGAAGTTCGATACGCGCAGCCTCGCTGCGCTTGATGTATTGCAAATGCATGGTCGGTCCCGTGAGCACTTCGATGCCTCGCTTCAACACGCTCCCCGCCGCACGAATACCCGCCTTGTGCTGGTCGAATCGTTGCGCCGGGTTGTACTTGCTCATGCCGACGTAGACGCCATACGACCCATCGCGATCGCTAAAGTCCAGCAGCACCAAGTAGATATTCGATCGTCCCTTGGCAGAGGATTTAAACTTCAGCGCGGTTTCATAAGCCACCGGCAGCCAGTCGATATAGCGCATCGGCAGCCACTCCGGAATGGAAGCCGCCGCGCACGCCCACAGCTGTTCGAGCGCGCGTTCAATATTAATGGACATTGCGCCGCGCATCCATAGCTCATGAATGCAATGAGCCCCGCCCAAGCCGTCTGCGGTGGCGAACGCGCGCTTCAGCCGATCGGCGATTTCGCGCCGCGCAAGAGGTCCGAGCGGACGACTGGCAGGCGGAGTTTTGGCATTTATGCGCACGCTTGAGCGCATTATAGGGGACGGTGTTGTTTCTTAGGCGTCAGGGCATCCGCCGCGCGTCCCCTTCCGCCCATCGGATTTCTCCTCTGCAGGGTTCCAGCAAGCTCTCGACGCTTGAGACCAATCCCAGGGTTCGCAGCAATGCAAACGCACGAATATGCGCGTCGGGAAATGCTTCGCGCACGCGAGCAGTCGCAGCCAGCAGAGTTCGGCCCTTGGTAATGACATCGTCGATGAGAACCACATTCTCCAGGCGAGCTGCCGGGATCTTCAGTTGAAATGAGTCGTAGTGGCATGCAACGCTGGGACGGTCGCCTTTCGGCGCCGTCGCGGATTTGCGCACGGCGGAGATCCTGCGCAATCCGTGCCAAGTGCGTGAACCCAAGCCTTCCTGCACGAGAGCATGCGCAAGCGCTGCGGCCGCCCAAGTGCCTCCCGTCTTGGGCGCGCTGCGGGGCACCGGCACCAGCACATCCCCGGAAAGAAAAAAGCCTGCCAGCTGCAAAGTGGCGGTGGTCTGCTGACGGACCCGAACTGCGTACTTGATCATGAAGTGCGCATCGCCGTCCTTGAGCAACGCGCGCAGCAGCCGCGAGCGTGCGCAGATCGCGCTGCCACCTGTGGGCGAATAGACATAGCACGAGGCGAAAGCGACAGCGTCGATCACAGCGAATAATCGCTGTTTCGCGTGCGCTTCTTCGCATCGACGGGCGTCGCCTCCGGCTGCACCTGGGCCTGTGCGGCCATCGCCTGCCGATACCGAAGCCAGTTCTGCGCGGACTGCTTTTGAATCTCTTCGAGACTTTTTGGTTCGGCGTTGGCAGGAGCATGCTGCGCCTGCCGCTGCTGCCGCAAGTCGAGTCTCTCCTGGTGCTCGGCACGAAGGCGTTCCGCAACCACGCTGTGGTATCCATGACGTTCCATTTCAAACGCCGCTCGCGGAATGTGCGGACTCGGTTCTCGGTCAATGCCCTGCGCTTGCAGCGTGCGATGGTCGATGCGTGAGGCGACCTGCGCGTGCTCCAGCGCGATGTTGGCCGCCGTGGCCCAGCGTTCGCGCACATGCAGCAGCTCGGCGACTGCCGGTCCCAGGCCGACCTCGCGCCGGTTCGCGTCGTTCCACTCGAGCGTGGTTTTTGCACCCAACCCCTGGAGCATCACTTCACGAGTGGTCGCCAGCAGATGCGCATGAAAGTTGCGTGGATCGCTGCCCGGATAATCCCTCGGCGCATGAATCGCCATATCCACGGCGAATCCGTAGCGCTCAACCAGTTCCCGCGAAAATCCCGCAACCAAGCTAATTCGAGCATCCGGGCCTAGCTCGACCGGCAATGCCACCAAATACTCGCGCGCGACGCGGGCATTTTTTCGAACCTCGGCGCTTTCCGCCGTATTCCATAAGCTACCGCGATCCTTCGCCCATGAGATGTCATCGGCCGAAAACCGACTTGGCAGCAGGATTTCCTTATGCAGGACATCCTGACGATCCGAGTGATCATACGTTTTGCCGGTGCGCTCGTCTCGAATGCGCTCCCCAGCGCGATAGGCCGCCGCGCTCACTGCGCTACTGCCGTTCGAGCGGCCGAAGGTTTTCAAGTTCAGAAAGTAGATTGCCACGGCCGCTAGGGCCTGCGCATGAACACAGAGAATTCCGGCGCGAGTGCGTAACCGGCGGCACACGCACTGAGTCCCCGCGATACGCGCAAGAGCGAAATGCGCTCGGCATCCATAGGGTCGGCCGGCATGAAGCCGCCTGGTTCGCAGTGCAGTTCTTCATCGCTAAGTTCCGCGCCGCAATGCTCGCAATGATTGGCCCAATACGAGCTCTCAGGACCTTCACCGCTCAGACGAAACCCGGGTGAGAGTTCAAGCAACCGCCGGCTTATCGCTTGCGGCAGCTCGGCGATGTAAAAGATGAAGGCGACGGCCTCGACGTGTTGCCACTCGCCGTCCAAGTGCATTTCGTGATTCGGCGGCAAGGCCAGCGCGAGAACGCGGGCCTCTTGGCCGCATTGCCCACACTCTGTCTGCATCTGCGCGATGTCGTAACTTACGGAGCGAATGTTTGCGTTGGGTACTGACACGGCTAGAAACTCCTAAAATTGACTTTCCACCACTTTGCGGAAGAGGCGCCTTTGAGATAGCCGCACAGGTCGGGTAACTGCTCGAGCTCGGAGGCCATGACGGCCGTTTCGGTGACATGTTGATCGGTGATGTTGTGCGAGCGGCGCGCGCCGCGGCTCGAGAAGGCGGATTCGCGATCCTTGCCGCGCGAAATCTGTCTCCTTAGTACTTCCCGCTCCCCGATCAGGCGTGAGGCAAATTGCGAGGTGCCGCCGTTTTCGCTGCCCGAGCAGCGCAAAATCAGAGTATTGCTGCAATTCTCGACCAGCGTCTGAGCCTCACCCTGCCCGTACGTGCTGGAGACTTGCGCAATCGACTGAAATCCCAAAACACAGCGGCAGCCGAATTTCCGCAACCGTGCCAAGGCATCCTTCAAGCCGTCAATGGCGCCCAACGCATCCAGTTCATCGACAACAAACCAGAGCCTCTGATCGCAACCTTGAGGTTGGCTCATCGCCTCGAATATGGCGAGGTGCATCCAGGTGGCGATCATGGACCGCAATGCCGCGATTTGGCCTGCACGATAAGGAATGAATAGCATGCGCGGATAGGTCCGATCCTTCACCCATTCGCGCACAGAAAAAGGTGTGGCGCGCTGATTCTGGATGTACTCGAATGCAGCCATGGCGGACCCGGCAACCGAGCGAATCGATCCAAACATCCTGGCATTGTCGGCATCGAGAAAAGGCTGCGCGGGAGTTCCGGCGACAATCGGGCGAAGCTCGTCTGCCGAGGCAACCATGAGCAGGCGCCACAGATCGGAGGCGTTCCCGGCGCCGGAAAATCGGCAGCGCCGAATTACCGCGGCGAGAAACGTGCGGGCGTAGCCGCGCCATTCTCGCGCGGACGGGTCATCACAATTTGGTATGAGTCCGTTCGCCAGCTGATCAACATCGAAGCTGTTTTGGATTTCCGCGAAAAGATTCCACTTAGCGGATTGCGGCTCGAAAGGATTGAGAACGATGTCGCCGCGGTAGCGATCATAGAAATGTTCCAAGTACCCGGCGTCCGGATCGGCGAATACCGCGCGATCACCCCGCGCGATTGCCGACCCCAGCAGTTCCCGAATCGCGGTGGTTTTGCCGGTGCCGGTGGTGCCTATGAGCTTGAAGTGCTTCGACTCATCGCTCGGCGGAATGGCGACGCCCGCCAGCGTGAGCAATTCCGGCATCGACTTCTTTCGGCGCGCGCTGCGGCGTTGCATCGACGCGCCGTCGGCGATCAACACGCCGCGCTTGTGCCATTCGCGCCCGCTGCGCCGCGCGCCGCGCGCAAACAATCGCGTACCGAATACGACACTCAGGGTGAGCACAGCCGCCAGTACCACGGGATGCATAATTCAATATCCTTGGATCACGAAGTAGTCGGCTTTGTCGCCGTAGGTGGGCGCTTTGCGGTCCACGCGAACACAAAGACGCCTGTCGTCACCGCAGCGCCGCCAATCGACGCGGCCGCCTTGTCGCTCGAGTTGTGTCAGGTTGGCCGAGAGCTCGTCTCGTCGCGCACGCAACGCCGCGATCTCCGATGCCGAAGGCAGTGCCCATCGCGCGACGCCGATCGGCACCATGGCGCAGAGAACCGCCGCCGCGAAACTCCAAACGGTACCGCGCAGCGCGCCGGCGCCTCTAACCTTCTCCAATGCCCGCCTCGCGCGCGCGGCCTCCGCGGTGAGCGCCTGCAGTTCCTCTACCAGCGTCCGTCGAATTTCGTCGCGCACGACACCGTCGAGGTCTTGCGTGTGTGCACGCAGCCTCTCTAGCTGGCCTTCGGCCAGTTTCTGATGGGCCTGCGCACTCTCCATCAGCAGGCCCACCTTGAGCGTGGTCTCGTCGAGCTCGGCGCCGCGTTCAGTCATGCTCCGCACCCGTGAACCGTTGCGAGCGGCCCGAAGCCGCGAGCGCAACCGGCAGGATCGTTTTCGCTTCCCTCCATGCCTGCGTCGCGTCGAGCCGCACGCGTACCCAGTTGGGGTCCGAGGCGTATTTGAGGTAACCGGTGAGATCAGGCAGCTGCTCGACCTGTGAAGCAAGCACTGCCGGCTCGATCCCAATATGCTGGGTCCGGGAAACCGATCCCAGCATCTCTGTAAGCCGGCGGCTTTTTGATACCGTGGTTCGCATGACTTCACGCTCGCCGATCAGCTGCGACGCGAATCGAGCAGTGCCGCCACCCTCGCTGGACGAGCAGCGCAATATCAGCGTGTTACCGCAGTTTTCGATGATCGTATGTGCATCGCCTTGCCCGTAGGTGCTTGAAACCTGAGCGATGGATTGAAAGCCCAGCACGCAGCGTCCGTTGAATTTTCGCAGGCGCGCGAGCGCATCTTTCAATCCGTCTATTTGCCCCAAGGCATCGAGTTCGTCGACGACAAACCAGAGTCTGTCGTTTTCCTCGCCTCGATCCATGGTTTCGAAAATCGCCAAACGCATCCATGCGGAGATGCTCGAGCGCAAAGCCGCGATCTGGCCTGCCTTATAGGGAATAAAGAGGACGCCCGGTTTTTGGCTGTCGACCCAATCGCGCACCGAGAAGCCGGCTGATTTTTGTTGGGCAATGTAGTTGAGCGCTCCCACTGCCGAACTTGTCACGGAGCGAATGGAATCAAACATCCGGCCGTTGTGTTCCTCCAAAAAGGGCTGCGCCGGCGTGCCCCGTACCAGTGTGCGCAGCTCGGCCGCATCCGCCACAACGAGCAAGCGGTACAGCTCTGCTACATCGGTAACGCCGGCCTCACGCGACTGGCGAGTGACGGCCGAAAAGAATGTGCGCGCATAGCCACGCCAGCTTCGATCCGCTCCTTCGTGATCAGGGATGAGGGACCGCGCCAGCTGTTCAACATCATATGCATCCCTGATTTCCGCGAATAGATCCCACTTCACCGAGCGTTCGTCGAAGGGATTCAGAATGATGTCGCCGCGATCCCTGCGGTAGAAACGTCGTAGGTAGCCGCCGTCCGGATCCGCGATGACCGCGCGGTCGCCGCGCGCCAAAGCTTGACTCATGATTTCCTGAACCGCCGTACTCTTGCCCGTGCCGGTGGTACCGATCAACTTGAAGTGTTTGGTCTCGTCCATGGCTGGAACCATGAAACCGGCCAATGTAATTTCCGCGCCCGAATCCGCCGCCTTGGGGACCGCTCTGTCCACGATCAACGCACCGCGCTGATGAACCTTGTCGGCTGCGGCACCTCGGGCAAGCACGCGGCCCCCTGCGTAACCAAGAAGTGCGCTGGTGCCGGCGGCCAGAAGCGCGTGGGCGGTGCCGTGCGAGGGGAACAGAGCTGACCCCACCGCCGCTACGGCGGTCAGGGTCAGCGCCGCAATCGGCGCGATGGCGTACTCTCGCAAGCCCGCGCGCTCCCTGATCAAGCCTGCGATCATCGGCGCCTGCACCGCTGCGTAGGCGATGGCGATGCCGGACCAGCCATGCAGCGCCGCGTCCATCATCCGCGTTTGCGCTCCGGTTGATACCAGATTTCCTTGATGAATCGTTCGTGACGCTCGACGCCGAATTGAATGACGACATCGACCAGCAAGTACAGCAGACTCTTGATATCGCTGCGCGCCAGCTCGCGGCCGCCCGGATTCTGTTTCACCAACAGCACCAATTGCTCGAACGCCAGTTCGGCGCTCGTGGCGTGCACGCTGGTGATGGATCCGGGATGCCCGGAATTGACGTTGCGGAGGTAATCGAACGCCTCGTCGGCGCGCAATTCCGCCAATAGAATCCGATCGGGCTTCATCCGCAGGCAGGCCTCTAACAGCTGCTTTGGCGTGACGCGCGCCACGCCTTGATCGTCTTTCGAATAAAACAAGCGCACATGATTCGGATGCCGATCCAGCACCAGTTCCTTCGCATCTTCGATGGTCACAAGTCTCTCATCACTCGGGATTTCGCGAATCAATGCTTTGGTCCAGGTGGTCTTGCCGGAGCCAGTGGGTCCGGAGACCACTATATTCTTGCGGCTGCGCACGGCGAGACGCATGAACGCCTCGAAATCGCAGCGTTTCAGCAGAACAAGGAGTTCCTGTTCGACCGCGTCCAGCATTTGCCCCGCCGGCTTGGCGCGCCGAAAAATCCCGCGACTCGCCAGCTCCTCGATGCTCCAGACTTTGTCTGCCGGGCGCCTAATGGCAATGGCCACGCAACCTGCGGTGGTTGCCGGCGGCATGACGATCTGCACCCGCTCTCCGGTGGGGAGCGATGCCGACAGCAGCGGTGAGGTCGAATCGATCCGCTGTTGCGTGGAGTTGGCAATCAACTTTGCCAGGCGGCTGCACCAATCAAGATCGGCAAACCCCAGGTGCTCTCGGCGCCAGCCGGCCGATGTTTCCAGAAAGGCTTCGTGCGGCTGATTGATGCACAACTCCATCACATTGTCGCGCAGCAGCGGCCGCAACGCGCGCAGCGTCAGTGCGAGCGCCGAAGCATCGGCAACTGCGCTAGCGGCCGGCGGCGACGGACTTGAGCTCATAAACCGACCTGAAGTCCAAATCGCGCGCGACCAGCACTTGTATCCGATCTCCTTGATGCTTGATGACACTCGGCGGAATATTGATCGTGCCTTTCAACACCTCGGTCATGACATCCTGGGTTGCAGAAGGGTTGACGATGACCGTGCCGCTGTTGCTGCGGCTCGACTGGACGGCTGTCTGAATGGCACCGTCGATAACCGACACCAACATTGCGGCGCCGAAGCGCTCCCAGAAGTGACGATCCACGCTCCCCGGAAGACCCGCGCGACCCAATTCATCCGCTCCGGGCGAGGCCAGCGGCACAATGACGCCGGTTGGGGTACGTGCCTCGTTCCACAGCACGAAGACGCGCGCTGACCCTTGCTGTACTTGACCTCGAGTCTCGCCGACGAGCTTGGTGCCGCGCTCCAGCAGCACGACCTGTCCGTCAACTCCAAACGTATCGGTTGCCATGATGCAGGTGGTCATGCCTGGCAATGTTGAATCGATGGCGGTTTCCAAAGTGCAGTCCAGAAACGCACCCTTGGGCAGCAGCAACCGCTGCGTCGGCAAGACTTCAGCGCGTACCGCCGTCGTGACGCTCGGTCGCAGCAGCGCGCTTAGTTCGCCCGGTTCGGGCGGCGCGACAGGCGGCATGGTGCCGGTGACCGGCGCCATCGGCAATGAGCTCTGCGAGTAGACGACCCCAGAGAGTTGCCGTTCCAGAGTGAGTTGCGCCGGCGTTTTTGCCGGCGGCGCGCCATATCCGGTGGCGGGCCGGGTCACCTCGAGAGGAAGCTCGCGAAGCGGCGTGACCGACAACCCACTGGCTTGCGGAGTTAGATTCTGTGGCGGCAGCTTTTCCGCGGCCGGCGGATCGATCCTGCCCAAACTCGGCAGAGGCATGTCCCCGCTCTGCGCCCGCTTCATAGAAGAAGCCTGGGCGTTTTGTCGGGCATGACTTTCACGTGTTAGGGCATTCGCGTAATACCAGGTGAGCATTCCCAATCCGAGAACGCTCATCAAGCCGATGGCGAGAAGATTGCTGATGCGCGACTGCACTGAGGGTGCGTGAGCGAGCGTCGCACTGCCGCGTTCGCCGTGCACCAAGGTGTCTTCGGACTCCTGATCCTTCATCGGACGCCGCCTCCTTGAACTCGTCGCTCGACCTCCGGCGCCACAGTGCCGGACTCCAACCGTTGGCCGCCGCCTGCGTACCCGCGATTCACGACGCACCCGGTAAGATCTCCGCGCCGCAGGATGAAGCGCTGCGCCACGCGATGAATGATCACATCGCCCGCATCCACGCTGAAATTCAGTAGCGCCTCGGAATCGTCGGCATTGCGCACGAAAATCGCGGGCAAATCCGCGTTCGCCGCGAAGGTCAGGCGCGTGTGCACGCCATCGTCCGAAGCGCCGATCGGCCGCAGTGCAGGCTCGCCGCAATACCAGTAGTCGATATTGTGAGGCCGATGGCTCGATGCATTGTCGAGCTGCGAATCAAGCCGCTTTGCTGCGGCTTCGGCGGCTTGGTTGGCGGGCGTCTGCGCATAGATGAATCGCAATGAATAGATGATGTCGTCTTCGTTCGGCCGCTGCGTCTGCGCGCTATAATCGATGTGATAGTGCCGGCGGTTTGTAAGCACCGTGAGATTGGTCGCGACCTTTGAGGCTTTGGGCTTGAGAAATAGATGATTCTCCTGACCGACGAACGACAAGCCTTCCATATCCCCGGCACCGAGTCCCACGAAGCTCTCGCCGGGTTCGAACTCCAAGTCAATTTGGTAGCCGACGAGTCCACGCAATTTGTAAACCTGGGCGCTGTCGTAATCGGCGACTCGAATCCGACTATCGACGCTGCCTTTCGCCGGCGTCGTTTCGGCCCATGCGGCCGCACTTTGCAGAATTGCAATCAATAACACCATGAGGCAACGACGGCGCGTGAACGGTGCTGGCGCTCTCATCGGACGGACTCGCCGATTACTTCGGGTTCCGCACGGAAATCGAGGATTTTGAATCCCAGTGGATTCCAGCGGCGTGTCCGCGGATCCTTCGCAGCCTCGCCGTAAGCGTATTGGATGGTCGCGACCCAATGGGTGAAGGATTCCTCGCCACCCGGCCCTTGGCGCACCGCCTTGAGGTATCGGACCTGCGCCAGGTCCGATAAGCCGCTTGCGCGCGTGAAGAAACTGACCGAACTGACTTGCACACGCACGCTGCTGCCGTCTTTGTGCAAGTTCAACGGCGAATTTGGGTTGGTCGAAGTCCACAAGGCATACCAGGCTTGGTTGCGTTGCGCGGAGTGAAAGGCGCCGCATTCCTCGTAGTCGCTTTCGGCGGTGAAGAAGTTGAAGCGCTCGCACACGCTGACGTAGTGCGTCAAGAAATATCGGGTCACCGCTTCTTCCGGCGTCGCGTGGCCGACGAAAACCGGCACCACATCGACAATGCCGGTGCTCCCGTCAACCCGTACCAGATACGGAACGACTTGCTTCAATGGCATGAGCAACACCAGCGCGGCCGCACTGGCGACGGCGCATAGCCACCCCGCGCCCGCGACCCGCCAAGCAACCCGAGTATCGCGCCGAAACTGCGCGACACGATCGGTGTCCCAGCTTTCCGCCGCGTCGAAATAGGCCTGGGCATCGGCGGCAGCCATCATGGCGTGTTCCCAGCCGGCGGCGTGGGCTGTTTAGCCGCAGGCGCATTGATGGGCTGAAGATGCTTGTCGCAGCGAATGTGCGGTGATGAACACGCGCTCAACGCGAGAGCCAAGAAAAGAATCAGACGCATAATCGTCTTCCTTAGTGTCCGTTACCTTATCGACGCCAATTGCGCCAACTGCGTGCCAGCGCGTGGATGCCCTCGCCGCTTCGACCGCCTGCCGTGCGTATCTCTTGCGCGGTGCCATGCACGGCTGCGTTGGCGCTGCGCGCCGCAAACGTTGCGGCCAGGGCGAGAGCCGGGCCCGCCAACTTCGTGGTTTTTCTCGCAGCCCAAGAGAGACCTTGGCCTGTAACACCGAAGGAATTGAGCGCAGCACCGCCGGCCAATCCGGACGCGATCGGCATCACCTGACGCAGGACGAGAAACACGAGGAGCGCAATCAGCATCATGTTCAAGGCGTCGACCGTCAATACGGCAGCGCCTCTGGCGGCGGTCTGTGCTGCATAGGATTGAACGATTCGCAGCAGCAGCGCCGCCACCATCACGGTAAGAACGGTAATGAGTCCGTAATTGGCTAGCTGCGATATCCAAGCCATAAAGAATCGCCGGGTCGCATCGAAAAATAACATTGCGATGAAGAGCGGTCCTAACGCCAGCAACACTGCGAGCGCGATGCTCGAGAGCGCAATGAGAAACATTGCGTATACGCACAGCACACCGATCAAGCACCAGACGACGGCGCCGGCGATGTAGAAGCCGAGACTGCCTGATAGCCATCCGAGGTCGGCGCCCTTGTCCCAGAGGTTCCCCGCAACAGTGCCGCCGCTGTTCCAAATGGCGTCTATGGTTCCTACGGGGTCGTTCGCGCCCACCATGGCGGCAGCCAGTTGTGCCGGCGCGTTGTAGAAAGTGTCGACGATCACGGTGTTGTAGAGCCATAGACGCAGACCCACGCCCAAGATCAGCGCAATCATGGCGATGCGCTTGAGGCCTGCTTCGAACGGCTCGGCAATTTTCCCCGTAAGATGCAAATAGCCCCAGGCCATCACGTAAATTGTCGCGAGCGTGAGCACGGCGGGCTCCAATACACTCGCGAGACGCGATGTGTTCTCGCCAATGTAGGTGGCAAGCTGGCCATTTAGCCACGACCAAAATGTTGCGAAGAATCCCATCGACGCTCATGGAACCGGCTGAAAACGTGTCTCGAAGCGACCATGCGCATCGATGACCTGCTCCTGGGCTTGCTGGCGCAGCGCTGACTCTTGCGCTTGAGTCGACTGATTGAGAATTTGCAGCTTGGTTTGCTCGTTTTGCAGCATGGCAAGCTCGACGCTGATCCTCGCCTGCAAATCCAGAATGCCTTTCTGATCCGTGGCTGATGAAATTGCCGCTATCAGGTTCTGAAGCGAGGCAAAACGATTGCTGGCGTTCGACAAGGCCTGATGCGACAGAACCTGTTGCATGGCGCTCCACTGCCGTGAATCTCGAATGAGTTGCTGCGCGCCGGGCGACAATGTCGCCAGACGCTGCGGCGATAGCACGGCGTTCGCGCTAACGAGACTTTGCACATCGCCCGATAGCGCGGCGAACCCCGCTGATCCCCGCAACGCGCCCGTGACCTGTGTCCAGTCCGAGGGCAGGTAATTGCGAACGGTTCCGCTCAGCAGTTGCTCCATGCCGCGGTTGCCAGTCATCGTTTGCAGTGCTTGCTGCGCTTGCAGGAGCTGCTCTTTGGCGGTCTGCAGCTGCTGCGCCGTCGTCTGTACCTCTTGGATCAGCTGGACGATGGCGGGCGCGTCAACAACTGCCCATTGCGCCCATGCAGCAGGCGCCGCAGCGCACGAAGCTATGAGGCACGTGGCGGCCATTCGGATTTTAATGCCTCGCATTGCTTTCTCCTTTCACTTGAGTGTGTTCGGCCAGAAACTGCGGCAGCCAAGCGTTGGGCTCCGCTCCGCTCGCGGCGATGATCCGTTGCATGCGCTGAACTTGATGAGCGCGGCCGGAGATCACGGCCAATTCGCCATCGAATCCCTTCAAATCGAGTTCGCATATCACGCTGTGATGCGCTTGCTTGATCAAAAATGTGCGCGATCCAGGCTCCAATTGATCTTTGATCAACCTGAACTCACGTTCAGTGAGTCCAAAGCCCTGGGTGTACTCATTAAGGTCGGCGTCGGCGTTCGGAAAGAAGATTTTGGTCGGCGTTTGTTCTATCAGCGTGCGGCTGATGGGGCTGCCAAGCACATCGCTCGGACTTTGCGTCGCAAGACACATCACCGCGTTCAGTTTTCGCCAGGTCTTGGGGCCGTCTTTGGCGAAATTCTCGAATGCACGGTCGGCGAGCAGTCGCCAAAACTCGTCCATCCAACAAACGAATCTGCGCCCATCGAGCAGCTGGCGCACCAGGTGGAACAAGTACAAAGTAATGGGTGCGCGCGTTAAGCCGTGATCGAGAAAGTCGGTGACGTCGAAACCGATCAACGCGCTGCCCGATAATCGCGATACCACGCTATCGCCGGCGTTGTCGAACACCCAGGCGTAGTCGCCGTGCAGCGATTCACACCAGCGCGCAAGCCTTGCATGCAATCCCTCTGGATCGGTCGGATCGAGAAATTCCACCAACCGCGAAAGGCGCCGCGCGCCCGGCTCGAGCGACAACGTGCCGTGCAAAGCTTGATCCAAGTCGGCTGACTGCCTAACTGCACGCGCGTCCGAAGTCGCGGACGTCGACTCGCCTTTGGTCAACTCACGCAGCCAGACCTTGAGAAATTCGATGTTCGCCGGCGTGACCGGCAGCTGTAGCGGATTGAATCCCGTGGGTAGTCCATTGCGGAGCGGTAAATAGTCGCCTCCCAGGGCGCGTACCAGAATCTCAAGGCCGCAATCCTTGTCGAAGATGACCTGTGTGGCTCCTTGACGGCTGAGCATGGCAACCAGGAAGCCGATGAGTACGGTTTTGCCGGATCCAGTGGGTCCACAAATCAATGTGTGGCCCGTGTCTTTGCGGCTGCCGCCATCCGGTTCAACCGGGTCGCTGGCATGCAGCGAGAAGTAATAGGGGGAGCGGGCGCTGGTGATAAACATACTCAGCGCATCGCCCCAGTGATTCCCGCGGGCGCGGCCGGTCGGATAGTTGTGAAACGGCGCCATGGCGGCGAAATTCCGCGAGGTAATGGGGGCCTTACGCGGCCTGAAAGGGAAATTTCCCGGCAGCTGAGCCCAAAAGGCGGCTTCCAGAGCCAAGTCCTCCCGCGCCACCAGCATGCCCGTATCGGCAAGGCAGCTGCGCGCCAGCGCAATGGCATCATTGAGCGCCTTGAGGCGAGTGCTCCCATCCATGCCGGCGTCCACGACTTCGGCGGTCACCTGTAGCGAGAAATGATGATCGCCCATGACGAATTCGTTGCTGGTGAGCGCGTCCAGCGCATCCTTGAGCTCGGCCGCTTGCGTGACGGCGAAATCGCCCGCGTTCGACATGCGGTTGAATTGACGCTGCAGCAGCGATTGACCCGACGATTTGGCAAGAAACGCAAAGGACTGCGTCGCGACGAATCCAAACGGCGCCGATAACAGCCGGTTGTACATGCCGACAGCACTCGGCGTCGGATACTCCTTGATGCCTAGCATCCCTCCTACACGCGTGCCGTTGGGCAACCGGTATTCGATTGCCTCCGTCCCGAACAACAGACGCGAAGTCGCAAGCGCTCGATTGGCGGGGCCTAAAGGCAGCGGCACGCGCTGCCACTCGCCATTGACCAGCAGCCCCAAGTACTCGAGCAGCGACGAACAAGCCAAGTCCCCTGCTTGATAAACGCCGAGCGGCTCAGGATCGTAGCGCGCGAGGGAAGCAAGCAAGGTCTCGGTCATCTTTTCGCAGGCATCGAGCGCGTCTCTCAGCGCCATTTTCGAGGCAGTCGGTTGCGTCTTCGCCAGCGCCTTTGACACCAGACCCGTGGCGATACCGGAGGTCGGCCGATGCACGACTGCCAGGTAGACCTCGTTGAGCATCAGCGTCTCATGGGCGAGGCGATGATGGTATTTGCTATACAAGCCATCGGCGAACACGCTGGCGGTCCGTGCGTCGGCTCCGACGGCCGCATCGATTCTGGCGCGATGGCGGATGACATGGCTCCACAGAGCCACATTCGGGCTGCCGACATTTCGCCACAGAACGTTCAATCGCTCGTGCCAATTGTTGAGCTCATCGTCATCGCTGCTTTCAAAGCTTGCGCCGCCCAAGCGAAACACCTGCAGGTAATCGCCGAACGTTGTGCGCACCACTTGCGAACTCACGTGAGCGACATAAGGGATGCGTTGTGCCGCGGCAATCTCGCGGCGTAGCGCAGTGTCGCGATTGAGTAAACCCATACTCGAATTCTCCTGCAGCGTTGGTCGAGAAACAGTCTGCAGACCCACGCGCCGAACCTAAATGTTTAAATTTGCGGCGTTTACCTAGATTGAGAACTCAGGTACCGAAGCTTGGCCGGGCGCAGTAACCTCGCATGATGGCGCAAGAAATCTCGTTTCAGGATGCGACCGCGCTTGCAAAGTCGGGCAATAGCGAGGCCCAGTACGCGCTGAGCTCTGAACTGCACCCACGTGGGAAATTCGACGAAAGCTGCCAATGGCTGCGGCTGACCGCGGCTCAAAAACTGATCCCTGCGCAGATAACGCTGGTGCACTGCGCCAACTGGTCTTGCTCAGCATCTGCCACCAACGTTGGAATCTAGTGCGTATACTTTAATGAAGGCGGGTACGGTGCTTATCAATCGCTGGCCGATGGCGGACAGCGAGCACAAACCGTCCTGATGTATCTAAACGATGGCTATAGAGGCGGCAACACTCGTTTCCCGGCGCTGCCGACAGAGATCAAAGCTTGCCGTGGCGCACGGCTTCATTTTCACAATCTGAATGCAGACGGATTGGTCCATAAGGACACCCCGCATGCGAGCATGCCCGTAGCAGCAGGCGAAAAAAAAATGGCTCCGCTCGCAGTGGATTCGCAGCGAGGCTTACCCCCGTTACCTCACCTGGTAAATTTGTCGGCGCAACGAGGCGATTAGCCTATTCTGCGTCGACGCCCACGGCAATCCGGAAGATCGATCACCAGCGGACTGTAGCTGCTCGCCTTCCAAACCCGCAGATTGGCAAACAAAGCGGGCAAGCGCGTGCGCCCCCACAGCAGCACGAGATCGAAGAACCGGACATCGCGCGCGCACAGCAGCATGCATACTCCGTGAATCGGCGCGCACAGCAGCAAAGTCAGCAAATTCTTCGTGAGAAGAAAGACTTCCAGGGTGAATACCATGTTGAACAGCAGCGCCGAGTAGGTCACGCCCCAGCGCATTGATGGCCGGGTCGCGCCCACGAAGAGCGGGTCGGCGGTAAGGCCCGTATTGCGTCCGCTCTTCACTGCCTAAACGCCGAACATTCCGCGAACCCAGGTGACAATCTGCGGCGCCCCGAAGCCGATGGCGATGCCAAGGATTGCGCCGATGCACCAACCCCATGACATACGATTTGCCATGGCCATTCCGCCGAGCACCATCACGAGAATGATGGCGACCGGCGTCAGCCAGGAAAGAATGTTGGTCTGCAGCGCGCTGGCACCCGTCATAAAAGGCGAGGCCTGCGCCAACGCGAGATCGGGCGCGCAGAAGATCGCGACCAGTACAGTCGTCAGCCCCAGGTGAGCGAGCCCGCGAATCGGGAGATCTCGCATGTCAGATCTCCGTCTCCAGCGCGTCGATTTCGCTCTCGCCGCTGCGAGCCGTCAGCTCTTCGCGCTTCGCTCGACCAGGCGCGCCGAAGCGGAAGTTTTGAATCACGAAGGAGTAGTCGTATCGCTTCTCGCCGTCCTTGTCGGTCCAGTTGTTGGAGCGAACCTGCGCTTGAATAATCAGCTGATCGCCCTTGCGCGCATTTTTTGCGATCGCTTCCCCGAGGCTCTCGAACGCCACGAACCAGATGCTGGTAACCGCTTCGCGCGCGTTGCCCTCGCTATCCTTGCCGGCATAATCGTTACCCACCAGGCAAATACGGGCATGGGTCGTATCGCCCTTGGCGAAGAATTCCGGGTCCTTGGCGAGATTGCCCACGGCAGTGAGGGTGAAGCTATTCATGATGACTCCTTGAGTGATTGTGGCGCGGTGATGGCTTTCCCGCGTGGCAATAGTGTCTGGGGAACCACTGCAAACTAGAATTCAATTAAGTGCCGTGATTGCCTAGAAAGGCGTGAACCTGTGGCCGTGGCCGAGAGAGGCTCCCAAAATCGGTACGGGTTCAGCTTGGAATCATCGCTCCACGAGGTCACGCCAAATTGAGCTCGATCGATCGGTCCGCAAAAATAATTAATGGCAAAAAGGCTTGCCGCCGTTTGCGGCGCGCAATGCTGCGACATCAACGAGCTTGCGAATGCCCGCCCCGTCGGACACCATCAAGTGGAAGTTGACGGTAGTGTGCAGACTTCCCTTCTCGAAACGAGATTCGTACCAGCGGCATGGTGTTTACTGCGGATGTTTCTTTACGGCCGAACCCATTATAGTGGCGAACAATCACCGAGGAACGAGCATGAATCCAAAAGTCCGCCTTCCCAAATCATTGCGTACTGTTCTAGCGGCGGGTGCCGTGATCTTAGGCCTCTCGGCCCTCTCGGCCGCCTCATTAGGACAAGACAACCACGCATCCAAACACTACGTCCTGCCTGCCACGACTGAAAACGTGCAATGGGGCTGGTACGACATCACCGAAAAGCCCAAGCTCACCATCAAGTCGGGAGACACGGTCTCCATCGAGACCCTTTCCCATTCCTTGGGACAGATCAAACCCGGGGTCGCAATGGATGAGATCGTAAGGTTGCGCAAAGCCAATCCAGGCGGCGGACCCCATTCAATAACCGGCCCAATCTACGTCGAGGGCGCGGAACCTGGCGACACGCTGGAAATTCACATTTTGAAAATCGTGCCTAAGGCGGACGGCTTTAATTTCAACGTCCCAGGCAAGGACTTTCCCACCGTCGGGCAACTGGCGTCGGAATTTCCGGAGGGCTTCGTTCGCTACTACAAGCTTGATCTCGCAAAGATGCAGACCCCATTCAAACCGGGAATCGTCATCGACCTAAAGCCCTTCCCCGGAACCTTCGCCGTGGGTGTCGATCCCAATGAACCGGACGCCAAGGCCGGCCCACCCATTCGCGATGCGAAAGGTCGTACCAGCACGCTGCGCCCCTGGAAAAACGGCTCCAACATGGATGTGAACGAGCTTCAGGCAGGTTCAATTATTTATTTTCCGGTGTTTCAAAAGGGCGGCCTGATCTGGACCGGCGATTCGCACTGCCGGCAAGGCAACGGCGAGGTCAATCTGACCGCACTGGAATGCTCGTACAAGGAAATCGAAATCAAACCCGTCGTGCGCAAGGATATGAAGACCGATTGGCCCTGGGCGGAGACGAAAGCCGATTGGATATTCATGGGATTTGACGAGGACCTAAATCAGGCCATGAAAATCGCCGTCGACCAGACGGTCAACTGGCTGTCGAGGCAGACCATCGTGCCGATGAGCCGTGAGGAAGCCTATGCCCTTACCTCAATCGTCGGAGATTGCCGTGTATCGCAGGTCGTCGATATCCGCAAGGGCGTGCACTGCATGATTCCGAAATCAATATTTGTAAATTACAAGTCGGGCGCGCACTAGCCGTCTTGTGCAAGCTGCACGAGCATCTTTCCCGTGTTCGCTCCGGTAAAAAGTCCGATCAGCGCAGCGGGGGCTTGCTCGATGCCCTGTAAAATCGTCGTGCGATATTTCAGGCGGCCTTGCCGGATCCAGCTTTTCATTTCGTGAAGGAATTGGGCGCGCTTTGATTCGAACTCGTAATAAACGAAGCCTCGTATCGTTACGCGGTTGTAGATGATGTTGGACAGCGTGGTCACCGGTTCCGAGACAGCGCCGAAATTGTTGTATGCGGAGATCATGCCGCACACCGCGATGCGCCCCAGCGCGTTCATGCGCGGCAGCGCCGCGTTCAAATGCTCGCCGCCGACATTTTCAAAATAGACATCGATGCCTTTGGGCGCTGCTGCTTTGAGCGAAGCGCGAAGCTCTCCCTGCTTGTAGTTGATGGCCGCATCCAGCCCCAATTCTTCCTTGAGCCATCGGCACTTCTCGTCGGAACCGGCACTGCCTATCACATAACAACCCTTGAGCTTCGCAATCTGAGCAGCGACGCTGCCCACCGCACCGGCGGCGGCCGAGATGAAAACGTTCTCGCCCTCTTTGAGGGCGCCGATAATGAGCAGGCCGCCGTAGGCCGTGAGCCCGGTCAGCCCTAGGACGCTCATGTAAGCGATCAGAGGCATGCCGTCGGCGTCGAGCGGGGAAAGATCTTTGCCGTCGGAGAGGAAAAATTCTCGGAAACCGCTCATCGACTCCACATGGTCGCCTTGCTTGAAAGCGGCATTGCGCGACTTCACCACTCGTCCAATCGCGCCGCCGATCATCGCCTCGTTGAGCGCCGTCGGGCCCGCGAGCCTCGGTCGCATGGCAGGATCGACCGACATATAAATGTTTTCGACCAGCACTTGACCCTCGTCAGGATCCGGCACACCAGTCTCGATGATCCTAAACTGCTTAGCTGCGGGCATTCCGTGCGGGCGCTCAATCAAATGGACTTCTCGGCTGCGCATTTTTTTGTCCCTAGGCGGCGGCGACTCGTTTCGCCAACGCATGTTTCCAATGACCCGACCTGAAACGCCAGATGAGCAACGATCCCTTGAGCATGTAATCGCCGATGATGGAGCTATATACCCAGACCACCGGCAGGTGAAATACGGCGAACGTGGCCGCCAGCGCGCAGCGCACGCCAATCAGGCCCAGAAAAGAAGTCATGAGCGGGAATCGCATGTCGCCGGCGCCGCGCAAAGAGCCGCCAATGGCCATGTCGACCCCCAACAGCGGCAGCATAGCACCCATGATGTAGGTAAATTCCGTCGTGCGCTCAACAGCGATCTTGTCCGATCCGAGAAAGAATTGCGCCAACCCTGACGCATTGATGACGATGAGCAAGCCGATCAGAGACATGGCCGCGACGGCCATGCCGCAGGCCCGCCAGCCGCTGCGTGTTGCTCCCTCCACATCGCCGGCTCCCAAGTGCTGGCCCACCAGTGTGGCGCCCGCGATGGAAAATCCGCTCCCGACCACCATGGCCGCGTTCAGCATGTTGACGCCGACATTGTAGGCCGCGAATGCCTCGGTGCCGTAATAGTGCCCGATGAGCGACATGAACAAGAAAAACCCGAATTGCAGCACCAATTGCTCGAGCGCCACGGGGTAGCCGATATGCAGCAGCCTCTGATAGCGGGCCTCTTTGAAAATGTCTCCGGGATAAAACTTGATGGTCAATTTCTGGCGCATCCACAAAGACACCAGCACGGCGCCGCACAACACAAACGAGAGCCCGGATGCAAACGGTGCGCCGGCAGCACCCATACGCGGCGCGCCCCAGTTACCTAGGATGAAGGCGTACAGCAGCGGTAAGTTCAAAACATTGACTGCCAAACCGAACAGCAGCGGAGTCCAGGCATTGCCGGCGGCGCGCAGCGCGCTTGACAGGATGATGTCGATGGCAAATCCGATGATGAAGGTCGCGAGCCAAAAAATGTTGCGCGATGCCAGTTGCGCCGTGCCTTCATCCAGTCCAAATATTTCGGCGATTTGGCGCGAGAACAGCATGCCGAAAATCATCAGCAGCAAGCCGACCAGAGCGCCGAACATGAGCGAGGCCGAAGTGATGCGGCTGGCCTCCTCGCGTTGGCCCGCGCCCCAGGATCGGGCCACCAGCGCGGTGGTTCCGACACCGATGGCCATGAGCAATGCCTGCAACGCGAAAAATACGCGCTGCCCCGCCCCAACCGCCGCGACTGCCGGCGCTCCCATGCTGCCCACGAATTTGGTCTGCACCATGGCAACCATGGAAAACATGAGGTTCGCCATAATGGAGGGCACCGCGAGCTGCCAAATGGTGGGGCGCTTATACTCTGCCGCCACCTCCGTTTCTTCCAAATTCGTCATCGCTCTTGGGTCAAATCTTCAAGGCGGCGGGCTTCTTAATCCATATTGTCAGCAACAAATAGTAAACGATCCCGATCGCGATCCAGGCAAGCCCCAGGATCTTGGCCGCGCGATCCATTTCGTACAGCACATAGACGATGATCGACAGGCCGACCAACGGAAAAATAAGGTGCCGCAGCCAGTTGCCGCTTCGTCCGCGTATCAAATAGTGATTTATGACAGACAGATGCAATAGAACAAAGCCGCTGAGCGCGCCGAAATTGACGATCAGCGTCAAGTCGTCGACGCGAGTGGCGAACAGCAATCCCACCAACAGGGAAATGACGGCAACAACGAGCGTGCTGACGTACGGGGTCTTGTAGCGAGGATGCACCTTGGCCAGTATCGCAGGCAATTTGCCGTCGCGAGCCATCGCAAAGAGAATGCGCGAGACCGCGGCCTGCGCGGCCATGGCATTGGCAATGGCCGACGCGATGACAATGGCGATGATGGTAATCAGTCGCAGCCAAGTACCGCCCGCGCGTTGCGTAATTTCATAGAACGCCGTTTCCGGAGAGGAAAAGTGCATCCCAGCGCTTAGGTCCGTCGCGATCCAGGTTTGCAATATGAACAGCGCGCCCACCAGCATCAGCGACAACACGGTGGCGTGGCCCACTGCATCCTTGCCGGCACGATTTTCTTCCGAGAGCGTCGAAATGCCATCGAATCCGAGGAAAGACAATACCGCTATGGAGGTGGCACCCGCCACGGTCGACATGGAGAAAACCTTTGCATTGTAAATCGGTGCCAGCGTGAGCTTGCCGGCGCCCATGCCGCCGTAGAGCGCGATCAACCCCACCGCCACGAACAACGCCAGTACCACCAGCTCCATGATCAGCATGTAGCGATTCACTTTGGCCGTGAATTGGATGCCGACGAAATTCACGGCGGCATTGAAGGAGATGAATGTTGCGAGCCAAACCCATGCCGGCACGCCTGGGAGCACGGGGCGCAGGGCCACGGCGCTGAACAAGTACAACAGCGAAGGCACCAGGATGTAGTCCAGGAGAATCAGCCAGCCGGAAAAGAAGCCGGCGATTTCATGCAGCCCGCGCTGCGCGTAGGTGTACACGGAACCCGCGAGCGGGAATGCGCGCGACATGGCCGCGTAGCTCAAGGCAGTAAAGAACATGCCGACGAGTCCCACGAGATAAGCCAACGGCACCATGCCCTTGGCGTCGTTGTACACGAAGCCGAATACCGAATAGGGTGCGATCGGCACCATGAATATCAATCCATAGATGACCAGATCCTTCGTCGTCAGCGCTCGGTGCAATTGTTCTTTGTAGCCGAATTCTTCAATCGACAAGCGCGCGCTCCTTTTGTTGCGCAGTCTATCTTAAGTATCGACGGGTCGCGGTCGATGATTTGAGTCGCGCAGCGACGCGAAGATTCCGTACAATATAAAAAACAGGCCCAGCCGATGACTCCAACCGCACATCGACACACGATCCATCATCGGCATCTTGGCTGGGATAACAGCATTGCCGCCGTGACACGCATCGCACCTGGAGCGTCGCTGGAATTCGACGTAGCCGACGCATCCGGCGGCCAACTTCAGCAGACCTCGACCGTTGCCGACGTGAGCCGCATGGACTTCGGCAAAATAAACCCCGTAACGGGTCCCGTGCATATCGAGGGCGCCGAGCCGGGAGACGTTCTCAAGGTCACGTTGCTGTCGTTCGTGCCCTCAGGCTGGGGTTGGACCGCCAACATCCCGGGATTCGGCCTGTTGGCCGACGAATTCAAAGACCCTGCGCTGCATGTGTGGCGCTACGAAGCTCAATCCCTCGCGCCCGCATTGTTCGGGCATTGGGGCAAAGTACCTTTGAAGCCCTTTACGGGCACGATCGGCCTGGCACCCTCGGAACCTGGATTGCACAGCATTGTTCCGCCCCGCCGCGTCGGCGGCAATATGGACGTCCGGGACATCGCCGAGGGCACCGAGCTGTTTCTGCCGGTCGAAGTGAAGGGCGGCTTGTTTTCGGTGGGCGATACCCACGCGGCGCAAGGTGATGGCGAGGTGTGCGGCACGGCGATCGAAAGTCCGATGCGGGTGGCGCTGCAATTCGACTTGATCAAGCAAACGCCATTGAGCTTCCCGCGCTTCAGAACCCCAGGGCCGGTCACCAGGCATCTTGACGCCAAGGGCTACGAGGTCGCGACCGGGATCGGTCCGGATCTGATGGAGGCGGCGCGCGCGGCTGTGCGCTCGATGGTGGATCTGCTCGCGCGGGAGCGCGGCATGCCGGCGATCGATGCTTACTTGCTATGCAGCGTTTGCGGCGATCTTCGCATCAGCGAAATCGTCGACGTGCCGAACTGGACTGTGTCGTTCTACTTTCCGCGCATTGTGTTCGAGTGATCCGCTGCCGAATCATGTTAGGTCAGGGATTTAAGCTCGTAAAGGAGCGATTTTACTAACCCGCTCATCGACGTTAAAATACGTGTCACTAGAATCAGCACCAATCGATCCGATGAGCCTCAAGAGCGAAGAGCGGAATACCACGCTTGGCGCGAGCACCGGTCCGCTGAGAGGCGCAGAGACTTGGTTGTCCGTGACCGGCACGCCGCGAGACTATTCGAGCAGCGCAATAGTCAACTTCTTCCCAGCGTTCTGCAGCTTCAAGGCTTCGGCGAAGGCGACGCGGCGAACCCCGAGCGCACCAACTTCTCGACTGTCCGCCGCACTTCTTTGCCGAATAATTCGTCGCGCACCGCGCCGCTCGCTGATCGCCGCAAACGCGTCAGACAGCGCGCCACCTAAACCGCGGCTACTCCGGTACGACACCGAGGCTGCGAGTCAAGAAATACGCGGTCGCCTCATCGGCACGCACCCAGGAAGCGTGCCGCAGAAAGCCGTGAATCTCGTTGGGGAGAACGAGCTCTTCGAAAGGGATGTTCCTCTCCTCGAGCCGTCGTGCCAAATCGACGGTCTCGCCAAAGCTCACGTTGCGATCGTCATCACCTTGTATCAACAGGACGGGTGATTTCCAGCTGTCGACTTGCGAATCTGGCGATGAGTCCCAAGCGACCTGCATGGCTTTCTCACGATCGCCCTTCTCGAAGCGGGTCACTTGCCTGCCGGCTATTTCATCCATGAGCCGCGACCAGTCGTGCACACCATGCAGATCGACGCCCGCCTTGAAAATATCCGAATTTCGCGCCAGCGCCATCGCGGTTAGATATCCGCCGTAAGAGCCGCCCCAAACGCCGATGCGCTTGCCGTCGACGCTCGGCAACGATTGCAGGTAGCGGGCGCCCGCCACGACATCCTGATATTCGGCAGCTCCCTCGTAGCCCGCGTGCTCCGGATGATGAAACGCCCGGCCGTAGCCGATGCCAAGACGGTAGTTTAGCGCCAGCACCACGAAACCATGCGCCGCAAGATACTGATTCACGGCGTAGCCATTGCTGTAGTAATCCATGTAATGCCACCCAAGCAGCATTTGCCGCGGCGGTCCGCCATGCAGAAATATCACGCCGGGTTTGCGTTCGCCGGATTTCGCACCGCTGCTTTCAAACAGTTGGCCATGCACCAGCACCCCGTCAGCGGCTTTGAACGTAACCTGCTTCGGTGCGATGAGCCGCGCCAGCGGGAATTCCGCGTTCGTTGCGGCGGCGAGTGAGGTGCGATGCGATCCGTCAAGTCCTGCGATGCCCACTGTCGGCGGCTGCTGCGGGCCGGCTGCCACGAACGCGATTCGATCCTCGGCTGCGGCGACAGGAGTCCATTCCAGCGATTCCCCTGATGTTAGTGGCACCGAACTTGGGCGATCGACCGAAACGCGGAAGAGATGCCGGCGATCGTCATCGCCCGGCGTGGTTCCGGTGTTGGCATCGTAAATCATGAAGCGGTGATCGCGGCTTTCGGCGACGTGCTCAACCATATAAGCGCCGGGAGTCAGCAAGACCGGCGCGCCGCCCGCGGCCGCCACGGAATATAGGTGCGGCCAGTCATCCAGATAGGCCAAAAAGACGATGCGATCACCCGCTGCCCAATGCAGATTGGCTTCTCCCGCGACATCGGGAAAGGATCCGGCAAGCGTGTTTGGGCTTTTCCAAGCTGCGTGCCCGGTACCGTCGCTTACCGACGCAACCCAGATCGACCAGGGGTGCGGGACTTGCGTCAGAATCGGTTGCGGCGGCCCACCGTCTCCAGCGCGCCTTACAAAGGCGATATGCGCACCGTCGGGCGACCAGACCGGCGATCCGTCTTTGCTGGTCGAAGCTGCGAGATACAACAACGGCGTGCTTTTCGACCTGTAAATCCCGATGAAAGAGTGGTCTGCGCGATCGGAGACGAATGCTAGTCTGCTGCCATCCGGCGACCATGCCAGATCGCGATCCTTGCCGCGATCAAAGAACAGGCGCTCGGGCTTGCCGCCGTCCAGCGAAGACACCCACACGTGATCATCCTTGGTGTAGGCAATTTGACCGCGCGCCGAAAAGACTGGTGCATCGCCTTCGCCGATCTTTACCGGCGCACCGCCATTGAGCGGCGCGGCCCAAATCGCCGTAAGCGGCTGCTCGGGAGAGGAGCTGGGATCGGGCGACAGGTTCCCTTCGGCCGGCCAATTGGCATCATGATCGCCGCCCAGCACGAAGATAAGGCGTGTGCCGTCGGGGGAAAATGTAAGTTGAGTGATTTCCTGCCCGTCATCATCCTTATACTGAGTGACTTTCGTCGGGGTAAAGCTCGGCCCGCGTGCCATCCAAATGTTTCGCACGCCGTCAAGATTGCACACCCAGGCAATCGCGTCGCCGTGCTCCGCCGCCGCGAGTTCCGTGGCGAAAGGGTAATGCAACACTTGCGCCATCGAGAACTCGGAATGCGCGTTCGCGTGCCCGGATACCGGCGCGAGGGCGATCATCGCCATTGCGCCTGCTAAAAACTGACAGTTGACGCTGTGCATTGCCTTCTCCCACTTCTGTTGGATGACGAATACTAGCGCCAAGGCCGTCCAGCGACACTACAATCTCGACGGTTCAAATGAGCCATTGAAAAGTGTAGCGAGCTGCTTTGCAAATGAAATCACCGACAAATGCTGCTGAGTCTGGGCATCGAACAAGTAGGCAACGCCGCCGATGATCAGGCTGTTCAGCATGAGGGCAACGACGAGTGCGGCGAGTTTTGAAGAAATTCGGCTGGTCATGGTCCTCTCCTAAAGATTTTTGCTATCAGCATTGGGGAACAATTTCCCCACTGACAACAAAGCAAGAGCCGTGCCAGGCTCCTGAGGAGGCTTAAACCGCTATTTCTAAAGGGATTATTTTTCTGAGCATCGCGCACAGTGGCTGCGGACACTGTCCGCGGACAAAGCGGACAGCCTCGCAAGCGGATGCTTTAGTGCTCGATCGGACGGTTTGGGATATTGGTCGAAATTGAAGGAATGGAGGACCGACGGCGCCGCGCCACCAACTCGTCCGTGATCTCGATCGTGGCGTGCTTCCCGGTTGCGCCGACGTCTTTGCGCGCCTCGACTCGCTGATCGACAAATCGCTCACGCTCCGCAAGACTCACCCGCTTAATAGAGGGCTTTTCCCAGTATGCGGCGAGATAACTCGCGACCGCGACCGCGCCGATCTCTTCGCGGAAAAATCCCAGCCGCAGCGCATGCACGACGCGGCCCTGATCCAGACCGGCCACAGAATACAAACGGTACTCGCCGAAAATATCGAGGTTCGGGACCGCGTCGGGGTCAAAAGCGCGATCCGCGAGTGCCAACTGAATAACAAACCATCGCGACGCTTCGTTATCTTCCAGCTCTTTTGGCGTCAGCGCTCGAATGGTTTGCGTGCACTCCAACCTTTCCAGCGGCTCCTCAAGCTTCTTCACTTCTCGCGGCGCAGGCACGGGCGCGGTTGCGACCACCACATGCTGCAACGACGTGAGCCGGCTCGGGATGGGCTTGGAGGGCATCGCTCGGGATTTCGGTACTGAAGACCTGCGCGAAGAAACGACCGACTGCGTCAGCACGGGCGCGGGTTTGATTTGCGGAGCCGGCGCGCTCCTCGGTAAAGGAGGCTTGACCGGAGATGTCATCGTCTGCTTGGATGCCCCGGAAGTGGCTACTGTAGGCGGGGGTCGTGCTGGCGCTGCCGGCGCTGGTGGAGTCGGCGCCGCCGACTGCGCAGCAGCAGGCGCAGGGTTGGCGGTTGGAATCGGCGCGGCCTTTTTCAGCGGTAATGTGTTGACCACAGGTGCAGGCGGCACGGTCGCCTTGACCTTTGGCTGCGCCGCTTCAGTGAGAACGGGCGTGGCCATGACTGCGGGTTTCGGCGCGGCAAACATGCGCGCGTGAGCCTTGCGAGGCACCACGACTTCCGTAAGAACAGGCGCAACGCTGTCGATGCTGAATGGCGGCGCGATCTTCAACTCAAAGGGCGCCGGAGCAGGCGTCGCAGGGTTGCTGACCACCGGGACAACCGGTGCCGCGGGACGCTTCTGAGTGATCGGCAGGAGAACATCCAATTCTGGTAGTGCCCACTGCGGGGCAGCTGCGGAACGCAGATCAACCTTCGCCGCCACAGGCGCTTCAGTCTTAGTTTTGGCTGCCACAGGCGGCGCAGCCTTCGCTATCAAAGGCGGCCCCGGTTCGGCGGTTTCAGCGCGCTGCGATTTGCTCGGCGGCACCGCCAGCTCGGGTGTCGGCCACGCGATGTCAATGGAAATTTCGGCAACATCGATCTGAGCGACGACGGCAGGACCTGGCTTCACTGGCGCCTTTTCGAGCGCGGCTTTTCCCAGCATAGCTTTCTCAAGCATAGCGACTTGAAGCATCGCTTTTTCGAGAGCTGCTTCAGGCGCCACCTTTCCTGCAGCAATCTTTTGCGAGACTGCTTTTTCGATGACTAAGTCGGCCGGCTTCACAGCGGTCTGCCGCTGATCGACCTTAGCCTGCATACTTGCAATGACGCGCAAGTCTGCGGCGCCCGCGGTGGCGGTGAGTGCGCCAGGATAGGTATCTCGAACTTCCGCAAGAATGGCATCGGCTTCATCTTCAGTAGCAAACGGGCCGAGTCTCAGGCGAAAACGCGTCCGCCCGTCCTCGGTTACTTGGATCTGATACACGTGCGCGTCGAGTTTGCCGTTGGTAAATGCTTTCGTGGGTACGCTGATCGGCGCGGTCGACACGCTGAGATTAATGACGAAGGGGCCGCCGCCGCCGAGACGCGGCGCCTCTTGCACCGGCTGAAACAGGTCTTCGATGCTGAGATGCCAGATCTCACCTGCCATTGAGGCATTTATCGGCGGTGCCATAAATCCTTTCCCAGGAACGGTACGGGTGCTCAAGATATTGACGAAGAGAGCGGAATGAAAGCGTGATCGACGTCTCTCGGTTGCGACACGCGCGCTATTTATGTCAAGGACTACAAGCAACATAAGCAACTCTTGCAGAGAACGGCCGCGCGAATTAGCTTTTTGCAAAGTAATAAGTTGCGTGCACGATGCCCCAGCATTAAGTAAAGGGACAAGATGAGTCTGCAACGCTGCTGCGCCAGGACAGCTTGACGCATTCGATGCTCGATTCGGACCGCATAAGCACAAGGGCACTTCGGCTGCTGGTTGTATTCGCATCGATCTTTGCGGTTGCAGGAATCGGTATCTCGCTGCATCGAATCGGCGGAAGCCGGACACTTTCCTATCTACCGAACGGTTTCGCCGTCGCCGCCACTTATCGATTCGGCCGACGCGTATGGCCGGCGGTGTTCTTGGCCGGGTTGGCGATCGAACTGCTCACGTCCCGACATCGCGTCATAGCATTTCGCACCTTGTCGATCGGGAGTGTGCGATGCCCAACTTCTCGGTCAATTAAAATCGTGGCGCCGACTGCGCGTATCCACCGTTACGACCAGTCGAGAAGCTCCCATCGGTAGCCGCTTTCATTGAAGGGCTGAACTATGGTCGAATCGGCGAGATAGTAAGTCCCCTGGCTTTCGCGAGCGAGCCACCTGCCCACTTCGGGTGCGAACCAAATCGTTTCGCGTCTCACGGAATCAGTGCGCGAAAAATCGCCATGCTTAAACCTGATGAAGTTAGTAAAACGAAGTGCCCTAAACTGGCCCGCGGGCACGGTAATCGTCTCCCAGCTCAGAGCCTTCATCGTCTGGTCCCAAGGCAGCGCGTTTTGGTCGGCGAGCGTCTTGTAGTTGGTGCTGATGCGAGTCTGCCAGCCCGGCGCCAATTGCGTCGGCCACAGGGGAATCGGCGTCTCGTAGACCTGGACTTGGCTCCAGTGCGAATCGACCGCCACCATACCCCACGGATCTTGTATCTCGCTCGGCAGCGACCCGGTGGGAACGTCATGATGGCCAGTGTACTTCTGCAAAAGCTCGGCGCCCCATCCCGGCTTCACAGCGGCGTGGGCCGCTTGGTAGCTTGAGTCTATTTCGACGGTATGATCGACGGTCCCAACTCGGTCCACTTGTTCATCTACGACTTTACGCGTGAAAATGTCGTGCTTCGCGTAGCGCCAGGATTGACCTAGGACCGGTTTACGCACATTTTGCGAAGATAGCGCCGTCGCACTGGCCACGGGCCCGCGAATCGCGCATCCAACCGAGAATGCCGCAGATGACAACAAGAAAATCCTTCGTGTCACGTGAGCCATAAGTCACTCCAAGATGCGATCGCCTTCCTTAAGACTACTCGATCATATGACCGCGGCGACAAAAGATAATTCCTCAGTTAGCCTGATGACCCGCCAGGTGAGGGACCAGGGGTGACGCACCCCTGATCCCTAAGCTCTTTCAAGTGCAAGTCCCGGCTTAGAACTTGTAATTCACACCGACCGAAATCGCTTTGGGCCGGCAGCCGCCCCAAGTCGTATTGCCCGCACTGGTGTAGTCGATGATGGGCGAGGTCGTGCCATCGTGACAGTCGGTCTTGATGCCATGGCTGCCCGCACCCAGATCGTAATGCGCATTGCCGCTGTTGATGGTTTCCGCCACGTCGACATACCCGTACAGTTGCTTATCGAAGCTGTGTTTGTATGCCAGCGAGAACATGTTTGCGGTATTGTCCGAGTTGTTCGGATTGTAGTTATGCTGTCCGCCCGGATCGCCCGGTGTTCTCCCGGAGTGCGCCCACCCAAAATTCAAGTTGTCCCTTGGAGTAATCTTCTGGGTTAACGCCAGCCAGGTGCCATTGCGCTGCCGCTCGTTCTGGAATTCCAGCGCGGCGGGAAGCTTGCGCATCATACGTTCGAAAATACCGTTCACCGTAAGGCCAAAATCGAAGACGTATTGGGCACCGAACTTGACCGCTGACTCGTCACCGATGTCGCCAACAAATTCCGGAGTTGCGTTGACGCAGTAATACGTGGAGGCGCTGGGTGCCGTGGTACAGGAGCCCGTTGCGCCATAGGCACTGCCGATGAAATTGTACTGATCCCAGTTCAGATATTGCGACAAGGGCCCGCCAGCTCCAGCGGACGGGTCGCCTTCGTTGAACATGGCGGCATATCCCGGAGCATTGGATCCAATGCCGTCGCTGTTGCGATTGACATGCTTGTGCAGTTCATATGCCACCGCCAGGTACAAATGCTCGGTTTCGTACTTCAGGTCCACGCTGTACGCATTGTCGAAACCGCCGTCATCGCAAGCGAGTGGCAGGTTGCCGCTGCCGGGCACATTGCCGCCGCTGCAATTGGACGAACCGCCCGCCAGATTCAAGGCGTCGTCAGCCGTACGGTTCTGCCCGGGCGAGAAAAACAGGTCGAAGCTCACCGGGCCGTATTTTGGCGATTCGTACCAGATCGCGTGTTCCATTGCCGTATTGAACTCGAGACGATTGTCGCCGCCGGTATTGCCGATGATGATCCCCATATCGCCGACCATGCCGGCGAAGGGATCCAGGCGCCGGCTCATGTTGCCGTACGGGGTCGCACCGTGACCCACTTTCAGCGCGCCCCAGCTCGGGCTGCTGAATCCAATATAGGTCGTGCCCGACCCGATCCCGCCTCTCGTACCGGCTGTCTGCGCGGTATAGCTCGTCGTCACGCCCGGCGCAGCCGTCAATGCCACATTCGCTTCAATTTGAATGACGAACTTTGTATCCGCGAATCCAGGAATCGCGTGACTGCCGCGCCAACCCAGTGTGGCCGTATTGGTGGCAATCGACGGCTGCCAACCGACCTGTCCGACGGGCGTACCTTTCACCCCGGTTTGCGGGAATACGCCGTTGACCGCATCACCGTAGTGATACGCGGTCATGCCATCCATGCCCTTGGTCGAACCATCGACGGACGCGTCCAATGTTCCGTAGAAACCTTTGATGAATTTATCGAACTTTGGCTCAGCAGGAATTTCCTTCGGAGTCTTCGCGACCACCGGCGGCGGTACATGTGCCGGCGGCGGCGCCGTGACGACCGCTGGCGGCGGGGTCACCGCTTGCTGCCTCGATAAAGCCTCGACTTGTTTCTGCATCGCGTCCATGCGCTGCATCATCTGCCGCATTTGCTCCTTGAGCGCCTTGTTTTCTTGAGCATCGTCGGCCAAGGCGCTGCCTTGAACGAAGAAATTAGCGGCGCATGCTGCCAGCGCAATCAGCACAGCCCTCGCCATTCTTAGATTTAACATCTTATGGTCCTCATAAAGGTCGTTTTATCGAATCGATGATCTAGGAATTCACTCCCACTAAGGCGCGTGGAGCTGATTGAGCGATTGGAAAAACAAAACGCGGCTGCGCTTTGACGAACCCATTCACAACCCCCTAAGACGCCAAATCAACAGACGGAGTGCCACACCGCTTAACGTAATTTTCGTGGTATACCATATATGATTGGCTTTGCGAAACAAAGTCTTTTATTTACAACACCCGAGGCACGGCGATCGCCATGACGCTGCCGATCAGGCTGAACGGCAAATTGGCCAAGACCAGCCAGCTATTCGCGCACCAATGAAACGACACGAACAGAATGAGGACGATAAGGGCAAGCACAGCGCTTAGACCCGGGCGAACGCGGAGCTGACTCTTTCTTGGAGCGCTACAGCGCGGTGAGAATGACGCCGCCCGCAATCAGAATCGATCCGACGCCGAGCTTCCAAGTAAGCCTCTCTCCAAGCAACAGTACCGCGAACAAAACGACGAGAACCACGCTGAATTTATCGATCGGAGCCACCCGCGAGGCGGGTGCCATTTGTAGCGCGCGAAAATAGCAGATCCAGGAGAGGCCTGTCGCAATCCCCGACAGTACCAAGAATATCAGGCCTTTGTAGGACAGAGTCGCGGGCGCCTGCCATTCATGACGCGCCGACACGAGCAGCACGCTCACCGCCAATATCACCAGAGTCCGGTAAAAAGTGGCCAGGTCCGAATTGATATCAGACACGCCGATCTTGCCAAAGATAGCCGTCAGCGCTGCAAAAAATGCCGAGCCGAGCGCAAAGACCCGCCAATCTAAACTCATCTTGCGACTATGCACTTACTTGATGCGGAGTCGCAACTCACAGTCACTTCTCCCTCGCGACGAGCACACGGCCGCGTGCCCGAGCTGAGGGAAGCGACCGAATAGACCGATCGATTGATCGATGAACCACTAACTTTGCAGTGCAAAGCACCCCCGGATGTGCAAGACGTGCAACCGCTGCATCGATAGGTCAATTTAGACCGCAAGCGTGCGACGATTGTTGCCGCGCGACGGCTATTTAGTTTTCTTGACACATTCAAGCAATTGAATTGCAATCCCGGGGTGTAATCCGCTACCGGCACGTAATCTCCAGGAATCCATTGAGATGACAGAACTGCGACAGGCGTTGGACGATATCAATGCCATTCGGAGCCAAGTCGCCCAAGAAACGCAGTTTCGCGGCTATGGCCCTTTGTCCATTGCCTCGACCGGAATCCTGGCGATGCTGGTCGCAGCCGCTCAAGCGCGTTGGGGCGCCGGTTCGGAACACGACTTGAAGCCATTTCTAGCCGTCTGGATATCGACAGCCGCCGTAGCGGTCTTTCTGTCGGCGCTCGAAACGATTTTCCGATCGCGGCGAGTTCATTCGGGGCTCGCTTTACAAATGATACAAGCGGCCGTCGAACAGTTCTTGCCGTGTGTTGTTGTCGGGTTGCTCCTGACCGTGGTGATAATGCAGATCGCACCACACGACTCGTGGATGCTGCCGGGCCTGTGGGCCGTCATTTTCAGCTTAGGGGTGTTCGCGTCCTGCCGTTTCCTGCCGCGGCAAATGTTTGCTGTCGGGGCCTGGTATCTGGCGGCGGGACTTGCATGCCTACTGATTGCCGCGGGCCATCACGCTTTGTTACCGTGGGCCATGGGAATACCCTTCGGCATCGGGCAATTGCTCGTCGCCGCTGTCTTACGATTTGGATTCGAGGACGCCGTTGAGGAAAGTTAACCGAAAAGCACAAGCAGCTTCGCCTTTTGCCTACGATGGCTTGAGTCGGGTCATACACGAGCGAGCGCGCCTAGGGGTGTTGACCTCACTGGTAACGCACCTCCGAGGTCTGGCATTCCCAGAAATGAAAAGGCTCTGCGCATTGACCGACGGCAATCTGAACCGTCATCTTCAAGTGCTGTTGGAAGCCAACTTGGTGAATCTCGCCAAGAGTCCTGACCGCGACCGGCCGCAGACCTATTACAGGATAACCGGCCTCGGACGCAGGCGTTATTTGGATTACCTCGCGGTTTTAGAGCAGGTCGTTCTCGACGGTGCAGCCGCCACCAAGGCGGCGTTGCCGGAGCGCAGCTCTTAACGGTCCAGCCTGCATCTACTTTGCTCTGCAAAGTTGCGATACGATGGGGCGTGAACACCCCGAAAGGATCAGGTCTAAAGTGCCGATTGACGCGCGCCACTGTTTGGTTTTTTGCGGTTACGCCTTCGCCCTAGCGTCGATGGCCTATAGCTTGATCACCGTATTCGCGACGCGAAGGAGGCCGCGCATCCCCGGCAACCTCGAAGCGTCGCCTGCCGTGACGATCTTAAAGCCTTTATGCGGCGTGGAGCCCGAGACCTATGATTGCCTGCGCTCCTTTTGCGAGCAGGCGTATCCTGAATACCAGATTATTTTTGGCGTGTGCGATCCGCAAGATCCCGCGGTCGCGGTGGTCCAGCGGCTGCAACAAGAATTTCCTCGTCTCGATTTGGTCTTGGCGACCGAGCGCAGACAGCACGGCAGCAACCGCAAGGTCGACAATCTCATCAATATGATGGCTTTCGCGCGCCACGACTATCTCATCCTCTCCGACAGTGATGTAAAGGTCGACAGTAAATATCTCACCCACCTGATTGCGCCACTGCTCGATGCCGGCGTAGGAATTGTCACTTGCGGCTACCGCGGCGTGCCGCGGCGGGGAATCTGGTCCCTGTTGGGATCGATGTACATCAACGAGTGGTTCATGCCATCGGTGCGAGTTGCTGCTCTGTTTGGCTACCGATCATTCGCCTTTGGGGCGACCATTGGGATTCGCCGCGCGACTCTTGCAAGAATTGGCGGCTTCAACGCGGTATCAAGTCAGCTGGCTGACGACTATCGCCTCGGAGAATTGACCCGTCGGCAAGGTCTTCGGACGGTTTTGTCCGAGGTCGAGGTCGACACGCTCGTAGGGGAGCGTACTGCCGCGGATCTCATCGCACACGAGTTAAGGTGGCGGCGCACGATCCGTAGCCTAAGCCCCTACGGATATGGTTTTTCCTTCGTCACGCTCGGCTTGCCTGTCACCGCCTTGCAGCTGCTGCTCGCTCACGGCGCCGCGCCGGCAGCAGCAATCTTCGCCGCGACATCTATGGCCAGCGTGCTCATCCACTTAAACGCGCGTCGCCCCGGCATCTCAGCGTCCCGGTTGCTGCTCGTGCCGTTTCGCGACTTGTTGCACTTCAGTCTTTGGATTTGGAGTTTCGCCACTCGGCGAGTGCAGTGGCGCAACGATCACTACGAAGTAAGCCGAGACGGCGCTGCTGAGCCAATTGCGGGCTTGGGCCAATGACCTACGCCCGCGCGGCCTAGCATTTCTTTGGGCCCAGGGCCAATGCAAAGGCATTTGATCGTTACCGCTGATGATTTCGGACTGCACGAGGCTGTCAACGAGGCCGTCGAGCAGTCGAGCCGCGACGGCATTCTCACGGCGACCAGTCTCATGGTATCGGGGCCGGCGGCCGCCGACGCAGTCCGGCGGGCTCGGCGGCTGCCGAATCTTCGCGTTGGTTTGCACTTGGTTCTCGCGGATGGATGGGCGTCACTGCCGCATGCGCAAATTCCCAGCATCGCAGACGCCGACGGCCGCATGGACGAGCAGATGTTTTTCCGCGGCGTGCGGTATTTCTCAAGTGCCTCCGTTCGCAGGCAACTCGACGCCGAGATCCGCGCCCAGTTCGCGGCATTCGCGCGCACGCGGCTGCCTTTGGATCACGTCAATGCACACAAGCATTTTCATTTGCATCCCACGATACTCGATGTGCTGATTCGGGTCGCGCGCGAATACGGCGCTCGCGCCATGCGCGTACCACATGAGCCCTTTTGGTTCGCGGCCCGAAACGGCCGCTGGGATGCCGCCGTCGGCGGCATGCTCCTTGCACCGTGGCTGCTGCTCATGAAACATCGCCTGCGCGTCGCGGGCATCTTTCATAACGACTGCGTGTTTGGAATCGCAAAGAGCGGGTCGATGGATGAGCGGCAGCTGCTGACGATATTGGCGCGGCTACCGCGAGGCGTAACCGAGATTTACTTGCACCCAGCCACAATATCCGGCAGCGCCGTTGCCCCAACCATGCGTGCCTATCGCCACACCGATGAGTTGGCGGCGTTGCTCAGCCCGCGAGTGCATGAGGCCATTGCGGCGCTTCACGTCCGGCGCGGTGGATATGGCGATATACTGCAGAACATTGGGCGCTCGCTCGCATGAAGTTCATCGCCCGAATGGCGAAAATATGATTTCCGCCATTCGCCTGCCCGGCGCTCTGCAACGTTATCTGAATGGCACTCTTGACGCTTTTCTCGGTGCAGGGTGCGGACGCCACGGCGCATTTGCACAGCCGCTGCGCGAAGAAGCATTGGTGCCTGCGAACTCATTATCGTGGCGTGTATTGAAGAATCCCATTGCATTGTTCGTTGGCGGTACGGCGGCCGTCATTCTCGAGCTGGCGGAACCCGGGGTTCGGGCCGGCGTCTGGGAACACTCTTCGTTCCGCAAAGACCCCATTGGTCGCCTGAAGCGCACAGGATTGGCGGCCATGATCAGCGTGTTTGGTGCGCGCAGCATCGCCGAACCCATGATCGCGCGCGTCGTGCAAATGCATGCTGCCGTCCGAGGAAAGACACCGGCTGGCGTGAGTTACTCCGCAACCGATCCGCGACTGCTCACCTGGGTTCATGCCACGGCCGCTTTTGGCTTCGCGGCAGCCTACAGCCAGTTCGTTGATCCATTGAGCGCGCAGAACGTACATGATTTCTACCGCGAGGGTGCACCGGTCTCGCGCCTATACGGCGCGATCGGCGCCCCACGGTCGATCGCGGAGATGCAGGCGCTGTTTGAATCGGCGCGTTCTCAGCTGGCCCCGTCGCCGATCATTTTTGAGTTCCTGCGGATCATGCGCGAAACCGCCGCCTTTCCGCGGCCGCTGCGCTGGCTGCAACCTATACTACTGCGCGCCGCGGTGGAATTGATTCCTGGGTGGCTGCGCGAGCGCCTGGGCTTGTCGGAATTCTATGGCTTGCGCGAGCATGAACGATGGCTGGCGAAATCGGCTGGTGCGTGCGCGGACCGGATCGTCTTGGCGGCCAGCCCCGCAGTGCAGTCCTGCCTTCGCCTCGGACTGCCAATGACTTATCTTTATCCCTGAGCGCCTTGATAGCGGGTACCGGTAGTCCCGCTCCCGCCAATAGAAAACCAGCATGGCGCCGACGCGCACCACCGGGAGCAAGATAAACAGCGCAATCCCGGCGGTCGCGATGCGCATTCCAAACGCGCTTGTCGCGAAAGCGAGCGCAATTCCGGCCGCGACCACCGCGGAGGCGGCAACAATTCCGGTGTGCAGCAGTCTGCCCAGCAGTTGTTCCAAGCGATCGGGCAATGCGGCTTTCAAGATGCGCGCCCGATGAGATCGATGCCGAAGGCAGCCAGCATCATTTGCGCCGCCAGAATGACGAGTATGACGATAAACATTGCGCGCAGTTTCTCGTTAGGCACATTCATGAGTATCCGGGCGCCGAGCACCGCTCCAATGACTGATCCCAAGGCAACCGGCGCTGCGACTGCAGTGACGATCTGGCCGCGCGCGAAATACGCACCGGCACTGGCGGCCGCCGTAACACCGATCATAAAGTTAGACGTCGCCGAAGAGACTTTGATCGGCAGACGCAATGCCGTATCCATGGCAGGAATTTTCAGCACGCCGCTGCCGATTCCCAGCAGCGCCGAAATCAATCCGGCGCAGGTTGTCGGCTAATTCACCGGCCGATGGTTGATTGAAAAGCTCGTTCGCTCAATCAGGAAAATCGGGCTGCCCGGGCCCATTCCGAGCGCGCGCGCCACGGTACCGTGCGATTTATGGTTCCGGAATGTTTGTGCGCGCCAAGACGTAGCCGACGACCCGATCGCAATGCTCGCCACCGAACTCGAACAGATCGGGCTGCGCGAGGTCCAATTCTCGAGCCAGGGATTCACGCAATAGACCCTTGGCCCGGAAATGCCGGCTCCTGACGGTCTCTTCGGGGATGCCAAGGGCTTCGGCGGTCTCGTCCACGGTCAATTCCTCGACCGAGCGGAGAACGAAGACAGTGCGATAGCTCTCCGGCAACTCATCGACTTTGCGTTCGAGCAATTCGCTGATTTGTCCTCGCGCCACGGCACTATCGGGCGACGCAGAATCATCGACGATCATGTGCGTTGACTCAACATGACGGCTCGCGCTGACAATCGGGACCACATTCTCCCGACGGAGATTGCGCCGCATTCTTGTGAAGCACTCATTGAGCACCAACCTCGACAGCCAGGTGCCCAGGGTTGCATCCCCGCGAAAACTTCCCATCGATCGGTAAGCGCAGATATACGCATCTTGTAACGCGTCTTCCGCTTCCGACCGATCTCGCAAGGTTGCGCGCGCGAGGCGGTACAACCTGCGGTTGTATCGGCGCATCATGCCCTCGAATGCCGACGCGTCTCCCGCCGCGATGCTGCTCGCCATCGAACGATCTAGAAATGCCGCTGAACCTTCCGTCGTCGCGATTTGATTCATGGCCCCGCCTCATTGCACCGTGATTGTTCCTTTCATTGTAGGGTGAAAAGTGCATATGTAAGTGTGGGTTCCGGGCTTGCGAGCAACGAATGTCCACGTGTCGGCCGGCGCGACACTGTGAGAATCAAATGCCTTGTCGTCCGCGGTTGCCGTATGCGGAAACAGGTCCTTGTTCACCCAGGTGACCCGATCGCCGGGCTTGATCGTGAGTTCCTGCGGCTCGAAGCCCACGATTTGCATGGTGATCACAAAAGTCCTCGATGCAGCCTTAGTCTTGGCGGTCGAGGCCGCAGCGCCAGCCAATGCCAGGCTGACGACTGCGGCCACGAATACCTGTCTCAAGAAGCGCTTACCGGGCACTATTTCCCCAGCTCACCTTGCAAATGCTTCGCATGATCCAAGTGAGCGACAAATGCCGGCCTGACCTTGACGAGCAGCGCTTTGAGTTCGGCGTTCTGCGAGTTGGGGATCAAAGTCGTGTCAATCGCGTCCAAAACCGCCTGATGGTAGGTAACTTCATGATTTACATAGGCGCGATCGAAGGCACTGCCGCTCAGCTTCTTGAGCGCGGCCAAATTATCATCGCCGCCTTTTTGTAAGGACTGGCTAGTCGGATTGCTCTCGGGCGTTACGTGCAGTTTGGTGACAAGTTCCGTAGCTGATTTATTGACACCGCTGTGATCCGTGATCATCAGATGGGCAAAGCTCTTCACGTCCGGGGACTTTGCCTTGGTCAAGGCAAGCTTGCCGGCATCGATATCTACTTGATTGGCGGTGACGACGATGGCGGCGATTTGCGGGTCGGTGGGACCCGCCGCCTGGGCCGCAGTCGCTGCCAGTGCTAAACCAAGAAATCCGCCCAAGGCGGCGTGGCTAGTTTTCATATTTACTCCTAGGGTGGGAAGGTTTGCAAAATATTGCTGTGCGCACCATGCATTACGGTGCGGTCATGGCATTAGATGTCGCGAGTGTTGCTGACGTTCCGAGTAACGATACAGTAGTGCCTTCGGCATTCTACTGAATGGACACGCTCTTCACTGAGCGGTGAAAATCGGCGCATGGGCCGGTACCGCAATGAAGTCTATACGACTGCAAAGACGCCGCGCTTCTGCGTCATTTTCGATCTGCAGTGGCAGGTCCTTGTAAGCGTAAAACAAGAACCTGGGACCAATCTCTGCGCAGCCATGTCCATCGCGATCGAGAGCCAGACAGCAAACGGATGGGAGACGGAGGGCAGCCAGCAGTTTGGATTCGTCTTCCTGCGCCGCGCGGGCGAGCGCCGGCTGTTAATTCTGACCGAACGAGATCCGTACAACCGTCGGCCGCAGTCCTTCTCTCCGTTCTCCCAAACCGCGCCGCGAACTTAGCGGATCTATGCTGCGGTGATGTGGCCAGCCTTCAATGTCATCATGCGGATAGTCAGCAGCCTGGTGGGCTCGCGCCCTCTGCGCGAAACGACTTCGCTCTTGCCCTTTTGATCGGCGACTCGAGCCAAGCCAGCGCCGCGGAAAAGCCGCGGCCCGATGCTATCCCGTCAACGGATGTCCCTTGGGCAATTGATGCGCATACCACGTCGCGAGCCGGTGCCGAATGGTCTTCTCGCTGACCTGATCTTCCGGCATCGGCGCGATCACCTTATCGTGGACCAGTAACCGATACACATAGAGCGCCTTGAGGCTTGCGGAATCGGTGGCTTCAAATTCCGCGGCCTTGCGCCCTTCCGCATATTGAACGCCCGCTAGCAGCGCCGCCTTGAACAACTCCGATTCGTGTTTGAGTTTTTTCATGCTCGGTAGTCAACGCCTTCCCAAAAGTTAGGGCTCTCGACATAGCTGAAGTGCGAGGGCCGGTCTCCGCTGCGCAAAGCCAGCCCAAATCAAGGGTTTCATCATCGACCTTTGCATTCCAGCCTAAGTGGCGCAAAGGGTGGTCTATCGCTCCGAGCTTGTCAAAAACCCAATGAAGCCGGTGATGCTAGACTGCGCACTCCAGCGGTTCCGCTGCCGCCATTCACAACTACATGAGGGAATCGACATGCGTATTCTTTTAACTTCGGCAATTGCACTGGCGTTCTTGATGGCCGCCGGCTGCGATAGCGCCAAGTCGCCGGATACCGTTGCCAAAGACGTGACTGTGGCGGAGCAGAAAGCCGCGACCGAAGTGGCTAAGAGCGAGAAATCGGCTGAAAAGGACTTAGACAAGGCAGGCGGCAAGGTTGATGACAAGCTGGTTGCCTTTAACAATGCCGCCGCCCAGGATGCCTACAACCTAGCGGTCGCCAAAGCCGACGGCGACCGAAAAGTTGCTTTGGCCAATTGCCTTTCGCTCGGCGGCGATGCGCAAAAGGCCTGTAAAGACCAAGCTGAAGCTGACTACGGCGCGGCCAAGGCAAATGCAAAAGCCGCCGCGGTCTCCGTAAAGGAATAACTCGTCAAATCAACAGCAGCGGGGGCGCGGGGAGCCCCGCGGGGGGGCGGGAGAGTAAGGGGGGGTTTTAGTGTTGGGGGGGCGCGGGGGGCCGAGGGGGGGGCCCCCGGGAGCGCC
>JBEPVT010000030.1:0-50398 GCA_041690895.1 Gammaproteobacteria bacterium
AACAATTGAAATAGGCTAACACCCAGGGAAAACAAGTCCGAGTGACCTGTCACAGTTCGTCCCTCGAGCTGTTCGGGCGACATAAAGCTCGGCGTTCCGAGAACGATGCCGGTTCTTGTGCTGCCCGCGCCGCTTAAGCGCGCAATCCCAAAATCCGTTATTTTTAATATGTCAGTGCTCGGGTCGTACATGAGATTTGCGGGTTTGATATCGCGGTGTACCACCCCCTGTTTGTGTGCGAATCCCAAGGCTTCGGCAGTGCGGCTGATGATTTCCAACACTTTGCGCGGCTCCAGCAAATTGTTGGATTTCGCGTAGTCGCTCAGGTGACGGCCCTTTAGATATTCCATCGCGATGTAGGCCAATCCACGCTCCTCGCCGACATCGTAGATCGTCACAATATTCGGATGATTGAGCCGGCCTGCGGTTTCCGCCTCGCGGAAAAACCGAGCCCGCGCCTCAACGAGTTCGGCGTCGCTGAATTCTGCGGCGAGCGGAATCGCCTTGATTGCCACCATGCGATTGATGGCCGTGTCGCGTCCGAGGTAAACGACGCCCATGGCGCCGCGCCCGATTTCACGTTCGAGTTGATGGCGGCCGAGGCGCTCGTTCTCGGGCACCGCAGACGCGACGGCAGCAGCGGCGGTGCGCTCCCTCGGGGGGGCGCGCAGATTCGGCGTGGTCTCACCCATGGAGGCCGGCAAAACGGCGTTCGCTGTAGTCGCGGTTTTCGGCTTGACGCGGTCAGCGTCCATAAGCCGTCGCAATCGCGCGGCAACGTCTTTGTAGGTGTTATCAAATCTTGCCAAGTGCCGGTAGACCGCCGTGGCCTGGGTGACGCGCCCGCGCTGTTCCAGTTGGCTCCCGAGGGTGTATAGGTCCCCCAAGACCGTGGAATTGGGTTTGCGGCCCTTAAGCTCGGCGAATCGTTGCTCGAAGTTGTCGAGCAGGCGCGCGGTATCTGTACCCATTGCGATCTTTGCGTTCGGCATGGGAATAACAGGGGCGCTCTTGCCCATTCGTGCCCAGAGAAAAAGAGCGCTGCCGGTAGCCAACAGTCCGGCGCCCGGCATCCAAAGCCAGGTGAGAGAGGGACGATTGGCAAGCATTCGCAGGATAATGCCGGCTGCGAGGATCCCAAAGCCCACAATTGCTGCAATCAGTCCAAATTTCCGCATGCAATAGACATAATCCGAGTCAATAAGCCCGGCAGTATAGGTGATCGGGCGACAATACCAGCAATCCTAAATTCACAGATCGGTGCTAAGGAAGCCCATGGCGAAGTCGAAAGAGGTTTTTGTGTGTCAGGGCTGCGGAGCGCCTTCGCCAAAATGGCAGGGTCAGTGCGCCACCTGCGGTGAATGGAACACCCTCGTTGCCGAGATGTTGGCGGCAAATCCCCGCAAGTCGAATAGGGCGTTGCCCAAGCAACACGATGCATCGTCATCGTTGGCGGTTGAGGCAGTGGCGGAATCGCCGCGCCTGGCCACGGGTTCCGCGGAACTCGACCGAGTATTGGGCGGCGGACTCGTGCCCGGGTCCGTGACCTTGATCGGCGGGGACCCGGGCATCGGCAAGTCCACGCTGATGCTGCAGGCCGCGGTAGCGCTCAACGCCGTGGGCCCGGTGTTGTATGCCACGGGCGAGGAGTCGCTCAAGCAAGTTGCGCTGCGGGCGCGCCGGTTGGGACTCGAAGCGGCGACGGCACGGTTGATCGCCGAGACTTGCGTGGAGGACATCGTTGGCGCTGCGTCGACCCTATCGGCACATGTGCTCATCGTCGATTCCATTCAGACCATGCATTCCGATCGCGTGGAAGCCGCACCGGGCGCCGTGTCGCAATTGCGCGAGTGCACAGCGGAACTGGTGCGTTTTGCGAAGTCCAGCGGCACTGCAGTGTTGTTGGTAGGTCACGTGACGAAGGAGGGTCAAATTGCGGGGCCGCGCGTGCTCGAACACATGGTCGACACGGTGCTGTACTTTGAGAGCGACACGGGCAGCCGTTATCGGGTGCTGCGTTCGGTGAAAAATCGATTTGGCGCCGCCAATGAAATTGGCGTGTTCGCGATGCTGGAGCAGGGCCTGCGTGAGGTGACAAATCCGTCAGCGATTTTCTTGTCGCGGCATGCGCAGCCCGTTCCTGGGAGTGTCATCACGGTGATGCGCGAGGGCACGCGCTCGCTTCTGATCGAAGTGCAGGTGTTGGCCGACGACAGCCTGGGCGCCAATCCGCGTCGGGTGGCGGTCGGCATCGACGGCAATCGCCTCACCATGTTGCTCGCAGTTGCACATCGGCACGGTGGACTGTTGCTGCAAGGACAGGATGTGTTCGCGAATGTGGTAGGGGGAGTGCGTCTCGCGGAGACGGCCGGGGACCTGGCGATTGTGATGGCTGCGCGTTCCAGCTTGAACAATTCACCCGTGCCTGCTTCACTGATTGCGTTCGGCGAGCTGGGGCTGGCTGGCGAGATTCGTCCGGTGCCGTTCGGTGAAGAACGGTTGCGCGAAGCCGCGAAACACGGGTTTAAGCTGGCGGTGGTTCCCGAGGCAAATGTGCCGAAGCGTCCGCCCGACGGCATGACTGTGCGCGGCGTCACGCGCTTGAACCAGGCGTTGGACGCGCTCTAATTGCGCGCCTAAGGCAAAGGAGCGGCTTGCGGCGGCCGGATGCGCACTGTCTTGATGGCGTTGTCGCCGGTTTGCAGAACCTCGAGCATGTAGTCGGACATTTTTAAGGTGGTGCCAGGTTCGGGGAGGGTTTCGAGAAACTCGACAATCAACCCATTCAGAGTCTTCGGCCCATCCGTCGGCAGGTTCCAACGCATCGAACGGTTCAAGGCGCGGATTGTGACCGAAGCGCTTGCGACATAACTGCCGTCGGCTTCGGTATGCACATCTTTGTGCATCATGGTCGCCGGATCGGTGGTGAATTCGCCGACAATCTCTTCAAGAATATCCTCAATCGTTACCAGGCCTTGAATATCGCCGTACTCATCGACCACAAATGCCATGCGGCGCTTGTTGCGCTGAAAATTCAGCAATTGCGTATTGAGCGTGGTTCCGGACGGAACAAAGTAGGGCTCGCGTGCTTGCGCCGCGGCAGTCAGATTTTCCAAGTCGAGGTGCTCACGCGCCAATTCGTGTACGACTTGCTTCATGTGCAGCAGTCCGATGATACGATCGATTTCGCCTTGATACACGGGCAATCGAGTGTGCTGACTCTGGCGCAACTGCTCCATGATCCTGTCCCAATCGTCATCGATGTCGATCCCGACGATTTCATTTCGAGGCACCATGATGTCCTCCACGGTCGCATTCTCTAAGTCCAGAATGCTGACCAGCATTTGCTGGTGGCGCCGCGGAATCATCGCACCGGCCTCGGCCACGACCGTGCGCAACTCTTCGCTGCTCAAGGAGTTCGCCGCCACTTGCCTCGAGACACCGAACATGAGCAGCACGCCGTTGGCCAGCAAGTTTGTGAACCAGACGAACGGGTAGAGCAGAAACAGCAGCGGCGTGTATATGTACGCTGCCGGCAAAGCCAGACGTTCAGGATGCAGGGCCCCAAAAGTCTTGGGCGCTACCTCGCAAAAAATCAGCAGCACGAATGCAAGTAACGCAGCCCCGAAGGCCACCAGAAATTCGCCGCCCAATTTCAACGCAATGAACCCGACCAAAATCGGCGTCGCGACATTGACCAGCGTGCTCAGCAACAGAATCAATCCAATGAGACGATCGGGGCGCGCGAGCAACGCTTCGGCCATACGCGCGCCGCGGCTGCCTTCGCTCGCTCGGTGCCGCAGGCGATAGCGATTCAAGCTCATCAGGGCCGTTTCACTACCGGCGAAAAATGCAGCCAGGATCAGTAATCCCGCCAACGCCGTGAACAAAACTCCAAGAGACGGGTGTGCCATTGCCGAAGATAAGCGCGGGGGCGCCTAGCCCCAGTGTCGCCCGAACACATATTCGAGGACGAATTTCACGCCGAAATACGCTGCCGCCAAGATGCCGAAGCCGCTCAATGTCCAGCGCACGGCGGATCGGCCGCGCCAGCCGAAACGTAAGCGTCCGATGAGCAGCACACCGAAGATAAGCCACGCAATCAGCGACAAGACCGTCTTCTGCACCAGGTTCTGCGTGAATAAATTAGTGACAAAGACAAAACCGGTGATGAGCGCCAGCGTCAGCAATCCAAAACCCGCCGCGATCAGCCTGAACATGATTTTTTCCAGGGAATCGAGCGGCGGCAATGCGCTCGACAAGTTGGCGATGCGTCGCGTGCGCAGGCGACGATCCAGGATCACCAGCAAAACCGCGGTAACCGCTGCCGCAAACAGCAGAGCGGCAGCGCCCATCGACAGCAGGATATGCGCGGTCAATTCCCAGCCGGCAGTCGCGGCTTCCGCGTAGCTGCGCCCGGCGCCCGTCATGGCCGCGCCCGCTGCAGCGCCGATTGCGGCGCTCAGCATGAGTATGGCGCCGAGCACTCGATTCTGTTTGTCGATCGACACCACGCAGGCGAGCACCGCGAGAGTCCAGCCGAGTAATGACATCGCCTCGAACAGGCCGATCGAGAAATGGCCATTCAACCGCATCATGCGCATGATGGCGTCACTGTGGCCGATGATGGCGACAAGGATCAAAACCCACGCAATGAGTTCCAAGCGCGGATTTTTCACACTGCGCAACATCGCCCAGGCACTCAATGTGTAAAGCAGAAACAAAATGATGGCAAGAATCACGGCTGGGCCTAATGTGTGACGCCCCGATAATGACACAAGTTTGACGTCCTCCCGCATCCCAATTGGGTGGGGATTCCTTCTGCAAGACGGCGACGTCCCGCCGCGAGAATGTTCTTTGCGACATTCACGTTGCGATAGTGTACCGCTCCACATTCGCTGCAGATCCACTCTCTTATTCCAAGACCTGCGATACCTTTCGGGCCACTGCGCGCAGCGCATGCAGAACAGGTCTGGGTTGAAAACGCTTCATTGACTTCGACGAACGCTGCACCTGCGAAATCGCACTTATACCGGGGCATCGTTCGAAAGGCCGACCAACTCGCGTCGAGCACCGACTTGGCGTGCAGTGTCTTGACGAGGGCGGCGGCGCTTACATTGCCAACAAAGATGGTGTCGTATCCGCGAACTAAGCGAGTCGAGAACTGATGCAAGAAATCTCTCCTGCGATTCGCTATTTTGGCATGGATCGCGCGCACCCGGTGTGTCTTGCCCGCGCGTTGCGCGAAGGCGAGCTTGGGCCCAAGACCGTGATAGAAGAGGGAGCCCTTCTTTGGTCGCGCCCGGTGTGAATTTCGCAAAATCGTATCCTGAGAGAAACCGCCGTTCGCGATTGAACATTGTTATCTGTAATTCGTTGCAATAGTTCCAGACGAAGTTCACTTCGCAGGCGAGACCCCGCAAGAACTTTGCGTGCTTGGCACTTGAGTCGCAGCCTTAACACTTTGATCTTGGGGCGAACAAAGTTCATGGGTTTTCTATAGATACTAGGCACTGTTGTTATATACAGGTTACGTACAATCAGCTAACTTATTGCTGTGGTTTTCGAGTAGAAATGGCGTCCGGCACTCCGCCATCGTTTTCAGAATCTGGCAAAAGCAAGCCTCGTCAGTGTGGACCAAGGGTGCCCCTGATATCCTCGCCTTGAAGGCCAAAGTTTTGCCGCGCAAAGGAATACTAACCGCACCATGTTTGACCGTTTAACCAGCAGCCTTGCCTCGGCACTTAAGTCGCTTTCCGGCCGCGGCCGACTCACCGACGACAACATATCCGACACGCTGCGCGAAGTGCGTCTCGCGCTGCTCGATGCCGATGTCGCGTTGCCGGTCGTCAAGAGTTTTACCGACGCGGTCAAGGCGCGTGCAGTCGGCGTGGAGGTGACGAAGAGCCTGACGCCCGGACAGGCATTCATCAAGGTCGTGCACGAGGAACTGACCCAGCTCATGGGCGAGCCGAGCAGCGGACTGAACTTGCGCGCCCAGCGTCCCGTGGTCGTGATGCTCGCAGGCCTGCAAGGCGCGGGCAAGACCACCAGCGCCGGCAAGCTCGCACGCTGGCTGATCGATAAACAAAACAAGAAGGTGTTGATGGTCAGCACCGACGTTTATCGTCCCGCGGCCATTTTGCAATTACAGACCCTGGCCGAGCAGGTCGGCGCGGGCTTTGCGTCCGCCAGCGCGAGCGAGGCACCCGTTGCTATCGCCAAGCGCGCGCTGACCGAGGCGACGCTGCAGGCCTACGACGTGCTGCTGCTGGATACCGCCGGCAGGCTGCACGTCGATGCGCAGATGATGGCGGAAGTCCGAGAGCTCGAGGCGGCGATCCAACCGCACGAGCGCTTGTTCGTGGTTGACAGCATGGCCGGGCAAGATGCCGTCAATGCCGCCAAAGCCTTCAACGATGCCTTGAGCCTGACCGGCATCATTCTGACCAAGGCGGACGGCGATGCGCGCGGTGGCGCGGCCCTGTCGGTCCGGCATGTGACCGGCAAGCCCATCCTGTTCGTCGGTACGGGCGAGAAGTCGGACGCCCTGGAGCTGTTCCAGCCCGAGCGCATTGCCTCCCGCATCCTCGGCATGGGCGATGTGCTGTCATTGGTCGAACAGGTTCAAAGCCAAGTCGATCACGAAAAGGCCGAGAAACTTGCCAAGAAAATCACCAAGGGCAAGTCCTTCGACCTGACCGACCTGCGCGACCAGCTGACCCAGTTGCAGAACATGGGCGGCATGGCGGCCCTGCTTGACAAATTGCCCGCTCAAATGCAGGCAAACGCGGCCGCTGCTGCCGGCGCGGTAAACCCCAAAACACTCAAGCGTCAGATGGGGATTATCGACTCGATGACGCCGCGCGAACGCCGGCGGCCGGAAACGATCGACAATTCCCGCAAGCGCCGCATTGCCAATGGAGCGGGTGTGCCGCTGCCGGAGGTGAATCGGCTGCTGAAGCAGTTTGACCAAATGCAGAAAACCATGAAAAAGATGGTGAAAGGCGGGATGCTGAAGAACATGATGCGCGGGATGGCCGGCCGTATGCCTCCAGGCGGCTTCGGTCCCGGCGGATTCGGACGCTAAACCCCAGGAATACTCAGGCAGGCTCCTCGCCGCCGCAAAGCATTTGTTGCCCTTAAGCCCTGATTGTCATTACAATTAGCGGCTAGGCATTGCAAGGTGGATTTACGATGGTGACGATCCGTTTGACTCGACGTGGCGGCAAAAAGACGCCCTTTTATCATGTCGTGGTGACCGACAGCCGCAAGCGTCAGGGCGGCACCAGCCTTGAGAGCGTCGGTCTTTTCAATCCCGTGGCACGGGGCGCAGAAGTCAAATTGCGCCTGGACGTCGCCCGCATCGAGCATTGGTTGAGCAAGGGTGCTCACATGTCTGAGCGCGTCAAATTTCTTCTCACCAGCTTCCGTAAGCAGGCCGCGTAAAGGCTTAAGGTGGCACGATGAGCGACGAATCATCGGCGCTCATCCAACTGGGGTTTGTAGGCGCCCCGTTCGGCGTCCGGGGTTGGGTCAAGCTACGGTCACACACGGATCCTCCCGAACGCCTGCTGGAACACCGCAATCTGCAGATCGGACGAGAGGGTGCTTGGCGCAGTTTTCGAATTGTTGAGAGCGGTCGAAGTGGCGGTGCATTGACGGTCAAATTGGCGGGCGTCGAGGATCGAGACCAAGCGATCGCCTTAAGAGGTGCGCAGATCTGTGTACCGCGCAGTGAATTGCCGCAGCGCGACGACAAGGATTTCTACCGCGCTGACTTGATCGGCTGCGAAGTGGTGAACCTGGCGGGCGTTGACTTAGGTGTAGTGCAGCATTTTGTCGAGACCCCAGCGCAATCTCTGATGGTGGTGCGCGGGGAACGAGAGTATTGGGTGCCGGCGGTGCCAAAGCATCTGCGGCGAGTGGATTTGCGGGCGCGGCGGGTGGTGGTCGACTGGCCCGTCGCGCCGGATTGAGTATGCGAATTGCGGTCGTGTCGCTTTTTCCGCAGATGATCCGTGAGGCGCTGAATATCGGCGTGGTTGGGCGGGCGCTGGAGCGGGGTGTGTTTCAGGTCGAGTGCTTCGACCCGCGCGACTACACCATCGATGCTCATCGTACGGTCGATGACCGTCCGTACGGGGGTGGGCCGGGAATGGTCATGAAAGTCGAGCCCGTGCGCAGCGCGTTGCGCGATGCGCTCAAGGCCCTGCCGCCGGGCAGCCGGCGCGTGTATTTGGGCGCGGACGGGCGCAGGTTTGAGCAGCGCATGGCGCGCGAGGCATGCGGCTGGCCCGGTCTGGTTTTGATCGCCGGACGGTACGAAGGGATCGACGAGCGCTTCATCGAACTGGAAATCGATGAGCAGTGGTCCATCGGCGATTATGTGCTGTCGGGTGGCGAGCTGCCGGCGTTGGTAGTCATCGATGCAGTAGCACGATTGATGCCGGGCACGTTGGGCAGTTCGGAGTCGGCGCTGCAGGAGTCCTTCAGCGACGGATTGGTGGATTGGCCGCATTACACGCGGCCACAGGCCTTGGACGGACACGAAGTGCCCGCGGTATTGGCGTCAGGCGATCATGCGGCGATTCATCGCTGGCGCTTGCAGCAGGCGCTCGGACGCACATGGCTACGTCGGCCGGAGCTGCTTGAGCAGCGTGGCATGAGCGCTGAAGAGCGAGAATTGTTGGAAGAATTTAAGAATGAACGTGCGAGGCAACAGTTATGAATAAGATCATCCAAGAACTCAACGGCGAGCGAGCGACACGCAAGCTTCCGGACTTCAATCCCGGCGATACCATCGTCGTGCAAGTCAAAGTGGTCGAAGGTGATCGCGAGCGCGTGCAGGCCTACGAGGGCGTGGTCATCGCGAAGAAGAACCGCGGTCTCAATTCATCTTTCACCGTGCGCAAGATTTCGCACGGCGAGGGTGTTGAGCGCGTGTTCCAAACTTTCAGCCCCTCGATCAGTGAAGTCAGCGTGAAGCGCCGCGGCAATGTACGCCGCGCCAAGCTTTACTACCTGCGCGAACTGTCCGGCAAGGCAGCTCGCATCGACGAGAAGATCTGAGCAGGCTCCTGAATGAGCGCCGGATCCGCTCTTAGGGGATTCTTCGGGGTGGTGTGGCGAATCCTTGACGGGATCCGCAAGACGCTGCACCTGACGTTGATGCTCATTATTTTCGGGTTCGTGCTCGCAGCGCTGCATACCTCCATTCCGATCGTCCCGCGCAGCGCGGCACTTGTCATCTCGCCGCAGGGCGAGTTGGTGGATCAGCTCTCCGGCGATTCGGTACGGCGCGCGTTGGGCGAGGCCTCCGGTGGCCCTGATCCTGAGACCCTCCTCAGGGACGTGACGGACGCCATCACGGCCGCCAAGTTGGATTCGAGAATCAAACTCATTGTTTTGGACCTGGACCAGTTGGAAGCGTCCGGTCTGTCGAAATTGCAAGAGGTCGCCGCCGCCCTGCGTGACTTCCGCGCCTCCGGCAAGCGTGTGATCGCCATAGGCGATTCCTTTAGTCAAGTGCAGTACTACTTGGCAGCACAAGCCGGCGAGGTGTACCTCGATCCCATGGGCGAAGTCTCCGTTCATGGTTTTAGTTACTACCGCATGTACTACAAGGATGCGATCGATAAGCTGGCGATTGACTCGAACGTATTTCGCGCCGGCACTTTCAAGAGCTATACCGATCAGTTTTCGCGCAGCGACATGGCGCCTAGCGAGCGGCAAGAGACTTCCCTGTGGCTGGAGTCGTTATGGAACGCCTACAGTCAAGACGTCACGCGCGCCCGATCACTGCCCGCTACTGCGCTGAAGGATTTCATCGGCGCGCAACCCGCATCGCTGCAGGCCGTGAATGGTGATCTGGCAAAGATGGCGTTGCAGCGAGGGCTGGTGACCGCGCTGAAGAGCCGTCGGCAAGTGGCCGACGATTTGAAAGGACTGGTGGGCGAGGACGAAAACAACCACTCGTTCAACGGCATTGCAATGAATCAGTACCTCGCGGCGGTTCGTTCCAGGCGTGCTTTAAAATTGAAATCGGATGCCAAAGTCGGGGTTGTGGTCGCGTCCGGTGAGATCCTCGATGGTCACCAAATGCCGGGAAAGATCGGCGGCGAGAGCACTTCGGATTTGCTGCGCGAAGCGCGCTACGACAGCGCCGTAAAGGCCGTGGTTCTACGCGTTGACAGCCCCGGCGGGAGCGAGTTCGCCTCGGAGAAAATTCTGCGGGAAGTGCAGGCCCTGCGTAAGGCCGGTAAACCCGTGATCGTCTCCATGAGCAGCTACGCCGCTTCCGGTGGCTACTACATCGCGGCCGCTGCGAATCAGATATTTGCCAGCCCCACCACGATCACCGGCTCGATCGGCGTGTTCTCTTATATACCGACATTTCAGCGCACGCTGGAGAAACTCGGCGTCAAGGTCGACGGCATTGGCACCACGCCGCTCGCGGGAGACATGCGCTTTGACCGACCGCTCGGAGCCGTCACCAAGGAAGTGCTGCAGGCGTCGGTCGATCACGCGTACCAACAGTTCTTGCGCCGTGTAGCGGATGGCAGGAAAAAGAGCATCGAAGATGTCGACAAGATTGCACAGGGCAGGGTGTGGGCGGGAGTTGATGCCCAGCGAATCGGTCTGGTGGATCACTTGGGCGGACTCAAGGATGCAACCGATGCGGCGGCGAAATTGGCCGAATTGGGCTCGGACTATGATGTCGACTACATCGAGACCGAATTGAGCTTGCGAGAACAGCTTTTAATGCAGATCCGCTCGCAAGCTGTGCGTGTGGGCCAATTGGCAGGACTGATTCCGCAGCGATCCGACATCGAGAGGATTCTCGATCCGCTGCTCGAGCAGGCTCGAGTGATCGCTCGCCTCAAAGATCCACGCGGCCTGTACTCGTACTGCTGGTGCCGCGATCCGGGCGAACGCTAGTCTCTTAGAGACTCGACCAGTCGAGCGTCACTTTTCCGGACTTCCCTGAATTCATGATCTGAAATCCCTCCAGGTAGTCGTTGATCCCCAACCGATGGGTGATCACCGGCCGAATATCCAGACCGCTTTGCAGCATGCTCGACATTTTGTACCAGGTCTCGAACATTTCGCGGCCATAGATGCCTTTGATCGTCAGGCCCTTGAAAATCACCTGATTCCAATCGATGGCAGTTTCGCCCGGGGGAATGCCGAGCATGGAAACATTGCCGCCATTGTTCATGGTTCGCAGCAGCTCACGCAGAGCAGCGGGATTGCCCGACATTTCAAAGCCCACGTCGAAGCCTTCTTCCATCCCCAAATCGCGCATGGCGTCATCAAGTGACTCATGCGAGACATTCAGAGCTCGCGAGGCGCCCATTTTTTTGGCCAGATTCAAGCGGTAATCGTTCACGTCGGTGATGACGACATGGCGCGCGCCGGCGTGTCGTGCAATGGCTACCGCCATGACGCCGATCGGACCTGCGCCAGTGATGAGCACATCCTCGCCGACCACATTGAAGGCGAGCGCGGTGTGGGTGGCATTGCCGAGCGGATCCAATATGGAGGCAATTTCATCGTCGATGGCTGCCGGCAGCTTGAACACATTGGATGCCGGAATCGTCAAGTACTCGGCAAACGCGCCGGGACGATTCACGCCCACACCGGAGGTATTGCGGCACAGGTGGCGCCGGCCGGCACGGCAATTGCGACAATGACCGCAGGTGATGTGGCCCTCTCCGGATACGCGATCGCCAGTTTGGAAGCCGCGCACTTCGCTGCCTAACTCGACGATTTCTCCAGAATATTCATGGCCGACCGCCATCGGCACAGGCACGGTTTTCTGCGCCCACGCATCCCAATTGTAGATGTGCATATCCGTACCGCAGATGGCGGAACGATTGACCTTGATGAGAACATCATTGTGACCGACCGAGGGCTCCGGTACGTCCTGCATCCAGATGCCGGGTTCAGCGCGGGCCTTGACGAGTGCTTTCATGACTTGGTCTCTAGTGAATCACGCCGAGGTCGCGTGCCGAACGACCAAACGCGGAAACAACCTGATCGAGTTGCTGAATACTGTGTGCAGCATTCATTTGGGTGCGAATTCGCGCTTTTCCATGGGGCACCACTGGAAATGCGAATGCGACGACGTAAATACCGTGTTGCTGCATGCGCTCGGCGAGACGCACGGCGAGCGGCGCATCGCCGAGCATCACGGGGATGATCGGATGCTCGCCTGGGACCAGGTTAAAACCCAAGGCCTGCATGCGTTCGCGAAAGTGCCGCGCGTTGGCGTGCAGACGATCGCGCAATTCCGGGGAATTCTCCAACAAGTCCAATACGGCAATGGTGGCGGCCGCAACCGCGGGCGCGATGCTGTTGGAAAATAAGTAAGGCCGGGAGCGTTGGCGCAGCCAAGCCACGATTTGCTTGCGCGCCGCGACAAAGCCGCCGCTGGCGCCGCCCAGCGCCTTACCCAGAGTGCTGGTCAGGATATCAATGCGCCCCATGACGCCGCGGTATTCGTGAGAGCCGCGCCCGCGGGCGCCGACGAAGCCAGTCGCATGCGAATCGTCGACCATGACCAGCGCGCCGTAGCGCTCGGCCAGATCGCAAATCTCGTTGAGCCGCGCGATGGAGCCGTCCATGGAGAACACGCCGTCGGTTGCGATTAGTCGCACTCGCGAGTCCTGCGAGTCCTTAAGCGCTTGCTCGAGCTCATTCATGTCGTTGTTGGCGTAGCGCAAACGGCGCGCCTTGCATAGTCGAATGCCGTCGATGATGCTGGCGTGGTTCAGCGCATCGCTGATAACGGCATCCTTCTCATCGAGCAACGTTTCAAACAGTCCGCCATTCGCATCAAAGCACGAGGAATAGAGGATCGTGTCGTCCATCGACAGGTAGGCGCTCAATCGCTGCTCGAGTTCGCGATGCACGCTCTGCGTGCCGCATATGAAGCGCACCGACGCCATGCCGTAGCCATAACGGGTCAATCCCTCGTGAGCGGCCTTGAGTACTGCAGGATGATTAGCCAGCCCCAAGTAATTGTTGGCGCAGAGATTGATCATCTCTTGCCCGTCCTGGAGCTTGATCACGGGTCCCTGGGCGGTGCCGATGACCCGCTCGCGCTTCAGCAGTCCTGCCGCTTCCAGCGCTTCGGTATCGCGTTCCAGACGCTCACGAAATTCATTGCCGTACATCAGGCTATTATAGCGATTTCGTCTGTACCGCTCTTGGGTATCCTTAAGATCCTTTGCTTATGACAACAGTCGAAAAGGCCGATAATCATCGCCTCGATAAATGGCTCTGGCACGCCAGGTTCTTTAAGACGCGCAGTCTTGCGGCGGCGGCCATTAACGGCGGCAAAGTCCATCTAAATGCGGAACGGATTAAGCCGGCGCACCGCGTGCGCCGCGGCGATCGTTTGAGTTTGTCGCTGCAGGGTGTGGTGGGAGAGTTCGAAGTGCTCGGCCTTCCCGTGCGGCGCGGCCCCGCGGCCGAGGCACTAACGAATTATATTGAAACTCCCGCCAGCGCCGAGCGCCGTGCAAAGCTTAAAGAGCAGCAGCGCCTTGCCAATATTTCGCGGCCGCGCCCCGATACCCGTCCCGACAAACGCGAACGCAGACAACTCGCGCGCTTGCACCGAGGCCAAAGGTAAGTGCGTCCGCAGCACCATTGAATGCGCGCCTTATCCCGTTGTGTCCAGCTGGCAAATTAGGCGAGCGGCAAGCATTGCTGGGCGAGCAACAGCGAAAGATTGTCGAAGACCTCAGACGCCAGTTGAAACCGAGGATCGAGCAGGCGATCCGCGAACGCAAGGTCAAGCAGCTCTCGACGGATTAGCCGAAAAAGCTACGCCCACAGCTCGTCCATATCTTCAGGATCGTCGATTTCGCAGCTATCGGCAGTCTCCGGCTGCAAGGTCGCCCACTCCGCGTGGTGCCAAACGGCCGTGGCGATTCCCGCGGTGGATAGCTCGCAGCGCTGCGGCTTAGGTCCGAAGCGGCTGGCGATAGCGCTCAAGCCGGGATTGTGTCCGCAGATCATGATGTGGTTCAACGACGCCGCGCGATGTGCCAGCAGCAGCCAGGTTTTCTCCGGCGTCGCCAAATACAGTTCGCGCGCGCATTGGACTTGTTTCGCATCGAGTTCGCAGGTTGTGCAGATAATTTCTGCGGTTGCCCAGGCACGTTCGGCGGGGCTGACTAAAATGAGGTCCGGCACAAGGTTGCGCTTGACGATTCGCGACGCCATCTCCTGCGCCTCGATGCAGCCGCGGTGCGTGAGCGGGCGCTCGTAATCCTCCGGATAGGCATCGGCAGGTTCGGCTTTACCGTGCCGAAGCAGGGTTAGTCTGCGCGTACCCACAGATGACCATTCTCAATTTTGGTTTCGAAGGCGCGCACCGGTTCGTACGCGGGGGGCGTCAGCGCTTCGCCCGTCCGCATGCAAAATCGCGCACCATGACGTGGACAGATAATTTCATCGCCCTCGATTTCACCCCCGGTCAACGGCGCCCCGTCGTGGGTACAGATGTCCTCAATGGCGAAATAGTCCTCGCCATTGCGCACGACGGCGATCATGCGGTGGCCGACGGAAAGCGACTTGGCTTGACCGTTCGGCAAATCTTGGGCAAGCCCCGCATCAATCCATCTCACAACAACAGCCCCGCTCACATCATGCCCGTCTGCAGGCGGGCCTCGTCGGACATCATGGTTTGATTCCAGGGAGGATCGAATACCAGTTCAACATTCGCTTGCGTCACGGTCGGGATAATTTGCACCTTGTCACGCACGTCTTGCACCAGGACTTCTCCCATGCCGCAGCCCGGGGCTGTCAGAGTCATCTTGATGTCGACTCTGCGGGTCGAGTCCTCGTTCTTGCTGACATCACATTCGTAGACCAGTCCAAGATCGACAATATTGACGGGAATTTCAGGGTCGTAGCAAGTCTTGAGCTGCTGCCAAATTATGTTCTTGATGTCTTCCTCAGAGGCGCCGGGCGGTACATCGGGCGGTTTTGCCGACGTCTTGCCGATGGCATCGGCGTCTTGCCCCGCAATGCGGAACAGATTGCCGTCAATGTAAACGGTGAAACTCCCGCCGAGAGCTTGGGTGATGTAACCCACTTGTCCCGGTTTGAGGTTGACCTCAGCGCCCGCAGGTATCGCCACCGCCTTGACGTCGCGCTGCACGACAATCGGTTCATTTTCGTAGCTGCGCACTTTATAATCTCATTCGGTCGACACGGGGCCCAACGACTTCAAATCCGCTGTCTTCAGCGCGGAAGCCAGTGTGTGCCAGCACAAGCTCGCGCACTTGACGCGTGCGGGGTACTCGCGCACGCCGGACAGGGCCGCCAACTTCCCGAGTTCCTCGGTAGGCGGCGCGGCATCGTCAGTCAGCAATTGATGCATGCGATTGAAAAGGCGCAGCGCTTCCTCGCGGCTCTTGCCCTTTACCGCTTCGGTCATTAGCGAGGCTGAGGCGGTCGAGATGGCGCAGCCCTGGCCTTCGAAGCGAATATCGCTGATCGTGTCGTCGCGCAGCTTCAATCGCAGCGTCAGATGATCGCCGCACATCGGATTAAATCCCTCGACGCTGGCGTCGGCTGATTCCAAGCTTCCGAAGTTCCGCGGTCGGCGGTTGTGGTCCAGGATGACGTCGCGGTAAAGATCGTTGAGTTCCATGGCAATCTCAGGCGAACATCTTGCGCGCGCGCTCGATGCCTAAGCCAAGCCTGTCGATCTCATCGAAGGTGTTATAGAAGGCGAACGAGGCGCGCGCCGTTGCCGGCAACTTGAAGAAATCCATGACCGGCATGGCGCAATGATGACCGGTGCGCACCGCAATGCCGTCCTCGTCCAGGATGGTACCCAAATCATGCGGATGCACCCCTGCCACGACGAAAGACACAAGGCTGGCTTTATCCTGCGCGGTGCCAATGATGCGCAGCCCCTGAATCCGGCTGAGCGTCGTGGTGGCCTGCTGGAGCAGGGCCGCCTCGTGCGCATGCGCGGCGTCCAGATCCAAACCCGATAAAAAATCGACCGCGGCACCCAAGCCGATGCCGCCCGAAATATTGGGCGTGCCCGCTTCGAACTTATTCGGCAACGCGTTGTAAGTGGTTTTCGCAAAGGTCACGCTGAGTATCATCTCGCCGCCGCCCTGCCAGGGCGGCATGCGATCGAGCAGCTGCTCGCGTCCATAGAGCACGCCGACACCGGTAGGCCCATACATTTTGTGGCTGGAAAAGGCGTAGAAATCACAGCCCAGTTCCTGCACATCCACCGCCATATGCGAGATCGCCTGGGCGCCATCGATCAGCGTGACGATGCCGCGCGCTTTGGCAGCAGCGACCAAGCGGCGCACGGGCAAAATAGTCCCCAAGGCATTCGATACATGAGCGCAGGCAAGCAGTTTGGTGCGAGCGTTCATCAGGGAAACTACCGACTCCAGATGAACCTCGCCTTGAGCGTCCATGGGCGCGACCACGAGCTTGGCGCCGGTTTGCTCGCAAACCATTTGCCACGGCACGATATTTGCGTGGTGTTCCAGGTGCGTGATCAACACCTCGTCACCGGGCTGCAGAATCGTTCTCGCATAGCTTTGCGCCACCAGATTGATCGCCTCGGTGGTGCCGCGCACGAAAATAATCTCGTTGCGCGAGCGCGCATTGATGAAGCGCGCCACGCGGTCTCGCGCGCTCTCGTACATCGAGGTGGCTTCCTGGCTTAGGGTGTGCACGCCGCGGTGAATATTCGCATGGTGGCGGCGTTCGTAATCATCCACCGCGTCGATGACGCATTGCGCGCGCTGCGCGGAGGCACCATTGTCCAAATAGGCCAGCGGCTTGCCATGCACCATGCGCGACAAGATCGGGAATTGGCGGCGCGCGGCATCGACATCGAAGTTTCGGTCGGTCTGTTTGAGGGCGATATTGTTCATCTGAATTTCCGCAGTATTTGCGAATCGGGTAGTTGGCTGATCAGCGCGTTCTCGATCGCGGAACGCGTCGAGCTCACGGACATGCCGGTAAGCACATCAGCGAGAAACGCATATACCAACAGGCTCTGTGCGGTTTCGCGGTCGAGACCACGTGACAGCAAGTAAAACAGCATGTCGGGATCGAGTCTGCCGGTGGTGGCGCCATGTGCGCACTTGACCTCGTCGGCGTGAATTTCGAGCTGTGGCCGCGTGTCGATCTCAGCGTTGGGCGATAACAGCAAGCCGCGGCAGGACTGTTTCGAATCAGAATTGTTCGCGCCCGCATTTACGATAACCTTGCTGTTGAAAATCACCCGGCTAATATCGCTGGCAATGGCGCGGGCTGTTTGCCGACTGCGCGTATTGGGCGCCGCGTGGGTCACGATATTCACGCAGTCCACGTGCCGATCTTGGTGTCCGACCAGCAACGAATAGCTATCGAGGCTCGCGCCCGGTTGGTGCAAACGCGCTTCCAGGGACGAACGCACCAAGCCGCCCCCCAAAACGATGGTGAATTGCTTGCACTGGCTATCCTGAGACTGGTGGATGTCCAGCGAATCCAGGTGGGTGGCGCCCGAGCCCGTAGCATAAACGCGGTAGTGCTCCAGCTGCGCATCGCGCGCCAGCGAGACGTGCGTATTGGAATTACTCAGGGGCGTGATGTCCCCTTGAGAAACGTGATGCTCGATGATGATTGCACTCGCCCCGGGGCTCACGTCAATGATGGTCCGCGGGTGCGCGGCCTGCGCTGCCTCGCCGCTGGATACGTGCAGAATCACAATCGGCGTCGGCACCGGCTGCGTGATTTTCAAATACAGGCCATCGATGAACAGAGCCGTGTTGAGCAATACCCAGCGGCGTTGATCGGCATCCGACGCAGCTTCAAAAAACCGCCGCAAGTACGTCGAATCACGTTTATATAATTCACCTATAGTATTGATTTCAATACCGCTTATAGTCGGAAATGCTGCTCTAAATAGTGGGCAACCGTTGACTATGGTGAGTGTCTGCGCATGCTGCGCGACATCCACCAGCGACAACGATTCATTCGGGACCGTGTCGCGCGTTTCGCAGCGCGCTTCGCCATAGCTCTGGGCCGCAAGGCTGCGAAGATCGGTATAACGCCAGGTTTCATCGTGCCTCGATGGCAGGCCGAGCTTCAAGAATCGTTGCATCGCCTGCTCGCGAATCGGTTGCAACGCGTCGGGTGCGCGTGAGCGCCATTGCGATTCGAAAGAGCGCAACGCGGTACTCATGCGACTTTGGCGCCCATTACCCAATCGTATCCGCGGCGCTCGAGTTCCTGTGCAAGAGACTTGTCGCCGGACTTCACAATGCGGCCGCCGCACAAGACGTGCACGTAGTCTGGGATGACGTAGTCCAGCAGCCGCTGATAATGCGTTACCAATATGACTGCTCGCGTTGGATCGCGCAGGCTGTTGACGCCCGTGGAGACAACCTTGAGCGCATCGATATCTAGTCCCGAGTCCGTTTCATCGAGAATTGCGAGTTTCGGTTCGAGCACAAGCATTTGCAGCACTTCATTGCGTTTCTTCTCGCCGCCCGAGAAGCCTTCGTTCACGCCGCGCGTCAGGAATGATTCGCTCATTTGCATGAACTTCATCTTTTGGCGTATCAGCGCCAAAAATTCGTACGCATCCACCTCCGGCTCGCCGGCGGCCTTGCGCTTGGCATTGAGCGCAGCCTTGAGCAGGTACACATTATTGACGCCGGGAATTTCCACTGGGTATTGGAATCCAAGAAACAGGCCGGCCCGGGCGCGCTCTTCGGCACGCATCGCCAACAGATCGCGGCCTTCGAAAGTCACCGAGCCGTGGGTCACTTCGTAGTCCTCGCGGCCGGCGAGCACCTGCGCCAGAGTGCTCTTGCCAGAACCATTCGGTCCCATGATCGCGTGCACTTCGCCGGCGTTCACCTTGAGGTTGACCCCCGTGAGTATTTCTTTGCCCGCAACGCGGGCACTCAAATCAGATATTTCAAGCAAGATAGTTCTCTCTAGGGAGCCTTAGGCTAACCAACGGCGCCTTCCAAGCTCACACTGAGCAGATTCTGTGCCTCTACCGCGAATTCCATCGGTAGTTCTTTGAACACGACTTTGCAAAAGCCGCTGACAATCATATTGACCGCATCCTCGGCAGAAATTCCCCGCTGCAGGCAATAGAACAACTGGTCCTCGCCAATCTTGGAGGTACTGGCCTCGTGCTCGACCGTCGCAGTCGGGTTCTTCACCTCCATATAAGGAAATGTATGCGCCGCGCATTTCGGTCCCATCAGCAAGGAATCGCATTGCGTGAAATTGCGGGCGCCGGTAGCGCTCGGCAAAATTTTCACCAGGCCGCGATAGGTATTTTCGGCATGTCCTGCCGAGATGCCCTTGGACACGATCGTGCTCTTGGTATTGCGCCCGATGTGGATCATCTTGGTGCCGGTGTCGGCTTGCTGGTAATGGTTCGCCACCGCAACCGAATAAAACTCTCCAATCGAATTCTCGCCCTTGAGCACGCAGCTTGGATATTTCCAGGTGATCGCGGAGCCCGTCTCGACTTGAGTCCACGAGATCTTTGAATTACGGCCGCGGCACTCGCCGCGCTTGGTGACGAAGTTGTAAATGCCGCCCAAACCGTTCTCATCGCCTGGATACCAGTTCTGCACGGTCGAATACTTGATCTGCGCATCATCGAGCGCGACCAATTCGACTACCGCGGCATGCAGCTGATTTTCATCGCGCATCGGCGCGGTACAGCCTTCCAGATAGCTCACCGAAGCGCCCTCGGCGGCAATGATCAGCGTACGTTCAAACTGCCCGGTTTTCGCGGCGTTGATGCGAAAGTAGGTCGACAGTTCCATCGGGCAGCGCACGCCCGGCGGCACGTAGACGAAAGATCCGTCAGAGAACACTGCAGAGTTGAGCGCCGCGAAAAAGTTGTCGCCGGCGGGCACGACGGTGCCGAGGTAGCGCTCGACCAGCTCCGGGTGATTGCGCACGGCATCCGAAAATGAGCAAAAAATGACGCCTGCTTTACCGAGTTTTTCCTTGAACGTAGTAGCAACCGAAACGCTGTCGAATACTGCATCCACCGCGACGCCCGCCAACCGCGCGCGCTCATGCAGCGGAATTCCCAGCTTCGCGTAGGTAGCGAGCAACTTTGGATCCACTTCATCCAAGCTCTTGGGCGCGTTGGCCGGTGCCCGGGGCGCTGAGTAATACGAGATGTCCTGATAGTCGATGGGCTTGTAATGCACATGAGCCCAAGTCGGCTCTTTCATCGTCTGCCAGTGCCGAAATGCCTTCAACCGCCGATTCAGTAGAAATTCTGGCTCGTTTTTCTTCTTCGAGATTGCGGCCACGACGTCCTCATCGAGTCCGGGCGGCAAGCTGTCGGACTCGATATCGGTAATAAAGCCGTGGCGATATTTCTGGCCGACTAGGGCTTCGACTTCTTGAGATTTGCTAGACACGATATTCCCTGCGTTTGAAAGTGTTTATTCGGCCGTTTTTCAGCTATTCACGTGTGTTTCGGAGGCGAGGTCGGCAATACGCACGCCTTTGGAATCGAGACCCGCCAATTGATGCAGCGTTACATCCTCCAGCGCACGACGAATTGCCGCATTCACGCGCTGCCACGCGCCGCCAACCTGGCACAGGCGTTCGATGCCGCATTGGCTCGAGGCGCCGCTGCATTCGGTGATGGCGATGGGACCCTCGAATACATCGAGGATTTGCGCCGCAGTGATCTCATCGGGGCGGCGCGCCAGACGATAGCCCCCCTGTGCGCCGCGGGACGAGATCACCATACCGGCGCGCTGTAGCCCCTTAAGGACCTTGCTGACTGTTGGGCGGCTCAAACGAGTGCGCTCGGCCAATTCAGTCGCGGCCCGGTGCACCGCCGGTTCTTGCGCTAAACTGGCCAGCACCACCGTCGCGTAGTCGGTCATTTTTCCCATACGCAGCATAAAGAAGGTCCCTACGGCTTACGATTCATGTGGGACTATTTTAGTCCTATTTGACCCTGACTTCCACCTGCAGGGCGGAGTGCGACGAGGTTTGTTATCCTTGCCTTAAGTTAACCGTCAAATCAGTGAGATGCGCACGACATGAACATTGGAGAGCTAAACACCATCGCCCGCGCCATGGTTGCTAAGAATCGGGGAATTTTGGCCGCCGACGAAAGCACCAGCACCATCAAAAAGCGCTTTGACACCATCAAATTAGAGTCTACCGAGGAGAATAGGCGAGCCTATCGGGAGATGCTGTTCACTGCGCCAGGTGCGAAAGACTACATCAGCGGCGTCATTATGTACGACGAAACGTTGCGCCAAAAGACCAAGGACGGCGTGCCCTTTCCCACCTATCTTGCCAGGGCGGGAATGATTGCCGGCATCAAAGTCGATTTGGGAGCCAAGGCATTGCCCGGATTCCCTGGCGAGACCATCACCGAGGGCTTGGATGGATTGCGGGAGCGTTTTGCCGAGTATCACAAGATGGGCGCTCGATTTGCCAAGTGGCGCGCGGTGTTCAATATCGATTCCGGAATTCCCACTCGCTATGCCATCGACGCGAACGCTGAATGCTTGGCTCGATACGCTGCGCTGGCTCAAGAGGCCGGAATCGTGCCCATCGTAGAGCCGGAAGTGCTCATGGATGGCGCTCATCCATTGGAGCGATGCGAGGAAGTGACCAACATCGTACTGGATAGTGTCTTCAGTCACTTGTTCGCTGCACGGGTTGTTTTGGAGGGCATGATTCTGAAGCCGAATATGGTCATCCCAGGCAAGAAGTGCGCTGACCAAGCCACACCTGAGCGGATCGCCGAGGCCACAATGCGCACGCTGAAGCGTCAGGTTCCTACGGCGGTGCCGGGCATCGCATTCCTGTCCGGCGGCCAAAGTCCGACGGATGCCACGCTGCACCTGAGTCTCATGCACGCGGCCGGATCATTGCCATGGGCGCTGACATTCAGCTACGGCCGTGCATTGCAGGAAGACGCGCTGAATGCGTGGGCTGGCAAGGACAGTGGATTTGCAAGCGGCCAGAAGGCATTGGCGAAGCGGGCGAAGCTCAATGGGTTGGCCGCGGTGGGTCAATACAGTGCCGCCTTGGAATCGGCGGCGTAAGAGCCGCGCCCATGGCCGCGCCCTTACGGCGCGGCTGCGCAGTCAACATTGAACCAAGCCGCCCCCATCGTCGATATTCGGAGTCTCGACTACGCGGTGAACGGTCGCCCAGTGTTCTCTGGTCTGGACATCCAGATCCAACGTGGCAAGATCACCGCAGTGATGGGGCCCAGCGGCACAGGAAAAACCACGCTGCTGCGACTGATCACCGGCCAAGTGCTGGCTGACAATGGCGCGATCGAAGTCGCCGGAGAGAACTTGCGGGCGATCTCGCGCGCCAAACTATATGTACTGCGCCGACGCATGGGAATGCTCTTTCAGAACGGCGCACTGTTGACGGACTTGAGTGTGTTCGAAAACGTCGCATTTCCGTTGCGCGAGCACACCGACCTTACCGAACGGCTCATCCGGCAACTGGTGCTCACGAAATTGCAGGCGGTGGGCTTGCGTGGCGCGGCGGAACTGATGCCCGCGGAACTCTCCGGCGGCATGAGCCGGCGAGTGGCACTCGCCCGAGCCATCGTCATGGATCCAGAACTGTTGATTTACGATGAACCCTTTGGCGGCTTGGACCCGATTTCTCTGGGGGTTATTTTGAGGCTCATTCGCCGCTTGAACGACACGCTCGGGATCACAAGCATTGTCGTGTCGCACGATGTGCTTGAGATCTCCACGGTCGCGGATCAAGTGTTCTTGTTGTCGGGTGGTAAGGTGGTCGCGGGCGGTACGCCGCAGGAGCTCAAGACCAATCCGACCGAAATCGTCAAGCAGTTCATCGGGGGACTGGCGGACGGTCCTGTGCCATTCCACTTTCCGGCGCCGGATTATTTCGAAGAACTCCTGTCTCGGAAAGAGGTTCTTTGACCATGTTCAAAGAACTCTGGGAGAGTTTTACCGAGGCCTTGGAAGGACTCGGCTCAGTCGTTCATTTCCTGTTTCGGTTGCTGGTCAATTCGCCACGCGCTTTGTTGAGATTCAGTTTGATCTCTCAACAGATCTTCAACTCGGGCGCATTTTCGCTGGTCATCATCATGTTCTCCGGCCTGTTCGTCGGCATGGTGCTGGCGTTGCAAGGCTTCCAGCTGTTGCAGCGATTCGGCTCGGAAGAAGCACTCGGCACCGCGGCAACCATTGGCTTGGTGAAGGAACTCGGGCCTGTGGTGACGGCGCTGCTGTTCGCCGGCCGGGCGGGTACCGCGTTGGCCTCCGAGCTCGGATTGATGCGCGCGACGGACCAGATCTCGGCGATGGAGATGATGGCGGTTGATCCCATTCAGCGCGTCGTGGTGCCGAGATTTTTGGGCGGCGTCATTTCGATGCCGCTGCTGGCCGCGATATTCAGCGTCATCGGCATCTACGGTGCGCAGCTCGTGGGCGTGCAAATCATGGGCGTCGACTCGGGCAGTTTCTGGTCGCAGATGCGCGCCGCCATCGGGCTGTCGGATATCACGGAAGGCATCGTGAAGAGCCTGGCCTTCGGCGTTGCCTGCAGTCTCATCGCGGTATACCAAGGCTACTACGCGACGCCGACTGCAGAGGGCGTCGGCAGAGCCACCACGCGCACGGTCGTTACCTCTGCCGTGGTGATTTTGTTCTTGGACTATTTGATTACCGCAGCGTTTTTGTAGGAGTGTAGCTATGCGCAAGTCACGCACGTTGAATCTAGGCACCGGCTCGTTTGTGTTGCTGGGCTTCGCGGCGATGTTTTTTCTTACCACCCAGACGACGAGCCGCGGGCTGTCCTGGTTTGGACCTCCGCACTACGAAGTGACGGCAAAGTTCGACAATATCGGCGATCTCAAAGTGGGTGCTCCGGTGTCGATGTCCGGCGTCGAAATCGGACGCGTGGTGAAGATCGACTTTGATTCTAAGGATTACAAGGCTGTCGTGCAGCTGCGTCTGAACGAGCGCTTTGCCAAAATTCCGACCGACAGCGATGCGAGTATTTATACGCAAGGCCTGTTGGGCGGCAAATTCATCGGCCTCACTGCAGGCGGCGCCGATACATATCTTAAGGACAAGGATCAGATAGACTTCACGCAATCAGCTTTCGTGCTCGAAAACCTGATTGGCCAGGTCCTGGCGAACTTCACCAAGTCCAAGGCGGATGCGCAGACGCCTGCGCCCGCGGATACGAAAGCGACGGAGAAAACGAAATGAACAAATTGACCATCACAGCGGCTCTGCTAGCGATGTTGGCAATCGGTGCGCACGCGGCCGACGCGCCGCCTCCCGCGCCAAACGCAAATGCCCTAACTCCGCAGGAACTGGTGGAAAATTCCGCGAAGCGCATGCTGCAAGAATTGGATACAAATCGCGCCATGTACAAGGCCGATCCTGCGAAGCTCAATGCGCTGGTGGGCAATGTGCTGCTGCCGAATTTTGACACCGAATATTCGGCCAGACTGGTTCTGGGGCAAAGTTGGCGCACGGCAACGCCGGAGCAACGCAAGCGGTTTGTCGACGCCTTCTACCATTCGCTGCTGAGAAATTATGGTGCGGCACTGATCGATTTTACCGGTGATCGATTCATCGTCTTGCCGTATAAGGGCGAGGCAGGCGATACAACCGCGACCATACGAACTGAGATAAAAAAATCGTCGGGCGATAAAGTACCGGTCAATTTCAGCCTGCGAAAAACTCCAGAAGGCTGGAAAGCATGGGATGTGGTGATCGAAGGCATCTCATATGTAAAAAGCTTCCGCACTGATTTTTCATCGGAGATCCAGCAAAAGGGGCTGGACGATGTCATTACGCGATTGGAAAAGGAAGGCCGCGTCGGACCCAATGGGGCGGCAGTCGCACATTGAACAGCAGCGCCGCGATCACCGCTGAGTTCGAGACGCAAGACGGCGAGCGTTCGCGCGTCATTGGCGTGCTGCACTTCACCACGGTTACCGCTCTGTTGCGCGCGGGGAGTGATGCCATCGCCAATGGCCGTGCCGCCGTCATCGATCTCTGCGGTGTCAAGGACAGCGATAGTTCAGGTCTCGCCTTGCTGATCGAATGGCTGAGTATCGCGCGCTCCGAGCGCAAGAGTTTGCGATATGAAAACATTCCTACCCAGTTGCATCAACTTGCCCGATTGAGCGATGTGGAAGAATTGCTGACCCCGGGCTAAAATACTTCAGCCATGGGCTAGGCTGTTTCAGCCGCTGCGCCTGGGCCCGGAGAGGCTCCCAGGGATGGAAATAACGAAAAAGCAGGGACGATCGTGGTTGTGCTCGCCTGACTAATGGCCCGATTTATCGGGCTGCTTTTCCGGCGGCGGCTTCGGCGCGACAGTCGATGAGGGTGTGTCCGTGTCATCCGCACCTGGATCGATCAGTTCCTCGTCGGTCACTTTGCCGTCCGACACTAAGTAAGCGCGACGCTGCAGGTACGCATCGCGGATGAAGGCATAGGGATCGAAAACTTTTTGCAAGGTTTCATCGAGCGACAACAGATTCGCGCGCGCGTCGACCACGCCTACGCCGTAAATGCCATACGACAACCAGTTGTTGCTGATGTAATGCGTCGGTCCGGTAAATAAATCGACGATGCGAGCCGGTCCGTCACGCGTGTCCGACGGACCCAAGAAGGGCAGCTCTAGGAAAGGTCCCGGCGCTACCCCCCAATGACCCAAGGTCTGTCCAAAATCCTCGTCGTTCTTCTGCAAGCCCATTGGCGTCGCCGGATCCAGCAGCCCGCCGATTCCCACCGTGGTATTGACGATCAGGCGTGCGAAGTCATTCGCGGCCGCACCAAATTTTCCTTGCAAGGCATCATTGATCATCACCGTGGTGGTGCGCAGATTCGACAGAAAATTGCCGACGCCGGTGCGTGCAGGCGCCGGCACTGCGCGCACATAGGTGCGCGCAATTGGCTTGGCCACCGCGCGGTCCAGCTTGTCGTTGACCTTGTAGACACCGCGATTCCACGATTCCCACGGATCCTGCGGAGCGGGTTTGGTATTGGGCGGCAGCGTGACACACCCCGTCAAGGCGATAGCCAACACGATCCCAAGCAGCGCGCGCGTGCGCTTAACTCTCCGCATATCGATTCTCTCCCGGTCTCTCGATCAGACCAAAGATACACGAAGTTGCGGGAGTCAGCCGAATTGATAGACGGGAACTAGTGCGTGGCGCTATTGACGCCGCGCTCATCGGCAACGGTATTCTTGTTTTTCTTCGGCATTGCGGCGCGCACTTCCTCGAGGCGCGCGCTGTAGCGCGCGCGCTGCACGGCATCCAGCCCCGGCAGGGTCAATGCCAGCTGCAACTGATTGGACGCCATCTGGAGATTGCCGGTCATCAAGTAGAATTCCGCCATGTAACTGTATGAGTCGGCATAGTCGCCGGCGGTGCTGGCGGCTTTCGCGATGAGCCGGGTCTGATCGGGCGTGGGCACAACATTGTTGAACAAATCCAACAGCACGAGGTGGGCGCGCTTGTTGTCGCCGGAGTGCATCAATGTTTCCGCCAACCGGATCGTGATGGGCACATTTCGCGGGAACAGAATCATCGCTCTTTCAAGTACAGCAGTTGATTCCTTTAGCTGATTATTCACCAAGTAAGCTTGGCCAAGAGCTCCATAAAACTGGGTAATCTTCGGGTATTCCTGCACGAGTTGCCGTAGATCGGGAATGGCCGCCGCAGGATTTTTTATCGCAATCTCCGCCACGTCCTTGCCATAACGTTCTTGAATGGTTCTTCCGCCACCATTCTTGAGCAAGTTCACATAGTACTGGCGCGCCGCCTGCGGATCCCCGGCGATAGTTCTCAAACGCTCGCGAATCAGCAAGTATCCCAAGGAATCTTCATGGTGGACCCGGCCGATCTGGTTCGCGCGATCTTGGGCTTCCGCCACGCGATCCGAGAAAATCGGGTGGTCGATCAGGAACTGCACCGCATTGACGCGGCTCGGCTCGGGGCCGTTGCGGCCCATGTAGTCGAAAAAACTGGCCAGACCCAACGGGTCGTAGCCCGCGTTGGCCATGTTGGTGATGCCGATTCGGTCCGCTTCGAACTCGCTGCTGCGCGTGTAATTGATCTGATGCTGAATCATGGCGCTCTGGCCTGCCAGAATGGCGCCTTCGACCGCATCGGGCGAGCCGCGGCCCGCCGTTGCTCCCAACAACACCGCTGCCAACATTGCGGCAGACGCCAATAATCCTTCATGACTCTGGTCGATGAGCTGTCGCACGATATGCCGCTGAGTAACGTGCGCGGTTTCGTGGGCGAGAACGCCCGCGAGTTCGTTCTCGTTGCGCGTAGCCAGGATCAATCCGCTGTGGATGGCGACGAAACCGCCCGGTATTGCGAAGGCGTTGACGTCTGCGTCGCGAATGACGAAGTAATAGAACTGGTGTTGGCCTTCCTCCGAATTGCTCGACAGGCTATGGCCAATTTCTTGAGCATACTGGCTGACTTCCGGGTCAGTCAGAATTATGCCCGTCTTGCGGATCTCATTAACGAAGCCAAGCCCCGCACCGTACTCATCCTCGATCGAAATCGCAGCGTTGGCAGGACTGCCCAATTCAGGCAGATCTTGATTGGAGCCTTTAATCGATTGAGCGACCCCTTGCGCATAGCCCACGCTCACGCTGGCGCCGACTAGGGCGGCGGCCAGAAATGCGAACATGGATTTCAGCGTGGGCACGGTATTCCTTAGGAGTCTTAAGCAGGCTCCCTGCACCTTGGAGTGTAGGCGGATACCAAAGTTCGATCAAAACAACAGCAAAATCAAAGAACTTCGGATGCGTAATCGGCCAGGCGCGAGCGTTCGCCCCGAACCAGCGTGATATGTCCCGAAAACGCCCAGCCGTGAAATCGGTTTACCACATACGTGAGTCCGGTCGTGGTCTCCGTCAGGTAGGGCGTATCAATTTGCGCGATATTGCCCAAACACACCATTTTGGTGCCGGGACCCGCCCGCGTGACCAATGCCTTCATTTGCTTCGGCGTGAGATTTTGAGCCTCGTCAATGATGATGAACCTATTTAAAAAGGTACGACCCCGCATGAAGTTTAATGAGCGAATCTTGATGCGGTGCCGAAGCAAATCGTTGGTCGCGCCGCGTCCCCAGGTTCCGCCTGATTGGTTCTGCGTCAGGACCTCCAAGTTGTCCATCAGCGCCCCCATCCAGGGCTCCATTTTTTCCTCTTCGGTGCCGGGCAAAAATCCAATGTCCTCGCCCAGAGGGATGGTGACCCGGGTCATGATGATCTCGCTGAAACGATTGTGATCCAGCGTTTGCGCTAGACCCGCCGCGAGGGTAAGCAGCGTTTTGCCGGTACCGGCGGGACCGAGTATCGTGACGAAGTCGATTTCCGGATCCATCAATAGGTTAAATGCCAGATTCTGCTCGCGGTTGCGTGCCGTCACGCCCCACACATTATTGCGCTCGGTACGATAGTCGGTGGTTAGCTCGAGAATCGCCGAATCCGATTCGAGCTTGCGCACGATGGCTTCCACGCCATTCACGCCTGGGTCATAAACGAATTGATTGGTTTTCCACTCGCGCACCAGCGGGCCGCGCACTCGATAGTAAGTTCGGCTCTGCTGCTGCCAGGATTCCATTCCCGTGCCATGCTTCTCCCAGAAATTCTGCGGTAGTTGTTGCACGCCGCTGACCAGCAAATCCGCATCTTCGATGGTTTTATCGCTGGAGTAATCCTCGGCATGCACGCCAAGAATCGCCGCTTTGATCCGCAAATTGATGTCTTTCGAGACCAGCGTTACGCGCGCCGTGCGAAATTTTTGCTGCAGCGCCAGCGTATTGGCCAAAATTGCGTTGTCGGCGCCTTGTCCAGGCAGGCTGTCGGGCAGCACCGATTCCAGCAGTTGAGTCTGAAAGAACAGCCGTCCGCCGGGCGGCCGCTTACCGTGATTAACGGGTACGGCAGTGGGTAGCGCGAGGCCGCGATCGATCTGCTTCTTGGTGGCCCCTTGCATCAGCTCATCCAAAAAGCGGCTGACTTGCCGCACATTGCGTGCCGGCTCTGACAGTCCTTTCTTGCCCGCATCGAGTTCCTCGAGCACGGTCATCGGAATATAGATGTCATGCTCTTCGAACCGAAAGATCGCGGTGGGATCGTGCATCAACACATTCGTGTCGAGCACGAATATTCGACGCTCTGCCTTGCTTTGACGGCTTTTTAGTACCGCGGCCCCGAGAGGCCGCACATTGCCGGTCACAGCACCTTCACCGCCGCCAATACTGCCTCGGCATGATCCTTGACTTTCACTTTGCGCCACTCGTGTCGCAACACGCCTTTGCCGTCGATAACAAAGGTGCTGCGCTCGACTCCCATGTACTGCCTGCCGTACATGCTTTTTTCCTTGAACACATCGTAGAGAGTGCAGACCTTTTGATCGGGATCACTCAGCAGCTCAAACGGAAATGACATCTTTTTCTTGAACTTTTCGTGCGAGGCCACGCTGTCCGGCGAAATGCCCAACACCATTGCTTTGGATCTCTTGAACTGCGGATTCAGTGCGGCGAAGTCCAGACCCTCCTGGGTGCAGCCAGAAGTGTTGTCGCGTGGGTAAAAATACAGCACGACTGCCGTCTCCTTGCCATCCTCGAGCGACCAGGTTCCGGCGGTTCCTTCGAGGGTAAATGGCGGCGCCTTCTTGCCGATTTCGCTCTTGCTCATGGCTTTACTAGTTCTTCACGGGTTCAAAGATGGCGTCCAAATTCAGGTGATCGCAGAAATCCATGAATTCTTCGCGCAATACCCCGATATGCAGGCGGCTCGGGACGTTGACGATGATCTGCACTGAGAACATCGGAGCGCCGGTGTGTGCAGCGGCGTACGAGCGCGTCGATAGCTCAGCGATGTCGACGCCGCGCTGCGCGAAAAATCCTGAAAGTCCGGCGACGATGCCGGTCTGATCGAGGCATACCACATCGATGGAATACGGCAGCATGTCGTTGCGTGCCGAGCGCTCCTCGGTGCGCCGCAATTGAATATTCATGCCCGTGGCGTCGCCGAGTTTTTTGAACTCGCCTTCAAGTTTGGCGAGGGTGTGCCAATTGCCATTGACCAGCAGCAGCATGGCAAACTCATTGCCGAGCGAGGTCATGCGGCTCTCGCTGATGCTCCCGCCACAGTCGGCGATCGCCTTGGACAGCTCATGGACCATGCCGACGCGGTCGCTGCCGACCGCGGAAATGACGATATGTTGTTTCATCGGCCTAAATTCTACCGGATGGGCGCTTGCCAGGGTGCATGTCTGGCACTTAAGGTAGCTATATTTCCCGCGGAGCTCTTTTGATGTTTTCCGGAAGCATGGTAGCAATCGTCACCCCAATGACGTCCGACGGAGCGTTGGATTGGGCCGCGTGGGATCGCTTGCTGGAGTTTCACTTGCATGAGGGTAGCGATGGCATCGTCGTGGCCGGCACCACCGGAGAATCGCCCGTGCTTTCCGCGGCGGAGGTCGAGGAGCTAACCCGCCGGACGGTGGCGCGCTGCCGCGATAAGCTCAAGGTCATCGTCGGTGCGGGTTCTAATGCAACAGACCTGACCGTGGCTCGCACCCACGCACTATCCCGGCTCGGCGTGGATGCGGTGATGCTGGTGACGCCGTACTACAACAAGCCTCCGCAGGAAGGCCTTTTCAGGCATTTCGCCGCGGCCGCGGACGCGTCCGCCGTCCCAATTATTCTGTATAATGTGCCGAGCCGAACGGCGGTGGATTTATTACCGAGCACCATCGCGCGACTCGCGCGGCACCCGCGCATTGTAGCGATTAAAGAAGCTACGGCCTGCTTGAGCCGGGCGCGCGAGATTGTCAGCACCTGTCCCGCGGAGTTTGTGCTGCTCTCGGGGGACGATGCGACTGCTGTGGAATTGATGGCCGTCGGCGCGCGTGGAGTGATTTCGGTTAGCGCAAATGTCGCGCCGCGCCGAATGCACGAGGCCTGCAAAGCCGCGCTCTCGGGCGATTTGGCAGAAGCGCGGGCGATTGACGCGAGTTTGCAGCCTTTACATAAGGATCTTTTCGTTGAAGCGAATCCCATACCCGTCAAGTGGGCGGTGGCGAGGATGGGGATTATTGGCAACGCAATCCGTCTGCCGTTGGTCGAACTGGCAACAGCGCACCACGAAACGCTGTTGCGAGCGATGCGAACTGCCGGAGTTACCCTTGAGGACCAAGCTGCATGAGCCTTGATCGAGTGTTGTTTTTGGTTACGGCAAGCGCCTTAGTGAGCGGCTGTCACATTTTCAGCAAGCTGAACCCCGATTGTCATTCGCCACAGGAATATCAGCACGCTTTGTCGGCGCCGCCATTGAAGGTGCCGGTCGGCCTCGATTCGCCGAATACCGCGGGCGCGCTGGTAATCCCCGCCGTGACCGATGCGCCGCCGCCGCCGGGTCCCCACGATATTTGCTACGACGTTCCGCCGCGCTACAAGCCCGCTCCCCCGAACAAGGCCGCCGGCGGCTAAGAGCTGGATTTGATCGCCTGTGTCCGCTCCGGTACCCTTGCGGCCGCGAGGAGAGGTGGCCGAGTGGTCGAAGGCGCTCGCCTGGAAAGTGAGTAACATCCCAAAAGGTGTTCGAGGGTTCGAATCCCTCCCTCTCCGCCAGCCAGTTTATGGTGGCTCGCGTTTGCATCTTCGCGACGACTGGTCACGAACCCCGTCAGGCCCGGAAGGGAGCAGCGGTAGAGACTTAAAGTCGGGCGCCGAAGTCCTGCTGGCGCGGGCCGCCTCCTAAAAGGCGTGAGACAATACCTTCATGAGCTACGTCGTATTAGCGCGCAAATGGCGCCCCAAAGGTTTTGCCGAGATGGTCGGGCAGGAGCACGTGCTGCGCGCGCTCAGCAACGCGCTCGACAGCGGCAAAGTGCATCATGCATTCCTGTTTACCGGGACTCGCGGTGTCGGCAAGACGACCGTCGCGCGCATCTTGGCGAAGTCGCTCAATTGCGAAACGAACGGCGTAAGTTCCAATCCTTGCGGCGTCTGCGCTGCTTGCAAGGAGATTGACGAGGGGCGGTTTGTGGATCTTATCGAAGTGGACGCGGCTTCGCGCACCAAAGTCGACGATACGCGCGAAATGCTCGACAACGTGCAGTACGCGCCGACTCGCGCTCGATACAAGGTGTATCTCATCGACGAAGTGCACATGCTGTCTAACCACTCCTTCAATGCACTGCTGAAGACGCTGGAGGAACCCCCGCCGCACGTTAAATTCTTGCTGGCCACCACCGATCCGCAAAAATTACCGGTTACCGTGCTATCGCGCTGCCTACAATTCAGCCTCAAGCGGTTGCCGGCGAGCTTGATTGGCGAGCGCTTGAAGTTCATCGCAGCGCAGGAGAAGTTCGCCTTCGAGCCTGCGGCAATCGCACTGCTGGCGCGCGCCGCCGACGGCAGCATGCGCGATGCCTTGAGCCTGCTGGATCAGCTCCTTGCCTTTGGCGGCGGCGTCATCAACGAAATCAATGCCCGATCGATGCTCGGCACTATTGACCGTGGCCACGTCGGCCGGCTTGTCGATGCAATCTCGCAGGGCGACGGCGCGGCACTGTTGGAGGAAGTACGCGAGCTTGATCGCGACGCGCCGGATTATGATCGCGCGCTGGTAGACCTGGCAACGTTGTTGCAGCGCGTTGCCATCGTGCAGATCGTTCCTGCAGCGGCTCCCCAAGATGAGGAATTCGATTCAGCATTGTTGACGCGCCTTGCGCGCGCCATTTCGCCCGAGGATGCGCAGCTCTATTACCAGATCGCGCTCGCGGGCCGGCGCGACTTGAACATGGCACCGGAGCCTCGCATCGGCTTCGAGATGACGCTGCTGCGAATGTTGGCATTTCGACCTGATGCCGCTGCGCAACCCTCGAAACCGGTTGTCGCTGCAGGCACAGCTCCGGCAGCCAGTGCAGCGCCGGTCGTCGAGGCGGCGCGGTTGACGAGCATCGACGCCGCGAATTGGCCGGCTGTGGTCGAAGCGGCGGGATTGAGCGGAATGGTGCGCCAGCTGGCACTCAATTGCGTGCCAGCCAGCTTCGAGCGTAATTTGTTGACATTGAAGCTCGATCAAGCGGCGTCGGATCGGCGCACGCGTCCTATTGAAGAAAAGCTCGTGCAGGGCTTGTCTAAGCATCTTGGCCGCGATATCCGCGTTGCGTTTGAGACCGCTGAATCGGATTTGAACTCACCGGCGCGGCAGCGGGTCCAGGCAGAACAGGACAGGATTGCGCGCGCGACGAGCGCGTTCGAAGCGGACCCGGCTGTGAAAGGACTGCGCGATCGATTCGGTGCCGACGTGGACGCGGCATCGGTAAAACCATCGAACTAGAGAGGCGCTTATGATGAAAGGTGGGTTGGGAAATCTGATGCGCCAAGCGCAGCAAATGCAGGAGAGCATGCAGAAGGCTCAGGCCGAATTAGCTGAAATCGAAGTCATTGGCGAGTCGGGCGCGGGGATGGTGAAGGTGACCTTGAATGGCAAGCACGAAGCAAAAAAGGTCTTGATCGAGCCGAAATTACTGGCCGAGGATAAAGACATGCTCGAGGACCTGTTGACAGCCGCCATCAATGATGCGGTTCGCAAGGTTGCGGCGCGTACCCTGGAGAAGTACTCCGGGCTGATGTCCGGCATGAATTTGCCGCCGGGCATGAAGCTGCCGTTTTGAGGTGTTGATTTAGATGAAGTACACACCGACGCTCGCGCGTCTGATTGATTCGTTGCGCTGCCTGCCAGGGGTCGGTCCAAAGTCGGCGCAGCGCATGGCGTTCTACCTGTTGGAGCGCGACCGCGATGGCGGACGCACATTGAGCGAAGCTTTGGCGCAGGCGCTGCAGCAGGTAGGTCACTGCAAGCGCTGCCGGATGCTGACGGAAAGCGAGTTCTGCTCTATATGCGCCTCGACTCAACGGGATTTGGCGCAGCTTTGCGTGGTCGAATCCCCTGCGGATGTCGTCGCTATTGAACAGTCCGGCGGATTTCGCGGACGCTACTTCGTTCTCATGGGACATCTGTCGCCGCTCGATGGCGTCGGGCCTGCAGAACTCGGTCTAGATGAGTTCGAGGAGTTGCTCAAGGTCGGCGAAGTGCGCGAAGTGATTCTGGCGACGAATCCCACGGCCGAGGGGGAAGCAACTGCCCACTATCTCGGCGAGCTCGCACTGCGTTTGGGACTAAAGGCGTCGCGCATCGCACACGGCGTTCCTGTGGGCGGCGAGCTGGAATATGTCGATGGCGGCACACTGGCGCACGCGCTGGCCGGGCGCACCAGTGTTTCCTAAGCGTTTGCGCGTCTCACGACGCTAGCTTTTCGTACAATCGAAACAGCCGCCGATAGCTTTCGTAGCGACGTGCAGAGATTTGTTGATTGATTACGGCGCTGCGTACCGCGCACGCCGGTTCCTCCATATGCCGGCAATCCTTGAACCGGCATTGCGCGCTGCGCGCATGAATCTCAACAAAGCCGCGCTCCGCCGCGCGCACCAGGTGCGCGGGCGGCGCAAAGTCGCGCACGCCGGGCGCATCGATGATCGCTGATGTAGCGGTAAGCTGATACCAGCGCGCGGTTGTGGTGGTGTGCCGTCCCGCGTCATCGCGCGTTAACTCCGCAGTCTGCGCCTCGGCTGCCGGAGCGAGGGCGTTCACGAGAGATGATTTTCCAACTCCAGATTGGCCGACCAGCAAGTTTACTTTGCCGCTTAAAGCTTCGGCGAGCCCGGCTATCCCTGCCGCGGACTGGCAGCTCACCTCGATACAGCTCAAGCTCAAGCGGCGATATTCATCCAGTTGCGTCTCGATCGCGGCGGTTCCAAGGTCCTTTTTGTTCACGATTATGAGCGCATCAAGCTCCTTGAGCGCCGCGCCCGCCCAGTAACGGTCCACCAGAAACCAATCCGGTTCCGGCTGAGGCGCTGCGACGATGGCAAGCCTGTCGATATTGGCGGCCACCGGCTCGGCGCGCCCGCGGGCATCGATTCGCTCGATCAAATTGCGGCGCGGTTCGATGGCTTCCACCGACGGACCGTCCGCCGATGGCGGAAATCCCCAAACGACCCGATCTCCGCACACCACGCGCAACTTGCGCCCCTTGAGTCCGCAGCGTACGAGACCCGCGCTCCCCTGGACCAGGACGCTTCGGCCGAAACTCGCGAGGACGGTGCCGGTGCCGCCTGCTACCATGGCAACTTATCTCTGTGAAATGCCATGAAATCTCCCGACAATCTGATTTGGATCGATTTGGAAATGACGGGCCTGAAGCCCGATTCGGATCTCATCATCGAGATTGCGACGATCGTAACCGACAAATACCTCAATGTGCTCGCAGAAGGACCGGTGATCGCCGTGCACCAGAGTGAGGCGGTTTTAAGTGCCATGGACGACTGGAACAGAAATCAGCATGGCCGCTCGGGGTTGACCGCTCGCGTGCTCGCGAGCGACATCGATGCGGCAACGGCTGAGCGACGTACCTTGGATTTTCTCGCCGGATGGCTCGATCCCAAGCGCTCACCGATGTGCGGCAACAGCATTTGCCAGGACCGCCGTTTTCTGGCGCGTCACATGCCGTCATTGGAGGCGTTTTTTCATTACCGTAACCTTGATGTCAGCACTCTTAAGGAGTTGGCCATTCGTTGGACACCGAATATCGCCGAGGGCTTTCGCAAGGCCTCGGCGCACCTCGCACTCGAGGATGTGCGCGACTCGATCCGTGAGCTACAGTACTATCGCGAGCGGCTGTTTCGCTCCTTCTAAGAGCCGCGCGTCACTTCTGCGCGTCATTCGCGAGGAACATCCAGGTCTCGACCACCGTATCCGGATTCAAGGATAGGCTGTCGATGCCTTGGTCAACCAGCCAGCGCGCGAGCTCGGGATGATCCGAGGGGCCTTGGCCGCAGATTCCGACGTATTTGCCCTGCGCTTTGCAGGCCTTGATTGCCATGGCCATGAGCGCTTTCACCGCTTCATCGCGCTCGTCGAAGGATTTGGCAACGACGCTGGAGTCGCGGTCCAAGCCCAGTGCGAGCTGCGTCATGTCATTGGAACCGATTGACATGCCGTCGAAATACTCAAGGTATTTATCGGCCAACAGCGCGTTGGTTGGTAGTTCGCACATCATGATGTGCTTCAAACCATTATCACCGCGCTTCAAGCCATTCGCAGCGAGCAACTGTGTCACTTCCCTGGCTTCGTTCACGGTTCGCACGAACGGCACCATGACTTGCACATTGGTAAGTCCCATTTCATCGCGCACACGCTTTAACGCGCGGCATTCCAGCTCGAAGCAGGGCCGAAATACCTTATCGATGTAGCGCGATGCACCGCGAAAGCCCAGCATGGGATTCTCTTCGTGCGGTTCGTAATTCTTGCCGCCGATCAAATTTGCGTACTCATTCGACTTAAAATCCGACAGGCGCACAATTACCGGTTCGGGCGCAAACGCGGCTGCGATCTGCGCAATGCCCTCGCTCAGCTTGTCGACATAGAAGTTGACGGGTCCGTCGTAACCCGCGATCTGCTTGCTAATCGAGTCCTTGATCTCGGCGCTCTGCTTGTCGTATTCCAGCAGCGCGCGTGGATGGACGCCGATCATGCGATTGATGATGAATTCAAGGCGCGCGAGGCCCACCCCGCGGTGGGGAATGCCCGCGAAATCGAAAGCGCGGTCAGGATTGCCGACGTTCATGGTGATCTTGACGGGAATCGGCGGCATCGCGTCCATCTCGATGCTGCGTTGATCGAATTCCAGCATGCCGTCGTAAACGTAGCCAGTATCTCCCTCGGCGCAGGAGATAGTAATCGGCTGATCCTCTTTGATGTCGCTCGTGGCGGTACCGCAGCCGACCACCGCCGGAATTCCCAGCTCGCGCGCGATGATGGCGGCATGGCAGGTGCGGCCGCCGCGATTGGTGACGATCGCCGAGGCGCGCTTCATGACCGGCTCCCAATCTGGGTCCGTCATGTCCGCGACCAAAACATCGCCGGCTCTGACACGCGACATTTCCTTCGCGTCCTTGATGATGCGCGCGTGGCCTGCGCCGATGCGCTGTCCGATGCTGCGGCCGCTGGTGAGCACCTTGGAGCGCGATTTCAGCGTATAGCGCAATATCGTGCGCCCGGCGCGGCTTTGCACAGTTTCCGGCCGCGCTTGCAGGATATAGATCTTGCCGTTGGCGCCATCCTTGCCCCATTCGATGTCCATGGGAGCGCCGTAATGTTCCTCGATGATGAGGGCTTGCTTCGCGAGTTCCGTGATGTCTGCCTCGCTCAGCGAAAAGCGATGCCGATCGGCATGCGCTACTTCGACGGTGCGCACGCGATCCTTGGAGCCCGGATCGGCATAAACCATTTTGATCGATTTGCCGCCGAGATTCTTCCTGACGATTGCACGTCGACCCGCGCGCAGCGCGGGCTTATAGACGTAGAACTCATCCGGATTGACGGCGCCCTGGACCACCGTCTCGCCTAAACCGTACGCGGCTGTGATGAACACGACATCGCGAAAGCCCGAATCGGTGTCGAGCGTGAACATGACCCCGGCTGAGCCCAAGTCGCTGCGCACCATGTGCTGCACACCGACGGAAAGCGCCACGGTGCTGTGGTCGAACTTGTTGTGCACCCGATAGGATATTGCGCGGTCATTGAACAGCGAGGCGTACACTTCGTGCATGGACTTGAGTAAATGGTCCTCGCCGCGCACGTTGAGGAATGTCTCCTGTTGGCCCGCAAACGAGGCTTCCGGCAGGTCTTCGGCGGTTGCCGAGGAGCGCACCGCGACGGCGAATTCGGCAGGATCGCGCGCGCCCTTCATCTCGCGCCAAGCTGCCAGCGCCTCAACTTGCAATCGCTCCGGGAAAGCCGTGGCGAGCATCCAGCCGCGGATCTCCGCGCCGACCGCCGCCAGCCGCTGCACATCATCCACATCGAGCGTCGCCAACACTGCGCGAATGCGTTCATCGAGGCCGCCCTGCGCCAAGAAGTCCCGATAAGCGTGCGCAGTCGTGGCAAATCCGCCCGGCACCGAAACGCCCAAGTTCGCCAGACCGGAGATCATCTCTCCGATGGACGCATTCTTGCCGCCGACGAGTTCGACGTCTTTGTTTTTCAGTTTTTCAAATGGGATGATGTAAGGCTTCATGGTGCACTGCTTGTCCGACGGTAGTTTAAGTGAAACACTTTACGGCGAAAGCGCCGACTCGATGAGGTTACCGTGATTAAACGAACTGTCTTCTTCGTTTCCGACCAAACGGGGATTACCGCAGAAACAATGGGTCACAGTCTCATGACGCAGTTCGACGGTATCGAATTTCGCCAAGTGACTGTGCCATTTATCTCAACGGTTGACAAGGCAATTGAGGCTGTTCGAAAGATCGATCTAATCGCCGCGCAAGAAGGTGTGCGTCCGGTTGTATTCAGCACATTGGTGCAGGAAGACGTGCGCAACGTGGTCCGCGGCAGCACTGGGTTTTTCTTGGATTTCTTCGATCCTTTCCTAGCACCCCTGGCGGGCGAACTCAAGACGCAATCGAGTCATACCGCCGGTAGGACTCATCGCATGGCGGACACGCACGCCTACGCGACGCGCATCGATGCCACGAATTTCGCGCTGGCGAACGATGACGGATCGGTGGTGCGCGACTATGAGCGCGCCGATGTGATTTTGGTCGGCGTATCGCGCTCTGGGAAAACGCCGACCTGTTTATATTTGGCGATGCAATACGGCGTGTTCGCAGCAAATTATCCGCTCACCGACGATGACCTGGAATCCCGCAAACTACCGCGTGCGCTCGATGGCTATCCGCAAAAGTTATTTGGCCTGACGATCAAGCCGGATCGATTGCAACAAATTCGCAACGAACGCAAGCCCGACAGCCGCTATTCGTCCGCAGCGCAAGTGGCATTTGAAGTACGCGCGGCGGAATCTTTGTTCGAGCGGCACGGTGTGCCGGTTCTCGATGCGACGGAAGTCTCGATCGAAGAAATATCTACCAGAATTCTTGATCGCATGGGCATCGAGCGTCGACTGCGGCCCTGAAATCTCGGATCTGCGTGGTATAGTTCAAGCATGATAGCGGATCAATGGTGTGAGACATCGTGGCGGGCGCAGCCCGGCAGCTTTGTCAGTCTAATGACGCTGTACGAGAGTAATTTCGTGCGTCTGGGCTGGATTGTGGACGAACTTCGCAGTGTCACAACAGCGCGCGTATCCAAAGTCAATTCAGACTGTGATCTGTATCTCACGCCGCTGGAATTGTGCCGCTATACCAGCGTATTTCGGCTTACCTACGAGTTCGATTTCGAGGCATCGCGGCTCCGCGACCCGGATTTGGAGGTTTGCGTCTATCACGATGCCCGCCTGGCCGAGGTGCGGAGCTTTCGAGGCTTTCAACGCCACCGGCAGCTCGCGAAACTGCAGTCCGGACTCAAGCGTGAACTGGATCAGCGCTGGGCAAGGAACATGATGCTAAATAAATGGCTGGAATATTGCGCCGAGCGGGGACATCACTTCTAGCCACGAAGATTGGCTTCGTATCGGGTGACCTGCGGTTATCATGGGATGAGGCGGCACTTTGATTGATAAGCTGACGTTTCTAAAAGGCGGTGCGGAAGCAGGCGCAGCAAGTGCCGATGAAGAACGGCTCATGCAGCTGTTTCAGAATCGCGCGGGTCTGAAGAAAGCCTACGCCGATCTCAAAGACGAGTTTCACCTGCTGCGCGATCGGCTCAAGCAGCAGGAAGGCGCGACCATTCGCATTCAGGAACAAATGGACGCGCTCGGCGACTTGCTGGGCGATCCGAAAACGGGTTTCGGCGCGCTGGTATTTTTTCAGCTGCGTGCGCTCTGGAAGTCCTGCCATCAGCAGCTCTCGAGCTTCGCCGCCGATCTGACCCGCCAACAAGAAGCACGTGAAGTTGCGAAGCACAAGGCGGACGTTGAAGCGGAAAAAAATGCGCGTCTGGCCGACGCGGATCAGCGTCTGCGCGCGGCCGCAGCCGAGGCGGACGCACAGCGCCGGCATCTCGCAGAGGAGCAGCAGGAAATCGGCAGATTGACCGCTTTCTGGCACTACTTCAAACGTCGCCGCCGCCTCAAGTCTTTGGAACTACTGCGCAGCCACGTTGTGGTGGCAGATGCCGCGGTCGGCGATTTGCACTCCGAGCGCAGCGCGATCGAGAAGGAGGCATCACCGGAGTTCCCTGGTCTCTCCTTGGCCGCCCGGCGCAACATCAATCTGGCCATCATCAGCTATGCTGAACTGCTGTGCGAGAACGCCGACGCATATGGGCTCGCGGCGCGCGCCAAGGAAGCCGTGGCACGCCGGGTTCATGAGATGAGTTTCGGCGCGCGCGCGGATTGCGAGAGCCACATGCAGCGCGTCCAAAAAGCCCAAGCTGCGGTGGCCAATCAGAAGCAGATCGGCAGTCTGATCAAGGCCAAATTGGAGCGCTTGCGCGCCACCTGCGATTATCGCAATGCCGCTGACACGGTGCCGACGGCGGATTCGCTGTCGCCGCCCGTGACCGAGCTTGATTTCGACAAGCCTAAACCTACCTCCGCCAACACCTGGAACGTGCTGGCGGAGGATTACTGGGATCTGTACACGCTATTGTTGCGCTAGCGGCTGACGGTGCGTCGGACCGGTGTCCGAGTCATTGCGCCGCGCTTGCGTCGGCGCCGCCCGCTTAGCCGAGACCACGACCAAATCGGCAGCGATCTGCGAAGCCTCATCCAGCAAAATACCCGCGGTCGCATCGTCCTTGATCTCGTCGAGCGCCTTGGCCGGCTTGACGTCATGCGCAACGCGCCAAGCGTTTTCACGCTCGAGCCGTTCGCTGTCTATGCGTTTATGCTCCGCCTCGCGCGCTTTCTGATTCAAGGACATCGTCTTCTGGCTACGCATGGCTCCCAGAGCCGCGATATCTTCGCGCAAGTATTTGAAGTCCGCGCTGCCTGCGGTGCGATCCTCGTGTAGCTTCTCCAGCGAGGCGGTAAGCGGCTTCAAATCGCCTTCGACTCTAAAGCTGGCCGGTTCGATGTGATCCCAGGGTAGAGCGCGATCGCGAGTGCTCTCGCCGACTTCGTTGGCGTCGATGAGCGATGGCAAAGCGATATCCGGCGTGACGCCGCGGTCCTGTGTGCTCTCGCCCGTGATCCTGTAGTACTTGCCGATCGTCACATTGAGCTGGCCCAATTCGGGCTTACGTCCAAAAATCGTGTAGTTCAGCGGATGGGCGTTTTGCACCGTGCCCTTGCCGTAGGTTTGCTGACCGACAATGAGGCCACGTCCGTAATCTTGGATGGCGCCGGCGAAGATCTCGGACGCCGATGCGCTAAACCGATCGACCAGCACCAGCATGGGACCGCTGTAGAAGATCGCGGGATTCGGATCGTCGTCGACCTCGATATGCCCGGTGGTATCACGCAACTGCACCACGGGTCCGCGATCGATGAACAGTCCGGTGAGGGACTCCGCCTCCGGTAAGTAACCGCCGCCGTTGGCGCGCAAATCCATTATCAACACCTCGGCGCCGTCTTTGCGCAGCTCGCCGATCAGCCGCTGCACGTCTCGCGTGGTGCTGCGGTAGTCCTTCGCGCCGGCGCGGCTTGCATCGTAGTCTTGATAGAAGCTCGGCACGGTAATGATGCCGACTTTGATCTCCTTGCCGTTGCGCACTACCGTGCGCATGGCCTTATGGGAGGCCTGCGCTTCGAGCGAAACCCGGTTGCGCGTGAAGTCGACGACTTTTTGCACCGACCCAGGTGCCGCGCCGGCCGGCAGCACCTGCAGGCGTACCATTGTGCCGCCCGGCCCGCGGATCTTCTGCACGACGTCATCCAATCGCCAGCCGATCACATCGGTCAACTCGTCGGTTTTTCCTTCGCCAACCGCGGTGATGCGATCGCTTGCCGCGAGCTTGCCGCTGACGGCGGCCGGACCGCCGGCGATCACATCGATGACCGTGACATAGTCGTCGGTCAATTGCAGCGAGGCGCCGATGCCCTCATAGCTCAGGCTCATTTGAATGTTGTATTCCTCGGAATTTCGCGCCGAGAAATAATTCGAGTGCGGATCGAGCGATAGCACGAAGGCATTCATGAACGCCTCGAACACATCGTCAGGCTTGCTCTGATTCATGCGCTTCGCCACATGCTCGTAGCGCTTGCGCAGCACGTCGATCACTTCGGGCCATTGCTTGCCGGCAGTCACCAGAGAGAGCGCGTCGTTCTTGACTCGCTTGCGCCACAATTCGTTCATCTCCGCCACGTTGGCGGGCCAGGGTTCTTTTTCGCGGTCGAAATTAAACGACTCGTCGATGTCGAAGTCCGGCTTCTTGTTGAGCAGATCGATGGCATAGGCCATGCGCTCGCGGCTGCGTTGCTGATAACGGCGGAAAATCACGAATGCCGGTTCGACGTCGCCGGTCTTGATGGCATCGTCGAGCTCGTAGCGATACTTTTCGAACTCCGCGATGTCGCTGGCAAAGAAATAGCTGCGTGCGCCATCGATGGCATCGAGATAGCGGTCGAGGATCAAGCTCGAAAGATGATCATCGAGCGGCGCTCGGCGGTAGTGCTCGTGCGCAATGATGTCCGCCACGCGCCGCGCGACGTAGTTTTCCTGTTCAGTGGGCGCGAGGACCGATGCGGCAGCGGGCGCCGCGGCCGGCGGCGTCATGGCGGCGCCTAAAAGGGCGGCAAGTCCCACTGCGCTCGCGCAGATTGCAATGCCGGTAATCCATCGCGAACGAGTGGCCTTAGGCCGTTGAGTCATCACCGTCGCCGTTCTCCTGTAAACTTCCGTCCCCACTCCCTATCAAGGCTAGAGAAGCTCGTGCCTCCTAGCAAGTGTATATGAGCCGAAGGATATGCGTCCGTTCACGGTTTTGATCGGTATTGTCCTGGGATCCGCCGCATCGATCACTTTCGGCCTCGGGACTGTGCTGGTCGTGTTCTGCGTCCTGCTGGGCGAACACCCGGATTTGTCCCGCGAAATGCCCCGGCTGGCCGGCAGTCTGGCGGCATTCGCGATTTTGACCGCCGCCAGCGCTGGGAGTTTCGTCGGACAGGCGCGCCTGATGGGCTGGCGCGGTTGGGCGCACCTAGCCACTGGGATTTGCCTGGGCGGCGTAGTTTTGCTGTATTGGCCGCGCCGCAGCTGAGCGATCACCGTGAGTAACCTTATGCGATTTAGGTGCCTCTTTCTGCTTATGACAATCGCGGGACTGCTGCCGGGATGCACGGTGCGGCCGAAGGAACCGCCACCTTCCACCGATGTCGACGACACGGCGTACGCAGATTATGTCCGCGTGTTGGCCTCCGACGACTTTCAGGGCCGCAAGCCTGGGACAGCCGGCGAGGATAAGACGGTCAGCTACCTGATCGAGAATTTTCGCAAGCTCGGAATGAGGCCCGGCAATGGCACGAGCTACGTGCAGCAAGTTCCGCTGGTGCAAATCAGCGCCAGCGCGGATGCGACGCTGATTGCCACCGGCGCAAGCGGCAGCCGAAATCTAGTGTTTGGCAAGGACATGGTGATCTGGAGCAAGCGTGCCGTGCCCGAAATAAATGTCAGGGGCAGCGAACTAGTATTCGTCGGCTACGGCATCGTCGCGCCGGAATATTCATGGAACGACTACGCGAATCTTGATGTTCACAACAAGACCGTCGTGGTTTTGGCAAACGATCCGGGATACGCCTCGAAGGATCCTACGGTGTTCAAGGGCAACGCCATGACCGAATACGGCCGCGATGCCTATAAGGTGGAGGAGGCTGCGCGGCAGGGCGCGCAAGGCGTGCTGCTGATTCACGATGCCGCGGTCGTGGGCTACGGTTGGAACGTGATTCAGGCGACTTTCACAGGCGCGCAATTCGAGCTGCCCGCGTCCGATGGGAACGCCGGCCGCGCGGCGATCGAAGGCTGGGTTGCGAACGATGTGGCGAGGGCGCTGTTCAATTCCGCCGGAATCGACTTCGCCAGAACCACGCTGGCGGCTTCGCATCCAGGTTTCAAGGGGTTGTCGTTGGGAATCCGCATCGATGCCACAATTCACAATGCGATTCGCTCCTTTAACTCGCAGAACGTGCTGGCGCTGTGGCCGGGACGCAAGTCAAGTGAATACGTTCTGTACACGGCACATTGGGACTCATTGGGCGTCGATGCGGCTCGGCTCGGCCACAACACTTTCAACGGCGCAGTCGATGACGCGACCGGGGTTGCCGGACTGCTGTCATTGGCGCAGTCCTTCAAGCGCACCGTCGATCCCAAGCCCGACCGTTCGATCGCGTTTCTGGCGACAACGGCGGCGCAGCCCGATCTGCTGGGTTCTCAATACTACGTGGAGAATCCAATTCTGCCGTTGCGGCAAACCGTTGCCGTCATCAATGTGGACATGCTGATCGATGGTGGGCGGACCCGTGATGTCAGCATTTTGGGTTTCGGCAATAGCGACTTAGAAGACGCTGCGCGCGCGGAGGCGCTATTGCAGGGACGCGAAGCACATGCAGAGCCCAATCCCCAGCTGGGGTTGTATTTTAGGTCCGACAGCTACAGCTTCGCGCGCCGCGGGATAGCCGCCCTTTACACACGAGCGGGCATCGATAGCGCCGCGCGCGGCCCGCTATGGGGCAAGACGCAGATCGATGATTATTTTGCGCGGCGTTTTCGCCAACCAAGCGATCAATATTCTGCCGACTGGGACGTGGGCGGCGCGGTCACCGACCTAAACTTGGACTACCGCATTGGAATTCGCATCGCCAGCAGCAAGCGCTTTCCGCGCTGGTATCCGAACAGTGAATTTCGGGCGTCTCACCGTCACGGCAACCCCTCTCCCGACAATTAGGAGGCGCGCTAGCGCTTGCCTACGCGAGTCCAGTTCTTGGTGCGATCGAAGCTGCCGGAAGTATTGTAGGGATCCGCACCTTGCTCTTTATATGAAGGTTTCTTCGGGTCTGGCTCGAGCGTGAATCGTTGCGCAGCCTTGGCCTGCCTCAGCTCGCGCACCGCGAAGCTGAAATCGGAATCATCGTCGCTTACGGATTTGTAGTCGCTTCCCATCGTCAACGCCTCTCCAAAAAAATTCAATGCCTTGTCAAAGTTCTAGTTGTGATATTTCCGCTGAGTGGATGTTCCCAAATTGCGACAAGCAGGAATGAACTGCATGTCGAAATTGTGACGCAGTTCAAGTGCCTGCAGACATAACGCCCGCGCGGCGTGACTTAATTTTGGTATCGACGCCGCTTGCGCGGTCTAGCCGCTTTTGGCGAGCGGTGTCGCGAGCTGCCGATCGAACGGCACTGAGCGATTGCGGCCGCGCACTTTGGCAGTGTAGAGCGCTTGGTCGGCTGCCTTGATGAAGTCGGCGTAGTTGGGAAATTGGATTTGCGTGCCGTGGGTTGCACAGCCGATCGAAACCGTAACTTTGGCGTGATGCGAACCGACCACGTGCCCGGTATTACGAAACGCCATCACGATACGCTCGCAAATGTTGTGCGCAGTGTCGGCATCGGTAGCGGGCAACACCACCACGAACTCTTCACCGCCATGGCGGGCGATTGTGTCGGTCTCGCGCGTATTGCCGCGCAGGATGCGCGCGGTCGCCTGCAATACCCGATCGCCCGCCTGATGTCCGAAATTTTCGTTAAGCAGCTTGAAGTTGTCGAGATCGACGAACGCGACGCTCAAGGGCCACTTGTGCCGCGTCGAGTTCTCGAATTCACGCGCCAGAAATTGCTCCAAATAGCCGCGGTTGTAGACGCCCGTCAGCGAATCGCGCCGGGTTTCTTCCTCAAGCTCGATCGATTGCGTGGATGCCGGCTCGGCGGAAGCACGCAGGGTATTGATTTCGCGCAACGCGTGCAGGCTGCGCAGCATCAGCACTTCTCGCGCCTGCTCGAGAATCAAATCCGGATGCTGCTTCGATAGCAACTCGGACTCGAAGATCGCTTCTGTCTCCGGAATCATCGAACCGATGGTACCGAGCACTTGCCCGAATGCCATGCGATCGAGGCCGAGACTGCGCTCGGCGCACAGTGCGGTCTCCGCAAATTTCCGCTGCTCAGGATCCAACAAGAAAAGATCCGCGACCGGACCTGAGAGTGCGACACAGCGGTCAAATATGCCCGCGGGAAGAGCGCTATAGCTGAGTTCTAATTGGTGACTGTGTTCAATGGCGCGATACAGGCGCTCCGGTAGGTGCCAAGTGCGCATCAGCCATCCGCCGACATAAGCGTGATCGGCCTGCACGCGCTTTTTTTCGTGCTCGACGAGCGCTGCATGGTCACGTTGTAGTTTTTCGCTATCTCGGTACAAATCCGGAACGGCCTGATCTAGCGCCAACATGCCGACGTCTTGCAGCAGCGCCGCCAGGAAAATCTCTTCGGCGAGTGTTTGGCGCATGGCATCGCCGAGCGCGCGTGCCGCGGTCGCGGCCAACAGCGCACGGCGCCAATAGAACTTGTAATTCAGGCCATTGGGCTTCGCGCCGCGCAATGACTTGACCAGGGAAAAACTCAGCGCCAGCGTGAGCGTGGCATTGAGTCCCAGTACGACCAAAGCCTGGCGTAAGTTTTCGCTTTTGCGGCGCTGCGCATAGAGCGGCGAATTGGCGATGCGCAGCACTTTGCTGGACAGCGCCGAGTCCATGCTCAGTGCTTTCGCAACCTTGCCCATTTCAATCTCGGGATCTTGCGCCAGCTCAATGATGTGCGTCGCCACTCCCGGCGGCGACGGGAAATTCACGGTTCGGCGGAGGTGGGCCTCAATCTCGGAATTCAAAACGCGACTCCAGACGCAAAGCGGGAAAGATCCGCTTATGGCAAGTTAGCGTCCGCGCGACGCGAAACTTAAGGCGTTGGGTTCAACCCGGCGCTGGCGCGCCACCAGCTGCGCAGGCCCCTGAACAACAGGTATAGGCCATAGGGGCCTAGAAACACCGCCCAGGAGGCGAGGGATGCGTCCCGTAGACCCTCAAACAGGCTGCTGTACAGGCGCCCCAGACTGGCGCCGTCAAAACGGCCCAGGGCTGCCACGCCTGCGTAAAAAATCAGCACGGGCATAATGCTGACGCCCAAAAGCAGTCCTACACCGGCCACGACCAATTCAGCCGCCCAGGGGCGCTCTTCTGCGAGATGAGCCAGATTCAAAGCCATGCGCAATTGTAAACCAATCCCGCCAGGCCGCCCGCCGCTGTAGAATCACGGACTATGCGCTCCTGGACGCCTCAGACACTGTACGACGCAAAGCCCTGGGTGCTGATTGTGGTGGGTGCAATCTTAGGCACAGGCATGATGCTCTGGTCGCTCTCGGCCGGGCTGTGGACGATGTGGCGCGGGCTGTTGTGCTTGGGCGGCGCGGGACTCGCCATCGCGGGCGGGGCCGCATTGCAAATGCGTCAAAACTATCGCGCCAACAGCAAGTGGCGGCGAGACGCGCCTCCTTGATTCGCACGGCGGTGATTGGCGTCGGCTACCTCGGCCGATTTCATGCGCAAAAGTATGCCAGCCTGCCAAATTCCCAATTAGTGGGCATTGCCGATCCTTCCCCTGCGGCGCGCACGGCGGTTGCCGCCGAACTGAAAGTCGCAGCGCACGAAGACTATCGACAACTGTTGGGCAAGGTCGATGCCGTGAGTATCGTGACGCCGACCGCCTCGCATCATGAGGTTGCGAAGGCTTTTCTTGAAGCCGGCGCCAGTGTCTTGGTCGAAAAACCGATGACCGTGACCATCGCTGAAGGTGAAGGCCTCATTGAGGTCGCTGGACGGCTCAAACGTATTTTGCAAGTGGGCCATTTGGAGCGATTCAACGCCGCAGTCCTCGCGGTGCAGCCCACCCTGACCGTTCCTCGCTTCATCGAGTCGGCGCGGCTGGCGCCGTTCAAACATCGCGGCACCGACGTCGACGTCGTGCTGGATCTGATGATTCACGACATTGATTTGATTTTGAGCATCGTGCGCTCGCCGGTCGTGTCAGTCGATGCCATCGGCAGCAGCGTTTTTTCGAAGGAGATCGATATTGCCAACGCGCGTTTGCGCTTCGCAAATGGTTGCGTGGCCAATGCAACGGCGAGCCGCGTGAGCCTAAAGACTGAGCGCAAGCTGCGGCTGTTCCAGGACGACGCGTACATGTCCCTCGATTTGCAGCAAAAGATACTGACGGTGATCCGCAAGGGCGCCGCTGTTGGGCCCGACGGCATGCCGCAGGTGGCGATTGATGAGAATACCTACGAGCAGGGCGATGCGCTCAAATCAGAAATCGAAGCCTTCTTGGAAGCGGTTGGCAGCGGGCGGCCACCGCCGGTGACCGGCGAGGACGGCCTGTTGGCACTGCGCACCGCTGTGAGCATCGCGGAGCAAGTCGCAAGTTCGATGCGAAAATTTGCCTAGTGGGGCGGCGTCACGGGCGGCGGCAGGACAGGTCCCGTGTCTGATTCGTTGTCGGTGATCGTCACCTTATCCACGAAGTAGCGCGTATCGGCAAAACAGTTGGTGGGAATACCTGGATGCTCGGTGTAGTGCAGCTGCACTCGGCGGCCGACCGCCTTGCTTAGCTGCTGCGCGATTGACTTGTCGCGCACGCTAAAATCCCACAGCTGTGCCGACGCGCCAGGACCTAAATACTGGCCGCCGCCGTAGTACAGCGCAATTTCACCTTCCTGGGTCTTGCACACCCAGCCGCGGCGTACGAACTTTTGCAGCACGCCCGCTCGCTCGCCCTCGGCATACGCCCATGCGAGCGTCAGCCAAGTCCACAGGCCGCTGCCGACCAGGAGGATTAACAGTAGGATCATCAACCAGCGCCCCGCGCGGCCGGAGCGACGCCTTGCGCCGTTGTTCGGAACTTCAATCCTTGTCATTGCGGATACCCGCTCGCGGCCGTTAATTGGTGGAACCGGGGACTAATTAAAGATTCCCGGAACCCCTTGATACCACTATGGTATCCGAAATCCAAACTTGACAGTTGCCCCCGGAGTTGCCCCTAGAGCTTCACCGGGCCAAGGTCACCTTACTGATTCTTTTTGCGACCGGACATGCACGGGTGGCGAGCGTTCCGATTAGGCTGAGCTTTTTGGCTCATCTTCGGAAAGTACGGTTTCACTTTGTGGATCATTTGATGGCTTCCCCAGGGCCGGGGGTTTGACGGTCGAGACTGGCTGACGCTTAAACGCCATCGAGTGCCGCATCATGCGACAAACGCCATCCAGACCCGGAAACATCGTTGCCGCTGTCAGACCCATTAACGCCAAATCCTCCAGCGCCTCGCTCGCACAGCTGATGGGTACATCGGCTGCAATGAGGACTTTGAATTCGTTCTTTTTCTCGATTGACCGCAGGAAGCTCTCAACATCGGCTACGTTGGTCACGAGGAATTGGCCCTGCTGCGCATACATTCTTGGATTGTTTCTGGGCGAGACTGAGAGAGGAGAAACGTAAGGAGCGTAGTAGGGCAGCGAAACTACGGGCGCGAAGAATCTCTGCGTGAACTGTCGAGTCAAACCGTACACGCGAATATGGGTGTCTGTCGCTCTGGTTCCTGCAGCCTCCAGCGCGTCCGCGTATGCAAAGAAGGCCGCCACATAAGGGGAGTTCGTCCAGTCCAGAATTGGCGCGGGTAGTCCGTGGTGTTGCGCCAGCCCAAGTAACATTGCGTAATCGTCCTTATTCTTGGTATCGATGCGCTCGCTCAAAATTGCCTCGGCATGCAAACGAAATGGAGGCAGCATTTCGTCGCAGTATCTTTCCAGTCTGGTTCGCTTCAGACGGTGAAGTGTCGTTTGCAGGCGAAAGCGATTACTTCCGTGACCTCGGAAGAGAGATGCGTCGCTTTCATCTCGGGCTGTACTTGCCCACGCTTTGAATTCGGACCAGTTGGCGCACTGCACGGCCATCACACTGTCAGGGGATGGCGCGCTAAGGCTAATCTTTCCGGTTTGGCCAGACTTGTGAGTCCATATACCATCAAAGCAACCATCCGCTTTCAAGTGCAGCGTGTCGGCGTAGCCCGTAACGTGATCAATTTCCTCGTTCGTCAATTTAGGTAGGTACAAGCCGCCGAATTCCCCCGCTCTGAAGACCTGCAGAATCTCAAGTGCTGCAGCGGCCCTGTCTTCCCTCCAATGCAGCCGTAGTTTCGCAGCGAGCGGAGGTTCCTTCTCTCTCCCCCACCAATGCAGCATTATTTCGTCGTCCCGATCTATGTCCGCGCAAAGCATCGCTTGCGCGACGACCTCGGGTGTCTCGATGAAGCCAAACTGCTGTAAGTGAATCACTGGCGTTCCTTGCGTGGCCCAAGCCGTAGACTAACTCTTTATCGATTTGCTCCGCTGGCTTGCCC
>JBEPVT010000031.1:0-50007 GCA_041690895.1 Gammaproteobacteria bacterium
GTGCGAGGGCGTCAACCATGCCCTATCGTCGCTGCACTTAACGGTCGCAAGTGGTTATCGGCGGAGGCGCCGCAGCTGCCTCTCGAAGGATGCACCCAGAAGCAGTGCGATTGTCGCTATCAGCATCACGCCGATAGGCGATCCAGCGATCGACGTGAAACGACCGATCTGGACTCTACGCCGCTGAAACAGGGCGAACGCCGTTCGGGCCAAACTGATCGGCGCGACAAAAACGACTAGCGCGTAAATCGGGCGGCCGGTTTATTCGACTATCGAGCGCATCGCGCGGCATATATCGATCGCCGATATCTAGTCCTTGCCATAAGTCGCGCCTTGTTGCGGTCTTCTTGACATGCAAAACAACCCCATCGGACCACGTAACACTCCGCTATTTCGCAAACTAATCGAGACTTCGCGAGCTATTTCGAGGTTCTGGTCGAGCCTATTCGAGGGGCTCGCGTGGCCTTACATCGAACTGGCGATTCGCATATGGATTGCAAAACTCTTTTTTGTGTTTGGCATGCTGCAGCTTATGCACTGGCAGTCGATGCTGGAACTCGCAAGCCAAGAGAATCCCGTTCCGTTTCTGGCACCTGCGGCCGCGGCCGTCTTGAGTACCGGCATTTACCTCGTTTGCGCCGCGCTTCTTGCGATTGGTTTTATGACTCGATATGCGGCTCTACCGCTGTTGGCCTTGTCCTGCGTTACGCAGTTTCGATATGAGCCGTTCGATACGCAACTCTTTTGGATAGCCGTGTCGGGATGGTTTGTGATCTATGGTGCAGGCCCAATCTCACTCGACAACATGTTGCGTCGGGACCTATCCGACAGCGCGCTGCCACTGATCCCTACCATGATCAAGATCTCCAAATGGTTGCGAATGCGTGGCACACCGCTTTATATATGCTTCTTACGGGTATGGCTGGGACTGGCGCTGCTGGTGGCAGCGTACGCGGATGGCCAACCGTTTGATCTTGAGAGGATTGGACGTTGGTTCCCGCTGGATGTCGCGATGAGCATGCCGTTGGCGGCGGCGTGGCTGGGCGGCAGCTTGCTCGAGATAGGCGCCGGGACGCGATATATCGCAACGCTTTTGATCGGCAGCCTTGTGGTTCACTCAGTGGTTGATCCCCGGGATACGGATTCAATTTATCTGCTCATGTTTCTCGCGATCCTAGGTATATACGGCGGAGGACACTTTTCGACCGATCGAGCTCTGCTGCGTTTGCGCGATCGCTTTTTTCAGCGCAGTAAATCCGCTGGCCAGGAAGGACTGCCCCGGGTGGTTGTCGTCGGCGCAGGATTTGGCGGTCTGCGGTGCGCGGACGCGTTGCGAGACGCGGCGGTGGCCGTGACGCTAATCGATCGCACGAATTACCATCTTTTTCAGCCACTGCTGTATCAAGTCGCTACAGCCGCGCTGTCTCCCGGCGACATCGCGACGCCGGCCCGGCAGGCTTTTCGAAACTCACCCTCAACGCGACTGCTGCATGGCACAGTTACCGGCGTCGACACGCAACGTCAGATGGTTTCGACACAGCATGGAGAGATCCCGTACGACTACCTTGTATTGGCGACAGGCGCCACACATAGCTACTTCGGCAAGGAGGCATGGGCACCATTCGCTCCCGGTCTTAAACGTGTCGAAGATGCTCTGGAGATCCGGCGTCGAATTCTCACCGCCTTCGAGCGGGCAGAGGCCACCTCCATAGAAGAGGAACGGCAAGGATTTTTGACTTTCCTGATCGTTGGGGGCGGCCCAACCGGCGTTGAACTCGCCGGCGCGATCGCAGAGTTGGCGCGTTTCGGGATGCAGAATGAATTCCGCGCGTTCGATCCCTCCACGGCGCGCGTGATTTTGGTTCAATCCGCGCCCCGTCTGCTGCCGAGCTTTCCTGAGCGCCTCGCCGGCATCGCACAGCGCTCGCTCGAGGCGCTCGGGGTCGAGGTTCACCGCGGGGGACGAGTGGATCACATCGACGAAATGGGCGTTGCCATCAACGGCAAACGTATCGAAGCGAGAACGGTGCTCTGGGCGGCGGGCGTCTCCGCGTCACCCGCGGCAATGTGGTTGAACGCACCCGCCGACAAAGCGGGACGTGTGATCGTCGACAGCAATCTTCGAGTCCCAGGGATGGCAAATGTGTTTGCCATCGGCGACACCGTGGCGAGCAAAGGCTGGAACGGCGAGCCTGTACCAGGCCTTGCGCCGGCTGCTAAGCAAGGCGGCACGTACGTTGCAAAACACATTCGCGCGCTCATCGAAGCGCGAAACCCGTTGCCAGCGTTTCGCTATATCCATTATGGAAGCCTCGCCACCATCGACCGTAAAGCTGCGGTGGCAGATTTTGGCCGCTTCAAACTGTCCGGAGCGCCCGCATGGTGGCTGTGGGGACTGGTGCATGTGGGATTCATGTTGGGCGTCAGAAATCGCGTTGCGACACTGACCAATTGGTTTTGGGCCTATTTGCGGTTTGGCGGCAGCATTCGCCCGATCACGGGCGGCTAGTTGAAACAGCCGCCGCTCTACGTGTACCGTTAGGCTGAACAAACTCCACGGAGCTTTCATGAATTCCATGGTTTTGCCGCATTTCATCGTGGGCTTATTCTGCATCCTCGCCGGTCTCGGAGCGCGAACGGCCGCGGCCCAGGCAGCTCCTTGCAGCATCCTATCATCCGCGCAGGTTAGCGTCGCTGTCGGCGTGAGCGTGGGTGCCGCACAGCCGATCGCCACGACGGGTTGCTCATGGTCGGCGCCACACATAATCGTCACGCTGTCGCTTTGGGATGGGAGCAAGTGGGACAAGATGAAGACGGGCCTTCCCGGTACTACTGTGACTGCGGTGGCGGGCCTGGGCGATGACGCATTCCTTTCGACGCTGGGACGGCCGACTGAAAAGCAGTTCGCAACGCTGAGCGTGAAGAAGGGTAATACGGCTTACCTCTTCAAGGTGTATGGACCCAGCGTGTCTGACCAAACGTCCATGGAAAAGGCGCTCGCGGGCAGTGTCTTAGCCAAGTTGTAAGCGCCGTATTCGCGCGGCTTATTGGATTCTGTCGCTGCGTGAGTCCGCGTAGCCCCTGCTATCCCAATACGAATCGACGACAAGAATGTCGTTGAGGAGGCTTTGGCGGCGGATCTCGGCTTCATCCCCATATTCACGCCCGGACGGCCGTCGGGTTGCCGCTCCCTGCGCGACGCATCCTGAGTGAGCGCGTTCTCAGCACGCTAAGGCTACTTTATATAAAACTTAGGTGAGCCACAAATAGCCTTTGCAACTGCAGAGGGCCCGCTACAATGGCTAAATCCAACATTGCGGAAATCAAATTGTGAAGCTATATCGAGGGATCCTGGCGGCGGCCGCAATCGCATTTGCGTTCACGGCGAGCGCGGGTCCGGGCGGCGGCGGGGGCAAAGGCTCGCGTATGCAAGGCAAGGAAGGCGCCGACCTTATCCCTAATTCGGGGCGCGATGGCCTCAGGCAGATAGTGCAAAATCAATGCCTGGTGAATTGGCGCGCACATAAAGACGCATCTCCCTGCGAGCGCGTGTGGCTCGCCGGTCCACAGCCGGACAGCCCGGGTTATGCGGTGCTCGCGGATCCCAAGGGCGGCGCGCACTACTTATTGGTTCCGCTTCAGACCATGTCGGGCGGCGACAGCGAGGCACTGCTGGATCCTGATATGCCAAACTATTTTGCGGAGGCCTGGGGCGCACGCGATCTCTTGAGTAAATATGTGGGCCATGCCGTGCCCCGCACCGCGATTGGACTGGCGATCAATACGGCGCGGGCGCGCGACCAAAGTCAGTTCCACGTCCACATCGAATGCCTGCGGCAGGATGTATCCGACGCGCTGCACGCGGCCACTGCGCGCCTCACGGACAAATGGTCGCCGATCACGGTCATCGGCCTGACTTATCAGGCCATGCGCATTGCCGATACCAGTCTTGAGGCTACGAAGCCATTCGATTTGTTGGCGCAACTCAGTCCAGATGCCAGACACCACTTGGAAACCTATACTTTGCTGGTCGCAGGCATGCAGTACAGCGACGGCGCCGGATTCGCAATGCTAACCAGCACCGGGCCTACGGTTGAATTGCTTTTGGATCCGGGCTGCACCATCGCCGGCGGCGGTGGTTAAGTAAGTTAAGTAATTGATCGTTTACATCTTCCTCAATGTGCTTGCAGCAGCACTCATTGTGGCCGGTCTGGCAGCGGCCGTGCTGCCGATGCTGCCAGGCATTCCGTTGATCTTCGGCGGCATCTGGCTCGCTGCCGCTGTGGATCATTACCAACATGTGAGCACGGGCTGGCTCATGGGCATCGCGAGCATCGCAGTCGTCGGCTTGTTGTTGGATTTTACCGCCGCCGCGTTGGGCGCCAAGCGAGTCGGCGCGAGCGCCCAAGCCATCTCGGGCGCGCTCATCGGCACCATCATCGGTCTATTTCTAGGAATTCCCGGATTGGTGTTCGGACCATTTTTCGGCGCGCTCATCGGCGAACTCTCCGCTGGACGCAGTTTGCAGCGTTCGACGCATGTCGGCATTGCCGCATGGCTGGGCTTGATCTTCGGCACCCTGGTCAAGCTGGCCGCCTCCATTATGATGGTGGTACTGTTTGCCGCGGCTTGGTGGTGGAATCGGTCATCTTGATTGAGGTGGCGGACAAATAACGCAACCGAGCCAGGATGCGGCCCATGCCATGCTGTTTCGCGAGACGCTCTAGATCCTTTCGCATCCGTTGAGCGAGCATTCTGTCACCGTTGGCTTCAGTCAACTGCCACGCGCTGAGCTTGGCCTCGAGCGACCAGCCAAGCCAGTGCCGCTTTGCTGCGTCTGTGGCCAACCTGTTTAAGCTTTCAATTCTACTACTCTTGCTGTCGCCGTCAGACCCGAGTTGCAGCAATACGATGTCGGTGTAGTAGACCTCCTGCCGTGATGTAATCCCCGTGCGTAACATACGCGCTTGAGCTATGACCTGATCGCGTGCGGCCGTCTCTCCCGAATTTTGGGCGCACAACGCATACAGGGCCTCGGCATTGGCCTGACCGGTGGTTGCCTCGGCAGCGGCGAAAAGGTCGATGGCCTTACGCAATCGGTCCTTTGCCTCCGGGCAGTGAGAACTTTCCATATCCAACTGAGCGAGTGTGGTTAACGCATCGGCCAAATAAATACGATCGTTGCTCGCCGCTGATTGTTGTGCCACCTCTTTAAGCATCGTCTGCGCGCGCTCATTCCGTCCCTGATCAACAGCGACGAGCGCGCAGGTGAATTTTGCGAAAATAAAGAATTGTGGGTCGGTCAGCTCGGACGCTTCCTTGAGGGCTTTGTCGCAGGAAGCGCCTGCCACTGTCATGTCTCCGCGCAGACGCGCGACATCCGCGTAGTTCGCGAGCGACCAGGCGTGTCCGCCGCGATCGCCGCTGCGTTCCGTGAGCGCCATGACTTCGCGAAAATCGCCCATCACCTCGTCGCCGGCAGATTCATCCGCGGCGACGTTGGCAACTGCACGCAGCGTCCACGCCTGCATTTTCAGATCGCCCGTTTGGCGGCTTATCTCCAGACCTTGCCGCGCTGCGGCGAGAGCACCGTCACGATCGCCTGCGTCCCACAGCATTTCGCATAGGTCTCGATACACAGCACCGACGCCACCGAGATCGCCGGTGGCCTTATAGATAGCCATGGCGCGTTGATATTCATCGCGTGCCTCCGCGCCGAGATTTTGCGACCCCATCAGCAGCCCGAGTCGGCGGCGCGCCTCCGCCTCGCCGCGTGGATTGCCCAACTTACGATATTCCTCGATGGCTGAGTGCAGACCCGCATTGGCAGCATCGTGCAGTCCAAGACGCATTTGTCCAGACGCAAGTTGGATCCTCGCATCTGCGATCAGCCCGGGCGCCTCGCGCAGCACCGCGAGGTTAAGCGCCTGCTGCGCGTGAGCTACTGTCGCCTTTGAGTCATCCCGTGCGCGCGCAACCTGCGCAGCGGTCAGCTCGACGCGCGGATCGTTTTTGGCATTTCTTAACTGCTGTAGGTCTGCGAGGGCAGACTGCGCCGCCGTCATCGACCCTGCCGAGAGCGACGCATCGATCAGTCGTAATCGATATTCGATCGCCTCGGGCCTTAGCTTAACCAACGCATTCCAGTCTTTTGCGGCGCTTTCCCATTGATAATTTTCGGTCTGCAAGATGGCGTCCACTTGCAAGCGCTGCTCCGGCGGCAGGGTCGCTGCTCGGTTTTCGGATTGTTCTGCTGCTGCAACTGCCTTTTGCCGGTAGCCCAGAGCCGACCAGGCTTCGGATAATTGCAGGTAAGCAGGAGCATAGCCCGGCGATTCGGCGACGGCTTCGAGCAATTCATCGCGCGCCTGGGCGGGCTGGTAACGTTGCATCGCGTCATGAGCAACACTTAAGCGGCGTGCGACGTCGAGCGAAGGCGGCTGCTCATTGGCGAGAAGCGCAAGCGATTCGCTGCTGGGCGGCGTGACGCCCAATCTTTCCCTCAAAGTCGCCCCGACTTTTCTGACCAGATCATTTATCTCAACTAGCGCTGCTTGCCGCGAGAGCGTTGCCGTCGGTGTGCCGGTTTGAGCGCTGTAGAGAGAGAAGTCCACGCGCAAAGACGAGCTTGCGGCGGCGGAGCTCACTAGATAGCCGCCGCTCAGTACATAGTCGGCGCCTAGGTGCTGGCCTAGAAGTGCGAGCGTCTTTGGGCTGTAGCCGCCGCCGGCGGAATACCCGGTCATCCCCTTGAGGATGTCGCGGACCAGTTCATCAGGCACCACTTGTATGGTCTCGGTAGCCCCCAGTTCCGTGCTCAGCATCTCGGTCAACGCGGGCGCGAGCCAGGAATCAGCTTCCTTTTGCGACAGATTGCTAAATCCCAGCACGGCTACCGTGTGTGCGGCGGCGGCGCTTGGTGCCCTGTACGGTTGTGCATTTCTTGCCCTCATTGCCACAAAGAGGAACGCGAGTGCCGCCAATACAATGCCGGCGGCGCTCCAGCGATAGCGACGGATGGCGCGCCTGATGAAGTAAAGCCGCGCGCCGTGGCGGGCCTCGACGGGATCGCCACGCAGCAGCCGCGCAATATCTAGTTCCAATGCCGCCACGGTGGCGTATCGGTGTTCTGGCTCCTTGCGCAGCGCCTTGGCGACGATCGCATCGAGATCGCCGCGCAGCAGCCGTATTGGAATCGGCGCCCGTGCGAGCGCTTGCGCGATTCGACTCGGAATGGGTGCTGGGCGGTCCAGCAGCGTGCGCATCGCCTGAAGCACCGGCGTATCGGTTGCCAACCACGGGTGCGTCCCCGTCATCAACTCAAAAAGCAGCACGCCTAGCGCATAAACGTCCGTAGCGTTAGTGATCGGCTGACCGGTGAGTTGCTCAGGCGCCGCGCAGGTTGGCGTCATGGGCGCCACCGTTTGAGTCACGTGCGCGAGCTGCGCATCCAGCAGCTTGGCGATGCCAAAATCGAGCAATTTGACCGATCCATCGCCCGTTACGAGAATATTCGAGGGCTTAAGATCTCGGTGCACAATTCGATGTCGGTGCGCGAACGTCACCGCGGTACACACCTGCATGAACAGCCTGAGCCGCTGTTCAAATGTCGCGCAAGTGGATGAACAAAAGTCCGTGATTGGCAGCCCTGCGATGTATTCCATGACCATGTACGGCCGGCCGTCACTGGTCAGACCGCCGTCGTAGAGGCGCGCGATACCGGGATGCTCCAAGCGCGCCAAGATTTGCCGTTCCGCTTGAAAGCGTGGCAGCTGGGCGGCCGCTTCACGCTGCAGCAATTTTATAGCGACCCGTTGATCGTAGTCGCCAGCCGCGCGAACGGCTTCATAGACATCGCCCATGCCGCCGCGGCCAATCAAGCGGACAATTCTCCAAACTCCAAGCCGGGTACCGATTACGGGATCTTGTAGAGTTTCATTGACTCGGGGTCTGGCGGGCGCGGATAGAAATGCAGACGACGCTTGCATGGCACGCAGCATACTTTCAACTTCTGAAACGACGTCGGCATCGCCAATATCGCGATCGCGCAGGCTGCCCAGGCGCTCCGTCTCAGGTAGATCCAGCAGCTCATCCAGCAGTGCATCGACCTGCGTTTTTTGCGCCGGCGAGAGATCGGAGATGGCTGCACTCCTTGAGCTGCGAAAGGACAGTTTTCGATGATAGAGGGAATCTGCCTCAACGTCGCCTCGAGTCCGCCGGCTGTCGAGGCGGCCTTCAGCATGTACGAGACGGTCGACGGGGGTGCCTCGTGGTTTCAGATCGGGCGCTCGGGCGATCCCCGCGCCGCCTTCTCCCGCGCCATTGATTTGACCGCCGGTGAAGCCGTGCGGAGATTTCTCTTGCAGTGCCGCGACAGGTCCGCACATATTCACTCGCCGATTGTCGAAATGAAGCCTCTCCAATCGTCTTTAGCATGAAGGAAACGACTGGAGACCCCGTGATGTGCCCGTTGTGCGCAACATCGGCGCTTTGACCGCGGCGGCTGCGATTACTGCGGCGACGCTGCGCAGGAGAATCGAGGTGAAGATTTATTGGATCAAGGCACAGGCTCCCCGACGAGTTTTGGCGCTGGCCAAGTATCTGGGCATCCAGGCGGAATTTGTCGAGGTCGACCTGATGGCCGGCGGACTTAAGGGGCCGGATTTTGCTGCGCTGAATCCCAACAAGAAGGCGCCGGTGCTCGTGGACGGAGATCAGGTGCTTTGGGAATCCTCAGCCATCATGGCTTATCTTTGCATCAAAGCCGGATCCGACATGTGGCCCGCGCAGCGCACCGAGCAAGTCGAGGTGTTGCGCTGGTTGTCATGGAATGATTGTCATTGGTCACCTGCCGTGGGGCCGTTTTATTTCGAACATGTGGTCAAATCGACGTTCGGCCTTGGCCCGCCGGACCGTGAGTCGTTAAAGTCCAATGTGTTCCATTTGTTGAAGTTTGCCGATGTATTAGAAAGCCATCTCACGGGCCGGACTTATGCGGTGTGCGGACGGCTGACCATTGCGGATTTCCAGCTCGCCTCGATGGCGACTTCTTGGCGTGAATCGGAAATGCCTTTCGAGGGGTATCCCAACATCGTGAGTTGGATCGATGGCCTGATGCGTATTCCCGCCTGGGCACAGCCCTGGCCTGTGGAGCGAGAGGCCCCGGCCTCGGCAGCGATTTGACGCCGCGGGCTGCGCGGGAAATAGCAGGCATTAATTCCTTTAAGATTGCATATACGACTGACCAAATGGAGCAAGCAATGAAAAATTTTCTAGCTATCTATCTCGGGGCGCCGGGCTCACCGAAATTCGCCGAGTTCATGGCGATGGAAGAGGGCAAGCGCAAGCAGATTGAGGCGGCGGGCATCAAAGCGTGGGGAGACTGGATGAAGGCTCACAGTTCGGTGATTGTCGAGACCGGCGGGCCCTTGGGTAAAACTAAACGCGCCTCGGCGCAGGGCGTGTCGGACACGAAGAACAATTTGTCAGGCTACGTGGTTGTCAAAGCCGAGTCCCAGGAAGCGGCGGTCAAGCTGTTCGAGAAACACCCGCATTTCAGCATCTTCCCCGGCGACTCGGTCGAGATCATGGAGGTCCTGCCGATTCCAGGTCAGCCGCCGAGCTAAGGGTTCTGGTAACCGTCCTCGGGCCGATTCGATTGCCACCCAAGTCTTGCCTAGGCGGACTCAATCCTGCCTAGGCGGACTCTAGGTGTGCGATGGACTAGGAGTCTTAACATGCGAGCGCAGGTTAGGCCGATCAAGATGAGATTTATGGTCATTTTTAGATTCTTAGGCATTTCGCCACCCCGCTAGCTGAGCAATCATCGGTGCGTGTCATCATGCACTCATTGGTGCGCTCGTCGAGTCTCTCAGTGCATCGAAACAGGGTAGGACAAATCCCTAAAGGCGAAGTCTTGCCTCCGGGGCTCAGATCGGTGCTGCGATTCGCTTGCCGCTGCAGGCGGCTTGCCAGCTTTCAATTTCGCTGACGAGCGCATCGTCAGCGGCGCGCGCGACCTCAGCGACTTGGCCCCAGGTGTCGGCATCGAACAACCGTCGGGCATCATTTTTAGTCGCTTGGACGCGCCAAGGCGAGCTGCGGCGATCACCGCTACATTCGCCGGTTATGTTCAATCGCCACTCTTCGAGAGAGAAGCCACAGTTTCGCTACATAAAACGCCCCTCTAAGCGAGCGATGGGCAAGATGCACCTGTGCCAAGTTATCGCCGCAATTTCGTGGATTTTCTAGCTATCCGTTCCGTCCTCGCAGGCGCCGTAGGACGCATCCTTATGCGGGCCTCGACGCTCCACCGTCTCGGCATCATGCCGCGCATGGTGATCTCATTCGCTGCGGTTGCGCTGTTGGCGGGAACCGCCAATATGATTGCCCGAGAGAGCGTACGCATCATTCGCACCGTCGCGCGCTCGCCAGAAATTCAAAGCGTCAGACTACAAACGCCGGCACCGTTGCCCATCATTCCGCAGGTCACAAAGTCGAAAATGCCTGCGGTACTCGGCGCGGTAGAGCGCTTTGCGCAGGCGAGCCGCTCACGCGCTAATAGTAATACGGCGGCGAACAATTCTGACTACACGGCGGCCAGAGACACTTTAAAACTCGCGTTCCGAGCCTATCGAGGCGCCAAAGAGCCGGCGGCTGCGTGGGCCCCGCCCGTGCCTGTTTACCTAGGACGGGGCGAGGAGCTTATTCTGCTAAGCGATCAGCGCCGCCAGGACCGGACGGCGTACGGCAATCATGCGAAGCTGATTGCGGATCGAATTCGAGGAGCCTTGGATGGGGCGTGGAGCGTATTCGGCAGAGTCATTGCGAAAAAATCGCTGATTGAGTTGCGGAGCGAGCTCGATTTGATCCGGCAACGCTGCGAGGGACTGATTGCCGGTGAGACGCTTGATGGCGGGCACATCGCTCAGCTCATCGATGCAGAGACGGCTCTGTCAGAGACGCTCACGAAAAGCCAATCAAGTCTTAGCAAATCGGAGGGTGCGGAATGGTTTAGCGCAGTCGCGATGGATTTTGCCGCCATGGCGAGCCTAAGGGAATCTCTGCAGAAGTCGAATGAGCAATTCGCCATCAACGAGCGGCGATTCATTGAAATGGGTCGAACACTCCAGGTTGAGCTGGCCTCCGCGACGCTATCAGCAAAGAACGGAATCGCCACCGACAACTCGAACGGCCTGCATCCCCATGCGCAACCCTGGTTGCCGAGCATCGCGCCAACGCCGCCCGTGCTGCTTGAAACTACTGTTGAACGAACCGATCCACGGGCCGCCAAGCTGATGGCGACGGTTACCATGCTCGTGATGCTCATCATCGTCGCGATTTCCGTGCTTACGGTGCGAAGCGTCGTCTTACCGGTCCGCCGGCTCATTAGGGCGACACGCCAATTGGCGGACGGGCAATCAAACGTGAGGGTGGGGCGCGGCGGTATCAAGGAACTCGACATCGTGGCGCAAGCTTTCGATCGCATGTCGGTGCAGCTAGAGACGATGACGGACGCCTACAAGACCCAGCAGGAGAGTCTGGAGCATCAAGTCGCCGAACGCACTTACAAACTGCAGCAGTTGGCGCACCAAGATCCATTGACGTCGCTGCCAAACCGCAGGCATCTCTCCGCGCTGCTGAGCGCTGCCATCAGTCGGGCGCAGCAGACGAATCGGTTTGTCGGTGTCTATTTTCTCGATATTGATAACTTTAAGAATATAAACGACAGTCTCGGGCATATGTTCGGGGATCGCGTGCTCATGAGCGTCGCGAACCGGCTTGAAGAATTGGTCGACGGCTTCGGTTTCGTTGCGCGCCTGGGCGGCGACGAATTTACCTTGGTATACGAAGACGCCGATTCCGCCGCAGCAATACGTGAGTTTGGGCTCCTCCTGGCCAACGCCTTCCACAAAATGGTTACAGTCGATGATCGGGACCTCAGCATCAGCGTGAGCGTTGGCGCGAGCATTTTTCCGGAGCACAAATTAGAGCCCGAGGGACTGTTGCTGGCTGCCGATTCGGCCCTGTTTCTCGCCAAGGAACTCGGACGCAATCAGCTGGCTGTATTTACACCCGAGCTGATCGCCAGCGCGGCGATGCGATTCACGCTGGAACAGGGCCTGCGGCTCGCGCTTGAACGCTCGGAATTTGAATTGGCGTATCAGCCTGAAATAAGTGTCGGGCGTGCGGAAATCGGATTGGTTGAAGCGCTACTGCGCTGGCGAAAACCAGACGGCAAATTGGCAAAGCCCGGCGAGTTCCTCGCGGTAGCCGAACAGTCGGGGCTCATGGCGGAAATAAACTCCTGGGTTTTGCACGCGGCGTTGCGCGACGCCGCGACTTGGCACCACGGCGGCTGGGTCGACGCCCGCGTGGCCATCAATGTCTCGCCGCGCCAACTACTCGATCATCTGTTTGTCGAAAAAATACTGTTTCTACTGGAAAAGTTTCGGCTGCCGGCAAAATGCATTGAACTCGAATTGACGGAGTCGTTGCTGCAGACAGGATCAGCGACCATTGCTTCTCTTCACGTTCTGCAGTCGCATGGTTTTGGCATTGCGCTGGATGACTTCGGCACGGGATATTCCTCCCTGACTTCCCTGGAGCAGCTGCCGCTGTCGCGAGTCAAGCTGGATCGCAGCCTGGTATCGGGCATTGACTTGAGCGCACGCTCGGCCGCGATTGCCGCAGCGATTATCGAGCTTTGCGCTGGCTTGGGTCTGCAAGTGACAGCCGAGGGCATCGAACGACCCGAGCAGTTCGCATGGTTCGCGAGCAACCCTTGCATTCTCCTGCAGGGATTTCTGCTGTCTGATGCGCTGCCGTTTGACGATGTATTGCCATTCAAAGCGTCTGTAGCCGGCAGACTTCAGGACCTCTTGCTGTCGATGCCGCCGTCCATTCGAGCCGGCGCGGCGGGCGTACGCAAACACAGCGATCGCAAGTTGCACAGCGTCGGTGGCCAAGACTGAAAATAACCGTCATGCGGATCGTCCGCCGTAGCTGGGCGAGTTTTTGCGTTCGGCAGCAATATATTCGGCGAATGATGGCCCTTGATAGACATTCAGCGGAACCGGAAAAGGATGTCCATCTTTTCCGCCGTGTGCCAGAGCAAAACGCGCGGGATCTTTGAATCGATACGGCGCGCCGTGGATGACTTCCGCCACCAAGGCAAGTGAAGCCACGGTTCTGGCGCCCACACCCGGGCTCAGCAGCAAATCGGCAAAATCCTTGGGGCCGTGCTCCGCGGCTGCCGCCAGCGTGCCGCGTTCGTTTAGGGTCAATGTTGGCCAAGCGCAAATTGTGGTGCGCAGGCAACGTCAAGTGTGGGTCCTGGAGCCTGGCGTCGCCCTCGGGGAACCGATCCAAATTCCCCGAGCGGCGAGCGCCGAAGAACCGAGATCATCTGATCCGGTCCTTCCCGCAGCAGGTCAAGCCGGATTTGAACCGACTAGTGCAACGCAAGTTAAGACTGGAGCACGGCATTTGTGCACTGGACCCAACGTATTTGAGCTAGCATCCCTCATGTTTCGGGGATTCATCTCAGCACTTGTCGTCTCTGCTATCGTCGCCGTTGCCGCCGTTGCCGCCGCGGCGCCGAATCCTGCCGTCTCGCCTGTCGCGCCGACCAATGCCACTGCGACTGAAGCCTCAGTACTGACCTCGGGCGAGGTGGTCCAGATATTGGATAAAACCAGCGAGTGGTATCGAACTCTCGGGATTCAGCAAGAAAATGCCAGTCAACCCAGCGACGTGCTATTCCTCTATGCCAACCGCCAGATCGCCGACAAAGTCGCCGAGCTGGCGGTTGAATTGGCGCGAGCCGATGCGGAACTGCTAAGCAGCGATGCGCACGCAGCGCAAGGGAGTGCCGACAAGTCTGCAGTCGCGATCCTCAATCAACAGCGCCAGCAGCTGGATGCGCAGCGCCAGTTGATCCAAAGAGAAATCGCTGCGGACAAACAGAAGCTCGCCGGAGGGCGAGCCAACAAAGACCTGGAAACAAAGCTGCAGGAGCTGCAAAGCGAACTCGCGATGAATGCGGCGCGCGCCAATCTTTTGGATACGATGGGTGAGTTCATCAATCAGCGCGACCAGAAGAGCGCCGACGCCGAGGCACTCAAAGCTCACATCGATGCGATTGCAGCCAGCATGCCCGGCGCGGGCGGCACTGCTGCGCCGATTCGGGCCACTGCCACTTTGGCGGCCGGCGCAAGCTCTGCAACGACCCCGCCAGCCGCGAATCAAGGCCTCGATAGGCCAGAGGTTCGCGGCGGGATATGGGAACTGGCGGAGAATGTCTTTCGTCTCAGGGATAAGATCAAGGCGATCGAAGTCATCGATGCACGCTCCAAGGATTTAGCGGACCTGTTCCGCAAATCTGGCGAGACGCCTCGCGCGCGGTTGCAAGCTTACTCTGCTCGAAGCGATGCGCTCGCAGCAGCAGCTGACAAGGCAAACGGCGTTGTCTTGCAGCAGCTTCGAACTCAGTTCGATACCTTGGCGTGGCTTTTCAAGCAGACTTCTTCAATCCTGCTGCCGTTGAGCAAGGAGGCGGTGCTGCTGGAGCAATACCGCCACAATCTTGACACCTGGCGTGGTACCACGCGCAGTCAGTATCACGACGCATGGCGAATGTTGGCAGTGCGTCTTGGCATCGTGATTGGATTGTTGTTGGCGGTCTTGGTGTTCGCGGAGCTTTGGCGTCGCGCCGTATTGCGGTATGTGCATGAACCGCGGCGTCGTTACGTATTCCTGTTGGTGCGAGCCATTCTGATGTGGGTGGCCATCGTCGGCATTATTGGATTGAGCTTTGTCACGGCAATCAGCAGTTTCGCGACCTTTGCGGGTCTCATCACGGCGGGCATTGCGGTCGCGATGCAGAGCGTTCTGGTGTCGGTCGTCGGCTATTTCTTCCTGATTGGCAAGTACGGAATACGTGTCGGAGACCGGGTTCAAATCGGCACGGTGGTAGGCGAGGTGTTGGATTTGGGGTTGGTACGCATGCATCTAATGGAATTTCATGATCAGGGCCCCTTGGGACCCACCGGCCGAGTGGTTGCATTCCCCAACCTGATCGTCTTCCAAGCCTCCGGAGGACTGTTCAAACAGCTTCCCGGTGTTGATCTATCCTGGCATGAAATCACGCTGCCATTACCGGCAGTCAGCGACTATGCCGCGTTGAAGCAGCGGCTATTGACGGCCGTGCTGGCGGTGACCGAAGAGTCCCGCAGCGAAATTGAACGTCAGAGTCGCGAGATTCAGGGGTTGTCCATATCGGGCGTCAGCAGCGACGCGAAACCGCGGGTACAAATGCACATCGTTGACGGCCACATGCAGGCGCAGATTGGCTACCCGGTTCATTCGAAAAATGCGGCAGCAATCGATGAGCGAGTCTCTGAAGCGGTCTTGAGTGTTTTGAGCGCTGCCAAGTAAATGAGTGATTTTATTTGTCACGTCCTGCAAAGACGGTGCTCAATACGTTGCCGCGTGCCAATGCGCTCTTGATGAACGAGTCGGCTCGCTTGAGCGGCAAGGCGCAACCAAGGATTTTGCGGCACCGACATCGAAGCTGGCCGATCCCCGTCTTCAGGAGCGGGCCGAAAAAGCACGGCAGTCGCCAACAGTGTCGGAAGCGCGCTCAGCATCCACGCGCAGATTTGCACCAGATGAGTAACTGATGTTTGTCATGAAAGGCGGCAAGACCATCCGCGACGATATGCACGACGATCTCAGCTAGAGCTTGAAATTTTCCGACATCGCTGGCGGCCGATTTCTGTAGAGTAGGGTGGACTCACAGAAGGTGCTGCCATGCGCAAAAGGGCCGGCCCAATCTATCGCTGCGGGGCGCGCAGCTCCCTGGCACTTCGCAATGCTGCCGTGCGCCGCGACGCCGGCAGGGCGTTGCGCAGCAAGACTCCGCGCTCGGCGCAAGCTGAGTTCTCCGTATCGCATCGTGGCCGCGATGTTATTGCGATGCTCCAAAAATCCAACCGCGATGGCGTACCTGGGTTGGTGCCCATTCGCTACGGGCGCATGCTGCACTCGCCCTTTTCCTTTCTGCGTGGCGCCGCTGCCATCATGGCGTACGATCTTTCGCGCACGCCGACCAGCGGCATTCGTGTCCAAGCCGGCGGCGATGCGCATTTGATGAACTTCGGCGGGTATGCCACGCCCGAGCGTCACCTGGTCTTCGACGTCAATGACTTCGATGAGACGCTGCCCGCGCCCTGGGAATGGGATCTCAAGCGCTTGGTCGCGAGTGTCGCCGTCGCCGGCCGTTACTTGGGATTCTCGAAGCGGAAGAACGCCGATGCAACCCGGGCCGCGGTCGCCGGTTATCGCGCACACATGGCAGTCTATGCGCCGATGCGCGTCCTCGAGCTGTGGTATCAACGGATTGACGCCACCCAGGTCGCAGAGCTTCACTTTCGTTCGGCTGACAGGAACCTCGAGGATGCACCCTCGCATCCGGTGACCGAGCATCTTTCCTTAAAGCTCACAGAGACCAAGGGCGCGATTCACCGGATCAAGGAAGTGTTGCCGTTGGTGTTCCGCCCGCGCAAGGGCGACCGCACGATCTCCCACGTGCCGCGCATGCTGGCACAGTACCGCGCGTCCTTGCCGCCGGATCGGCGTGCGTTGCTGGAGCGATTCGAGCTGGTTGATGTCGCCATCAAAGTTGTCGGCGTGGGCAGCGTCGGCACTCGCTGCGCGGTGGTGTTGTTGATGGCGGACGACAACGATTCGCTGTTTTTGCAACTGAAAGAGGCACGCGCGTCGGTGCTGGAGCCCTATACCCAACCCAGCCGCTATAGCAATCACGGCGAACGCGTCGTTGAGGGTCAGCGCTTGATGCAGTCGGCGAGCGATCTGTTTCTAGGTTGGTCCAAGGATTCGTCGCGGCGCGTGGATTTTTACGTGCGGCAGCTGCGCGATTGCAAAACCGCCGCCAACATCGGTACCATGGATCACGCACATTTGCTCGACTACGCGCAGCATTGCGGCGCCGCGTTGGCGCGCGCACATGCCAAGACGGGCGACGCCGCGGCGATCAGCGGCTATATCGGTCAGAACGAGGCGCTCGACACTGCGCTCACGCGTTTCGCTGAAAGCTATGCCGATCAAACCGAACGAGATTTCGAGCAGCTGAAGAAAGCAGCGAAGAACGGGCGTATCCCGGTCCAAGAGGCCTAAGAGGGCCGGGTCGCAGGCCTGCGGCAGCCCGCCTTCAGGCTCAATGCAGGTGTTTCGAAAGAAAATCCAGTGTGCGCTGCCAGGCGAGATCTGCAGCCTTGGCATCGTATTTCAAGAACTCCAGTTGCTTTGAATCGGCGGTCTCATTCGCAAAGGCATGTTTGGCGTCGTAGCGATGGAATTCGAATTCAACGTCAGACTGACGCAGCTTCTTCTCCAGTTCATCCACTTTGGCAATGGGAAATGCCGTGTCATGGATGGCAAAGTGCCCCAGCAACGGGATCTTGATCTTCGAGGCATCCACGTACTCCAAAGGTGGAACGCCATACCAAACAACCGCAGCATTTAGCTCTGGCACATTCGTGGCGGAGAGCAGCGTCAGGGCTCCGCCCATGCAAAAGCCAGTGACCCCAACCTTCGAGCGGCCCGAGGCCTTCAAATACTGCACGGCGCCGCGCACGTCCTGGCCGGCCGCTGCCCCGAAATCAAGTTGGTTCATGAGATGCTCGGCTTCGTGGGCCTGCAGCGCCACCTTGCCTCGGTACAGGTCCGGTACGAGCGAGCGGTAGCCGGCCGCGGCCAGCTTGTCAGCGACTCCCTTGATCTGATCGTTGAGGCCCCACCACTCCTGGATGACGACAATGCCAGGCGCGTCGCGATTCTCCGCCGGCTCGGCCAGATATCCGTCGACGCTTTGGCCATCGGGTCGGTTGTATACGATCATTTTTCCCATCGTTGCACCTTGCCGAATTGCACCTGTGAGTGGCGATTAACGCCTTCCGCCCACTTTAATACTCAGATTGTCGACTCCTGGTACATCCTTTGCCGGGCGGCCGCGAAAGACTGCTAGGCGACTTTAATTGTGTTCGGCGCCCTCATCCAGGGTATTTCGAAAGATATCGGCGTAGGTCAATTCTCACAGACGGAGGTAAAATTCTAGATGGCGTATCGTGGACTGAGACACTGCAGAGTGTTGGCCGGCATGACGGTGTGTTGCATGCACACAGGCTACAATTCACCTGCATCGAAGCCGATGCCGGCCTTGCCGAAGTCTTGGGGGCGACACGAAGTCTAAACTCGGCGCTCCTAAATGCGCCCAGTAAGCACTTTGACATAGTACGGGACAAGCGCGAGCCGCTCTTTACGGCTCTCGCGAACGCCCATGGCGTAATAGCCAACCTGATGGTAGTAGGTGACTCGTGCACGGATGTGCGCTTCCTTGCCCTTGTATCCCATGTTCAAGAAGATTTGCTCAAGTACGGCAATTCGTTTGTTGTCGACGGACTGCACTACCTTCATCACCGCGACAGAAGTCCGCGCCCAATCTCTTACCGCGGCGTCCCACTTCGGATCGTATTCCCGTTGCTCGATCCACAGATCGATGACCGCACGATACTCTTGCATGCCGTTGCGGGCCCCCGAGTGCAAAATGCGCTCGAACAGAACCGTGCTGGTATCTGCCCAATAGTCCAGAAGTTCTTTGAGGAGCTGATCTCGGCTCTTAAAGATCCAGTAAAAACCGCTGCGGCTAACCCGCAGGCGCTTGGCCAACTTGTTGACTTCTACTCCCGCAGTTCCCTCTTCAATGAGTGCTTGGCGCGCTGTGTTCAGCCAGACCTCGCGACCGCGCGATTCTTGTTGTCCGCCGGTCGTGGCGGCGGCTCTTTTGGAGGTGTTAGCCATACGCAATTCTACATCGTTGTGGACTGTACACATGTGTCTAGGATATAAATCCATTTATGCTGCGCTATTCGCTTCTTAACCTCGTCCGTAATGCAATGACCGCGCAAACGGGATGGAGTCCGGCATGGCAAGATGGCCGCCTTAAGCCAAGTTACGACGTTGTCGTCATCGGCGGGGGCGGTCACGGGTTGGCCACGGCCTATTATCTGGCGAAAAAGTATGGCCCGAGAAAGGTGGCGCTACTCGAGCGAGGGGCAATTGGGCTCGGCAATTCGGGCCGTAATACTCAGGTCACACGCTCCAACTATTTCTACCCGGCCAGTTCGAGCTTTTTCGATCATTCGCTGAAACTCTATGAGGACCTAGGGCGGCAGCTCAACTTCAACGTCATGCTGCGCCAAGATGGGCTAATCAGCCTCGCGCATTCTCCGCACGAACTGCAGCTGCTGCGACGGTGGGTCAATGCGATTCGCATGAACAATGTGGACGCGGAGCTCTTGAATGAAGCGGAGGTTCGCCGGCGGGTTCCACTGCTTAATACAGAATCTCACTATCCAATCCTCGGCGCTCTGCTTCAGCCTCGCGGCGGTATTTCCCGGCATGATGCGGTGGTGTGGGGTTTCGCGCGGGCCGCGAGCGCTCTTGGCGTCGATATCGTCCAGCATTGCGAGGTCTTAGGCTTCAACAAGGCCGGCGATCGCGTGACCGGCCTCATAACTTCACAAGGCGAGGTTAACTGCGATCGCGTTGCGATGTCGGTCTCCAACCAATGTTCCGTCATGGCAGCACTTGCCGGGTTCACCCTGCCGATCACCACGACGACGCTGCAAGCCATGGTGACGGAGCCTATTGCGCCGATTCTAGATGTTTGCGTGATGTCAGGTTCAATTCACGCCTATGTGAGTCAGAGCGCCCGCGGTGAAATCGTGATCGGCGGCGCTGCAGACGTCTACAACTCCTACCGTCAGCGCGGCAGCCTCGCGGTCACTCGCGAGGTGTTGCAAGCCGTGCTCGATCTATTTCCCTCATTCAGCCGCTTAAAGCTCATGCGCCAGTGGGCCGGTGCTGTCGATATCACTCCCGATACCAGTCCCATCATGGGCTTAACGCCGGTCAGGAACCTATACATCAATTGCGGCTGGGGCACCGGCGGCTACAAGGCGATTCCTGCCGGGGGTGACACCATGGCTTACACGGTCGCGAACGATAAGCCACATCCGCTGATTGAGAAGTTCAGTCTGGGACGTTTCGAGCGCGGCGCTCTCATCGATGAAGGCGCCGCCTCCGGCGTCGCCCATTGAGGGCAAGCAGCCATGCTCAGCATCCCCTGCCCTTATTGCGGAGCCCGTGACGAGAGCGAGTTTACCTACGGCGGTCCCGCCCATGTGACGCGGCCCGAGGCGTCCGCCACTGATCGCGAGTGGACGCAGTACTTGTATGCCCGGCAGAACCAGAAAGGGCCCTACCGAGAGCGCTGGCTGCATGCCTTTGGTTGCGGCCGCTGGTTCAATGCGCTGCGCGACACTACCACCAACGAGTTCCACCGAGTCTATCTGATGGGTGAATCCGGAGAATGAGTAAGCCGGGCCCTTATCGTATTAAATCAAGACTCGGCGCAGTCCCGATCGAGTTCCGTTTCAACGGCAGAACCCTTCGGGGCATTGAAGGTGACACCGTCGCCTCTGCGCTGCTTGCAAACGGAATTCGTGTCGTCGCGCGCAGTTTCAAATTCCATCGGCCGCGCGGCGTTTTAAGCGCCGGCTTCGAAGAGCCTAACGCACTCGTGCAGCTGCACACAGGATCGCGCGCGATTCCGTCTGCGCGCGCCACGTTGATACCGTTGCAGCAGAATCTCGAGGTGTTCTCCCATTGCGGATGGCCTTGCGTCTCGCATGATCTGCTGCGAATAATCGATTTCGTGCATCCGCTCTTTGCGGCGGGCTTCTACAACAAGACATTCATCTGGCCCAATTGGAAAGCTTACGAACCGATCATTCGAAAACTGGCTAGTGAGGCTAAGGCTCCGACGGGTTCGGATCCGGATCGGTATGAGACGCGGCACGCGCATTGCGATGTATTGATCGTTGGTGGAGGATCGGCCGGCGTCCAGGCCGCCATGGCTGCGACAGTATCGGATCAGCGCGTCTTATGGGTGGAACAGAAAGCCACCTTCGGCGCCGATATCTCGCGCCTTACTGCGCTGCCCAATGTTCAACTGCTCCCGCGTACCATCGCCGTTGCTTACTACGACCACGATCTGGTCGCGCTGGTGGAGTCGGTGCAGGGCAGCGGCGGCGCTGTTCCACGCGAGCGCCTATGGCTGGTGCGCACCAAAAAGGTCATCCTCGCGACGGGCGCGATTGAACAACCGCTGATATTCACCAACAACGACCGCCCCGGCATTATGCTCGCTGGCGCGGCCTTGACGTACTTGCGGCGCCACGGGGTCGCGCCGGGTCGCCAAGTGGTCGTCGCCACCAACAATGACTCGGCGTATTCGGTCGCGCGTGATATGCAACAGGCTGGCGTGGACGTAGTCGCGATCGTGGATTCCCGATCGCCTCCCATGGAGTTGGCGAGTGAGATGCGAGCGCTGCCGCTACGAGTCATTGCTCGATCGATCCCGATCGATACCGCGGGGTTTGGCGCTCTACGCCAAGTGTCCATTGGTCATATAGGATCACGCGGCGGAGACGATGTCGAGAAAATCGCTTGCGATGCCCTGCTGGTCTCGGGCGGTTGGAGTCCGACGCTGCATTTGTTTGCGCAGGCGGGCGGTAAATTGAAGTTCGACCCTGCTTTGCGCACATTCGTGCCGGTAGCCTCGCACCCCTCCATCGAGATCGTCGGGTCCGCTGCTCGAGCCTCCGAAGGCGAACTGGGCGAGCGCTTAAGTCCCGTGGGTAACCCCGCGCGCCAGTGGGTCGACCTGCGTCACGATGTCACGGTGGCGGACATCGATCTTGCCGTGCGTGAGAATTACACCTCAGTCGAACACATCAAGCGCTACACCACGCTCGGCATGTCCTTAGACCAAGGCAAGGTGGGCCAGTCCCCTGCTGCTGAAGTCATCGCGAGAAGCCGCCGGATTGAGGCGGCGGAGATTGGGCACACCACGTTTCGTCCGCCCTTCGTGCCCGTCACCTTAGGGAGCCTGGTCGGCCGGAATGTCGGGGAGTTCTTCGCGCCCACCAAGCGCACCCCAATGCACGCGCAGCAGGCGAAGAGTGGTGCATTGTTCGAAGATTATGGCGAATGGAAGCGCGCCGCCGCGTTCTTAAAGCGCGGCGAATCGCGCGAGCAAGCGGTGCATCGGGAAGTGCTGCTGGTCCGCAATGGCGTGGGGCTGTACGACGCCTCGCCGCTCGGCAAGATCGAGATCATCGGCTCGGATGCCTTGGATTTTGCGGACCGGTTCTATATCAACAATCTCGCGAACTTAAATCCTAAGCGTGTACGGTACGGCATCATGCTGCGCGAGACCGGCATTGTGTTTGATGACGGCACCATCACCGTGCTCGATGATGATCGCGTGTTACTTACCACGACTAGCAGCGGCGCCGGCCGCGTGTATCAGTGGCTGGAGGAATGGCGCCAATGCGAATGGTCCGGAATCAAAGCCGTCGTGGTACCCGTGACCGATCAATGGGCCACCGTCGCGATTTCCGGTCAGCACGCCCGCAGCGTGCTTGAGCGCTTGAAGCCCGAATGCGACCTGTCGAATGAGGCATTTCCGCACTTAGGTGTTCGAGTGACCAAGCTTTTTGGGAGTGAGGCCCGTATATATAGAGTGAGCTTCAGCGGCGAGCAGTCCTATGAGATCAACGTGCCCGCCCACAAAGGCCCCGATCTCTGGGCGGGGCTGCTCGAGGCAGGCGATTCTTTCGGTATCGAACCCTACGGGGTCGAGGCGCTGCTGCACCTGCGCATGGAGAAGGGCTTTTTGCACGTGGGTGCAGACACCGACGGCACCACCGTACCCGATGATATCGGTTTCGGAAAACCGGCATCGTCCAAACAACGCCATTACGTCGGCAAGCGTTCACTGACCCTGCCGGAGCACGTGCGGCCCGATCGCCTGCAGTTGGTCGGCTTGGAGGGCACGACAGCACTACCTGTCGGTAGTCATCTTAGACTGCCCAATAGCAATGAGCCGACGGATGGTTGGATTACTTCAGCGGGACTCTTAAGTACGACTGCAACGCCGGTGGCGATCGCAATGCTGCGCGCCGGCCGCAGTCAGTTAGGAACAGTCGTCAACGTGTACGACGCCGGCCGAGTCGTGACGACGGCAACTGTGGTCGCTCCGATGTTTTATGACCCCGCGGGAGCGCGCATGAATGCTTGAAGTTCTCGAGCCCTGCACCATCGCGCGAGTGCAAACCTGGGACATCGAAGCCATTGTTCCAGCGGCACTGGAACATGCGCTTGGCCTGACGTGGCCTCGATTGGTTGGGGCTGTGGCGGCGGGTCGCGCGGATGTCATGTGCGTCGGCCCCACTGATTGGCTGGTGATGTCCGCTACTCCCGACGGCGCAGGGCTCCTCTTGACGATGGACGGTGCCTTTATTGGCACGACCTTCCGCGCGACCAACGTGTCCTCATCTCTGACGCGGATTCAAATGGCTGGTCCTGACATGCGAACGACATTGTCAAAGGGCTGCGGACTCGATCTGCATCCCGATGTGTTTACGAAGGATCGGTCCGCGCGCACGCGATTGGCTGGGATGCCAGTGATCATGCGCTGCCGGGAGCCTAACGTTTTTGATCTGGTGGTATCCGTAAGCTATCAGCAATACTTACTGGCCTGGCTTGCCGATGCATCCTTAGACTGCGCGGGCGAACGCGCGTAGCCAGCCTTAGGCGCTTATCTAGTTTCGACCGGTCCCTGACAAAACGGAAATGACGCGTTTATCGCCTTGCGCGACATAGGTATTCTCTCGGTAGGCGCCGCCGCCGCCCATTCTCACTTCCAGAGTATGCATGCCAGGGGAAACCTGCACTTGTTGTGGCCGCTTGGCGACGTCCTTGGCTTGACCGGATTGCACGCCGTCGACGAACACGATGGAACCCACAGGTGCGCCGGTGACAATCAGCTCGGTCGGGTCGGGCACGTGTGCTTTCGCACGGAACCAGCTACAGCCGGAAACGCAAAGCAGCAAGATCAATAGAGACACTTTCAATTTAAGGCACCTAAACGCTAACCCGGACAAGTGAGCCTATCACGCCCTGCACATCCGCCAAAACAGACGTAGGATAGCCCTTACGGTAGAAGCGCGCTGAAGATGATGGCCTGCTCGCGGGCGAGCGCGCAGGCTTCGCGTTCGCACCGAGCATGACGCTAGCAGTCGGTAAATATAGGCAACAGGACCCATGACTACACCCAACGAACTCACCCCACTGACAGGCACTCTCGAGACGGTCACCGGCGACGGGGCCCAGCGCCTGGCGAAGCAGTTGCGCGGAAGCGCCAACCAAGCCCTGCGCTCGGCGAAAAATGCGATCGCAGAGGCAAGCGCAAATACCGCACAGACGCTGAAAAGCGCGGCCATATCCGCCGATGATTACGTGCACGAGAATCCCTGGATCGCGATTGGCGTTACGGCCGGCATTGCCGCCGTCGTGGGTTATTTCGCAGGCCGACTCGGCCCGAGCCGCCGTTAACTCCGCGGCGACCATGGTCGACACAGTCATTTCTGAGAGTGCGTCCTACAGTGCGCCTGCGGAGGCGGAATGGCACCGCAGGATCTCGCAAGTGGCGTATCACCTCGCCGAGAAACGACAATTCGCTACCGGCCATGCTCTGGATGATTGGTTGGCTGCGGAACAGATCGTCCGCGACCAACTAGTGCGCTAGGGGTCGTTCGAGCGCTGGTCGATCGAGCGAAGAATGTCGACGATTCGGTCCGGATCGATCGGCTTCGTAAAGTGATGGTTGAATCCGGCGGCGAGAGCATGCGCCTTGTCGCGATCCTGGCCCCAGCCGGTGATGGCGACCAAGGTGACCGCTCGGCCGAGCGAGCCCTGTCGCACGCTGCGCGCCACTTCGTAGCCATTTAATCCAGGCATGCCGATGTCAAGCAGCACTACTTCCGGTTGGAACTCAGCAAACACCGCAAGCGCTGAGCGGCCGTCGTTTACCACGCGCACGTCGTGATCATCCATCTGCAGGAGCATCGCAAGGCTTTCGGCAGCGTCCAGATTGTCGTCCGCAATTAAGATTCGGCGCTTCCTCACGCGAGCAGCGTTCCTCGATATCGGGGAGGCGATTTCATTCACTCGGATACTTCGTCGCGGCAGCCAGACAACAAATTCACTGCCCATTCCCAGGCCCGCACTGCGCGCCTCGATGCGCCCGCCATGAAGCTCGGTCAACCCCTTGGTCAGCGCGAGTCCGATCCCTAAGCCGCCTTCCGAACGGTCTTGTGCCGATTTGATTTGAGAAAACATGTCGAAGACTTTCGTTTTGGCTTCAGCCGGGATGCCAATGCCAGAATCAGCAACCGTTAGCGTCACGCCATCCGCGCCGGATTCGAGGCGAAGCTTGATTTTCCCCTGCGGATCGGTGTACTTGGCTGCGTTGTTGAGCAGGTTCGAGAGGATCTGTGCGAGTCGCAGCGGATCAGCTACGATCCGGATCGGTTCCTCGGGCGCAACGATTGAGAAGGAGTGGCGCTTCGCGTCGATGATGGGCCGCGCGGTCTCGACGGCGGCTTCAACAACGTCATTAAGGTCAGTTGTCTCGAGCCGAAGTTCCAGCGTTCCGCGCGTGACGCGTGAAATATCCAGAAGATCATCAAGCAACAGCGACATGTGTTGCACCTGTCGGCTGATGACCCCATGACTCCAGCGTTTTTGCGCCTCCGTGGCGGCTTCGGAGTGCGATATCAATGCCGCCTGTTTGATAGGGGTTAAGGGGTTTCGAAGCTCATGCGCCAACGTGGCTAAAAATTCATCCTTGCGCCGATCCATGTCCCGCAACATCGCTTCTGTGCGCTTGCTTTGCGTAATGTCGCGTGTAATTTTCGAAGCGCCGATTATGTTTCCGCGCAAATCTTCGATGGGCGAGACCCCGACCGAGACGTCGAGCTCAGCGCCGTCCTTTCGCAGTCTCACGGTTTCAAAATGCTCGATTCGCTCACCGCTGAGAATCCGGCCAAAAATCAGATTCTCCTCATTGGAGCGATCTGCAGGTATCAGGCTGGCCGTCGTACGGCCTATCATTTCCTCGGCACGGTATCCGAACATGCGTTCCGCGCCGTGGTTCCAGCTGGTAATCACGTGGGTAAGAGTCATGCTGATAATGGAATCTTCGGACGAGGTTACGATGGCTGCCAGGCGCGCCTGCGCATCCTCAGCCCGCTTTCGCTGCGTGATGTCCTCGACAATTGCGGTAAAGTGATGGGCACGGCCAGCTGTATCGCGCACCAGCGAGATCGTGCTCAGCGTCCAGATAAACTGACCGTCCCTGCGCACGCAACGCGATTCCAGCACCAGATCAGCAACTTCCCCGCTTGCGAGCTGACGCATTTTCTCGTTAGTGACGGCAACCTCGTCCGCGTGCGTCACCTGCGAGAAGATCAGCTGCTGCAACTCCGCCAGCGGATAGCCAAACACGTCAGTCAACTTTTGATTGACTTGCAGAAAACGGCCGGCCAAGTCGATGACGGCAATGCCGACAGCGGCTTGATTGAAGACGGTGCGATATCGCTGCTCGCTTTGACTCAAAGCAGCTTCAGCAAGACGCCGCGCCGTCACATCGTGGAACACCATCACGGTGCCGATGAGCTGACCCTGTGAGTTTCGGATGGGCGCGGCGCTGTCCTCGATGGCGGTTTTAATCCCGTAGCGGCTGATCAGGACGGTATGGTTGGCCAACTCGACGATTCGTCCCTCGCGCAACACCGTCTCGATGGGGTGTTCGGCAGGCTGGTTCGTCAGTTCGTTAATGATGTTGAACACCGCGTGCAAAGGCTGGCCCTGTGCTTGCGCCGAAGTCCATCCAGTCTTCAACTCAGCGATCGGATTCAAGAATGTCACGATGCCGTTGGCGTCGGTGGTAATTACCGCATCAGCGATGCTCGACAAGGTGACGGCGAACCACTCGCGTTGCAATTGCAACGCCTCGTTGTTGCGCTCGAGTTCCACCTTCGCATCGCGTAGTTCCTGCTCTACGCGTTGACGAGCCAGTAAAACGGCTTCGGCGTTGCGCAATGCGGTGATGCGAAGTTGTCGTTCCTCTTCTTCCTCAGCGGCCATTGGATTTGCTCAGTTCTCGAGCAGCGAGTTCCGTACCCACAACTCGGGCACGGATTTTGGCAAATGCAGTGTCGCGGCTGGTCGAGATGTCGTCGCAAAATGGCGCGAAACCGCAATCGTCGGTTGTTCCCAATTGTTCGATCGGAATGTAGTGCGCCGCCTGCAATACGCGATCTCGAACCTCTTCAGGAGTCTCGATTCGCGGGTCAATCGGGGCAACGACACCGACGAACACCCGCTGATTGGCCCGTAATCGATCGCGAATCAACCGGAGCACATAGTCGCGATCTTTCTCGCCCGCGAGCGCCACATAAAAATTCGTGACGTTGAGCGCGAATAGGCTCGGCAGCAGTTCCGCATAGTCGACATCCGCGCTATGCGTTGAGTCCCAATCTCCGCCCGGGCAGGTATGCACGCCGAGCTTAATTCGTTCATCCGCAGAAAATCGCGCCAGCGCCAGGTTGTTGAGCTCAACAAAACGGCTGAGCAGGGATCCGGACGGGTCGATTTTCATTGCCAGCCGACCTTCCGTGAAGTCGATCTGAACGCAGGCAGCACCAATGGCAAAACAGCGCCGTACCTCGGTCACGTGCTCTTGCAGCAGATCGGCGAGGAATTCATCGCGGCTATAGCCTTCGATCGGCTCGGCCGGATACAGGAGACTCAAGGCGGAAGGCGAGATGACCGCCTGTTTTAACGGGACGTGCGCGAACCGTGAGGCGAATGCCAGGTATTCATCCGCGTAGCGGTAGTAGCGAAAAGGCTTGCCGATAAGTCGCGGCATGCGTCGCGTGTGCCCGGCAGAAAATGGAATCTTGAACCCGTCGGGAGACGTATTGGGCAGTCCGTGGACACTGTAGGTCCAGAAGTTTTGATACTTGCGTTGTTCACCGTCCGTAATGACCGGTGAACCTGTCGCTTCAAAGCGCGCAATAGTGTCGTGCACTGCAGCGTCATAGAGCGGCTCGAGGGTAGGACTCGAGTTATCGCCACCCGCAGCCTCGATCGCAGCCAGCAGTGTCATCGGTCTCGGGATGCTGCCGATGGGTTCTGTGCGGATGATTATGCGGGGCACGGTGTAGCCTATGCGCCAGCTAGACGGCACGCAAATTCTAAAGAAAATATGTGCAATTCGAGCTAAACCGGCCTGCTGACCGTATCTAACACCTCTGCCCGCCGCCGCAATGGCTGGGTGCCCATTCCGACAGACTTTTGGCCTGATCTCCTACGTCCTAGCCCTTGCTTCACGTGCCATAGTTTAGGTGGAAACACTTAAAGAGGGTAAATCACATGAGTATCAATAAGGATCAGATTGAGGGTCGTGCGAAAGAAGCTGCAGGAAAAGTGCAAGAAGTTGCCGGCAAAGCGGTGGGCAGCATGTCGCAGCAGGCGAAGGGCATGGCGAATCAGGTCGAAGGCAAGGTGCAGGCCAAATTCGGCGACGCGAAGGAGACGGTAAAGGAAAATTATAAGGACGAGAAGGCCAGACAAGAGGCTGAACGAAAGGACGCCGATCGCCGTCCGTAGGAGAATCCGCACCCCAGATTCGGTGCTGTCTACATTGGTGGGCGGTCTCAGTGGCGATTTCGGCACTGAGACGGCGAGCACGGCTGCCAATGCGTAGGGAACAGAGCCGGAGTCGACGATCGCGCATTAGAGCGAAGGACCCTATGCCACGGTGTTTCGCAGGATAACCTCGTGCAAGGCCACCCTCTAGCGCGTCTGTGGCCCGAGCAACACGGCTTGAAATTCGGCTGACGCTGGGTGTTGATGCCCGGACCGAGTCATGGTCTTATCGCCGCGGCCCGCCAGAATTCAGGCCAGCTTCGATGTCCGCTTTACCCATCCGCGCAAGCAGTCGAGCGCCGCGGTTTAGGAGCTTCGCGAGGCCATTCTGCGTGAACTGGGAGTCGATCAGTCGGTTGCTTGCCAAATCTTAGAGGACCTTGCCGCCCGATCCGAAGAATCCTGCCGCAGCAAAGCCACCCAACTGGCAGGTGGGCGCCTACCTCTGGTGGTCGGCAACGGCGCCGTGTCGGTCGCGGAACATCGGGTGAGTTCGGGTGCGACCGCGGCACTCATCAGCATCATGCCGCTCGCGACTGCACTCTGGTCCGGCGCTTTCGGCCAATGGCCACGACGCGTCGAATGGAGCGCCATCGCGATGGGCGCCGCGGGCGCCGCCATTATGGTGCGCGGAGATGCTGACAGCCGGTGTCATAAGGTTGGCCATCAGCGCAGCGCTCGGCGAGCACTGGGCGGTGCCGCACGCGCCGCGCGTCTTGTGGGCGTGGGGTTACCTCGTGGTGTTCGGCTCGCTGATCGCATTTTCGGCGTATCGATTCGTGGTCGAGCGCGTGTCGCCGACGCTTGCAGCAACCTATGCCTATGTCAATCCGCCGGTAGCCCTGGGTGTCGGCTGGTGGTTGGGCCGAGAAGGCTTTTCCGCAAACATTTTGCCGGGTTTGCCCGTGGTACTGACGGCTGTCGCGCTGCATGCGTGGATACAGACACGCGCATCGCCGCTCGCCGCTGCGAAAATCCCGCTTGGCACTGGGCCGCGCCTTGAATCCCAAGCGCGTAGCAATCCTTAAGCCCAGCCGGTAGGATCCGCTTGCGATTTCGAGCCGGGATTCTTATATGCGCAAACTTTGGGCTTTGATGCTTGCGGCAACGGTGTCGAGTTCCCTCCATGCCGCCCCGGAACAATCAGAGGGTTGGTCCGCTTACGGAGGCGATCCTGGCGGCGCCCGCTATTCCTCGCTTGCGCAGATCACGGCGAAAAATGTGAGCGGCCTTAAGGTCGCGTGGACATTTCGCACCGGCGAGCTGGGTCAAGGCGTCAAGGACTGGCAGCGCTCCGCCTTCGAGGCGACTCCGATCCTGTACAGCGGCACGCTGTATTTGACGACCAGCAGCACCGATATCATTGCAGTCGATGCGGCCACCGGCGAACTACGCTGGCGTCATGACTCCCAAAGCCGCCAGGACCTGCATTACTCCGACGGCGTCTCGCGCGGCGTGTCGTTGTGGGTCGATGCGCAGAGCGCACAAGAGGTCTTGTGCCACGCGCGTATTTTTGCGCCGACGCTGGATGGCCGACTGCTGGCGCTGGACGCTGCCACGGGTAAGCCTTGCGCCGATTTTGGGGAGCAAGGTGCGGTCAACCTACTCAAGGACATTCGATCCCAATTCCGCGAGGGCGATGAGTGGCGCAATTATCTGGTGACTTCGCCGCCTGCGATTCTGGACGACAAGGTGATCGTGGGCTCCTCCATTGGCGATAATCGTGCCGTGCTCGAAGAACTCGGAACCGTGCGCGCCTTCGATGCGCGCAGCGGTCATTTGGTGTGGAGCTGGGATCCCATCCCGCGAGATCCCAGCAACCCTGTATACAAGGAGTGGGATTCGCAGACGGTTGGCAACGCGAGCGCCGCTAATGCATGGGCGCCGCTGTCGGTGGATGCGGCACGCCACTTGGTTTTCGTACCGACCGGCTCGGCCAGCCCGGATTTTTTTGGCGGCACGCGGCCCGGCGATAATCGCTGGGCGAATTCCATCGTGGCGCTCGAGAGCGATACCGGCAAGCTCAAATGGGGCCAGCAGTTGGTGCATCACGATCTGTGGGACTATGACGTCGGATCGCAGCCAACACTGGCGAACATCATGCACGACGGCAAATCCGTGGCGGCCGTGATTCAGGCGACGAAGACTGGATTTCTTTTCACATTCGACCGCGACACCGGAGCACCGCTGTTTCCGATTGAGGAAAAAGCAGTGCCGCAAGACGCGGTTCCCGGAGAGCATCCCTCGCCGACGCAACCGTTTCCCGCGGCGCCGCCGGCTTTGGTGCGGCAGTCGAAAATCACAGCCGATGATGCCTGGGGCGTTGCTTGGTTTGACACCCGCTCTTGCCGCAAGCGGATCGAAGCATACCGCTCGGAGGGTATCTTCCAACCGCCGGCGCTGAGGGATTCACTCATGCAACCCGGCAATGCCGGCGGTTCCAATTGGGGCGGCATCGCGTTCGATCCCCAGCGGCAAGTCGCGGTCGCCAACACCATAAATCTGTCTTTCGTGGTCGCGCTGATTCCGCGCGCCGAACTCGCCTCGCAACGCGACTCGGAGCAATTCAAGGGCTTCGAGTTCGCGCGCCAGATGGGCACGCCTTACGGCATGCGCCGAAAATCATTCTTGTCCAGTTTCGGCATCCCCTGCGTCAAGCCGCCGTGGGGCACCCTCGCGGCGGTCGACATGCAACGAGGCGTCATTAAGTGGCAGATTCCTTTAGGCGATACGCCCATGATTCATTTGAACGTCGGCATGCCGAGTCTCGGCGGCCCTATCGTGACTGCGGGCGGTATTATTTTCATTGCGGCAAGCCTTGATGATCGGCTGCGCGCGTTCGATACCGACAGCGGAAAATTATTATGGACCGCGAGCCTACCTGCCGGCGGTCAAGCGACGCCGATGACCTATGCCATCGGTGGGCGACAATACCTGGTCATTGCGGCCGGTGGCTACAAAGACCAGAGCACTCGCGGCGATTACCTGGTCGCTTACGCGCTGCCGCAATAACTGGCGGCCTCCCAAATCAAAATTATCGCTTGTCCTACGATAAGCTGGGAGGTTTGTGGTATGCGAAATCGAGTCTGAAAGGAGCATTTTGGCGCCGCTGATCGAGGAATTTATGCTGATCGAGGAATTTATGTCGTAGGAGCGGATCTATGCACTCGCCAAAACTGACTCTCGCCGCCATCGCCTTAAGCGCGATCACCATCGGCTGTACGCAATACACGCCGCCTCCGCCGACATCGCCATCCATACCGAAGGCACCCGAATTGCCCTCACCGCCGTCATCGAATCCCTTGCACCCGAATACGCCGAATGTGAATCCGACGGCTCCGCCGGGATCGCCGCCGCAAACGACTTCATCCCAGTAATACTCAGCGGAGATTTACCACCATGCCGGAAAAACAGACTCTAGATCGAGCTCGTGTCGATAGGCGGGCTGGCAAGGTTCCTTCCACTCAGGCGGGTGAATTTATTCGAGAAGAGATGGATCACATCCGCCAAGGCAAGCATGGCGCGCGTTCGACTAAGCAAGCGATTGCCATCGGCTTATCCAAAGCGCGTCGCGCTGGTGTTGAACTTCCGCCGCCCGCCGCGGGTAAAACATCCGAGTAGACCCGCAAGCGCGCGTCACGCGACTACGAGGTCACGGCGCCCGGGGCCGCGCAGCGCGGCGACCGCAAAGCGCGCGCAGGCGTCGGAAAATGCGCTAAAGCGCGAAGGAACGGCAGCAGCTTCAGCGCAACCATTGGCGCGCCAGGCGGCGGACACACGGCACGCCCACGAAGCATAAGCATGAGCAGGTCCGCGCTATGTTTGGGTGAGCAAATTAACAGCGTAGTCCTCTTTCGAGCCGCGCTCTTTCGTAGGCTAATACCGACTGCATGGACCGCTGCTTTCTTATGGTCAGGGGATTGTCGAGGGCGGAGAGTCAGTTCTCCAGCCCGTGGCACCGGATTCGACGCTCGCGCAAATGCACCGCGGTATGGCGGAGCCGGGAACTGCCAAAGCGGAAGAGCCAAAATCCAAGCGCGAGCGCACTGATCGATCCCCAGTCTGACACCATGCTTGAAAAACTTCTGGAAGGTATAGGCCACGCACTGATCAATCAGCGCGCAGGCATGGAGCAGGTGGTTTACAACCATTTGCACGCGGAACGAGAGACGTCGCTTCTGACGGTCACACGTTCCACCTTTAATTTCAATGGGCAATTGCCGGTGCGATACACCGCGGACGAGGAAGGAATTTCCCCGCCGCTCGCGTGGGATGACTGTCCGACTGAAGCGGCGGCGATCGCCATCATCGTCGAAGATGCGGATTCGCCGACGCCTCATCCGCTCGTGCATGCGATCGCCGTTGATCGCGATGCCAATGATCGGTCGCTTGCTGAAGGCGAGCTGAGCGCACCAGACCGGCCGCATGTCGGAGTCGACATCGGCAGAAATTCCTTCTTCGAGCACGGCATAGCCCCATGCGAACGCTGCAATAAATCGCAATGGATCTGATTCAATGGCCCGCGATGCTGGTGACGGTTGCTGCCGCTTGGTGCGTCGCATCCAATGCAAAGGTGCGTCGCAATATCGGATTTTGGCTGTTCCTAGTCAGCAATGTTTTATGGGTTGCGTGGGGTTGGCAGGTGCACGCCTATGCGCTCATTGCCTTGCAGTTCTGCCTCGCAACGATGAATATTCGGGGTGCAAAAAAGACCGACACCTGAACCGCGCTCCGCCGGTTGCGGCGTCGGCTTGTCGGGCGGCTTCTTTCCAGTTTCCGCCAAGCTTTCGCGGAGGCGTTTTTTGATAGCGGGCACAGGTTTAAGAATGTCAGTGGCAATGCGCTCCGCGGTGATCTTTACCGACCGCCGCGGCGCTAGAAAATGCATACCCACGGATTCTCACATCGCGATGAGGCGAAGGCTGAATGCGAATAGAAGCTAGCGGCGGATGACGCTCTGCAATGGATGCGACATCGCGCTGGAAAAGTCTCAGGATCGTTACGCCGCGGGCATGGTGGCGAGGGCTGAAACGAAACGCTCACGCAATTCGGAAACAATTGATGTGCCACCGCCGGCGCAAGTGTGCCGTTTGTCCTACGCGCAGACGGGAAGTTTCGCATCTGAGAATCGCGGGCCAAAGAGCGCAAGGTTGCGGTATCCTAAAAAAGACAGCAGGAGATTTCAATGAAGCGTTTTGCAGCCTCCATCGCACTATTAATTCCGTTCGCCGCCTTTGCTGCCGATAATCCCGATGCAACGTTCTACAAACATGCAGCGGAGGGTGGCATGTCGGAGGTCGAGTTGGGAAATCTCGCGCAGCAAAAATCGGAAAATCAGAGCGTCAAAGATTTTGGCGCGATGATGGTTAAAGATCATTCCGCCGCGAATGACAAACTAAAGTCGCTTGCGGCATCCAAAGATGTGAAGCTGCCTACCAGTCCAAGCGTCGGGCAGATGGCGACTGACAGCAAGCTCAAGGTTCTGTCCGGCAATACGTTCGACAAGTCCTATGTCAAAGGCATGATCAAGGATCATGAAGAGGACATTGCCGAGTTCAAGAAGGAGGCAGCAAGCGGCCATGATCCGGACGCCAAGGCATTCGCTAAAGCTACCTTGCCAACTTTGGAGACGCATTTGAAGAAAATTAGGTCCATCGCCTCCGGTATGGGCATCAAAGCCGGCTAGGATGGTTTCAACAGTTGTCAGAGGGGTGTAAACCCGTCTCTACGTATCGCTGCCGTCGGGTGTCAATAACCATTGCCACACGTCGTTCTTCTCCGCGCGGAAACCGGCGGCACTCGAGTTTAGGTAAAATTCCCACATCCTAAAGAATTCGTCGTCGTGTGTTTTTCTTAAGGCTGGCCAGGCTCGCTCAAAGTTGGTGCGCCATGCGCGCAGGGTCGGAACATAGTGACCGCCAATCGCTTGGCGTCCAATCACCTTGAACAACTTGCTTGCGGCAGCAGCAATTTGCCCTTCAGTGGGCAATTGTGAATTGGGGAAGATGTACTTTTCGATCCACGGATCAGTGCCGGAGCGACCGATTGAGCGATTGGCGCCGATGGTGTGCAGCAAGAAACGCCCGGCCGGCCTGAGGCAACGGCGCATGGTCTTCATGTAGGTGCGGTAGTTCTTGGGGCCGACATGCTCGAACATGCCGATGGAATAGATATGATCGAAATCGCCCCGCGTCTCGCGATAGTCTTGAAGCCGAATCTCGATGGGCAAGCCGGCGCACCTCGTGCGAGCATATTCGGCCTGCTCGCGAGAGATGGTGATGCCGACACCCTCGACGCCGTATTCTCTCGCCGCGTATTCCAGGGCGCCGCCCCAGCCGCAACCCACGTCCAGTACGCGCTGGCCCGGCTTCAGGTCAAGCTTGTGAAACACGAGATCGAGTTTCGCCCGTTGAGCTTCTTCGAGGGTGCCCGCGCGCTCCCAATATCCGCAACTGTAGATCATGCGGGAATCGAGCATGCGCTCGTACAGGTCGTTGCCGATGTCGTAATGACGCTGGCCCACGACGAAGGCGCGCGAGCGACGCTGGCGGTTGAACAGGACGGCACTGAGATACGCCATCAGCTCCTGCCACGTGCGCACCCGTTCATCGACGCGCGCTTTGAGTATCCGATAGATGAGCTCCTCAAGATCCGCCACGTCCCACCATCGCTCCATGTACGACTCGGCGAATCCGAAGGATCCTTCTCGCAGCGCCCGCGCGTAAAACCCTTCGTTGTGGACGCGAATGTCCCAGGCATTGTTGCCGTTGATGCGCACGCCGCAATCCTCGAGCAGCGCTTCGAGCGCTCGACGCGGTCGGTTCGATTGGGGTCGGGAAAGATTCCACGTCGTTGACATAGGATTCCTCTAGCGGGTCAGCAGCGGCACGTTAAACCTGTGCAGAGTTTCATCGATGGCAGGCCGCTCGCGCGCGAGAACCCTATTCTACCGCGTCCAGCAGCACGGAGTTGTTGGGTTGTACGCCCATCGGAGGTGATGGCGCCTGGTCGATCGCTTTGTTCGGACGGTATCCCCGACGGCGGACTCTTGTAGCAGCCGGCGAGCAGCGTGCCGGCCATCAGCAACTCAGTGGGGAAGCGAGACCAATGAGCCTGGCCGCTTTTCGGATCACGCGCGAAAATACCCGCGGTCCATTTGTTGTCGCCGGGACGCTGAGCAGCAGCATGGTCCATACCAACGTCGCCGCGACCGCCACTGCCGAGATAAGCAACCCGACACTGATCCAGCGCAGCCCATCGCCACCCACAGCAGCAACGTAAGCCGAGCGGCGAAGATTTCACGCGGCGCGTACTCCACCCAACGAGACCCAGAGGCGTCCGAGCGAATAAACCGCCACCCATAAGAAGATGAGAATCCCGGGGACCCACATGAGGACGCCGCCCAGCTGCTGATCTTCAAGCGGCGTTAGGTGCCATGCCCACGTCGTGAGCAGGTGCCAGCGGAACAACGCGTGATGAGCGAGCGACAGCAACGCGCCGAGCAGCCCCATCTGAATCGAGGTCAGGGTGCCGACAACGAAAACCTCTACCGTGTGAGCACGCGCGTGGTGAAGCAGCGCGTACCAGAGCCACAGCGAGCTACCGAATAAGCACAGATGCATGCACCAATAAATGATAACGGAACGAAATGTCGCCTCGTACGGCAAGGGCATGTGCCAAAACCACAACGAAGCAAAGAAGGCCAGGCCGCTTAACCAAAGGAGCCATTCTTCGGCCGGCTTTTGCGAGGGCATCCCAATGGCAATCAGGGGCGCGGCAATGAGGGCGAGAATCATGTGCTGTGCAACGCGTGCCGAGAACAGCGCGACAGACAGCGCACACAGCGGCGATAAGAAAGCGACGGCGGCCACGATCCAACCGGCCAACGCGCAGACGAGCTGACTGGTCGGTAAGCGGCGCGCCACCCACAGCTGCAACCCAGCCGCCAGGATGAGCGCGGCAATCAGTACGGGATCTAAATTGAAGCGCATCAGCAGTTCCCCCGGCAGCGGAGCGCTTCCGCAGTAAGACAACTCGGTAAACACGTTGAGGGTCCGTTGTTAAGCTAGTGCGTATTCTTGACGGCCGAAACGGCTGTTTCCGCTACCTTCAAATCGGACTGAGCCATCTTGGCTAAGTCCTCGGTCGCCGTGTCAAAGGCACGCGCCGTCCAGGCCCTAGCGATTGAGACACCGGTGCTTCGCAGGGCCGCAATCAGTCCACGCGCTTCATTCAGTGTCAGTGAGGGGACTTGGCGCGGCATTGCAGGCTCCTTATTATTGGGACTTCGACAATATGCCGCGCGCAAGAGCGCTTCTGTCAGGCGGCGTGGAAAACAGCGGTAGGTAAAGACCGACACACAACTTTCAGGACGCGTACCATTTACGTCCCGATCGCATCTGCGGAATTAGGAGGACTTGGCTGGGTCGTACCACACGGCTTCAATATTGTTGCCGTCCGGATCGATGACGAAGGCTGCGAAGTATCCCGGGGAGTAGTCGCGGTATCCGGGCTTGCCGTTGTCCTTGGCGCCGGCGCTGACGGCAGTTTTGTGGAAGGCTTCAACTTCTTTACGGTTGCTGGCCTGAAACGCCAAATGGGTTGGCACTACTTTGTTTTCGGCGCTGATCCAGAAATCCGTATTCTTACCGTCGTTAAAACCCGCCGATTCCCCGTACTCCATGTGCTGACGATATCCCAGGGCGGACAGCACTTTCGTGTAGAACGCTTTTGACTTCGCATAGTCTCTTATGTGCAGTGTCGTGTGCGCAATCATTTCTCATCCTCCGTAAACTCAATTGTTCATGATGCCAAAGACGCTAGCCAAGATCTGCTCTCGCCTGCAACTTGCGGACGGCGCAAGGTTTTGTAGGAAAAGCCACGAGCTTTAAGGGCTGTGGTGAATAGCCTACAGGTATTGGCGAATCTCGGGGACTGCGAATGAAGTCAGCGTCAGGTACGATTCTCGTCTGCCCATTTTGGTTTGGTTTCGCAGTAGCTGAAGTTTCCGCAGGTAATTGCAGGAGTATCGCGATGTCAGGGGCCACATCAGCGACGGCGAGGCGACGCGCCGCTATCAGCCGCGAAGAATCTGAACCCCATGGCGCTCAAGCGAAAAGGCGCGGACGCGCGATCGAACAGGATTTCATTACAGTCATTGCCAAGCATCGTTATCCGGAACACGATCAGGATCCGCCGCATGTGTAAACCATGAGTCGCGGCAGCGCTTTGCCTACGGTCGGGACTCGCCAAGGTGCTCTTGAATCGCGCCGCAAAGCCAAAATGGCAACGGCGGCCCATGCCTATGTCCGCGGCAGCACGGTGCAATTCTATAAATGGTTGCAGGGGAGCGGTCGACGAACAGTGCCTAAAGCTCCCCCGGTTTGGATATGCGGTGATTGCCATGCAGGAAATCTCGGACCTCTCGCTGATTCGAAGGGCAAGATTCATGTGCAAATACGGGATTTTGACCAAACTGTCATCGGCAATCCCAATCACGATCGCATTCGTCTCGCGCTGTCATTGATCTCTGCGGCGCGCGGCTCGGATCTGCCGGGAGTAACGAGGGCTCACATGCTCGAAAACATGATGGATGGATACGAGCGTGCGCTGCTCAGCCCAAAGTCGCAATCAGAAGAAAAGCCCGAATGCGTGCGTATCGTGGTGCGCCGTGCCATGAATCGTAGCTGGAAGCACTTGGCTCGCGAGCGCCTTCGCAATTTGAAGCCTAGCATTCCCCGCGGCGGGCGTTTCTGGCCGCTCTCCAAGGATGAAGAGCACGCGATCAAAAAAACTATTCGACACCGAGCCGGTTCGACGATTGGTTGCGTCGCTGAAGTCTCGCGACAATGACGCGAAGATCGAAGTCTTGGACGCGGCCTATTGGATGAAGGGCTGCAGCTCCCTAGGGCGTTTGCGGTTCGCCACCCTGTTGAACGTGAGCAACGGCAAGCGCAAGGAAGATGAATTCTGTTTGATCGATATCAAAGAGGCCACTTCGGCGGCGGCGCCAAGGGCTGCTTCGGCCAAGATGCCAACTGACAACGCTGAGCGGGTCGCTGAAGGAGCTAAGCATTTATCACCAGCGCTCGACAAACGGCTGATGCCAGCGCGGCTGCTGCATCGATCCGTATTTCTGCGCGAATTGATGCCGCAGGATTTAAAACTGGAAATTGATCAATTGACACGCCAAGAGGCGGTGAGCGCAGCTCGGTATCTCGCCGGAGTCGTTGGAAAAGCACATGCCAGCCAAATGGATCAGGCAACACGGCGCGAGTTTCGCGCGGATTTGCGAAACTATCGTTCGAGACGCCTCGATGCACCGTCCTGGCTTTGGGCAAGCGTGGTCGAACTCACAGCGGCGCACGAGGCGGCTTACTTGGAGCACTGTCGGCAGTATGCGATTGGCTAGGAGGGACCGGCATCTCGGATCAATCGGTGAAAGGCCAGCAAATGCCGGAAGGCTTCCCGGGAGCGGCCTGCCTTTTCATGCAGATGCGACAAGTTGAAGTGCGCGTCTGCTAATCCGGGGTCATGCGCAAGGGCGTCACGATAAGCGAGAATCGCCTCGCTCTCCTGCTCCAAGTCCTCCAGCAACAGGGCCAAGTTAAACGACAGCAGTGCGTTGGCGGTGAGTCCTGCCCGATACACTTCTTCTGCCGCAGCATGCTCGCCGCTCAAGTGCAGCAAGCGCCCGAGATTGATGCGTGAATCCACATGGTGCGCATCGGCGTTAAGGCTCTCCAAATACGCGTTGCGCGCCGCGTCAGGGTTGCGATCCTCGAGGGCCAGGGCGCGCTCAAAGTGCCGCTGCGCAGGCGAGCGTGGTTTTCTCGCGGCGGTTGCCTCGAATACCGTAATGTTTCCTTTGGGCAGCAGGACGCGCTCATCGCCGATCTCCTCGGGCGCGATCGACAGGGCGACCAGTGAGGCACCAGGGAGGGACGCGCGAATGCACTTGAGCGCGGCGTCAATTTTTGCGAAAGTGATCTTGGCTGCGCTCAAGGCGCTGACCATCCGCAATACCAGAAGGTCTTGGAATGAATAGCTGGCGCGTTTGCCGCGTTTGACGGGATTAATGTGGCCCGCTTGCGCCAGCACACGCAGCGTCGTCCCGGGCAGCCCGAACATGCGTTTGAGGTCCGCTGGAGAATAGAAATGCATTATCGGCGAGCCTGCTTGCGGGGCGCTGTGGCGCGCTTGGCCGCTCTGCGCTCTTTGAGTGCCGCCGAAGACGACTCGCGCGCGTTGAGACTGGCCTTCAACGCTTGCATCAGGTCAATCACATTGCCCTTGGCTCCAGGCTCCGGCGCCTCTGCCAAGGATACTTCGTGGCCCTGGACCTTGCGTTGAATAGCCGCTTGCACGCGAGCATGAAATTCGTCGACGTATTCGTGCGGATCAAAGGCTTTGGCGGAGAGTTGTTCAATCAGCTGGTCAGCAAGTTTGAGTTCCGCTTCCGAAACCTTGGGAGTTTCTACTCCCAGATCTTTAATGGGCCGTATCTCCGCTTCGAAGTGCAGTTGATGCATCGCCAGCCTTTGATCGATGGGGCGAATCACGACGATGTGTTCCTTGCCGCGGGATACCCAGCGGCCGACCGCGCATTGCTTGGAATTTCTCAAAGCGGTTGCGAGGAGCGCGTAAGGCTTGGTCCCGCCCTTGTCGGGCACGAGATAATACGTGCCATCGAAATACACCGGGTCGACGGATTCCAACGGTACGAACTGTCCGATATCTATGGCGTGGGTCGTCGCGTCTTCCAGCGCCTTGATTTCATCCGGCGAGAAGGCGACATACTGGTCTTTGGCAAATTCGTATCCCTTGGTCATCTCTGCGCGCTCTACCAGCTTGCCATCATTCACAGCGATGTATTGCTGCTTGAGGCGTGAGCCATCCTTTTTTATGTGGCGGTTCTTATTGGGCGGGCTGCGTTTTTTCTCTATGCGAGCGGCTGTGTTTATTTCATGGGCGTAAGGCATTTCAAGGCGGTCCCGACCACTTTCGGCTTGCTGCGCGCAGCGCGCGTCCGGCATCGTGTCCGCTAGGCTTTGACGGTGCGTGAGTTGCGCCGCGTATCGCGGCTCAGGAACCACAGTGCGCCGGGCAGCGCGGTGAAGTCCGCGATCAATGCCAGTACGAATGCCGAGGCGGAGACGATGCCGAACTGACGCATGGGCGGCATATCCGAAAGCGTGAGCGCCAGAAAGCCGCTGGTATTGATGAGCGTCGCGAAGAGAATCGGGCGACCGGCGGTAAGCATGGCGTGCTTGAGGGCCCCGCTTGTGGTGCCGCTGGAACGGCCTTCCTGAAGATGATAGAAAAAGTGCACTTGATCATTCTCGGTTGCGCCGAGCACGGTCGAACCGATGAGAATCGTGGCGATGTTGAGCGGAATGCTCGCCACGCGCATGACGATAAATACCGAGAGAATGGCGAAAAATGAAGGAATCATGGTCATGAGCCGCGCCGAGGGGCTGCGAAACACCACCAGAAAGGCCAGAAAAATAACACTGGCCGTGATGGCGAAGCTATGCGTCAGCGTAGGCAACAGTCGCTCGGTGATGATGCCTGAGAGCACACCGTTGCCGGCCATCTGACCGTGCACGGTGCGGAAATTCGGATCGCTCGTCTGCGCCTCGTTCCAAGTCCGCAGAATGAATTTTCGCATCTCACCCGCCGGCCCGAAGGTCTCGGCGCGGCCACGAATGCTCAAGCGCACGCTCGACAGATTGGTCACGTCGACATAGCTGCGCGCACTGGGCTCGCTCAACAGAATCTGCTCGAGGTCAGCGGCGAGCTTCGGCCACGCGTCGGGCGCCGTGGGCAATTCATCGGATCCGGACTGGACGTAACGCGCCCAGCGCAGCACGGATGTGGGTCCGTCGACGGCGTTGATTCCCGGGTGTTGTTCGAGCCGTCGTGCCAGCAGATGGACGCTGTGCAGAAAATCGGGATCCAGGGCATGCTCGGGCTGAGTCTGCAGCCACAAATCCTGCACGTCCAAGCCATTGGTCTGTTCGAATAGGCGCGTATCTTGCGCCACGGGTTCGCGTGGATTGACGTAAGTCAACGCATCGGTCTCGAGCTGCAGCGGCGCGAGCTTACCGGGGATGCCGAACAGCGACGCCGCGCCGCAAAGCATGACCAGCAGCGCTCCTGTCACCAGAAACCAGCGGTAGCGATGAGTCGCGGGCACCAGCACGTCGACAAACCTGACGAACCACTTGTCATCCGTCACGGCGCTCGAGCGTCTCGGGGCCCGAAACAAAGACTGCAATGCTGGAAATAGCGTGAAGCAGCCCACCCAGGCTGCAATCAATCCGCAAGCCGTCCACAATCCCATTTCGCGCACGGGGCGAATGTCTGACACGGCGAGCGCGCCAAAGCCGACTGCGGTGGCGAACATCGACGCGGTGCAGGGCAAGAACTTATTGGCGAGGGCGCGCGCATGATGCTCGAGGGGCGGTGCCTCGCCCGGCTCCATGTAACGCGAATGAATATAGACCAGCGTGGCGGTGGTGGTGACCATGACGGTCAAGGGCACCAAAGTCGACACCACGCTATTTGAAAAGCCGAGGAGTTCGCCTAATCCGACGGCTACCGCAACCACGGCACCGAGGGTGAGAATGATGGCTGCCAGCGCGCGCCACGAGCGATAGACAATGAACACCAGCGTCAGCAGAAAAAGCCCGAACAGCGGCATGAATTTCTTTGTCGATTCGCCGGCTTGCCGCTCCAGCCACGCATCGAGCCACGGTGAACCGACGCGGCGGATGGCGGTGAAAGGATGTCCGGAGGCGTTGAGCGGCAACACCTTGGCATCGATCGCGGCCAGCACTTGGTCGCGTTCGGCGGGTGAATTCACCTTGAGCTCGAGCGCGATTCCGAGGTAATGATCACCCATCAGTCCGGCGCGACGGACCAGCGATGTACCCGAGGCAAAGGCGCGCAACTTCGCGGCTTCGGCAGGTCCGATGGCTGCGGGCGGGCTGGATCGAAAGTACAGGGTGAGGAGACTGTGAGCCGCGACGTTGGGAATCTTGCTCAGAGCGCGCTCGAGTTGATCGGCACCTTGCAGGGCTCCAGGACTTAAAGGATCCGGCGCTTCGAGCACGATGAGTGCTTGCTCGCCCTCCGGGAAGATGCGCTCGAACTCTTGGGTGGCTTGGGCCACCGGATCATTCGCGACGATCAAGCGATCGATGGAGGTGTCGGTCGGAATCCGCAGGGCGCCGTAAATACCGGCGAAAGTCAGGAGAATAAAGACTCCCACGATCACGTGCCGAGCCCGCAAAATCCGCAGGAACAGTTGTTGCAGCCGCGGCGAGACGAACATTGTCCGATAGTCACTCATCGTGGCGTAATGATAGCCTGTCGCAATGAGCACACTCATGTTGGCTGCAATGGCGACCCTGGTTTTCTGCGCGCCAGGCTACCCCGGGGGGGCGAGCGACGCGCAGCCCTTCCTGGACCGATTTGCCAAAGCCGCCGCTGCGTCCGCCGGTTGGAAGCCCAACGATTTGGCCGCCCTGTATGACCCGACCGAACAGGGCGGGCTCGCGAAACTTCAGGACAAGGACGCGGTGCTGGCCTTCGTACCGTATGCTTTTTATGTACAGCACGGTGCCGAGCTGCATTTGGCCCCGCTTGCGCAGGCCGATGTAATGGAGGTCGGCATCCAGGAGCGCTGGACGCTGGTGGGCAAGGCCGACGGGCCGGTTACGGGCGCGGCCGCGATGGCGGGTGTCACCATCTTAAGCGTCGCGGGGTACGCGCCGGAGTTCGTCAAACATTCCGCTCTTGCCGCCTGGGCGCTGCCGGCGGACGTCAAAATTGAGGCGAGCGGGCAAATATTGAGCGCACTGCGTCGCGTCGCGTCCGGCGGGCCGGTCGTGGCACTCCTTGACCAGACGCAAGCCGTAGCGCTTCCGACACTGCCGTTCGCCGCGCAGATCAAGACGCTGATGCAGTCCGCGCCGCTGCCAGTGGCCCTCATTGCGGTTGTCGCTTCGCGCTTGTCCGAGCCGCGCGCGAAGGCACTCCAGACGGGGCTCATTAAGATGAATGCCGCAGCCGGCGGTGCCGAAACACTGGCGTCGATGCGCCTTAAAGGATTTGTGTTGCCGCAGCTGCCGAGCAGCCCCGGCAAGTCGTGAAGTGCTGGATCTGCGTGGCGGTCGCAGCCTTTTTGATTGCCGGATGCAAGACGCCGTCGAGCCGGCCGGTCGCACCGCCGGCGTCGATGACGGTCGAGCAGTTGGCGGCTGCGGTCGCCGCGGACGCGAAGCGCAGCGATAGCGCGAGCGATTCGAAAGTCCGCGATCAGCTCGCTGCCGATGCGGAAAGCAATGCGCAGGCCTGCCTGGCGCGCGACTCTCAGGCTGCCGCGTGTCTTTACTATGGCGCGGTGGCATTGGGCCTGAAGGCGCGGGCGCATCCCTTGCAGGCGAACGAGGCGCTGAAGTGCATGCTCGAGGCGCTTAGCAAAGCGGAAGCAGCCGATCCTGAGTATGACCAAGCGGGTCCTGCACGCGTCAAGGCCCTGGTCCTCACCAAGGCTCCGGCATGGCCGCTGGGACCTGGCGACGTAGAGAGCGGCTTGGCGTCCGCGCGTCGCGCCGTAGCGCTGCGGCCTGAGTATCCGCCGAACGTATTGGCCCTCGGCGAGGCGCTGGCCAAGACCGGTGATACGCACGGCGCGGAAGTGTCTTATCGGCGCGCGCGCGATTTGGCTCAGGCGCTGCCGCCGAGCAGCGATCGCGACGACTGGCTGCGCGAAGCCACGCAGGAGCTAAAATAGAAGTAAAGCGGCCCCCTAAAAGAGCCTTATGTTGGGCCTTGAGGTATACCACCGGGGACACTTATTCTCCTCGGCTCATTCAGTTTGTGACGGCAATTGCGTGGAAAAAAGGCTCGTAAAGTTGTAAACGCCATTTCTGCTCGGCGGCGTCATCGCCGCAACCATCGACATTGGGGCCGCCTCGACTATCTCGGGCCGCAGCCTCGGCTTTATCCTGCAGGCTATCGCGGGCGGCCTACTCGCCAATGCATCGTTTGAAGGCGGGATGGGGACTATGGTGCTGGGGGCTGTGTTGCAAGAAGTTATGGGAGTTTTGATTGCCGCGATTTTTGTGGTGCTGTGGGAACTCCTTCCGGTGTTGCGACGCAGTTGGCTCTTAAGCTTCTCTTAAGCGTCTCTTAAGCGGACTCGCCTATGGAGTAGTCATTTTCTTCGGCATGAACTACGTCATAGTGCCGCTGTTGGCCTGGAAGTCGATGGCGCATGATACGCCGGTGAAATTCGCTGAAAATGTGGCGGCGATGCTGCTGTTTGGTCTGATCGCGGTCTTTTTCTGCCGCAACATCACGGTGAGCGTCGCGCTGAGGCAAGATGCAGCGCCAACGCCCGCGTAATCAAGGCGCCGAACTACTCAGCGTGCGGCGAAACGCCGCAATGATGGGCGGCTGCGGTTGACGGATGGCCGGAATCTCTTGGTATCCCTGCCACCCGCCGCCAAGACTCTTATATTGCTGAACGAATTGATCTCCCTGCGTGACTAGCTAGCGCCGCGGCGTACTGCTCATGAAAGTCAATGATCTGCATTTTCGAGCGACAAGGTCTGATTCAACGATGCCGCGTAGATTCTTAGCGCCGAACCTCCGCGACTTTATCCGCGGGGTGTTCTACCGCGTCGAGATCGATCGTCTTCCAACCGCCTCCAAGACTCCGAATTAGACCAACACTGGCTACGAGTTCACGCGCTTGCAAGGCGAGCAAAACTCGCTTGGCTTGCAACGCAGCGGTTTGCGATACTACGACTTCCAGATAATCAACCGCACCATTGAGGTAACGATTGTTGGCAAGATCCAATGCATGCAATGCCGCCGCCGCGGCATCGCTCTGTTGGCTGTATTCCGTTTTCGTAAGATCCAGGAGCGACAGATTGTCCTCGACCTCTTGGAAAGCGGAAAGTACGGTGCCGCGATAGCGCGCGGACGATTCGTCGAGAACGCTCTTCGCGCGCTGCACTTCTGCTCGGTGTACTCCCGCGTCGAAGACCGAAAGCAGCATTTGCGGACCTATCATCCAATAGCGGTTGGGCGCGGTGAGCCAGTCGGTTGAACCGGTGCTTTCAAACCCACCTCGCGCGGTGAGCGTGATTCTCGGGAAGTAACCTGCACGCGCCACGCCGATTCCCGCATTAGCAGCGGCCACGCGCCGTTCCACGGCCGAAATGTCGGGACGGCGCTCCAGCAATGTCGACGGCACGCTTGCCGGAATTCTGGGGACAGCAACCAGCTGACCGGAGAACGCGACGGAGAACGTTGATGGTGGTTCGCCCACAAGACGCGCGATCGCATGCTCGGTGAGCGCGCGCCGCGCTGTCGCATCGGTGATCTGGGCCGCGGTCGAATCGAGTTGAGTTTCTGCGCGGGCGACGTCGAGGCCCGAAGCTGCGCCGCCGGTATGACGAGAGCGAGTAAGTTCCAGTGCTCGCTGATACGCAGTCTGCGTATCCTTCAACAATTGAAGCTCAGCATCCAGGCTGCACAAGTTAAAGTAGTTCACCGCGAGTTCGGCATGTAAACTCAGCCGTACCGACTCGAGATCGCCGGCAGAGGCCTGAGCACTGGCGCGTCCGATGGCAACCAGATCGCGTACCCGGCCCCATAGGTCGAGTTCGTAAGACAATACCCCGCCGACGGCGTAATCGCGGTACTCGGCGGGTTGCGCAGGAGAGCGAAGCGGCCGAGTATCGGACTGCCGATCGTGAGTGACCTGGGCACCCGCACCAAGTGTGGGATAACGGCCGGCGTTAGCTTCGGCAGCAAGCGCGCGCGCCTCGGCAAAGCGCGCTGCGGCGATGGCAATATCTGGATTGGCCTCGTCGAGTTTTGCCTCGAGAGCGGTCAAGCTCGGGTCTTTGTACCTCAACCACCAGGCGCCTCGTGACAATTCATCGCTCGGAGTCGCCGAGCGCCATGGACCATCTTCCTTGTAGGAAGCGGGGACCGCGACCGTCGGCACATGATATGCAGGCGCCAGTTGGCACCCACTGATTGCGGCCACTATGGGGTAGGCAACCAGCCATAAAATGATTGCAGATCGATTCATAGACTTACCCAGTTGGGGCTGCTCGTGGCGACGGTCCCGATTCGGCCACCCTCACTTCATCGCCGCTGACCAATGAGTCCGGCGGGCTGTCGATGACGCGGTCCGATGAATTCAACCCGGTAAGTATTTCCACTTCGGTCCCGTAGTCACGTCCCAGTTTGACGCTCTTCATCTTCACCTTGTTGTCTGGAGCCAAAGTGGCCACTTCGAGGCCATCGCGGCGAAATAGCAGTGCACTGATGGGCAGTCGCAGCACGCCCTGCTGCGGCGCAAGCTTGAAGCTGACGTCAACGTAGGATCCCGCCAACAGTTCGCCCTTGGAGTTGTCCGCTTCCAGTTCGACCAGCATGGTGCGCGAATTTTCGCTGATTGACGCGGAAGTGTCGGTTACCACGGCGCTAAATGTGTCGCCCGGCCGCTCCGGCACGCGTAGCACCGCCGCCGTCCCGGTGCTTAGGACACCGGCATAAGTCTGGGGAACATCGACATAAACCCTTGCCTTGTGTACATCCGCAACGCGGAACAGTTCCTGGCCGGCACCAGCGCCCGCATTGATGAGCGCGCCCACGTCGGTACGGCGGGCAGTAACGACGCCAGCAAAGGGTGCAACTATTCTCTTGAACGAAGAGGTCGCCCGAAGTTTTGCCACGTTCGCTTCCGCGGCCGCGACATTGGCTTTTTTGGCTTCGTAATCCCCCGCCTTTTCGTCTGCCTCTTGCCGCGGGACGGAGTCGGACTCGAGCATTTTGGCCCAACGAGTCGACGTCGATGCCGAGAGACGCTCATTGGCTCGTGCTGTCGCCAGATCGGCCTGCGCCTGAAGCAATTGCTGATCCAACTCTGGCGTCTCGATTTCGGCGAGCAACTGTCCGGCCTTCACATGGGCACCGATATCCACATACCATCGTTTCAGATATCCGCTCACTCTGGCGTAGATAGGCGCATCGATATAGGCGCGCAGTGTCCCCGGAAGAACAAGCTCCTCGGCGGAGGGTGCGCGCGCAAGCTTAATTAGCGCCACGGTAGGTAGAGCGCGTTCTTCGGTCCAGTACTTAAGACGTACGCTCGCTCCGGCTCGTGTGGCTATGCCCCAAGCGGCCGCGCCCAAAGCGATGATCAGCGCGCCGATGCCGACGATGCGAAGTCGCCGTGTCAAAGCCCGCTGTTCAATTTCATTGCTCATACAAGCCCTATTTGCTGAATCATTTTGGTAGTAGCGCCGGACCGGCTGGGGGCATCAACGGATCTTCGCTCGGCTTCGCGACGCTCGTGCGCCGCTCATGCACCACCCCGAACAGCAGCGGCACGAGGAACAGGGTTGCGATCGTTGCGACGGCAAGGCCGCCGATGACGGCGCGGCCCAGCGGCGCGTTCTGTTCGCCACCCTCGCCCAGCCCCAATGCCATCGGTGACATGCCGATCATCATTGCAAGCGCGGTCATGACTACGGGCCTGAATCGCACGAAACCCGCTTCCAGCCCAGCTGCTAGGGCGTTGATGCCGGCGGCAAGGCGTTCACGCGCAAAGCTCATTACCAGAATACTGTTTGCAGTCGCAACACCCATACACATGATCGCCCCAGTCAACGCCGGGACCGATAGCGGTGTACGGGTCAGGAAGAGCATCCAAACGATACCCGCGAGGGCGGCCGGCAACGCGGCGATAATAACTGCGGGGTCCAACCATGATTGAAAATCGATCACGATGAGCAGATAGATCAACACGATCGCGCCTGCGATCCCCCAAAGCAGACCCTCGTAAGATGCATTCATCGTCTCAACCTGACCTCGCATGAGGACGGTCGAACCTCTGGGCACCTGCGAACTGCTCGCATCGAGAATACCTTGAATCTTGGTGGCAACGCCACCGAGATCTCGGTCCTGAACAGCAGCAAATATATCGATTACCGGTTGCACGTCATAATGAGAAACCACGGCCTCTCCTTCCCCGCGAGTAATCGTCGCGAGACCGCCCAAAATCTGTGCAGTATGATTGCTGCCACCCGTCAGCGGGATATTCTCAAGGGCGGACAAACTGTCGACGCGATATTGAGGAACTTGCGCGACCAGAGGATAGGAAACATGGTTTTGTGGATTCACCCAGAAGCTGGGTGCAGTCTGCTGGCTGCCGGACAACGAGACCAAGAGACTGTTTGCGACGTCGCGTTCGGTCAGCCCTAACTCGCCGGCGCGGGTGCGATCGACATTGACGCGCAACTCCGGTTGAGTAAACGATTGCTGTATGCGCAGATCGGCAATTCCGGGAATGTGCTTGATTTTGTCTATCAGCGTTTGCGCGTAGACTCGATTCTCATCGCGCTTGAACCCAATCACTTGAACGTCAATGGGTGCGGGCAATCCGAAATTCAGGATTTGCGACACGATGTCGGCGGGCAAAAACGCGAACGTGGCGCTGGGGAAATGTTGAGGGAGCACTTCGCGGAACATTCGCACGTAATCGGCCGTTGGGCGGTGGCCGTGCTTCAAAGTGATTAGTATGTCCGCATCAGCAGGCCCAATGGGTGCCGAGTTGCTGTACGAAATGTTGATGCCGCTCACCGGCAGACCGATGTTGTCGACGACCCCCTGCAATTCGGCAGGAGGCACGATTGAACGAATTTCACGCTCAACCAAATCGCAGAGACGCGCGGTCTCCTCGATACGCGTTCCGGTAGGCGCGCGCATGTGCAACTTGATTTGGCCTGTATCCACCTGCGGAAAGAAGTCCGCGCCAAGCCAGGGCACAAGGGCGAACGAAAACAATACGATCGCCACGAATCCGCTCAAAAACACCCTTCTATTGGCCACCGCGAGTTCGAGCACTCGTCGATAAATCTCACGTGTCGCGGTGAAGCGGCGTTCGAATCCGCGTTGAAACCTAACCAGCGGTCCCGTCCAACTAGTCCTCAAGACAGCGGCTTCCGCTCGGCTGAGCGTGTGTTGCGGATGCCCAGCCAGGTGCGGGTGAGCGGTTACGTGAGGTTTAAGCAGATACTTCGCCAGGGTGGGCACCAGGGTGCGTGAAAAGACGAACGATGCGACCAACGCAAAAACAACTGCTTTGGCCATCGGTACAAAGAGGTACTGTGCCACTCCATTCAGGAAGAACATAGGCACAAAGACGATGCAGATCGACAGCAGCGAGAACAATGCGGGAATGATAATCTGATTGCCGCCATCGAG
>JBEPVT010000032.1:0-48758 GCA_041690895.1 Gammaproteobacteria bacterium
CCCGTCATGGAGCGCGTTTTTCGATCAAGACCGGAGAGGTGCTGGCACCGCCCGCTGAATTATTGGCTGGAAGCGAACACCTGGACACAATCGCCTATTGAATTGGCTGGCGATTTATTTCAGACTGCGCTGCAATACGAAGTCATTGTCGTATATGAGTCTGTACGGTAGCGCGTTCAGCGACACCATCCTGGTTCTGGGCTCGATTCACAGTCCTTTTGGCGGAGCGTTCATTCAAGGCATTACGCGACTCAATGTTATGTCGCCTTAGTTTGCGCATCGCTCCCAAGAGTTCGCTGCACTCCGAGCAGGCGCAGCCTCTCGGCTCGATCGTGTTGTCGATTCACCCGACGTGTGCCGGTAGTTCCTTGCCGAGCCGGTTTGCTCTTTGGTGTCGACGGAGTCGACGGTACAGGCCCGCGGCGGCGACGGCCCGCAGTCTTGAGCAATCCACTTTGCAGCGCAGCCCAAACTCGTAACGAATTACGACATCTCGTCAGGACCGCTCTTACTTCATTACTTCTTCGCAGGCTTCAATGAAAAGCAGTGCGCAATCTCAAACTCCGATGGGTCGACCGGCAACCGTAACCCGCCGAGGTGAGATGTCTGCGAGCACGCCAATGCGCATTTTCGGACGTGCGGCATGCGTGCCGCATCCGCAAATAGCCAAACACCCGGCGTGCCCATCACTGAAAACGGTATGATTGACATCAATTGCTGGCTCAGACTTTTTATCGGTGCGCTAGTCGACGGACTGGAACCCTCGCCGCCGCCTCGCCAGGGGATTGTTCGGTAACTACTATTTTCTACTTCCTCGTGCGGGTCAATGCTTCGCCAGAATGGAATACGACAGCCGGCTCACCAGGATGGTGGTCATGTTCTTTGATTGAGTACATTGTGTTAGCGGCCGTAGTGCCGCTCTTGTGGACGCCGGTAACGGTGCCATGACCAATAGCGCTACGATAGTGCCAGGATACGGAAGTCCCGGCGGGTATCGTCTTGAACAATGGTGCTCTCTTGATAGGCATTACGACTTCCTCATGGTTGACAAATCAGTAGCTGACGATGCGATCGCCAGAGCCGGCGATGACACGACTGGACTTGGACAGGTTGAGACACCTTGATCGACCGCGTTGAATAGCCACAACGCAGCTGCCGCGCCACTGCGTATAGCGCTTGTTGAGGAGCAGATTGATCCGCGGCGACGCCTCAGCGGCTGCATCTGTCCAATCATTGCACTCGAATGCGTTTTTATCTGTGCGCTAGCCGACAGACGGGAACGCATCGGAAAGTTGGCGGGCACAGCAAATGATCAGATCGTCGGCGTACGGGCGTAAGTGACGATAATTCCGATGAACTGACTTTCATATCGCCCTCCCCGTGCATCTGATGTCAAAAGTCCCGTTTTCAGTGTTGCGATGCAATCATCCTCGCGCTGAGAACGGGCAACGGTGTATTTGAAGGCATCAATCGATTTCGGAAGCGATCGAGCGGGGAAATCCGCACGCCGTTAAAATTGATGTGTTCAAATCCCATCGGCGTAATGTGCCGAAGCGTCTCGCCGTTCATGCCTTGCAGGCTACACTCAACCGCTGGCATGCCGAACTCGCGAAGAAGATCGATAGAGAATATATAGAGCAGTTCGTCGTAGCTGGCGGGTTCCTTGTACTGTCGGTTACAGATTTCGCCTCTTTGCTCGCACGCGACCAAATTCTGGACACTTGGCGATCGATCAATTTTTCGAGCAAATGCGTATGCTCAAACAGCATGTACTGCATGAAGGAGACCAATTCGATCGTTCGGCGCGGCTCCTTTGTAGATCACACGCTGGTCTATCAGAATTTCTGGCACGTCAGCATATCGCCAAGTTTCATCGCCCCGGCTTGTGCGATCGACCAGCTCACTTGCAGCGTGTCGCCATCGATTTTATAGACAAACTGCTCCGCAGCGATCCCGCGATCCAACCGCGTCCACGTTAGAGTGGCACCCTCCCAGCCTGTCGACTCAAACCATCGCATTCCAGAGAATTTGTCGGAGATCGCAGCCTTAAAACCTGTTCTAGACTTATTCGCCATCCAAACCTCCAGGGCGTGATAGGCACCGGGCGCCACGTCATCGTGACGCACGATCAACGCGCCGCTCGCTTCGTCCATCTGGATCGACAGCTCACCGGCAATCGCCGCGTGATTTGCAGTGAAATAGCCTTTGCATGACCAATGACCAGCCAATTTCGCAAGATTTGGGCTCTCTTGCGCAAATGCGGGGGTCACGAGAGCACAAGCGCCAAGAAAAACACACAAAATAATCTTTCGAAGCATACTAATTTCTCCGAGCCAGAACTCGGCGGACAAGCGCCTCGTGCCATATTTGCACGAACCGCCTAACGGCAACATACTTTTGGGGCGTAAATTATCGCCGTCTCTCTAGCCGCACGCTGCCACGCGCCGCGCGTAGTGTTGTCGCTCGAATGCATTGCGCGCGAGGTCTTCGGCTTTCGCGAAGTGTACACGCGCGGTAGCGGGCTGACCGGCCTGAAGTTCAAATTCGCCCAACGCCGCCCAATAAAAAGGGTAGCTATTGAGAATCTCTCGGTCACGAAGCTCACTCAGACTCGCCAAACCCTGTTGAGCGCCGGCGTGCCGACCGATGGCGATTGCACGGTTGAGCGCTACGATGGCCGATGGTCGCAATTCCAAGAGATGATCATAAAGCGCAATGATCGCCAGCCAATCGGTGGATTCGACTGAGGCGGCGCAAGCATGCACCGAGGCAATAGCGGCCTCAACCTGGTATTCACTCAATTCCCAGCCCTGTGCGGATTGTCCGAGAAACGCGTGGCCTTTGAGAATGAGCTCCCGGTCCCAGCGGTTTCTGTCTTGCAACTTAAGCGGCACAAAATTTCCTGACGCATCTTCGCGTGCCGGCATGCGGGCCGCATTCAAACACATGAGTGCAGCGAGCCCGTAGGTAGATCCGCAACGCCCGAGTGGATGCTCTAGCAACAACCCCACCAAGTACATGGCCTCGTGACACAGTTCTTGCCGAACCGCGAATACCGGGTTTGCACCATGATAGCCTTCGCTGAAGACGAGATAGAGCGCGCGCTGAACCGAGGTAAGACGTTCCGCGACATCGGTCTCCCGCAAGTCGAGCAGCTGTTTCGCCTCGGCGAGTATTTTCTTACCGCGCAACACGCGCTTCTCGATGGCAGAGATACCGGAAAAAAACGCCGCGGCGATCTCTGCAGTGCTAAAGCCGCAGAGAATGTGTAGCATCAATGCCACTTGCGCCTCCTCCGGCAATTTGGCGTGACAACAACTGAACATCATTCGCAGCTGGCCATCCTGAACCGCCGAAGGATGAAACAGAGCGTCGATATCGAAGGGCTGCGCTACTTCATCCGGTGAGCCATTTTCGATGAATAGGTGCGACAAAGCCTCTCGGGTTCTATCGCGCCTCAGCAGATCAAGAACGCGATTCTTGGCCACCGCCATGATCCACGCCGCAGGATTGTCTGGAATCCCTCGAAACTTCCAAACCTCAAGCGCGCGGCAGAGGGCGTCCTGCACGACGTCCTCTGCCAGCGCAAGATTCTTGGTGCCGAGACGCCGTGCGATCGCCGACACCAAGCGGCCGGATTCGTGCCGGAATAGGTTATCAACCAGTAGATCGACGTGGTCCACTACGGATTCATGGTCAGCAAAGGCCTCACCTCTACGAACCCGCCGGTCTCAAAGTTAGGGCAACCCTTGGCTAGTGCTACCGCTTCGTCGATATCCCGCGCATCGACAATCGAATAGCCGCCGACGCTATCCTTCGACTCTGCGTAAGGGCCATCGGTTACCGCTTTTGATTTGCCCTTGACGAGCTTGCCGGAATGTTCCAGGGGATATCCCCGATCCTTAAGGTGCCCGGCTTCGGAGAGCTGCGTAAACCAAGCGGACCACTTTTTGACTTGTTGCTGCATTTCAGACGGCGACGCAGGGGCCTCCCAGCCGCGATAAAAGTAAACAAACTGGCTCATATCAATTCCTCCATAGCTAATTATTGGGCAATGCATTGAGGCATCAAATAGTCCGACGCGCCAGTCGTGGCCTGCCGGACAATTATTTTTCTCAAGGCTGGTTTTCCGAGCCAAGCGATTCGGCCTGCCAAGCCTCCGGGGGCTCATTGCGAGGGACGCATCAGAAAGATGTCCGGCCTTAGGAGCGCCACGCGTCGTCTTGGAAACGCCATCGAATCGCGATGGGTTTCACATAGGAGGTAATGCGATGACATCTTTCATTTTCTTGTATCGCGGGTGGGCCGCGCCAGCGTCTGCCGCGGCGCTGCGCAGTGAGGGGCGCCTGTGGGGCGCGTGGTTTCGACAACTGACCAGGGATGGCCATTTGATCGATCGCGGCTTTCCGCTGAGCCGAATCGGCAAGTTGGTCAAGAGTCCCGCCAAACGTGCGGCGACAACGCGTGAAAAGTATCCCATTGGCGGCTACTCGATCGTGAGTGCTAAGAATTTGGCTCACGCCATTGAGTTGACCTGGAAATGTCCAAATTTTCTCACGGGCGGTTTCGTTGAAGTACGCCCCCTGTTGACGAGTAAGGCAAGCGCTTCGTAGTGCGGGGTCAGTCGAGTTCAAGTTCACTATTGCAACACATCATTTAAGGAGATTTAGAATGCGACGACATAATCATTCATTCACTCGGACATCGCTTAAAATTGGTTCCGTCATCGGAGCGCTCGCGCTTTGCGCTTTGCAAGGTTCGCGCTTTGCTGCGGCTGCTCCCGCGGGAACTCCCGGGCTTGCCCGGGATGGCGAATCCATCCACCAGGAAGTCATTATCGATGCGCCGCCTAGTCAGGTATATGAAGCACTCACCAATGCGAAACAGTACGACTCGGTCGAAAAACTCGGCATCGCGATGCAAACGGTCTTGAAGTCCTCTACCGCCCCCACGGTGCTCAGCCCCGAGGTCGGCGCGCCGTTCGTCCTGTTTGGCGGGCACGTTGTCGGTCGCAATCTGGAACTGGTACGCAACCTGCGAATCGTGCAAGCCTGGCGTGAGATGAATTGGCAGCCCGGCGTTTATTCGATTGTGAAATTCGAATTGTCCCATGATCCGCGCGGGACGAAAATCAGCTTCGATCATGCTGGCTTCCCGAAGGGCGGTGGCGCCGGCCTCACACAGGGCTGGTACGGCAACTACTGGGAGCCACTCGAAAAATATTTAACACGTTGAGCGGAAAGGGAGGGCCGCCTTTCAAAGGGCGGCCCATACCACTCGGATAGATGGGTCCTGGTACTTATCGGCCATCCGCATTACTCGGCGCACCGATGGGTGCAGAAACAAACCATTGAGCCAAAGCAGACCCCGATCCGCGTGCGTCAGCCCAGCGAGCAGCTTGACATCCAGCACCAGAAGCGTAATGGCGACGGCGAGAGAATGAGGAAGCGAACTGCAATACGGCGTTCCGTGCTTTATGTAGCAATCATTTGAAAGTGGGGATCGGCGGAACGAAATCGGGTGACCGTTGTCCCTATTGTATAGTAATCAAGCGGCGGTGAACGCGTGCGGCGACCAGGCATTAATCCAACGATATGGTCGCGTCTGCGACTCACCTTCCCGTACCGCGCGATCCCGGCCGCTGCCGTTCTGGCCAAACGCCAGTGGTGCAAGGGCGATGGTTATGCCAGCGTAACGACCGCGATAATACTGCCCTTGTTGGCGATATGTCTGTCGGGGCGCGCCTACGCGGCGCTCGGCGAGAACGTGAGTTCCGTGGCACGCGACCACGCAGCTTTACACGGCTCGTTGGTATCGACACCGATGCAGCAATACGACGTGCAGGAGATGGTGACCGATACAGGTACCAGAGTGCGCGAATACTCGGCGCACGGCGGACCGGTATTCGCTGTGACATGGAGCGGCACGCAAGTACCCGACCTCAGTCTGCTCCTGGGCACCTATTTCGATAGGTACGTCGCGGCGGCGAAGGCCCATCGAACCGGACATCATGTGCTATCGGTCAACACACCCAGCCTCGCGATGTCCATCGTTCGATTTCAGCGCTCGTCCTCCGGACAAGTCTATGTGCCCTCTCTGATGCCTCACAGCGTTACCCGCCGCGAGCTGCGCTAGGTATCCCGTGCGAGCCGCTCCCATGCGCTACTCTTCGATTGCAATCGTGCTCGTCGCGATGTCCCTCCTCACCGCCTGCGGCGCTGGCCGTGGCAGTGGGTTTGTTGGCATCGGCGGCGCCGGCCCTGGTACCGGGGGTGGCATCGGCATGAACACCCTGCCCGTTATTGTCGACGCTGGACCGGCGGCGGCCGGAGGCACGGTCAACACGTTGTTCACGACGGTGACGGTCTGCGCCCCTGGGAGCACGAGTGCATGCCAGACCATCGACCATGTGCAAGTCGACACGGGATCGACGGGATTTCGTATCTTCGCCTCCGCACTGGGCGGTGCACTGGCTGCCCAATTGCCGCAGGCCCAGGACGGCTACGGCAATTCGCTCGATGAATGCATCCAGTTCGCGGACGGCTATATTTGGGGAACCGTAAGGACGGCGGATCTTGAAATCGGCTCCGAGACGGCGAGCGGCATTCCGATTCAGGTCATCGGGGATGCAGCGGCACCGGCGGTTCCCGCGTCCTGCGTGTCAGGCCCTGCGGAGAATACGGTCGCCAGTTTCGGTGCGAATGCCGTATTGGGGATCGGCAATTTCTTGACCGACTGCGGCAGTGCGTGCGAATCAAGCGCCATTCAGGGCGCCTATTATGCCTGTTCCATGAACGCGAATTGCATGCCGACCGCCGTTGCAGTCACGCAGCAGTTGCAGAATCCGGTGTCGTTCTTCGCCAACGACAACAACGGGGTGATTCTCACGCTGCCGAGTGCCACAGCATCAAGTCCGGGCTTGAATGGAACCCTGATCTTCGGGATAGGCACACAGTCGAATAATTCGCTGATGAATGCCCAGATTTACACGGTAGACCTCAATGATGGGACCTTCAATACGACCTACAACGGCACACTCTATGGCTCGAGCTTCATCGATGCGGGTTCGAGCGGGTATTATTTCACCGACGGCACCATCCCTATCTGTAGCGATCAACCTGCATTCTATTGTCCCCCATCGTCGTTGCCGCTGAACGCGACGATTCAGGGCACGAACGGGACCCTGGCGGCCATTGCGTTCTCCGTCGATAACGCCGATACCGATTTTGCGACCAACGATCCGGTGCTGCCGAATCTTGCGGGACCGGCCGATAGCGGCATGAACACCTTCGATTGGGGATTGCCGTTCTTCTATGGGCGAAGCGTGTACGTGGCCTTCGAGGCGTCGGACGCCGCGGGTGTCGCCGGCCCTTGGGTCGGTTTCTAAGAAAGGATGTTTTGACAATCCGCGATGACGAAGAGCATCCAAAGTTTCGATGACCGGTAACGCGGCCGGTGAACGGATCAGGAGATCGATGATGATAAAACTTAGGCTCATCCCATCCGTGATTATTCTTCTGTTCGGCACAGCCTCGATTGCCCAGGCTCAATGGGCGAGCGGCCCGCGCTGGGACGTGACCGCCGGATACAGCGATACGTTAGGCAAGACTGCCAATTACCTACAAGGCGGCTACGCATTCGGCGCGGGGCTGACCTTATCGCCGGCCTGGATGCATCTCTTCGACATACGCTTCGATGTGAACTACAGCGAGTACAACGCGACCATCGCGCTCCTCAACAACGGGCAGCAGGCCACGAATCAACCCATCGATTCCGGCACCGGCAGCATTCTGTCGGGAAACGCCAGCTTGCTGTACCACATCCCGATTGTCTACGGCGTTCGAGCCTATGGCATGGCCGGGGTGGGTGCGTACTACACGCGCATCGAGCTTGACCAGGCATTGCCCTTTTATGGGGGCGACGGATACGGATATGGCTATGACTACGGTTATGGCTACGGATACGGCTATGGCTACGGTGAGGCCCAAGTCGCGGCACACGGGGTCACGAATTTCGGATGGAATGCCGGCGCTGGCGTGGAATTCGCGCTGCCGTCAGGTCATTCTTGGTTCATAGAGGCGCGCTACGAGCATGTCAACTCCTCGGGACCGGTCGCAGTGCTTCCCATCCAGGTCGGGTTTCGCTTCTAATTCTCTACCATTGCACGCCGGGGTACAGGCTCGGCAGACGTTGCGAACGATACAGGTCGACCCCGGACGTTACCGCCCGCCAGACGATGGCAGGCGATGTCTCCACGACACTCGCGCCCGGCTGAAACTCCTGAACCACGGCGCCCGTCTTGGCGGCGTCTTAATCCACTTCGATATCGCCGTTGGCCAATAAATCGGTCTGTCCTCCAAAAAAGCTGTAGAAGGATGCTAAGGTTTATGGCTTCCGTAACGCCGAAGATCGTCCCGGCACTCGGAATACTTAGTCACCGAGGGCGCCGCACAATTTGACTACGACCTTCCACTGCGAACGGGGATTGTCCGCATCGCCATGAGCGAGGCTGCGCTGCGACTAGAGGTTTTCTTGGCCCTCCTGATCCTGCTGATGCTAGGCGAATGGCGTTGGCCGCGGAACGTTGCCGCTGCGCGCAGGACCCGGCGCTGGCCGGTCAATCTCGGTTTCGGACTGCTCGACAGCTTGTGCCTGCGATTGCTGACGCCATGGCTGGCCTTTGCGATCGCACTGCGTGCGCACGATGCAGGCGTCGGATTGTTCAACGTGTTTGATGTCCCATCGTGGCTTAAAATCGCGGTCTGCGTGCTGTTGCTGGACATGACCATTTACTGGCAACATCGGCTGATGCATGCAGTGCCGTGGCTGTGGCGGCTGCATCGCTTGCATCACACCGATCTGGCACTGGATGCATCGTCCGGCGTGCGCTTTCATCCGCTGGAGATCCTGTTTTCGCTGGTCATTAAGGTGGGGGCCGTGCTTTTGCTTGGCGCGCCGCCCGCGGCGGTGCTGGCTTTCGAGATCCTGCTCAGCAGTTTTTCCCTGTTCACGCACGCGAACGTCGCCATTGCAGCGGGCCTAGATTGCATGCTTCGCTGGCTGGTGGTGACGCCGGACATGCATCGTATTCATCACTCGGTGTTGCGCGAAGAACATGATCGCAATTTCGGTTTCAGCGCTTCCTGGTGGGACCGGCTGTTCGGCAGCTATCGCGACGCACCTTCTCAGCCGCAAGCGCAGCTGCAGCTGGGGCTCGATGAATTTCGCGCAGACAACGAACAGCGCTTTGCGGCTCTGCTCACGCAACCCTTCCGCAACGCCGAGTAGCGGCGCACAACGTCCGCCCTGCGATCCAGGACTACGCGTTGCCGAGTTGGCGCTCAAGCAGGCGGCGGAAATTGTGGCTGCGCTCGGCATTCTTGCCGATGTCGCTGCTGCCGACGGTTATCGCTTACAACGCAGGCCAGCTACAAAAATCCGTCGACGCTGAAATCGCTACCGGCACTGACCTGGCTGATTGCATGCGCGCGCTTGAACACGTTGGTCCAGTGTCATATGGCCACGTGAATTTCAGGAGAACCTACTTTTTTCCGGTCGAGCGCTACGCAGCGCAGATTACGGGCGGCGGCGTGACAGGCCAAATAGTTGCCCGGTGCTGCGACGCGTCATTCAAACCGCTGGCGAGTTTCGTTCTCAGCAGCAGTCGTGGCTGCACCCGGGTTCGCATTCGCAATGAGCTTCATCCCCGACTAGTTCAGTTTCCGATCCGATGAAGCACAAAGTTACTATTTGGCGTCGATCCAGTGAATCTTATGCGACACCAAGCTGACGACGTCAAGTTCCTATATTCTGAGCATGTCGAACGCGTCGCTCGTCTGTTCGCGCCGACATTGATTAAGAGCATTACCGACATAATTAGGAGAACCCATAGCCTCGCACCCAAGTTGCTCGATTGTGCGTTGCAATATGAGATTTTTTTGCCTGTCGGGGTATCTCATTGGTCTCGAATCGCTCTTCTGTCTAGTAGGATAAAAATGCGGGAGTTCCTGTTGGCGCAGGCGCAAGACGCTCAAGAGTTGGTAACGGGCCTGGTCGCGACCCATGGATCGCAATTACGGCGTTTCGTTTTCGCTCGGGCGCGCAATCTCGCGGACGTCTCCGATATCGTTCAAGAGGTTTATCTGCGCATGCTGCGCATCTCTAACGTCGATTCCATTCGCTCGCCTGAAGCCTACCTTTTCACAGTGGCGCAGCACGTCGTACAGCAACATACCATGAACCAGTCGGCGACTCCGTCCACGGTCGAACTCGCCCAATTGCTAAGTGAACCGACCACCACATACGATGCGGATCCCGCCTTGGCTTTGGAGGCTCAGCAATGCTTGGAGAGTCTGCAGCGAGCCCTTGAGGAACTCTCCCCAAAGGCGCGCGCAACCTTCATGCTGCATCGACGCGATGGCTTATCGTTCGACGAAATCGCCTCCCGATTGGAGACTTCGCGCCCAATGGTGAAAAAGTACCTTATGAAAGCCCTGCTGCATTTGCGCCTGCGTCTGCAACAGGCCTGAAGCATTATGGAACCGATCAAACTCAACAGCCAGATCTACGAAGAAGCGTGTGAATGGTTCGTCGATTGTCGCGCCGAAGACTTCGATGACGCAGCGCGCTACCGATTCGACTCGTGGCTGCGCACCTCACCCGAACATTTAAGAGCCTACTTGGAAATTGCTGCAATCTGGAATGAAGGTCTGCAGCTCGATCCCAAAGGGCAATTCGATCGCGATACGCTCATCGCTCAAGCGGTCTTGGATCGCGACAATGTAATCGAGTTATCCACTAAACGCACAACGCAGGCGCCGAGACAGGAAATGAGACCGCGGATTGCGCCTGCGACTTCTCCAGAGCCCGCAATCGCGGCAAATGCGCGGGCCTTTACGAGTGATCCGCGGCGCCGTTTTCGCCATCTACGTTTCGCCGCGATGGCAGTCTCGCTGATTGTTGCGCTCGCAGCCGTTTTTATCTATCTGCAAGCTCTTCAGGCGCCAACGTATTCGGCGAAGATAGGCGAACAGCGCTCTCTGACCCTCGCAGACGGTTCGACTGTTGAACTCAATTCGCGATCGACGATCATCGTACGGTATTCGAAACACGAGCGCCGCGTCGATCTTCTACGGGGTCAAGCTCTCTTTCGCGTCGCCAAGGATGGCGCGCGGCCATTCATCGTGAAGACTGGAGACACTTTGGTGCGCGCGGTCGGCACCGAGTTCGATATATACCAGAAGCGCGCCGGCACGATCGTAACCGTGCTCGAAGGTCGGGTAGCGGTTCTCACCGATCATGCGATAGCGTTGGCCGAGCGCGGCCTTCCAGTCCCCACCGTCGGAGTGCAACCGAAGTCGAATCTTCCTTTTCCTACGATCGCACCCGGACAGATCGGCAACATCATAATCGCTGCCGGCGAGCAGCTCACGGTAACGCCCAAATTGATACAGCTCGCCGAGCATCCCAACGTCGCCAATGCCACGGCATGGACTCAGCGCCGGCTTGTATTCGAGTCCGCCTCGCTCGCCGATGTAGCCGACGAATTCAATCGCTACAACGATCGGCAGTTGATTGTCGCTGACCCAGGACTCGAGACTTTTCACGTCAGCGGCATATTCTCATCCACGGACCCGGCATCGCTGATTCGCTTCCTGCGTGCCCGTTCCGAATTATATATCGTTGAAACTCAGGCCGAAATTCGCATTGAGAAAAATACTCATTACAGAAGCCACTGATCGCTCATTCAAGACTCATCATCGGCATGAGACCGTCGCGATGTCGGGCTACGGTCACGCGATACCTGACAAGACCCATGCGACATGTCTTGTGTCTGGGTGCTGCGGCGGCCGCCGTTGGTCTGTGCTTCGCGGAGCTTTCGCTCGCCGACGATGTTCGCGCCCCCGTCAAAAGACCCACCAACATTCCTGAAGAGGATTTAGGCCCCGCCCTGCAGGCGCTCGCCAAGGAACGAAACTTTCAGATCATTTACGTATCGGAGCAGATCAACGTTCTACGTACCAAGGGCGCAAGCGGCGAACTTACGCAGGAGGAGGCGCTGCGGCGGTTGCTCAATGGGACCGGGTTCACTTTTAAGTACCTCGATGAAAACACAGTCACGATCGTCCCACTGGGAACGCATTCCGAGACGAAAAGTTCTTCTCCTGCGCCCGAGCCGTTATCTTCGGCGCCAACAGACGGAACTGAGCATGAGAGCAAAAAGGGTTTCTGGAATCGACTTCGTCTGGCGCAAATATCGAACGACTCACTAGCTAGCTCGCGCCTCGACAATGCAGAAACGGCCGGCGAGTCAGAAACCGGTGGGGACAGCGGCAAACTCGAGGAAATTGTCGTCACCGCGACGCGGCAAGCCAGGCTCCTCAGCAGCGTCCCGATCAGCGCCAGTGCATACACTCGTAAAACCCTCGACGCCAAGGGCGTCGATCAAATCGACGACCTTACGTTGATGACGCCGGGAGTGACGTTCGTGCGAGGCAACAGCGGCACGACGCAGATCGCCATCCGGGGGATCAACTCCGACAGCGGCGCGTCGACTACGGGGGTTTATATAGACGATACGCCGGTACAGTCGCGCGTCATCGGCTTCTCGAGCACCACGATATTCCCGAACATCTTCGATCTCGAACGGGTGGAGATTCTGCGCGGGCCTCAGGGCACCCTATTCGGCGCAGGGTCCGAAGGCGGTACCGTCCGGTTCATCACGCCGCAACCCAGCCTCACTGACTACACCGATTACACACGCAGCGAGTTGGCATTCACTGAGCATGGTGAACCGAGCTTCGAAGGGCGGGCGGCGTTGGGCGGTCCTTTGGTTGAAAACGAAATCGGATTTCGCGCCAGCGTCTCATTTCGCCGAGACGGTGGTTACACCGATCGCGTTGATCGGTTCAGCGGCGGCTTGATTGCGAAAAATGACGACTGGCAGAACTCCTACAATGCGCGCCTAGCGTTCGCGCTGCAACCGGCCGCCCACTTGCTGATCACTCCATCTTTTTACTATCAAAACATCTATATCAACGATTCGCAGACCTACTGGGAATATTTGTCGAACCCCGCTCGAGGACACTTCAACAATGGTGCACCCGTCCCCGCACCGTTCCAGGCGACGAGCTACCTGCCGGCGCTCAACGTCAACTATCAAGCAGACGCGTTCACAGTGACTTCAAACACCTCATTTTATGAGCAAGACAATCAGAATAACCGCGACCTTTCGGCACTAATCCCCAATGATTTGGGAGTCGAGATCACTCCGACGCATCCCGTTCCCGGAGATCCTTATTATAAGAGTCAGGATCTCTTTCTTACTTCACAAAAGGCGTTCACTCAAGAGATCCGCATCCAGTCGAACGATAGCGACTCGCGCTTTACCTGGGTGGCCGGCGTCTTCTACCAGAACGAGCGCCAATCGTCGGATCAATTCGTCCCCGATACTCCGGCGTCCTTCAGCCAACTGGTCGAGGCGGCGCTCGGCGAATCGACACAGCAAGCCTTCGGCATGGGCCTCGCCGATGGCGTGTACAGCTATCGATCTTTCATCAATTCTGTCGACAAGCAAATCGCCGGCTTCGGCGAAGTCAGCTTTAAAGTCTTTGAGCACCTTACGTTGACGAGCGGCCTCAGAGTGGAACACTCGAGGTTCGAGTTCACGAACCGCAGTGACGGCCCCTTCAATGGCGGCGTCACTGAGTCAAGCGGCAGTGAATCGGAGACCCCGGTGATACCTAAATATGGAATTTCCTACCAGATAAATCCGGGCAACTTGCTCTACGCAACCGCGGCCAAGGGGTTTCGGAGCGGGGGCGCCAATGCGGCGATCCCCTCGCGCTGCGATGCGGATCTGGCCTCGCTTGGATACTCCTCAGCACCGGATTCTTATAAATCCGATTCCGTATGGAGCTATGAAATTGGATCCAAGAATCGCCTGCTGGATGGGCGCCTACGGTTGGAATCCAGCATCTTCGACGTGAAATGGAGCGGAATTCAACAACAGGTCACTCTAGGGAATGGCTGCGGATTGAACTTCGTGGCTAACTTAGGGAAAGCCACGAGTTGGGGATTCGATCTGCAGGGCGAATATCTCGCTACCGATCACCTCACCGCCGGCATCGCCTTAGGCTACGATCATGCCGCCTTCGATCAATGGATCATCTCCCCTCCGGATTTGATGACGGGCATTGGTGCGGTGCTCGTGCGCGCTGGAAATTCGTTGGGCGTCAATCCATGGACGGTGGCGGCGAGTGCACAGTATGACTTCGTCGCCTGGGGGCGCAGCGATTACGCGCGTGTCGACGATCAATTCGCGAGCAGGCAGACCGCTCCGGCCCCGGACGAGGACCCCCGTAATCAAACGTACGCGCCTGGGTTGACAAAATTGCCTCAGACGAATCTGCTTGGCCTTCGACTGGGCACGCGATTCCTGAACGGCGTCGATCTGTCTTTTTTTGTGAAAAACGTTTTCGATTCCCATCCCGCATTGAGCCGCACGCAACTTGGTTCGAACCTTGACTTGATCTACGCGGATCGCACTTTTCGGCCGCGCACTATCGGTATCACGGTCAATACGAAATTCTAAGATTTATGCCAACGAACCTGCCGGCCTTGTCAACATCTCGCATCCTCGCCGCCAGCCTCGCGGGGACGGCCATCGAGTTCTACGACTTCTTCATCTACGGCACGGCGGCTTCGTTGGTTTTCGGCAGGCTCTTCTTCGCGGCGGCACCTCCGTCCGCCCAGCTGCTGGCGGCGTATGCTTCATTCGGCGTCGCATTTCTGGCGCGGCCGATTGGAGCGCTTGCTTTCGGTCACTTCGGCGATCGTGTTGGACGAAAGTCCACATTGATTGCCTCGCTTCTGCTCATGGGAATTTCGACAGTCGCGATCGGACTCATCCCCACGTACGCCGATATCGGTTGGCCGGCGCCAGTGCTGCTGTGCTTGTTGCGTTTCGGCCAGGGACTCGGATTGGGAGGAGAATGGGGCGGCGCTGCGCTATTGGCTATCGAAAATGCGCCGGCTGCTGCGCGCGGCAGATTTGGCATGTTTCCGCAACTAGGTGCGCCGGTCGGCTTTTTTGCGGCCAATGGAGGCTTTTTATTGCTTGGCCTGGTGCTTACACCCGCGCAATTTTCCGCCTGGGGTTGGCGCATTCCTTTCTTGGCGAGCGCTGTCCTAGTCGGCTTGGGACTCTGGGTGCGGTTGCGGCTTACCGAGACTCCGGCGTTTGCGGCGGCTCTCGCGGAAGCGCCGCCGCCGCGCGTTCCCGCATTGGATCTACTTAAGCAATTTCCACGAGAGACGCTGGCCGGCAGTCTAGCCGTGGTGGCCGCCTTCGCGATCTTCTACATCACAACAACATTTATCCTCGGATACGCCACCACAACGCTCGGATATGACCGCCGCGAGTTTCTTGCCATTTTGCTGGCCGCCGTTCCGTTCCTCGCGGCGGGGATTGTTTTCTCAGGCCATTGGGCCGACCGGACCAATGCGCGGCGCGTTCTCATTATCGGTTGCGGAATCGCCGTTCCATCCGGTCTGCTGCTAGCACCCTTGGTGAGCAGCGGCTCGTTGGCGGCCATTTGGTCATTTCTCTCTCTGTTGCTCTTTGTCATGGGACTCGTCTACGGCCCGCTGGGAGCATGGATGCCCAGTCTATTTCCAGCTCGCGTCCGATATACGGGCGTATCCGTGGCATTCACCATCGGCGGCATTCTGGGTGGCGGCATCGCCCCCATCGTTGCTGCGGCGTTGGCGAGCCGCGGCGGCTTGCCATGGGTGGGGCTGTATTTGAGCGCGGCGGCGCTGATCAGCGGCATCGCGCTCCTAACAGTCGGGCGCCTACGGTCGGCCGACCCGCGACTCTGAGCCGCTTCGGTCCCGGCACTTCCCGAAGAGCCGCGCGATATTTTTTTTGCAACGAGCGGTAACCGATCGATCCGCAACAGCTCTTCTAAGGTACGAGAGCGTCGCAATTTCGCACGACGGCCATACAAGCCTCAGGAGAGGCTAGGGGAGAATTTATGCGTCCAATTACCGTGGCTGCTGCCATTATCTTTTGCCTTGGCGAAATCATCTTTGCCGGCAAAGTCCGCGCGCAGAGCGCAAGTGGATCGAGCGCTTCCGAGCAAGACACCACGCTCGAAGAGATTGTCGTCACCGCGACCCGGCAAGCGAGACTGCTCAGCAGCGTGCCGATCAGCGCCAGCGCATTCTCACAAAAAAGCTTGGACGCACAAGGCGTCAACCAAATCGATGACATCGCTTTGATCACCCCCGGCGTAACTTTCACGCGGGGAAACAGCGGTAGTACTTCCATCTCGATCCGCGGAATCAGCTCCGATAGCGGCGCATCGACAACCGGCGTGTACATCGACGATACGCCGGTGCAATCGCGTGTCATTGGGTTCTCCAGCACCACGGTGTTCCCGAACGTTTTCGATCTGCAGCGCGTCGAGGTCCTACGCGGACCTCAAGGCACTCTATTTGGCGCCGGCTCCGAAGGCGGTACCGTCCGGTTCATCACGCCTCAGCCCAGTCTTACGGACTACACTGACTACACCAAGGGCGAAATAGGATTCACCGAGCATGGCGATCCGAGCTTTGAAGCGGGCGTGGCGGTTGGTGGACCGATTATCGACAACCAGCTCGGATTTCGCGCGAGTGCGTCCTATCGGCGCGATGGCGGTTACGTCGATCGCGTCGATCGATTTAACGGCAACTTAATCGCGAAGAACGACGATTGGCAGAACACCTATACCGCGCGCTTAGCCTTCGCCTTTCAGCCGGTCGATCATTTGCTGATCACTCCCTCCTTCTATTACCAGAATATTTACATCAATGATTCGCAGACCTACTGGGAGTACCTTTCGAACCCTAACAACGGCCAGTTCAACAACGGCGCACCCGTGACGGCGCCATTCCAGGGGACCAGCTATCTGCCTGCAATGAATGTCGTTTACCAGGCAGACGCGTTCACCGTCACCTCGAACACCTCGTACTACGAGCAAGACAATCAGAACAACCGAGACCTCTCGGAACTGATCCCCAACGACCTGGGAATCTTAGTCAGTCCCACGCATCCCGTCCCGGGTGATCCGAGCTATCAAGATCAGGATCTATTTATCACTTCGCAGAAGGCCTTCACTCAAGAGATCCGCATTCAGTCGAACGACCTCGACTCGCGCTTGCGGTGGTTGGCTGGGGTGTTCTACCAGCATGAGCTGCAGTCCTCGAATCAGTATGTGCCTGACACGCCGGAGTCGTTCAATGCACTGGTCGAGTCTGCTTTCGGCCAAACGACCGAGCAAGTGTTCGGCATGGGGCTCTACCAAGGAAAATATAGTTATACGTCCTTCATCGATTCCGTCGACAAGCAGCTCGCCGGCTTCGGCGAAGTCAATTTCAGAGTCGTAGGAGGCCTCACCGCGACCGCGGGTGTCCGAGCGGAACGATCGACTTTCGCTTTCACCAACACGAGCAACGGACCGTTCAACGGCGGCCTTTCCGTAGTTAACGGCAGTGAATCGGAAACACCCATCATTCCCAAGTACGGCTTATCTTATCAGTTGAACCCGGCCAACCTTTTTTACGCGACAGCCTCCAAAGGCTTTCGGCCGGGCGGCGCCAATCCGGCCATCCCGGCTCGCTGCGACACGGACCTTGCGGCGCTTGGCTATACGTCGGCGCCAGATTCCTTCAAATCCGATTCCGTGTGGAGCTATGAGGTGGGATCCAAGAACCGTCTACTCGATGGTCGTCTCCGATTGGAAACCAGTGTCTTCGATGTGAAGTGGAGCGGCATTCAACAGCAAGTCATTCTCGGCACGGGTTGCGGTTTGGACTTTGTGGCCAACCTAGGCAAGGCCACCAGCCGAGGCTTCGATTTTCAGGGCGAGTTCCTTCCCGCCGATCACCTCACTACCGGCTTAGCCGTAGGCTACAACCACGCCGTCTTCGATGAATCAATCTTGTCCCCGCCCGATCCGGTGACGGGAATCCGCCCGGTACTGGTGCGCGCAGGGAATTCACTCGGGGTGAACCCCTGGACGGTGGCAGTGAATGCCCAATATGACTTCAATGCATGGGGACATAGCAGCTACGCGCGTGCGGACGATCAGTTCGCGAGCCGGCAGTCGACGCCGACGACATCCGAAGACCCCAACAATGAGACCTATGCGCCAGGTTTGGTGAGCATGCCGCAGACGAACCTGCTTTCGCTTCGGCTCGGTACCCGCTTTACCAATGGCATTGAGCTCTCGCTATTCGTCAAAAATGTATTGGACAGCGGTACCATACTGAGTCGCAATCAAACCGGATCCAACATCGACTTAATTTATGTGGATCGCACATTTCGTCCGCGTACCATCGGTATCACGTTAATCTCAAGACACTAGTCCTCATGAATGGGAGCATTTAAAATGACGGTTTCGCAGCTCAAGCTTCTGCTTTCGTCGGTGCCGATCATGATGTTGGCGTTCGGCATAGCGCCCGCAGCCGCGACAACTTGCGAGGAAATCGCACATCTGGCGTTGCCGGAAACGAGCATCACACTGGCGCAGCCGATTGCAGCCGGCGCCTTCACCCCGCCCGTTCCTTCCTGGGCCGGCAAGTTCATGCATTCCGCACCGATTCCTGTGGGCTTTTGCCGCGTGGCCGGTGAAATTCGTCCGACAAAGGACTCGGATATCAAGTTCGAGTTGTGGCTCCCAGTCTCGGGTTGGACCGGGCGCTACGAGTCGGTCGGCAACGGCGGCTTTGCGGGGTCCATTCGATATGACTCAATGCGCGAGCCGCTTCTCGCCGGTTCCGCCGTCGCCTCGACCGATGACGGCCATGACGCTCCGGCTATCGGTCCAACCAGCGCCGATTGGGCGTTTGGTCATCCCGAAAAGATAATCGACCATGGTCACCGCGCCGTGCATCTCACCGCGGTTACGGCTAAGGCCATCACGACCGCCTTTTACGGCCGGCCGCCGGCGCACACTTATTTTGTGGGTTGCTCGAAAGGGGGTCAGGAAGCCTTTATGGAAGCGCAGCGCTACCCCGCGGATTTCGACGGCATCGTCGGGGGCGCCGTGGCGAATCAATGGACCGATCTCTTTGCGAGTTTCGTGTGGACCGAAAGCATGAATCTGGCGAGCCGCGAAAGCTATCTATCGCCGGGCGATCTCGGCAAGATCGGCGCCGCGGTCTCGGCGGCCTGCGACACCGTCGGCGGCGTCAAGTCCGGATTCATCAATGATCCGCTCCGATGCGAGGTCGCGCCGTCCTCGCTCGGGCTCACTCCCGCCAAACTGCGAACCTTTGAGTCCATTCACCAGGGACCGAAGGACCGTGCCGGGCGACAGACGTTCGCGGGTCAAGCGTACGGCAGCGAGAATCCCGGGTGGACCGACACCATCAGCGCCACCGGTTTTGAGGCCGCCGAAACCGAAGCACAGATGAGCATGTACGGCGATAATTTCTTCAGAAATTTTGTCTACCAGGATCATAATTGGAGTTTCCACGGGTTTGATCTCGATAAAGGGCGCGCCGATGCGATGAAGGCGGTCGGCGACATCATGAATGCCGATGACGTGCATTTCGCGAAATTCAAGGCGCGGGGCGGCAAGTTGATCCAATACGCCGGTATGGCGGATTCCATCGTAACGCCCTTGAGTTCCGTGAAGTTTTATCAATCAGCGGTGGCAGCACAAGGGCGCATGCCCGCAGGCGATGCGCTCAAGCGGACACAAGAGTTCTATCGGCTGTTCGTCGCACCCGGCATGGGCCATTGCGGCGGCGGTCCGGGACCGAATCAGTTTGGTCAGGCGGGCGGCGCTGGAGATGCAGAACATGACTTGGTCGTTGCGCTCCATCAGTGGGTGGAAAAGGGTGTCGCGCCTACCCGACTGATCGCCACGAAATTCGTCTCGGATGACAAGGCCAAGGGAGTGGCGATGACCCGACCGCTATGCCTGTTTCCGCAGGTCGCAAAATATAAAGGAAGCGGTCCAGTGACCGAGGCTGCAAGCTTTAGCTGTGCCGCGGAGTAAGGGTGCTGCCACATCCAGCTGATACACGCGACTTCAGTCAGCTTGCCGCCGCGTTCCGCTGGGAGCTGCCTAAGCACTACAACATCGGCGTGGACGTGTGCGATAAATGGTCGCACGAAGCCACCCGCGTCGCGCTGATCCACAAGCCCGCGTTCGGAGACAACGTCGAATACACCTTTGCGGACATTCGCCGGTTGTCCAATCAGGCGGCGAACCTGTTCCTGAGCGACGGTTTGGTCAGAGCAAATCGCGTGGCGGTTCTTCTGCCGCAGCAGCCCGAAACGGCAATTGCCCATGTGGCGATCTACAAAATGGGAGGGATCGCGGTACCTCTCTTCAGTTTGTTTGGAATTGACGCTCTCGAATATCGTCTGGCCGATAGCGGCGCGAGAGCGGTGATCACCGATCTTGCCGGCGCCGCGAAGCTTCGAGAACTATTGCAGCGGTTGCCCAAGCTGCAAATCATCTACACAATCGATGGTGTCAGCTCGGTCAGTGTCGGATTTCACGAGGGCCTCTCGCGGCAGCGCGTCGATTTCGAAGCCGCGGTGACGGCCGCTGATGATCCCGCATTGATCATCTACACGTCAGGCACTACGGGTTCGCCGAAGGGTGCACTGCATGCGCACCGCGTTCTCTTGGGTCATTTGCCCGGAGTCGAGCTGTCGCATGACTTGGCCCCGCAGAGCGGCGACCGTTTTTGGACGCCGGCGGACTGGGCCTGGATCGGAGGGCTGTATGATGTGCTGCTGCCGGCGTGGCATCATGGGATTCCGGTTGTCTCGCATCGGTTCGCGAAATTCGATCCGGAAGCAGCCTTCCAATTGATCGACGACTTGGGTGTACGCAACGCCTTTCTGCCGCCGACCGCCTTGAAAATGATGCGCACCGTTGCCAATCCACGAGCGCGCTGGCGCCTCGACATGCGCAGCATTGCGAGTGGCGGAGAATCCCTCGGCCGAGAGTTGCTGCAATGGGGACGTCAAACATTCGACCTCACGATAAACGAGTTCTACGGGCAGACGGAATGCAACATGGTCATTTCATCGTGCGGAAAAATTGGCGAGACGCGCGTCGGGAGAATAGGAAAAGCAGTTCCGGGCCACCGAGTCGCCATCGTCAATGCCTCGGGCGATCTCGTGCCGGCGGGCGCGGCCGGTAATATCGCCGTCGAACGCTCATCACCGGTCGTGTTCCTTCGTTACTGGAACAACGCTGCGGCCACCGCAGCCAAGTTCGTGGGCAAATGGTTGCTAACCGGGGATCTCGCAGAGAGCGACGCCGACGGGTACATCAGGTTCATCTGTCGCGACGATGACATCATCACAAGTGGCGGCTACCGCATCGGACCGGGGGAAGTCGAAGATTGCCTGATCGGTCATCCCGCAGTGCAGCTGGCGGCGGTGATCGGGGTTCCGGATCCGCTTCGGACTGAAATCGTCAAGGCTTTCGTAGTACTGCGCGATGGCGTCGAGCCAAGTGAAATGTTGGTGCTTGAATTGCAAAACTACGTCAAGTCTCGTCTCTCGGCCCACGAGTATCCACGACAGATCGCATTCGTTGCCTCATTACCGACGACCGCTACCGGGAAGATCATCCGCCGCGAGCTGCGAAACGGAACAGAATCGCAGGCGCCAGGGCACATTCGCGCCTGAAACCTTGCTCCAAACCCAAATTCCGAACTTGGAATGGCTAATTTTGTAATCGGCTTCGGCAGTGCCCCGCGATAGCAAGTTGATGATTCGATTTCACCGCCTGCACCACTTCAGCACTTTTGCGGATTTTTTTGCAGCGAGAGGTAACCGATCGATCTGCAACTGCTCTTATGCGATATGAGACCGTCGCAATATCGCACGACGTCGCTTCATGGCGCGCGAAGTAAGCGCGCTGCAGAAATGCTTTGCTCGCAAGCGGTGCGGCGCTTACCGCGAGCCGTTCATCGCAAGGCGCCGCGCGGCGTGCACACAGCATATAGATTTTGGTTTTTGCCGGGCGACTGTAGCGGCGGCAAAGCGTGCATGGATGCGATGACCCGAGCCCAAAATGACAAAAGCCAAAATGGGAGGCAGGTATGAGTTTGAAACATGCGAAGCGGAACCTGAGCGGGCGCTACAACTGCAAGGTTGTTGTGTTGAGCGCTTTGCTGACGCCGCTTGGAATTTCGGTGGTTCGTGGCCAGGCCGCGCAGGACGACACTAAGCTCGATGAAATCATCGTCACTGCCCAAAGGCGCGCCGAATCGCTCGATAAAGTAGCGCTAAGCGTCACCGCGTTCTCGCAGAAAACCATGGATGAACTCCACATCCAATCCTTCGACGACCTCGCCAGCGTGGTGCCGGGCTTAGCCCTGTCCACCGTGGGCACAAGCCAACAGCAATCCAATACGGACGTTGCCATTCGCGGCATTTTCAGCGGCGGCAACTCTCCAACGACCGGCATTTATATCGACGAGACACCGATTGCCGTTCGACAGAATTTGGCCGCCGGCTTTTCCGGCAGCCCGCATCCCGATATCTTCGACTTGGATCGCATCGAAGTGTTGCGCGGCCCGCAAGGTACTTTGTTCGGTTCGAGCGCGATGGGCGGTGTCATTCGCTTCATCACACCTCAGCCCAACCTGGAAACCTCCAGCGGCTACGTCAAGGCGGAACTCGACTACACCGAGCGTGGGGCGCCGAGCTACGCAATCGGACTGGCCTACGGAGCGCCGATCGTTGAGGGAGTAGCCGGTTTCAGGGTGAGCGGATGGTTTCACTCCGACGGTGGATTTATCGACATTGAGAATCCCTACACCGGGGAGATTCTCAACCGCAATGCGAACTCCGAAACTTCCTACACACTTCGGCCCGCGTTTACCTTTGCGCCGACGGATAGTTTGACGATAACACCGGCCGTCTTCATCCAGCACCAGCACACCGACGCGCCGCCCGAGTACTGGCGCACCGATCTTCCCAATCCGGAGCAGGGGACGTTGGTGTCGGGTTACGGCTGGAGGAGCCCGCAGCAGCCTGCGACGGACGATCTCACTATCCCCAGCCTGGCCGTGAAGTTCAATTTCGCCGGTTTATCACTGCAGTCGGACACATCCTACCTGGACCGTAGCTACACGGGCTACGACGATTATTCGCAACTTTTGCCGACGTTTTTCGGCGATAGGTCCCTCGACCCCGCGTTATCTTCGTTCAATTCTTACGACCAGAACGTCGTATGGACCAAAGCCTGGCAGCAGGAGTTTCGTCTCTCGTCGCAAGACAGCGGCTCCCGTTTGAACTGGGTTGTCGGCGCCTACTATCGGCACGCCCTGGACGGGGTGCAGCAGTTCATCGCGCCCGACCTTACACCGTTGACCGAAGTACTTTTCGGTCAAACCAGCCTCGAAACCTTCGGCAGCCCGGATTTTGTCACCGGCGGAGTAGTGGTCGATTCCTTTTCGCGCTTCACGACGGTTACCGAGCAGAAAGCGGTGTTCGGGGAGATTACCTACGAGATAGTTCCGCGCGTGAAGGTCAACATCGGTGTGCGGGTCGAGCATTCCTCGGTACAGGATCAGATTGAACAGTATGGCGGCCCGTTACAAGGAACAACGTTTGCGACTACCGCGCTACCGGATCAGGTGCAGACGCCTATTACGCCGCGCTTCGGCGTGACATACCAATACACCGATAAGGATATGGTGTACGCGACTGCGTCGAAAGGATACCGGCCGGGCGGAAGCAATTCACCCAATGCCACTGCAAATCCTTTGTGCGAGCCCTCATTCAACGCCCTGGGTTTGAGCTCCGTGCCCAATACGTATGAATCCGATTCGCTCTGGAGCTACGAAATAGGCGCCAAGAATTCATTGTTCGACCATCGGCTGTCCTTTCAGACCAGCATCTATTACATCGATTGGAGCGGCATCCAAACGACGGTCAATCTTCCTTCCTGCGGTGCGTTCTACACGGCCAATCGCGGCAAAGCGATCAGCCAGGGTTTTGATTTTCAGGTGGCCGCCATACCCGTGGAAGGTTTGAAGGTCAGCGCCAATGTTGGTTATACCGACGCGTACTATCCGCTCGCGCAGCACGGAGCCGCCGTGGGCGGCGTCGCTCCGCTGCTGATTGGTGCGGGCGACAAGCTGCCGAACGTTGCGCCTTGGAGTGCGTCCGCGCACTTGGATTACTCGCGGGACATTAGCCCCATCTGGGACGGCTCGCAATCGTACTTTCGGGTCGACTACCGGTGGATCGATGCGACGCCTAGGGGCAATCCGCTCCTTGCGAGCTACGACCCCACCACCGGCGGGCCAATAGGCTCTGCACCCAATCAGGCCTATGCACAACTGAACTTGCGTCTCGGCGTATTGCATGGAGGACTAGATTTCTCCGCCTTCGTGAATAATCTGACCAATGCCGATCCGATTTTGGGTCTCACTCACGCCAGTCTCACCGACACACTTTACTCTGCGACGGCCATTCGTCCGCGGACCATGGGAGTAACGGGTTTGTACCGCTTTTAATGAGATACAAATGTGAGTAATCTATGAGTAATAAGACGAGTTCCAGCGCAAGGGGAAAGACATTAATAACTCAATGAAAGGTTTTATCGCCAGTCAAAAATGGAAGTTGAGCCCCGACTACAATCAGTCGATGCGCATCCTCAACTCGTTATTCGCAACCGCGACTCTCTTGTTAAGCTTCCATGCCGTATCTGTAGCCGAGACCTCGCAGTCGGATCTCGACTCCATTGCCAGACAGGCGGTCGCGCAATCACACGTGGTGGGCGGCTCTGTGCTGGTTGCAAAAGGCGATCACATTCTTCTGCTCAAGGGTTACGGTGTGTCCGACATAGGGCTCGAAGCAGCCTCTAAGCCAGACTCCGTTTATCACATCGTCGGCCCGATGCTCCCATTCACCGGGGTCGCCGTCATGCAGCAGGTCGAACGCGGCAAGCTTGGTCTCGACGACGACATCGCGAAGTATCTGCCCGAGTTTCCCACCCAGGGACATCACGTCACCATCCGTCAGCTCCTCAGCAACACTTCTGGCATCGTTGACTACCACTACCGCGGCGACCCGCTCGAATCCACTTATCGCCAGCCCAAAGCTATGGATGAAGTCATCGCGCTATTCGCCAACGGCCAGTGGGTTCACGAACCTGGAACCCAGTGGGATTGGTCTGTCTCCAATTTTCAACTTCTCACTGGGATTCTCGAGCGCGTCACCGGCCAGTCCTTCTCCGAGTACATGCAGCAGAATATCTTCGCGCCCGCCGGTGCCGCTGCGACGACAGCGTGCGACAATACTTCTGTCATTCACGGACTCTCCCACGCCTACCAGCGCGTCGGTGACCACTACGAGGCTGCCACCGAAGACAGCAGTGCAGTCAGCTATGATCTTCGCTTCTGCAGCACCGTCTCCGATCTCTTCCACATCTGGCGCGCCGTTCAACAAGGTAAGCTGCTCAAACCTGAGACGCTCAAGCTGATGACCACCGCCGAAGGCCCCGGGATCAAGATGCGGGCCAGCGATCCGAAAACGCACTACGGCATGGCGTTCATCCTCGGCCACGAAGACGACCATCGTGACGTCGGCCAGAACGGCTCGCTACTCGGCTACAGCGGCAGCATGTATCACTTCCCCGCGGATGATCTGACCGTCATCGTCCTCACCAACACCTCCGACCAAAACGCCAAATTCATCGGAAGCGAACTAGCCCGAAAAGTACTCGCCCTTGCTCCTAATCCGGCACCGGCCGCAGAAGCCCAGCAACCGATTCTGACCGACGAGCCCGTCTCTGCTACCGAGCGAAGCAAATTTACGGGAACTTACGTCCTGAAAGTGGTGGCGGGTGCCTATCACGACTCATTCGCGCAGTACCGCCGAACCTACCGGGTCTTCGACGAAAATGGACGCTTGATGATCGAAGCTTTGGGAGAAAAACCTGAGCGCCTCCTGAAACAAAATAACGGGAGCTTCGCGGTACGCGCCTGGCCGCAGGGGCCCGTCACATTTATCATGCACGGCCAAAACGCTTTCACATTGCACCTGAGCACTTCCGAGCTCACATTAGCCGGAGAGCGCGTCGGCCCTGCAGATCCTCAGACCTTCCACTCCTACGGCACCGTCACACCAAACGCCTCAACCGCGGCAACGGCGACAGCGACAACATGGCGTGATCGATGTCGACACCCTGGCGAGACTAGTGGGAGCGGGCATTTGTCTTGAGAACGTTGCGGCGGATATCTCTGGCAATGAGCAAGCGCTGTTTCCTGTCCTCCGCCGTCTGCGGCGGTCTTTCGATCGGGCTGGCTGCCTCATCGTTCGCGTTGCCGCAAACTCCCACTGCGGACGCAATGGACCGCGATCTCGTCGAGGTGACTGTCGCGCAGCTCGAGCGCTATTACGCCGAGCACAAATACACAGTCACGCAGGTCGTTGAGTGGCATCTTGCACGGATTCACAGATACAACGGAATCTACCGGGCAGTCGAGCAGGTATTGGAGAAGCAGGCGCTCGAAACGGCGGCTCACGAGGACGCTGAGGCCGCCCGTGGTGGCACGCGCGGGCCGCTCTGGGGTGTGCCGATCGTGATCAAGGCTAATACCAGTATCGAAGGTCAGGTCACGAGCGACGGTTGGGACGGATACACGATTCCCGGTCATGAACTCATTGCGCCGCGGGATGCGACGATCGTCTCGAAGCTGCGTGCTGCCGGGGCTGTCCTGATCGGCCATACGAACATGCCGGATTTCGCAAACTCGGACACCAATCGCAGCAGCTCGTTCGGCCGCACCGGCAATGCGTACGATGTGCGCTTTTCGCCCGGAGGATCCTCAGGTGGTACTGTCACCGCAGTGACCTCCGGCATGGCGGTGCTGGGCAGCGGCACGGATACTGGCAACTCAATCCGGATGCCCTCTGCAACGAGCGGTGTCGTTGGTATATTCCCGACGCGGGGACTAGTCAGCATTGCGGGCATCGCGCCGCTCGATTGGCTTCTCGATAATACCGGGCCAATCGCGCGCGACGTGACCGACGCCGCAATCGCGCTCTCAGTGATGGCCGGACCCGACCAACTCGACCCCGCGACGCGAGAGTCCGCGGCGAAAGCGCAGTCAGGTCCGTATACGAAGTACCTGAAAGCCGATGCGCTTAACGGCAAGCGCTTCGGCGTGCCTGCGTTCATCCTAGACGGCGTTGGACCTCCATTCCACGGCGTGCCAGCCGTCGTGCCGGATGTGCTCGCGGCGAAGCAAGCCGCCGAGCAGAACAATGCACTGGACCCGGCGACACGGACGGCTTTTCTCAAGGCCATCGATGAGATTCGAGCGGCCGGCGCGACTGTCGTGATGGACGATTCGGTGCTCCCTGACAGCTTCGCGGTGATCGCGACCCGTGTCGCAACGTATCCCTACGTAAAGGAGGGCACCGACCTTTTCCTGAAGACGTTCGGGCCCACGCAATACCATTCTGCGGCGGAATACAACACCATGGTAGGCCAGCCGCTGGGGCAGCCAATCATCGGTACCGAGATTCTGAATGCGCAATTCGGCGATTTGACCATCAGGCAGCGAAATATCGAGACCGATCCTGAGGCAGAGGCGAATTTCTTCGGACCGCGAAAGCGAATGATGGATGTCTATCTGGAAACAATGGACCGGCTGCACCTCGACGGCTATGTCTATCCCGCAATCCAGATGCCGCCGGTTGACGAGACGATGTCGCAGAACGCACACCTAAGCGAGGGACCGCATTCCGACACGAGTTGGGTCAACATGTTGGGTGTACCGGCCGTCGTCGTGGTGGGTGGGTTTTACCCCGGCGGCCTGCCGTTCGGACTCGAGATTTCGACCCGTTCGTGGCGGGATGGCGACCTGATCGGCTATGCGTATGCCTACGAACAGGCGACCCACCACCGCCATCCACCAGTACTGGTCCAACAAGGGCTGCTCACTCAGACGCCTTGAGGGCAATTCCTACCGCCATTACTTTTGGCACGACAAATGAGGGGAGGCCCATTTGCGGAACGAAGCGGCTTGCGCCCATGCTGTCCACCGTACGCCAGCTGCGTTGACGTGCAGATTATTTCCCGAACCCAGACGTGGGAGGGTTCCACCGCATTGCGGCCGTGCCAGAACAAGCCAATTCGTTGGCGCGGAACCTTAAATGGGAGCGGGACGACTTTAAGTCGCAACGGGTCCGCGACCGCATGCGCAAATCGTGCGGGGACCGTTGCCACCCAGTCCGAGTTCGCAACCGCAAAGGCGGCGGTTGTAAAGTGCGGAGCGGCGATCGCGACCTTCCTTTGCACACCATGCGTCGTGAGTAGCCGGTCGATCATGCCAGGGCCTTCGGGAGGATAGAGCACGATCACGTGTTCGAGTCCCACGAACTGGGACAACGTCAGGCGCCGTCTGACGCCCGGATGCCCAACTCGAACGATGCACACCGGAACATCCTCGTATAGATGGCGGCAATGTATTCCGGATGCCGGTGGCGACTCCTGAGAGAAACGGCCGATGGCCAAATCGAGCTTGCCCGTCTGTAGTTCCTCCAATGGCAGGTCGAATATTCCCGCCAGACGCCGCGAAACCAGCTGCATTGCTGGTGCTTGTGCGCGCAGGTCCTTGACGATCCGCGGAATGAGAGTCACCTCGATGTCATCGGTAGTCGCGACTCGTATGGCGAGTGAGAAGTTCTGCGGAGAGAACTGCGGCGTACTGAGTGCGCGGCGCACCTGTGCGAGTGCGGCGCTGATGGGCTGGCTGAGCTCACGAGCCCGCGTCGTGGGCTGCATGGTCCTGCCGACCCGGATGAAGAGTGGATCCTGAAAGAGCAGACGCAGGCGTTTCAAGGCGTTGCTGGTTGCCGGTTGCGTCAAGCCGAGCGCGCTTGCGGCGCGCGTCACGTGACCCTCCGCAATAAGGGCTTCGAAAGTGATCAGAAGATTGAGGTCGATCGTTTTAAGATTCATGCAATGAATGATTTTGTATACCAACTATCGATTGGATTCATGATACTTCCCCTGCTACGCTCTTTGCCATGGTTTTGTACATCCGTGACACAACAAGTTGGCGGCGGCGCACGGGCGACGCGCGCTCGAGGCAGCGCCTCATGGTGTGCACATTGCTGGCATCGCTCGGTTTGCCGGCGATCAGTGCAAGTGCGTCGACCGAGGCGCTCATTCCGCGCGCAGCGCTGCTCGCCGATCGAGCCCCCCACAGTCCTCGGATATCTCCCGATGGATCGCAGATTGCGTATCTCGCGCCCGACGCCAACGGTGTTGAGAATCTGTGGATCAAGATGCCCGGGCGCGGCGACGACCGACGCGTCACCGCGGAGTCTCGCCGGAGTATCGCGCTCTATCGATGGGCGGGAGACTCCCGGCACCTGATCTACGAGCGTGACTCCGATGGCGATGAGCTCTTTCACGCCTATTCCGTCGATGTCGTGACCGGCGTCACGCGCGATCTGACGCCATTTCCCGGAGTTCGGGTACAGAACCTGCTCAGCAGCGCGCAGCGCCCGCACGAAATTCTGGTCGGGCTCAACAAGCGCGACCCGCGCGTGTTCGATATGTACCGCATCGACGTCTCAACGGGCGATATGGTTCTGGATACCGACAATCCTGGCGACGTCCTGAGCTGGACCACCGACGCTAATTTTGTCATTCGTGCCGCTACTGCCTTTGATCCGAAGACGGGAGCGACGATATTGCGCGTGCGGGACGGCATCGGCACGCCATGGAGAGATGTCGCTACGTGGTCCTTCGAAGACAGCGTGATGTTCGGTCAAGTGAGTGGCGGCACCGTGGTGGCGGATTTTGCGCCGGATGGCAACTCCCTTTACGTGGTATCGGCCGCTCATTCCGATACTGCCCAGCTGGTTCGAATCGACGCTAAGTCGGGGGCCGAGCTCGAGGTCCTGGCGGCTCACCCTCGCAGCGACGTGGCCGTCGATCCGGTGGGAGATCCCCTTGCCGGCGAGTACCGGCCTCTGGTCATGACGAACCCGGAGACCCACCGTTTGCAGGCGGTGGCGTTTGAGTACCTGACCTGGGAATGGCAGATCTTCGACCCTCATGTGCGCGATGACCTGGACCGGCTGATTAGGGGGCACCGAGGCTTCCCTGTGGTAGTCAGCCGCGATACCTCCGACCGCCGGTGGATTTTCCAAACTGTGGGTGCCGATGCGCCAGCGCAATTTTACTTGCTGAACCGCAGCACGAGAACGGTGGTTCCGCTCTTCGCGAGCCGGTCATCGGGCACAACTCGACGAATGGGCAGAATGCAGGCGGTAGTCATCCCCGCTCGTGACGGCCGCGCTCTCCCGAGCTACCTGACGCTGCCGCCGTACTCGCCGGCAACCGCGCTGCCGATGGTCCTCTACGTGCATGGCGGCCCCTGGTACCGGGACGACTGGGGATTCGATCCAGTGGTGCAGTTGCTGGCTAATCGCGGATACGCCGTGCTGCAAGTGAACTTCCGCGGCTCCACGGGATTCGGCAAGACATTCTTGAACGCCGGTAACCAACAGTTCGGGCTCGGGATGCAGGATGACCTGGAAGACGGCGTCCGCTGGGCGATTGCCCGCGGCACCGCGGACCCTAAGCGCGTCGCGATCATGGGCTACTCCGCCGGAGGCTACGCCACGTTGCGAGGACTGGCGCGGACCCCGGAGCTCTTCGCATGCGGTGTCGACATCGTCGGCCCGAGCGATGTTGGGATGTTCCTTGCGTCATTTGGCCCGTGGATGCAAGCCGTCAAGGCACGATGGATTCGGCGCATCGGCGACTTCGAAGCCGATCCGGAACTCGGGCGTCGACTGTCGCCGCTATATCAGGCCGACATGATTCGCGCCCCGCTGCTCATCGGCCAGGGGGCGCACGATCCGCGCGTGGCCATGCGGCAGTCTGACCAGATGGTAGCGGCGCTGCGCACGCAAGGACTGCCGGTGGAATACATCATGTACCCGGATGAGGGGCACGGCTTCGCTCGGGAGGAGAACAATCTCGATTTCTTCGGTCGCGTCGAGGATTTTCTGGCGCAACACCTCCACGGGCGTGCCGAGCCATGGATGCCGGTTGCCGGCTCAAGCGCGCAAGTGCGTTGAGCTAGCTGCGAAGTACTCCGATGCGTTCCAACACTTCACGCGATCTCATGAGATGGACGCTGCTCGTTGCGGGTGTCGTGCTGTCTCATTTGGCACTTGGCGAGAAATCGACAGCGCCGACGACGCACGCAGTGACCGAGAGGGTGCGTGCGTACCGGGCGGCTCACGAGAAGGAAATTTTGCAGGAGTTTGCGGCGCTCCTGAGCATTCCGAATCACGCGAGTGACGCGGTGAACATACGGCACAATGCCGACGCTCTCGTGAAACTTCTGCAAAGCCGCGGGATCGAGGCCTCGCTTCTCGAGGCCGAAGGAGCGCCGCCGATCGTGTTCGGTGAGTTGTCGTCCCCTGGCACGACTCGCACCGTCAGCTTCTATGCCCATTACGACGGCCAGCCCGTAGACCCGCGGGAATGGACGTCTGATCCGTTTCATCCCCAGCTCCGAGATAGGCCAATGGAACAAGGGGGCGCGCCGCATGAGCTCGCGCTCTTGCCCGAGCATCTGGATCCCGAGATGCGGCTATACGCACGCTCTACGAGCGACGACAAGGCCCCGATTGTCGGCTTTCTGACAGCGCTCGACGCGCTGCGCGCCGCGAGAATCGCTCCGTCGGTCAATCTCAAGTTCTTCTTCGAGGGCGAGGAGGAAGTCGGTTCGCCTCACCTGGCCTCAATACTCGATCGATACGCACCTCGCCTTGCCACCGACCTCTGGATCCTCTGCGACGGTCCGGTACACCAGAGCGGCCGGATGGAGGTGTTCTTCGGTGCCAGAGGTGCGACGAGCCTGGATATCACGGTGTATGGGCCAATCCACAATTTGCATAGCGGGCACTACGGCAACTGGGCTCCGAACCCGATCAATCTTCTGACCCATCTGCTCGATTCCATGCGGGACACCGACGCACGCATTTTGATTCCCGGCTTCAATGACGATGTGCGGCCGCTGACGCGTGCCGATCAAGTCGCCATACTTGAGGTGCCGGACGAGGACGCGCAGTTGCGGGCAGCGTTCGAAATCGAAGGATCGGAGGGCCAGCCGGCTTCGTTGATGGCGCAAATCCTCAAGCCGGCACTCAACGTACACGGGTTCCAATCCGGTCGCGTCGGTCGCGACGCTGCGAATGTCATCAACAACGAGGCGACGGCATCGATCGACTTTCGACTCGTGCCCGACCAAACGCCAGACAGCGTCCAGGCGCGCACCGAGCGGTATATCGCTCAACAGGGATTTTTTGTCGTCCACCAAGTGCCGGATGCCGCGACTCGCCGCAGCCACCGCCGCATCGCGAATTTGACCTGGGGCTCCGGCTATCCCGCCGCTCGCACGCCGCTGGATCTGCCCGCCTCACGTGCCGTCGTCGCCACAATCGAAGGTGCTGTCGGCGCCAAGATCATTCGCATGCCCGCATTGGGTGGCAGCGTGCCGATGTACCTGTTCCAACATAGTGCGGGGCGAGCTGCAATTCCGGTGATCGGCGTTCCCATCGCCAACTACGACAACAACCAACACGCCGCGAACGAGAATATCCGCCTGCAGAACCTGTGGGACGGGATCGAGATTTACGCCGCCTTGTTCAGCCAACTTGGGCCAGCGCTGCATGACACGGCGACGCCGAGCGGGCGACTGCGAGACGATGCTAGCCCTAAACGCTAGACAACATGGGCCGAAGTTGCGGCATCTGCGACGCGCGAATAAGCGCCCATCGCTACGCCTGCTCGCAGGCACACTCATCGCATCGTGCGGGCTCTGGTCCCCAGCGCCCACTTTCGCTGGATCGATCGCGCTCATCGATGTCGATGCGCGCGAGGCATCTCGCGGCATCGAGCGGGCGCACCTGACGCTGCCCGTGACTGCCGGACCCGTGACGCTTCTATACCCAAAGTGGCTTCCGGGCGAGCATGCGCCGACCGGCCCGATTGCGTCGCTTTCCGGACTCGCGATGAGCGTTGCTGGCCGTGCAGTGACTTGGCATCGCGACGAAGTTGATATGTATGCGTTTCACGTCGACATTCCGGCAGGAGCCTCGGTACTCGATATTGATCTCGAGGTTCTGGCCGCCTCCGCACCCAGCGGCCTCGCCGCCGACCGCATGAGCACCGAGTCGCTTGCAGTCATTCTCTGGAATCGATTCGTGCTTTATCCCGCCGGGCAGCGTAGCGACGATCTGCTCTATCAGGCGCATTTGCGGCTGCCGAGCGGGTGGCAGTATGCGACAGCGCTGCCACGCCTGGGCGCCTCCGACGATGGCGTCCAGTTCGCGCCCGTGTCGCTGACCGAGCTTGTGGATTCAACCGTTCTTGCCGGCCGCTACTTCCGCACCATTGATCTCGGCGCAGCTCCCGCGGTTGCCCTGCATCTGGCCGCTGACAGCTCCGCAGCGCTTGCGATGAGCAACGAGACCATCGAGCACTTCCGGACGCTGGTCGTCGAAGCCACGGCGCTGTTCGGCCCGGCTCACTATCGCCACTACGACTTTCTGTGGGCGCTCACGGATCGATTCCCAACAGAGGGGATCGAGCATCACGAATCGAGCGACAATCGAACTGCGGAGCGTACGCTGCTCGACGACACTCTGCGCCGCGCTCACGCCGGCCTCCTCGCCCACGAGTATGCGCACTCCTGGAACGGCAAATTCCGCAGACCCGCGAGCTTGGCGACCAGCGACTTTTCGCAGCCAATGCGTGGCGACTTGCTTTGGGTTTACGAGGGGCTGACCGCCTATTTGCAAGAGGTATTGGCCGCTCGGAGCGGCCTGCTTTCTTACCCGGAGTTCCTGGCGGATTGGGGTCTCCTCGCCGGCCGCATGACCTTCCAGCGAGGGCGGTCCTGGCGGCCGCTCGCAGATACGACGGTCGCCGCACAGGTCCTGTACAAACAACCGCCGGAATGGGAGTCGCGTTTGCGTTCCGTAGACTTCTACGAGGAAGGCGCACTTCTGTGGCTCGAAGCGGACGCGCTCATTCGGCAGAAGTCCCAGGGAAAACACAGCCTGGATGATTTCTGCCTGGAGTTTTTCAGCGGCCCACACTCGGCGCCGATCGTCGCCACCTATGACTTCGATGACGTCGTTGCGGCGCTAAACCGGGTTCAGCCTTACGACTGGCGGGAGTTCTGGACTGCGCGGCTGAGTCGACTGCGCGAAGAGGCGCCGCTCGAAGGCCTGCGCGCCAGCGGCTGGCAGTTCACGTGGTCCGATGCACCGTCTGTTATGCAACGAGCGGATGAGGCGGCGTCTCGACACATCGACTTGCGCTATTCCTTGGGTCTCATCGTGCGCGACGAAGGGGCTGTCGTCGTCGATGTCATACCCGGATCGCCGGCGGACGCCGCCGGGATTACTCCTGGCAGCGCGTTGATCGCTGTGAACGGCCGCAAGTGGTCCCGCGACGCGGCGCACGACGCCATTAGCACTTCAGCATCCGACCCGGCTGCGATTCAGCTGTTGATCCAGAAGGATGACGTGTTCAGAAACTTTGAACTCGCTTATCATCGGGGCGAGCGCTACCCACTTGTGCAACGGAGCGCACATACCCGCGATCTACTCGCGCAGATCGCACGACCCCTGTCGCGGGGCGGGAAAGCCGTGAATCGCTGACAAAATCTCGTGTAAAAGCGCTTCCCGATCATCAGGATCGCAACAAGCCGCCACCCTAACAAACATCACCGAGTGTCCGATATGAGCGATCACTTCCTTACCCGGAATCACACCGTCGCTTGCAATGCTAGTGGGCGAGCATTTGGGCGGATCTCAATGCGCGCAGAGTCTGCGTCGAAATCGACGGTCGCCGCGTGCGTCATCGCTGGCCTCTTGATCTGCGCGGCACCGCAGGCCGGCGCCATCGACTTGAAGAGTTTCGAGGCGGCGCGCGCCTCCTGCCAAGCCGCTCTTGCACGCAACGACTTCGCCCGAGCACGCACCGAGTGTGAAGAGCCGTTACGAGAGGCTCCCGAGCATCCCAGTCTGCAGTCGCGCCTGGCACAAAGCTTAGTCGGGCTCGGCCGCTTGAACGAGGCGCAGGCGATCTTCCAAAACATCATCGATGAAGGGTTCGGTGGAGTGGTTGTCGGCCTCCCCGCCTTCGCAAAACTTGCCGGTCGGCCTGGCTACGACATTTTGAAGGCGCAGGCTGCTGCACAGATCGCACCTATCGCACCCGCAAGCCAGGCTTTTGTCATTCCAGAACGAAATTTCATCGCCGAGGGGCTCGCGTTCGATCCGGGCTCGGGGAGATTCTTCGCAGGCAGTACTTATTTGCGCAAGATCGTGGCTCGGGAGCCCGATGGACGACTCGTCGATATCGTGCCTTCCGGTGACCACGGCCTCCTGCAGGTCCTCGGCATGAAAGTCGATCCGTCACGCGGCCGGCTGCTGGTCCTGACAGGCACCGACGATGCTCGAATCATCGACTTCAAGCCGACCGATCTCGGACACACCGGTGTCCTCATTTACAGTCTTGCGACCGGTCGCTTTCTGCGCGCGACCTGGCTTCGCACTCGCGGGGAGCATCTCTTCAACGACGTTTCCTTGGGTCGGGACGGCGCGGCGTACATTACCGACAGTGACGAAGGCCGGATATACCGTCTATCTTCGGACGGACGGCGGCTCACTCCAATTACGGGAGCCGGCGTGTTTCTGTATCCGAACGGGATCGCCATCGAGCCGTCGCTGCACCTGCTCTACGTCGCGGACTATCGCGGGCTCTACACGGTCGATCTCGGGACCGGCGACGTGCAGCGGATGCCGCTTGCGAAGGCGGTTTCCACCGTCGCGATTGATGGTCTCTACCTCCATGGAAACGATCTGATCGGAGTGCAGAGCCTCCAGGGGTTTGATCGCGTCATGGCGTTTCATCTTTCGAAGGACCGTCGCCGGATTGAGTCGGCGGATCCGCTCGAGAGAGCCGATCCACGCGTGTCGATTCCGACTGACGGAGTCGTTGTCGGCGACGAGCTGTACTTCGTCGCCGACAGTCACCAGGATGCCCCCGACGAGAAAGGTGTAATCGCTGCGCCTGAGCGCACGGCGCCTACGACAATCCTGAAACTTCGCTTGCCCGCGTCTAACTGATTGGCATTAAGGTACCCATAGCGCCCCCTAGCTGGAGATTGCAAAAACATCTTTGGGGAAATTCCGGGGTTTGGGCTTACAACACCGACACGGAATTCGCGGTACGGCAGCTAACTAATTGCTGCCCGTAGGCATTTCGGGCAACGCATGGCCTCCGACAGGACAGGTCGCCTTGCCGGACTTACTGGATTGACCGGCGCTCTCCTGTTCTTTGCCGGTGATATGTTGTTCTACGGCCATCTTGGCCCCGGCAGTAGCTATGTGTCAGCGGCGGTCTGATTCCCGCGTAGGTTGGGCAGAACGGACCTCGAGGTTTTGTTCATCCGCATTCTTCGGATGAGACTTGTCAAAATCGTTTTGTTCTCTCGGATTTTGATCCGATGTCGTCGCGCAATGCGCGCGCACGAGGCATCTCACGGAACCGAGCGGGCGCACCTGACGCTGCCCGTGACTGCCGGACTCGCGATCCGCAGGTCTAATGCGGCCAGATCGTAAAGTCCCGATATGCCGTCCGGCGGACGTTTCCGTTCATGTCGCGCAACGCCTCGTTGAGCTCCAGAAGCTGTGCACGGCCGAGTTCGAGCTCGTGCTCATCCGGCTGGTGTACAGTGCCCACCGGGTAGTCCAGGTATGGCGTGCGGGTCTGCTCGATATGGTTTCCGAGAATGTGGGCGATGACTTTGCCGTGTGTGAAGTCCACCAGCCGCTGAACACTCCGCGTGAATGCGGCAGGATCTTGCACGTAGAGCCGCCCCGGATACAGTGTATCCCCCGTAAACAAAATGGCGGTTTCGCGGTCGTAAACTGCAATCGAAGACGCCTCATGTCCTGGAATGGGGATCACGTCCAGCACGCGGTGGCCTAGATCGTAGGTCGAAACCTCCGTCGGCCAGCTCCGAAAATGGAAGAAACTCTGCACGCCCGCCACAGTCGGCGGCACCACGCTAGTGCGCGGCAATTCCTTCAATTGTTCATCGCCAGCGATGTGATCTTTATGCGCATGCGTGTGAGCGACGATGAGATCGATCGCGTCGCGCTGGTTTCTGGCTAACCAGCGACCCATTATTTCCTTTACGACTGTCGCCACGTCCGTGGTGCCGGCACCGGTATCGAGTAGAAGCGCTCTATCCGTCCCGAAGAGCAGGAAGAGAAATGGCTTCTCGTAGTTCGAACATCCCGACTCGCGCAGGATGTAGAAATCGTCGTTGTACGTGTGTACCTGAAATGTGGGTTTTTCCGGGCACTCAGGTCCGCTCGCCGGCCAGCTCCGAGGAAGCATGCCGCGTTTGACTCCTCCCCCATCCGGTTCTGGTACTTGCGCAACTGTCCGACTGGAAATCCACAACAGGGCGAGCGCGACAACGGCGGCAGTGGCGTAACGTAACGGCAACATAGAGCTTCCTCGCATTATAAGACTGATAGTTTGGCAGAGCTGCCGACGGTTCGCTTGAATCGGTTCCACCGCTTCTCAAACACGCGGACGTACCGAGTCACCCGTCCTGAGGATGGTCGAATGCGCGACCTTGATGTAGGACTACGCGTTGCCGAGTTGGCGCTCGAGCAGGCGGCGGAAATTGCGGATGCGCTCGGCATTCTTGCCGATGTCGCTGCTGCCGACGCGTGATTGGGAGCGGATGTCCAGCCGGGTTCCGCCGTCGGTGTCTGCGTGAATGCGGATGACCACGTCGTCCTTGAAGCCGAACCAGAACGTGGTGGATGTCGCCTCGATGCGGCCGCCGGTGGTATCGCTTGCGTCGATCTTCCAATCCATGCGGCGTGCCACTTCCAATGCTGCGTCAAAGACCTGGCCGGGCGTCGCCTTGAATGTGAGCGGCCGTATGTCCGGATAGGCCTCGTGTTGTTGCGCGGCAACTTCGGCGCCGCCGTATGCCGGTGAATTGGGACTGTTTACGCGTTCGTCGAGCACGGCCCGGAACGCGGGCGGCTGCGTGGTGTCGGTGCTGATGTCATGGATCGGTGGTACCGAGCCGGCTTTGTGCTTGAACATCCATGGAGGGACAAAAGCAAGCAGGCCGAGCGAGATGCCGAGCACAGCATAAAGGATGTAGCGGCCACGGTGGGCGAGCAATGCCATTAACAGCGCAATTGCAGCGACGATTGCGGCCACGATACCGGCGGCGGCGCCCTTGCCCATCAGGCTGAAGGCCGGACCCAGCCCCAACGCGCCGAAGCGATACAGCGGACCGGGCAACAGGATTGCCAGCAGCGCCAGTAGACCGAGCACAAGCCCAACACGGCATAGCCATCGTGCCCAAGGCGTGCAGGCATTTCCTGAGAATCGGCCGAAGCGAGTGATCATCGCGGCTTACTCAGGCTAGCAAGCTGATCGTCTTTGCGCAGCGGAAACAGGGCCACGCTCAAACGCAGAATAAGCAGGCTTGCATGCAGAATCTTGATGGATGCGTTCATCGTCGTCTCCACGAATATGAAATTACGTCCGCAGCCGCCGCGGAACACGCGACCGGGATTGAAAGTCCGCACGCGGCAGACCTGATTGATCCCTCCTCCAACCCATCATGGCATGACCCGGGCTGGACTGCGTGATCACTTGCGGCCAACATGACCGTCCCCGGTGCGGATGCGATGTAATGCTCGACTATCATGCTGATGGCGCTCGGCGCACGCCATCTAGTACTTTGGACCTGGGTATTCATGGCCGTTATCGTTCTCACCCATGGTGCAGCGCCTGAATGATGCGCCCGCCTCTGAATCAGGCCGGCATGCCTCATTTTCTCGCGTCGTCGCAGACGCAAGCCGAAGGTGACGCAAGCCGAAGGCCACGTTCTCGAACACGTCCAAATGCGGAAATAATACCGGCTCTGGGTACAAGTACACCGAGTTGCGCGTACGTGCCGGTAATCCATGCAGGGACCTGTGGCCAAGCCGGATCACCCCTGCATCAGCGTCGGTCAGCGCGGCAAGGCACTTGAGCAGCGTGGTTTATGGTCGGACTTTCAGACACTCGCGCCAAAAAACATCGTCCTAGAAAATATTGGCAATATTGTGGAATAAATTCTCTCCTTCGGAAGTCTTCACTCCTGAACACCCAATTATCCAGGAGATCCGAAGATGTCAAATGACCGATCGCCGCTATCACGCCGCAACGCGCTGAAGTGCATGGCCTACGGTGGTGCTGGGACGCTGTTTGTGCTGAGCGGAGGTGTGTTCAGCATGGTCGATCTTGCCGCAGCCGCAGAGACGGGCGGAGCGGGGAAGATGGGCAAGCCCTTGTTCGTGCAAATCAGCGATACGCACATTGGGTTCAATAAAGAGGCGAACCCCGATGTGAATGGCACCCTGACTCAGACCATCGATCTGGTGAACAACATGCCGGCGCAGCCGGCGCTGATCATCCACACCGGGGATATCACGCATTTATCCAAGCCCGCGCAATTCGATCTGGCGCAGCAATTGATGGGCAAGTTGCGTACCACCGAAGTGCATACTGTTCCGGGCGAGCACGACACCTCGGATGCCAACGTCAGCGAGTACTTCAGCCGCTTCGGAAAAGCCTCGAACAACAAAGGCTATTACAGTTTCGATCACGCCGGCGTGCACTTCATCGGACTGATCAATGTCCTGCAGTTCAAGCCAGGCGGCCTGGGCACCTTGGGCTCCGAGCAGCTCGAATGGGTGGAGAAGGACCTAAAGGGCCGCTCCTCCAGCACACCCATCGTGGTCTTCGCGCACATGCCGCTGTGGACGATTTATGAGCCCTGGGGTTGGGGCACGGGCGATTCGGACCAGCTGATGGGGTACCTGCGCCGCTTTGGCTCAGTCACGGTGCTCAATGGTCACATTCATCAGATCGTGCAGAAGGTGGAAGGCAATATGACCTTTCACACCGCTCGATCGACCGCTTATCCGCAACCCGTCGCAGGTGTGGGCCCAGGACCGGGGCCTTTGAAAGTACCTCCGGATGAACTGGCGAAGATGTTGGGGATTTCCAGCGTCTCGATCGCCAGCCATCCCAAGGGTCTATCCATCAGCGATACCACGCTCGCGTTGACGTAAACACTTTAGGAGAGAATTTCTCATGACGATTCGATTCCGTCGAATGATCCCGTTGCTCGGTGTCGCAGTGCTGTGCGCGATGATGGGCAGCGCCCCCGTCCGTGCCGCCGCAGAGGATCCCAATCACATTTCGATCAAGGATTTCATGTTCGTCCCGATGTCGACCAAGGTCCAAGTCGGATCCACGGTGGTGTGGGAGAACAAGGACGATGAACCTCATACGGTGACCAGCGACACGGGGTTATTTCGCTCCAATGCGCTCGACACGAATGAGAAGTTCTCCTTCAAGTTCGACAAAGCAGGCACCTACCATATCACCTGCTCCATCCATCCTCGCATGGTCGCCACCATTGTCGTCGAGTAAGCTCATGGGCCGCTTCGCTGAGGCGAGTATCATCGTCACCTCGGCGGTCGTCGTTGCGGCGATTGGTGCCGCTCTCTTTGTAGAGTCGGGGTTCTACAACATCGGTGCGGACGATCATCACACCAAAATGGTGCTGTCGCTGATTACGGCACTTCGCGATCGCTCTATCGAAACGCGCTCAAGCAAAGTCGCGGTACCGAATGATCTCCAGGCAACAACCAGGGTGGTATCCGGTGCAAAGCGGTACGACACACTGTGCGCCGAGTGCCACCTCGCGCCAGGGATTAACAAATCTAGTTTGACGTCTGGACTCTATCCGCATCCCCCAAACCTTGCTCAACACGAGATCCTTGAGGCTGACGAGACATTTTGGGTCATAAAACACGGCATCAAAATGAGCGCAATGCCAGCGTGGGGAAAATCTCTGGACGATAATTCGATCTGGGACCTTGTCGCTTTTGTTCGAAGCTTGCCAACGATGACGACGGAATCCTACCAGCAACTTCTTCAGGGTTGTGGTGCAACTCCTGATATCAGCTAGGATACGCGATCCTTTTTCCCAGGTGCCGGATGACGAAGCCGATTGCTCGTGATCCGATTTATCGCAAGCGCGCCTTTGGCGCGGACATCATGCCCGTGCTGGCGCAATGTCAACGTTCGAATCTGCAAATACTTGAATAATATTTTTGAGCAGGATCATCTGGCGATCAAACGGCGCCGTGCATCGATGGCCGGATTCAAATCATACAAGAATGCATCTGCCGTGACCGGGCTCTTGGATGCACCAGAACCCCCTGGCATTGAGCGGCTCTTCGCATGCGATGCGTGCGCTCTCGAAGTCATCGTGCGCAAAACTCTCTCGGCACGAAGCGCGCATCGCCCCGAAATCCTTCAAATCGATGGCGCCGGCCCCGGGGTGCCAATGCAGTTCCGGTCTTGCAAGCACCGCAGCGCCGCTGCAATCGTGCGAAGATGTGACGGCTCATTTCAGGCATTTGATGCTTCGTTAAGGCCAGCAAGTCCGTCGCTCAGTTAGCAGCAATCGGTGCGACTTCAAGCATCGATCAGAGCGCTCGGCAATGCCAGAGGCTTGCGTACCAGCGTGCTTTTGCCGAACAGCGATTCGACCAGGTCCACGGCGAGCACGGCGGTTTTGTTGCGCACGTCCAGCGCGGGGTTCAATTCCATGATGTCCAGTGAGCCGACACGGCCGGTGTCGGCGATCATTTCCATGCATAGTTGCGCTTCGCGATACGACAGACCACCGGCCACAGTAGTGCCCACGCCCGGCGCTATTTCGGGATCCAGAAAATCCACATCGAAGCTCACGTGCAAGTGGGTGTTCGCATCCATATCACGCAAAGCGCGCTCCATGACCTTCCTGATGCCAATCTCATCGATGCAACGCATATCGAACACATCCAGTCCCTGGTCATGCACGAAGCGTCTCTCGCCGCTATCAACGCTGCGAATTCCCACTTGACGGATCCATTGCGGACGGATTGCCGGTATCGTCCCGCCGATCTGCAACAACTCACGAGGGCCGAAACCGCACAGGCAGGACACGGGCATGCCATGCAAGCTGCCGCTGGGCGACAGATCGCGCGTATTGAAATCCGTATGGGCGTCCAGCCACAGCACGCGCAGCGGCCTGCGGGTGTCGCGGCAACGCCGTGCCACCGCCGAGATCGAGCCGATGCTCAAGGAATGATCGCCGCCCAGCAGAATCGGCAGCCTATGTTGGTTCAGCTCTCGATACACGGCATCGTGCACCTCATGGTTCCACGCTGCGACTTGAGCAAGGTTGCGATAGCCGTTTGTCTTGATCAATCCAGGATTCGGCGGCCCGCTTACATTGCCGCAATTCACCACCTCGAAGCCACGCTGCATCAGCGCCTCCTGAATGCCCGCCACGCGCAACGCTTCAGGACCCATGGAGGCGCCGCGGTCGCTCGCACCGATATCCGTCGGCGCGCCAATCAAGCTAACAGTAGACACTGACGACATAGACCTAAGCTCCATCAGGCGAACCTGCGTCGTCGCAGACGCGAAGTCTCATTCGCCAACTCGGCGAATAAATCCTTCGGATCGTCCGGTTCGGGTATCAAATCGATGCGCTGTCCTCCATCGGGCTGCTCGCTGTTCAAGCGGTGCAGATAGCGCAACGACGAGAAGTCGGTGAGGGCGAAGCCCACGGAATCGAAAATCGTGACCTCAAGGTCGCTCGCACGAGCCGGCTCCTTGGCGAGCAATAAGTCCGCAAGTTCCCTGACCTGGCCTGCTCCGTCAAGTTGCTGTATCTCCCCCTCGATCCGCGCTTGCGGTTCGTACTCGACCACAATGCGCACGTCCTTCGCGCGCAGGATGTCAGCGTGCAGCTCAGTCTTGCCCGGACAGTCGCCGCCTACGGCGTTCAGGTGCATTCCCGGCTCGATCATCGCCGGCGTGAGAATGGTGGCATTGCATTTGTCTGCCGTTACCGTGGTCACAATATCGGCGCCGCGCACGGCTTCGGCCGTGCTGACGCAGCGAATGACGGTAACACCGGGCATCTGTAGTCTCGTGAGATTGCGCATCAGCTTGGCAGTGGCGCGCGGATCGGTATCGTAGAGCCGCAATTCTCTCACGCCCACGATGTGGTGAAACGCGACGGCTTGGAACTCGCTCTGCGCGCCGTTGCCGATCAGCGCCATCACGCGGCTCGCGGCGCGCGCCATGCGGCTTGCTGCCAGCGCCGATATCGCCGCCGTGCGCAGCGCCGTGACGAAAGTCATCTCCGAGAGCAGCAGCGGGTAGCCGGTCGCCACGTCCGCCAGCACACCGAAGGCGGTGACCGTGAGCAAGCCCTTTGCGGTGTTTTTCGGATGACCGTTGACGTACTTGAATGAATATAGCTTCCCGTCGGTGGTGGGCATGAGTTCAATGACGCCGACAGCAGAATGGCTGGCAAGTCGTGCCGTTTTCTCGAACTCGTTCCAGCGCCGATAATCCGCCTCGATCTCTCCCGCCAACTCTTCGATGAAGCGTGCGCACCCGACTCGTGACACTAATTCCCGAAGGCGCGCGGTTCCGATGTAGTTCATCATGATGTCCGTCGATTCAGCCAATCGACAGTGTCAGCGGAGTGCAAGGCTAAATAATAGCCAGGAATCTGATCAATTAGGCGGCATTATTAGTCAATTCGCCAGGTCCGACTGGCGTTCTGTACAATATTGGATCTGCACTGGTGGGTACCCATGGATTCAACCGATCGCCAGCTACTATCACTATTGCGCGACAACGCGCGTGTTTCGGTGGCCGCCTTAGCGAAGTCGCTGCGCGTCGCTCGCGGCACGGTTCAGAACCGACTCGCGCGATTGGAGCAGGACGGTACCATCGTCGGCTACACCGTTAAACTCAAACCGCAAGCCGAGGATGAACGAATCCGCGCGTTGATGACGGTGGCCGTCGAAGGAAATCGAACCGACGAAGTGATACGGGCTCTGCGCGGCGACCCCTCGGTTTGCGCCATACACACGACCAACGGACGCTGGGACATCGTCGCCGAACTACGAACCGACAGCCTCGAAGCCGTCGACCGGGTGTTGAGCCGAATCAGACTGATAGATGGAATCTCCAACACCGAAACCAGCCTATTACTCTCCACTCACAAATTTTGAGATGGCGCATCGGTCGCTTTGACATACGCGCCGTCGATGCCAATGGCTTAGCGAATGGCGTCGGAGAAACCCGGACTTATTGACTTGGCGTTCGATAGGCAGGGCACCATGCGCTTTGCGCGTCACGATCGAGCCGATCGCCGATGCCGGTTGACGCAACGCTTTCCAACTCGTGAGGCCCGTGGCCAGCGGCTCGGTGGCATCGATAGGTGCAAAACCGGGGACTCGTCAGCTCGATCCGCCCGAAGGCAGTCACCCACCGCCTCACAAAAGATGAACACGCTTACTGGGTGAATCCTACGATGACGACGATGATGATCCCTACAGGACACAGGTAGCGCAGCGCGAACACCAGGAATCGCCGCGACGTAGTCGACAAACCACTCAACTCCGCATCTGGAATCAGATGCTTAAGTCGCCAGCCGAGGAACACACTGACCAGAAGCGCGGACAACGGCATCAGCAGGTTGGCCGTCAAGAAATCAAACAGACCGAAGACCGTCAGCCCCGACAGCTTTGGAATCGCGCCCAACGGATGCCAGTCGGACCAGCGCCCAAAGGACTGCACCGAGCCCTGCCCGATCAGCCAACAGGTGCCGGTGGTGAGGCAGGCGGCGACGCTGCGCCGCAAGCCGACGCGCTCGGTGAGCCACGCAATCCAAGGTTCGAGCAAGCCCACCGAGGGCGTGAAGGCCGCGAGCACCAGCAGCGCAAAGAACAGAGTTCCAATGACACGCCCACCGGGCATTTCGGCAAACGCTACGGGAAGTACCTGAAAAACCAGTTCCGGCCCGCCGGCGGGATTCAGACCGTAGTGGAATACCAGCGGGAAGATGGCCACGGTCGCCAGCAGCGACACCGCGAATATCGAGCCGATAACCGCCAGTACCGCGCGCCCGAGGGATTCGCCGGCCGGCATGTACGCGCCATAAGCGATCATGATGCCGGCACAGATGCCGAGCGCGTAGAGCGCCTGGCCGACGGCACCGAGCACGACCGCCGGCGAGAGCCGGCTCAAGTCGGGCGCGAATGCGAACTTGAGTCCATGCGCCACGTCTCCGGTCACAAGTGAATACGCAACCAGCACCAGCAGAATCGTGAGCAGCGCCGGTGCGCGCCAACGATTCGCCCATTCCACGCCGCGATTCAATCCTCGCGCCGAGGTAAGCGTAACGAGGGCGAAGAATCCGAGCTGCCACAACGCCACCGCGTGGGAATCGGCAATGAAGGCGTGGAACTTGTCGGTTGCCGCCGGCGCGCCGCCGTGGGCGTAGTTGCCGGACAGAAAGAACCAGGTGTACGCCAGTACCCATCCGGCAATCATGGTGTAGTAGGAGACTACCAAGAAGCCGGCGACGGAGCCGGTCCAGCCAACGACGTTCCAATGCCTGGAGAACCCAAACCGCGCGGCTATCTCCCCTGCGGCCTGCGGCGGACTACGTCGCGACCATCGGCCGATCACGATCTCGCCGACGAGCACGGGAGCGCCGAACACCACACAGGCGAGCACGAATACTGCAATGAATGCGAATCCGCCATCGGCTCCCGCCAAGTACGGGAAGCGCCAGATGCTGCCGAGACCGACAGCGGCGCCGATGGCGCTGAGAGAGAATGCCAGACCGGACGACCAGCGCTGACTACTCAAATCGTTCGCCGCATGTGCCTCATGGGACGATTGCAAACACGCGGGCGGGAAAACCGGTGCCGCCCTCCGGCTTCGGCCAAGTGACGATGATCAGTGCGCCGGCTTCCGGAACCTGATCCAAATTCGCCAGCATCTCGATTTGATAGTGATTCAGACTGAGTAAGTAACTCTCGAGCGAATAATCGTCCTTGGTTGTTGCGACGCCGGGGTCCGTATCGGTGGTTTCGTGCCCCGAGGCCGTGATCCGGCGATCCTCATACAGGAGCTTCAGCACAGGCTTGCTCCAGCCCGGATAGTGGGCCACGCCGGCCGCATCGAGATTCTGCATGGCGTCTTGGTCGGGCCAGCGCTTCGACCAGTCGGTGCGCATCGCGACGAATGCGTGCTGCGGAATGCGGCCGTGCTTCGCCTCCCAGGCATGCACGTCCTCGAGCGTCAGTGTGTAGTCCGGGTTGCTGGCGACCTTGGCATGCACGTCGATGACGACGAGCGGCAGCAACATCTCCTTCGGCGGAATCTGCTCCAGGGTGCGCAGCCCTTCGTGGAAATGCGCCGGCGGGTCGATGTGTGTCCCCCATTGGCCGACGTGCGTGAATTGCTGGACCTTGAAGCCGTCCTTCTTGATCGAATACAGCGTCGTGACTTTTTCCTCGCCGAACCCTTTCCAGTGCGGCGTTGTCGGGCTAAAGGTATGCGTGAGGTCGACGAATTGCTTCGTCGCGAGTTTCGCGTAGACATCGTTCAGGCTGCGTGCCGAGCCCGGCTCGGCCTGCGCCAGCGTGACATAGAGAAGCGCGGACAATGCGCTGATCGCTGCGGTTCGTATTTTCTTCACGTCGTTCTTAGTGCCTCAAAATTTATAATTGACGTGCACCTTGAACCAGCGCGGCATGCCGGGGTAGGTCTGCGCCAGATTGTTCACGCCGGTATTGTCGAAACCCATGGTCGCGTAGTGCTTGTCCGCGAGATTCTCCAGCGATGCGCCGATCTCGATTTTCTCGCTATGCGTCAGATAGCTCAAGCGCGCATTGGCGATGCCATAGGATCCTTGCTGAATGTCGGGGATGTCCGCCACGCCGAACCAGAACTTGCTCAGGTAGTTGCCGTCGAGCTGCGCCGACAGATGTCCGGTGAAGGCCGGCCAGGTGTAGCGGGCCAGCGCATTGCCGCTCCAGCGCGGCGCGTTGCTCGGCGTATAGTTGCCGGGCACGCCGGTGCCGCGCGCATCGATGTTCTCGATGATGGCATCGACATAGGCCATGCCGAGGCCAAAGCGCAGCCGCTCGGTCGGCGCGTACTCCACCTCGAATTCGGCGCCCTTGTTCTTCGCCGGCGCATTGCGGATCAGCTGGGCAACGGCGTACAGGTAGGTCAATACCTGGTTATTCTTGTAGTCGTAATAGTACGCGGCGCCGTTGAAGCGCAGCCGGTGGTCGAGCCACTCTGATTTGACGCCCACCTCGTACGCGTTCAGCTCCTCAGGCTTGATCTCGAGCGCACTCAGCAGCGCCGGCGTGCTGATGGTGTTGGCGAACAGCGGTGCATTGAATCCGCCGCCCTTCACGCCGCGGTTCAAGCTCAAGTAGGTAAGCAGATCGGGCGTGAAATGCAGATCCATCTCCGCCTTGCCGCTCCACAAGTTGCTGCGCAAGGAATTGCTGTAGTTGTACATCGCGAGGCCGGGTACCGGAGTCAGTTGTACCACTTGGTTGCCCACATCGTTCTGTGGGAAGAGTTCCTGCGGGTACCAGTTGTAGTTGTAGTCCTTCTTGTCGTAGGTGTAGCGTCCCCCCAGCGTGAAGCCGATCAAATCGGTCAGGCGATATTCGCCCTGCAAATACGCGGCCTCGGAGTTGGTGCGCAAGGTGTAGGGAGCATAGGTCTGCGGGATGCCGCCGTCGGTGCCGGGCACGCTGGGATACGGCCAGGCGCCGCTGGGATTGGACGGCGAGATGAACTGACTAGCCTGGTAATTGAAATTACCGTCCCATCCCTCATAGTAGCGGCCATCGATCTGCAGCGCGTACAGGCCGGCCGTCCAATTGAGCTTCTCGTCGCCGCCGTTGAGACGCAGTTCGCCCGATTTTTGATTGACGTCGCTGCCGTTGAAGAATTGGAACCAGGTCTGCGGTGTGGCGTCGGAATCCTCGGCATAGTTCTTCGTCAGCTTCTGGTAGTCACCGATTGCGGTCAGCTTTGCGAAGCCTAAGTCCTGCGTGTACTTGGCGGTGAAGCCGCTGGTCGCGATGGTCGCGAATCCTTGAAAGTTGCCGTACGTCGAAAACGCGCCCGAACTGGGGTAGCCGGTGCAGGGCGTGGTGTTGGTGCCGTTGGTGCACGGCCCGTGGTTGCCGGGGCCGTAGCCGCTGTCCTGGCCCGGAGGCAGGAAGACGTCGATGCCGTTGCCCTGGCTGACGGTTGAACGCACTTCCCAGGCGCCCGCTTTCACGTCCTCCTTGGCAACCCGCGCCATCAGCAGCAACTCTGACTGATCGGCGAGCTTGAACAGCAGCTGACCGCGCAGTGCCCAGTCGTCGCCGTTTTCGGAGTTTTGGCCGCCGGCAACACCGAAGTGCGTGAACAGCGGATCATAGTGATTGCTCTCGAAGGCAATGCGGCCATCGACGCCGTCCCACAACTGGCCGCTGACCGCGCCTTCGACGCGGAACAGATTGTGCCCGCCGGTGGTGACATCGACATAGCCTTGGAAATCATCAGTCGGGCGGCGCGAGACGAACTGCGCCAGGCCGCTGGTGGCGTTGCGGCCGAACAGCGTGCCCTGGGGACCGCGCAGCACCTCGACACGATCGATGTCGAACAGCGAGAACGCCAGCCCCG
>JBEPVT010000033.1:0-48515 GCA_041690895.1 Gammaproteobacteria bacterium
AGTTTCCAACACTTCCCAGGCGTCTGGCGCCACGGCGATTTCATGAAAATCAATGCGCGCGGAGGTTGTTACATTTATGGCAGGTCGGATTCAACACTCAATCGGCACGGCGTGCGCATTGGTTCGGCGGAGATTTACCGCTGTGTCGAACGAATCCCGGAAATCGCAGACAGCATTGTCGTCTGCTGCGAACTGCCAGGCGGAAAGTTCTTCATGCCTCTGTTCGTACGAATGAAGGAACCGCATGTGCTCGACCAATCGCTGCGCAACCGAATCGCCGCGACGCTTCGTGAGGACTGCAGTCCCCGACATGTTCCCGATCAGGTCTATGCGGTCGGTCTGATTCCCTACACCCTTACCGGCAAGAAGATGGAGATACCTGTCCGCAAGATACTGATGGGCTGGCCAGCCGCGAAGGCCGCCAGTCGAGACTCCATGCTAGTGCCCGATGCACTAGACTTCTACCTGCGTTTCGCCGACGAGTCAATCGATTACCAATGGCGCGCGGAACACCGGCGCGATGAGCCCGCGGCTCAACACCGTTTGTAAGCGATCACATGGTACACGTATTGAATTGCCCATGAAGACGTTATGATGTCTCGAAGAACCGGTATCGTTGCAGACCGATTAGTGAGTTGACGGAGGCCAAACGATGATGGAGCAAGACGACAGTTCCAAGTATTCGAGCCGTGACGAGACCCGCCTTAACTCAGCCAAGACCGGCGGGTACCCGGAGAATTGCGGATATTGCAGCGAGTCCGCGCGCAATGCGTGAGACGGCGGCGCAACCTGCTACTGCATGGGCGCGGCCTGGCGGAGCCCAATGGCGCGGCACATGGACCGGCCCACCGATACGCTGCTGACCACAGAGAATCCCACCGAAGATTACGATGCCGCCCTGTTTTCTCGCTTAGGGCTACGGTCCCAGGAGCTGGGCTCGCCGTGAGAGCGAGGGGGATCTCGCGCGCTACGGTGCCGCGCTCGCTGAGCTTGAACGCAAGAGCCGGCGCCGCTCGCTTGCGCCGCGCTTTGGGCTGGACTTCACCTCGAACGATTATCTCGGACTTGCCGGCTAGAGGCTGTGCGAGGCACTGACGGCACCGATTGCCGCAGGTACACCGGTCGGCGCAGGCGGATCGAGACTCCTGCGCGGTAAAGCGCCGGAGCTCGAAGCGCTCGAAGCGGCTGCGACGCTTTTCTTCGGCTGCGAGCGCAAACGAAGGCGCCCGTGCAGGTCGCGCCGAGGTCGTCAAGGCGGCTCACAACGACGTGCAGGCCGTTCAGGATGAAATTCCCGCCTGGCGGCGCGGCCGTGCATGGATCGCGGTAGAGAGCCTTTACAGCATGGATGGCGACCGCGCCCCGCTCGGCGATCTAATGGCGATCGCCGAGCGGCAAGTAGCGATGCTCTTCATCGATGAAGCTCACGCGACGGGCGTCTACGACCCGCAGGGCCGTGGACTGGCAGCCTCATTCGAGGGTCGCGAGAACGTGCTGGTGCTTCATATCTGCAGCAAGGCGTTGGGCGGGCCGGCGCGCTCGTCAACGGCTCGCGCGTACTTTGCGATTTTCTCATCAATCGTTGTCGGCCCTTCATTTACGCGACCGCGCCGTCGGCGCCTGATGGCGGTTGCTGCACTCGAGGCCCTTCGAGTATTGCAAGAGGAACCGCAGCGCCGCGAGCGGCTTGGCAAGCTCGTCGCGCTTGCAATCGACGCTCCGCGCTCGCGGGATATGCCGCTCTTAAGCGACTCGCAGATTCTGCCCATCATCGTCGGTGAGGACCGGTGCACGATCTTGCTGGCCGAGGCCTTGCAAGCACGCGGGCCCTGTTAAACCTCGCACAGCGTGGATACAGTATTTCCATGGCATTCCCTCCGTTGATGTAATGCGGCGGGAGAGACCCCAGTCATCGAGATCTACTAATCGTGCTCCGGGATATCGCTATCCGTGGCAACAATTCGGGGTGCTCGCAAGGTCTCGGGTCCAACTAGTAAACGGGCTCTTGGCACCAAACAGAAACCGACCTCGTCCCACGCGGCGAAAACAATAAACTGGGCCGCTCGGCAGCGTATCCTTATCGCCTGAGCAGCGAGATCTCAGTACAATCGAGCTCACTCGATCGCATCCCGTATCGCAAGTAATTGGGTATCCATATGCAAAGTTGCAAGTTTGCTCTAGTCGCCGTTATGTGTTTTGTCACGCTCACCCTCCTTGCCGCGACGACAGTCACGGCCGAGGATTTAGGATCCATCAGCCAAGGCGCCGAGTCGGCGATCCTGCGCAATCCCGGTACGCCGAGCGTGGGCGCCAAGGATCCTGATGTTCTCCTCGTAGAATATTTCGACTACAACTGCCCATTCTGTAAAAAGCTCAATCCCGCCTTGCAGGCGCTGCTCAAGGCTGATCCTAAAATTGCACTTGTCTACAAAGACTGGCCGATCTTGAGCAACGCCTCCGTGTATGCCGCGGGACTGGCGTTGGCTGCACGCTGGCAAGGCAAGTATGTGGTGGCTCACGATACGTTAATGGGCGCCACGCGTTTGGCGTCCAACGAGCAGATCGATGGTCTACTACGCAACGCAGGACTCGATATGGCTGTGTTAGAGAAAGATCGTGCGGCACACGAGGCAGAGATTGCCACTGTACTGCAACGAAACGGCGCGGAGGCGCGCGCGATGGGCATTCGAGGTACGCCGGGTCTGTTGGTGGGCCGGCACATTATCAACGGCGTTTACGATGTTGCCGGACTCGAACAGGCAGTCCAGAACGCGCGGCGCGATTCCGCTCGATAAGCGGATCGGTTTTGGGGAAGCAGGCGCAGAGTGAGGGCGCTCGCGCGCTCACCCGCCCGAAACGCTGCAATCGGCCGTTTACTCGTTTACTTTGCCTGCAGCTCCTTGAGAGCATCGCCTTTTGCGTCATTTCCTTTAAAACCTTGACCGTGCAAGAGTTTTGACTCTTGCAGGAGTTGCTCGCCGACTTGCAAGCTGTTCAAGGATATCGCGCTGCCGATGGATTTTGTCGGCGGAGAATTCAGCGAAGTTGTGCCGCCGGCTGGCCGGCGCTCGCGCTTCGTATCGACAAGGCATTACGCAATGGGCGCGGCCCCATCGTGATACCGTCCGCGTATCATCATGTCCCAGTGGCTCAGCCCCTGGCGCTGGCTGCGGCGATGCGCGCACTTCTAATCTAACAACATCTAACAACGCCTGCCAGCTATACGGCCCGCAGCGCCATTGCCACCGGCAGCCGCGCGGCGCGAATCGCGGGAAACAATCCGCCGATGACGCCAATAGCGCATGCCCAGATAATCCCCAGCGCGACCAACGTGGGAGTCACTGCCAGATCGAATATCAATTGTCCTCCAAATCCTCCGCCCAACGTGTCTACGGAATGACCATTGAACATGAGCCATGCCGCCAGCGCACCGATGGATCCGCCGATTAACGCCAAGAGCAACGCTTCGACAAACACCGAAACGACCACCGGCACGGGACCAAACCCGATGGCTCGCAGCGTAGCAATTTCACGCGAACGTGTGCTGACCGCCGAGTACATGGTGTTGAGCGCGCCAAAGATGGCACCGACGGCCATGATTCCCCCGACGACATACGCGACAATTTTCAGAATGGAGCTAATCGTAGATGCTTGCTGGGCGCCAAATTCCTTTTCCGTCGACACATCCACTTGTAGTTGCGGATTGGTGGTGATGGCGTCTTTGAAGGTCTGAAAGCCGCCTTGCGAATCGAGTACCACCCACACGCTCTGTGCGCTGCTGCCGCGCTGATAGGCGGAATTCAGCGTTTGCTTGTCGGCCAGAAGTTCCGATTCGCGGCTGCTGCCGCCGCTTTCAAAGGTGCCGACGACGGTCCAGGTCGCGCCGAACACCTTAACTTGCGATCCTGCATCCAGCCCCTTGTACAGACGCTGCGCGGCCTTGCCGACGATCATTTCGTTGACACCGGGATTAAAGATGCGCCCGCTCGTAATTTTTACCTCCGGATGCACGGCAAATCCTGCCCGGGTAGAGCCGCGAAATGGCGCACTGGCATCCTCGCCGTCTTTCTTGGACAGATTCACGATCAATAGGGTTTCCGGCGACGCCAGCGGTTGCCCGTCGCTGCCCTTCTTGATGCCGGCAGCATCCGCAATCGCCAACGCGGCATCGTTAGTCAAAACACTGACCAGCTCAGCGCTGGAGCCGGTGCGCATCACGATGGCCCGATTGTCGGGACCGGCCTGCTCCAAAGTCTTAATCAATCCGGTTGACATGGCAAGTACCGAGATCAGTACCGCGACGACGCCCGCGATTCCGACGACCACCACGGACGAAGTTCCGATTCTTTGCGGTAGGCTACGGATGTTCATGGCGGACACCGCAGCTATTTGGGTCAGCGCGCTCATATATTCCCTATCGATCCGCCAGAGCGTCGACGATGTTGAGCCTTTGGGCACGAAGAGCAGGCGGCAGGCCGCTAATAACGGCGAGCAGCATCGCGATGGCCAGCCCGGTCACGACGACGCTCGGTACCAACGTGCTAGGACCGAGGATGGACCCGACAATCTTCATTGCGCCGGCCGACAGCACCAACCCAACAACCGCGGCGAAAAGGCAGAGAATCAGCGACTCGATGAGCACCAGGGTTGAGACGGTACCACCGGTGAATCCCAGCGTTTTTAATACCGCCAACTCGGGAATCCGTTCACGCACTGATTGCATCATGGTATTGGCGGTCAAAAACAGCAGGGTGAACATCACCGCGCCGACGATGGCGTTAGCGATAAAATTGATGTCGGCAAGCCTTTTGAGCTGCGATGCCAACGCGGCGTTTTCTGTCTGCGTGCGCGTTTCTTCCGTTGAGTTCTCCGAAAACTTATCTATTTGCGAGGAAATGGCCGCAGCGTGCTGTGGATTGTCTATTTGCACGATGAATTGGTGAACTCGATGGTTATCGAACTTGCGCGCCTCGTCCCAATAATCGTAATTAAATCCAGAAGGCGCTGCCGAGCGGCGATCTTTCAAACTGAGGCGTCGGATCGAAGATGCCAACGATGTCAAAAGCCCAATTATTGCTGCTGTCGTTGTTGGTCCAGATCGTAGTGCCCACCGGAATCTTATCGCCGACCTTCCAACCGTATTTGTTCGCCAAGCGTCGCCCGATGAGCGCTCCCGGACGCGTAGTTTTCATTGCCGCGACCTGCGCCGAAGTGATATTGAGTTCTGGGTAGACTAGTGCGAGCTGCGCCACGTTGGTGGCGAAGGCGGGTAGGGCATTTTTTGCGTCTTGAAAATAGCCGCCGAAAAAACTCAAGTGCGCGATCGTGCGAACGCCCTTTACGCTCTGTATGCGGTTCATGAGGCTGACCGGCATGGAACTCACGGCACTCATGCGGCTCGTGGTCCACAAGCGGTCGTTGCCGGTGTCGCTTAATCCCGCTTTAATCCCTTGATTGATGCCCTGCAACAGACCAAACAGCAGAAACGCCACCACAATGGACAGCATCGTCAGGATAGTACGCGTCTTTTTGCGCCACAGACCCGCTCAAATCAGCATGAAATACTTCATGCCGCGTGACGTGCCGGTGCATCGATGAGGCGGCCTTTATCCACGTGCAGCGTACGCGCGGCGTGATCGGCAGCGAGCGGGTCATGCGTCACCATGATGATGGTCTTTCCCTGTTGGCGATTGAGCGTTTGCAGAAGTCTCAAGATTTCTTCCGCGTTCTCTCGGTCGAGATCGCCCGTGGGCTCATCGCACACCAACAACGTCGGATCGGCCACCAGCGCACGCGCGATCGATACCCGCTGCTGCTGTCCTCCGGAAAGCTCGCTCGGCTTATGCGTCGCGCGGTCGGCGAGGCCGACGAGTTCGAGGACTGCCCGCACATTCTGTTTGCGTTGTGCCGAGGAAAGATTGGTGAGCAGCAAGGGTACTTCAACGTTGCGCGCCGCCGTCAACACCGGCAGCAGATTGTAGAACTGAAACACAAACCCGATATGGCGCGCGCGCCATTTGGCGAGCTTGCCGCCGGACAATTGGTCGATGCGCTCGCCGGCGACGGTTACTTCACCCTCGGTGGGTTGATCCAGGCCGGCAATCAGGTTGAGAAGCGTGGTCTTGCCCGAACCGGAAGGTCCCATGAGTGCAAGGAACTCGCCCTGTTCGATTGAAAGATTCACCCCGTGCAGCACTTCGACCGATTGTTTGCCGCGTTCGTAGCGTTTCACGACATTTTTAAGAGAAACCAGGGTGCTCATCGGTGCTCCTTACTTTCAATGCGGACGCGAATACCGTCGCTCAGCTTGCTTAAGTCACCGAGCGCCACGGCGTTTCCAGACTCGAGGCCTGCGGTTATGATCTGACCGGAATTGGCCTTTCCGCCGAGACGGACTGCGCGTCGTTCCACGGTCGATCCATGAACCACGTAAACGATGCTGGCCGTGCCGTCGTTTGCGATGGCAGCGGTCGGAACGATCACAGCAGAGGCCGAGGCTTGGTCGCCGCCCGCCGTAGTTGGCTCATTGTCGCTTAAAAACGCAACGCGGGCACCCATCTCGGGAATGATGCGTGGATCCCTCTGCTTGATGGCAATCCGCACTTTCACGGTCGCTTTCGCACGGTCCGCGGTGGGTATCGTGGCAATAACAGATCCCGGAATATCCCAGTCAGGATAGGCATTCAGTTTTATTGTAACGGGCTGCTGGGGCCGCACTCGATTGATAAAGTTCTCGCTGACATCCACCTCGACTTCCAGCGACTCCATATCGACGATCGTGCCAATACCGGTCCGCGTGAAGCCGCCGCCAGCGGAAATCGGCGAGACCATTTCACCTGGCTGTGCCGCCTTTTCAGTAACAATTCCGGCGAAGGGCGCGCGGATCACCGTATCATCCAAATTGCGTTGTGCCACCTCTACTCCGGCGCCCGCTGCCTCGAGCCCACGTTGGGCAATCAGCAGGTTGTTGTGTGCTACGTCGAATTGCGCGTGCGACTCATCAAAGCTCTGCGCGCTAATGACCGCGGCAGCCTTCTGTTTTTCACTGCGCTCGAATATGGGCTTCGCATCGTCGAAAGCCGTCTGCGCGGAGGCAACGCTGGCCTCGGCCTGTTGCAGCTGCGCCTTGCTCTGCACGAGCGCTGCCCGCCAGTTGGAATCATCTAAAAGAGCAATAATCTGTCCCGCCTCGACGCGCTGTCCCTCCTCGAGCATGACCTTCATTACCTTGCCAGTGATCTTGGAGGACACCGTGGCGCGTCGGCGTGCCACGATGTAACCGGAAGCATCCAGGAGCGAAGTCCCTACAGTTGCGCCGGACCCACCGGTCGCAACCGCCTGCGCCACCGCCGTTGTGATTGGTACGCCCGTCGGGCGCATCAAATACCAGATACCCGAGGCAGCCACGATGAGCACGACGACGCCCGTTGCCCACCACTTGCCAGTGCCATTTGAGGAAGGTGGCTCGCTTCGATCAATGCGCAATTGGTTAAGCAGCGCAGCTCTGTCCGCGCCCACCTTTTGGTCGGTTGAATCGCTCATCGTCCCCTGTATTTTCTTGCCCTCGAATGACGGGCCTTGCGACATTCTAGACGAACGCGACCAGCCTGGCGAAGGTGGGGCATGGGTTATCGCTGATATATTCTGTCGCTTGGGATGAGCGCGTGGCATCATCGGAGCGCTAAAAAAAGAAGGGGCGGATTCATATGCCAATTCGACCTGTCCTAGGGGCGATGATGCTGGCGTTTCTGGCCGCGGCGGGCCCCCGGGCGCACCCGATGTCGAGAATCTGTCACGTGCTTTGACGTATCAAGCGCTGGTCAATCCGGCTAAATAAAAAACCCAACTCGGAATCATTATGAAAAACATATTACTTTCCGCGCTGCTGGCCGGCGTGATGTTCGCCGGCACCTGCGTCGCAGCGAGCGGGCTGACCGCGCAAGATTACTTTGAAATACAACAGCTCTACGCGCGGTATAATATTGCAATCGACAGCGGCGATGCAGAGGGCTGGGCTGCGACATTCACGCCGGACGGTGTGTTCAACACCTTCAGCGGACACGATGCATTGGTCGGGTTCGTCAAGACCTGGCGCGACAACCTCAATGGCGCCACCCGCAAGCATTGGAACAACAACCTGCAGATTACTGGGACTTCCAAGGAAGCCACGGCGTCGGTCTATTTGATATTGGTGGATTTCAGCACCAAGCCGCTCAGCCTTCTGACGACTGCGACCTATACCGATAGCCTCATCAAGACAAAAGATGGCTGGCGTTTCACCAAACGCACGACCAAAGGCGATACTGCACCACCAGCGCCGAGTGCGCCGCCCGCCGGCACGCCGCCGAAATAGTTGTGGGACTGGCTCGATCGGTGTGCATAGTCATTCGCTTGATGTTGAGTTCGATGAGTTTCGCGCTGGTCGCGTGTGCGACGTCGTCGCAGGTGCTGACAGGCGCGGCCCGCCCGCCCGTATCCCTGACAGAGGTGAGGGTCTACACGCAGGCGCCCCAAGCCTTTGAGGAGATTGCGGTTTTGGGAGCGTCACGAAACAGCGTATCGACCGCCGGCGCTGAGCGAGCGATTGCAAAGATGATTGAATCGATGAGGGCGCAAGCTGCCCGACTTGGCGCAAACGGTCTTCTGCTCGAAGACTTTTCCGATTCAGATCCAGTTTCGGTCGGTGCCGGAGTCGCGTCGCAGACCTATACGCACAATGCATCGATCAATATGAGCCTCGGCGGTGACTTCGGAGTGGTAAAAAAGATCGCGCGGGCGCGGGCTATTTTCGTCGCGGTGCCGCGCCGGGGAACCTAGTTACGGATGACGCAGGGCGGGGGAGTACCGTCGTGACACAAGGGCGCACCCTCGTTATGGGGGGTTGAGCCTTCGCTGTCCTCGTGAGGAATATTGCCGCCGTTGCCCAGGCATCCGGTCACGCTGACTGCGAGCAGAATCGTCATGAGTAACTTGATGGTCATTCCTTGGAGCATGCGCGCGCGCCACCGTCCGGTATAGTAGTTCGCGCCTACAGCGCACGTCGGGCATAGTCCTACATCATGAATGAAAATCTCGAAGGGCCGAGCACCGTGGTTGTGACAGCCGCCGCGCGTGCGCAGGCGCCGATCATTCAGAATCTGATGCAACTCTACACCCACGACTTCTCAGAATTCTGGGCCGGCACGTCGCGGGGCGATCTTAATATGGACGGCCTATTCGATGCATACCCGTTGGATGGGTATTGGTCCAGGCCTAACTGGTTGGCGCTGGTCATTTGGTGCGGTCGAGTTTTGGCTGGATTTTCCCTGGTCAATGATCAGACTCACTCCGGCCTCGCGGCCAATCGAAATATGGCCGAATTCTTTATTTTGAGAAAGTATCGGGGCAGAGGAGTGAGCCAAGCCGCCGCCAAGCTGATTTTTTCCCAACAACCTGGTATGTGGGAGGTTGCTGTGGCGCGGAAAAACGTGCGCGCTCAGGAGTTCTGGCGCAAAACCATCCCGCATTTGGACAAGATCTCCAACCTGCAGGAACTCGACCGCCGCAACGAACAGTGGAATGGACCCATCTTTCGATTTGAATGGGGTATTTAATCCGCTTACGCGGTCTGCGACACCTATTCAAACTTCGCGACGATTAAGATCGACGCATTATTGAATATCATGACGGGCAGCGTGTGACGGCCGCATCGGTCCAATCAACTGACTCGTCACGTCTCGGGCGATGCCTGATTTCTGGCAAGGCCTCTCAGTTGATCGTCAATGCTCTGACCTCGTCGACCGACCGGGTCGACGCTCTCGTGATTTGAAAAAGCGCTGCAGCGCGGGCAGGTAGGCGGTATTCGTCTCGAGCGCTAAGGTATCGACGCCTCATAAGCCGCGGGGCCTACACTCCTGAGGCACGGTTGCCATTACAAAACCGGTCTTACCATCAGTCTATGCGGCTCAAACGCATCTGATCCCGCTGCGTTGTCACCTCGGCGCACTGAGCACTTGTTGTGCGATGTAGCAAATCAGGCGTCACGGCTACTTCAACGAGCGGGCGAGGAACGCCGTGACGATCGGGTTCAGCCATTCGGACCGTCCGGAGAACGTCGCGTGATCCGTCCCGGGCAGTATGCAGAGCTCGGCATCGGGGAGCGCATGAAATATCTTGACCGTATGTTCGAGGGTAATGGCATCCCGGTCGCCGGCGATCACCAGCACGGGCTGAACTATTTTTGCCAGCATCGCGACGTTAAGTTCAGCCTCCGTGGGAGAAGTCGCCCACAAATGCGCGAGCTTTTCGTCGATGGTCTTTGGCTCGGAATTTTGCGTGGCCCGCAGTTCTTCGAGGTCGTCTGGATTCAGTCCTTCAGGCGCGATATTCACCCCGCTGATGACGAGCCGTCGTACCAGTTCGGGATGGCGGACAGCGAGCATCAGGGCCAGGATTCCGCCGTCGCTGAATCCCACCACATCGACATGTTTGAGCCTGAGCTCTTGCAGCAGAGCCGCGGTATCATCCATCATTCCGGCGTAGGTGAGCGCACCGACAACGTCCGGCGTCCGTCCCTGACCCACCTGGTCGGGCGCCACAATCCGAAAGTGTTCCGAATAGACGTCGAGTTGGCGCGCAAAGGAGTGCTCACCGGAATCCCCCCCGCCGTGCAGCAGCACCAGCGTTGGACCGATACCGCGCGTGGCATAGAGGATTGTGTGCCCATGAATCGACGCTCGATGCCATTCGGCTGGCTGGATCGCGGCCTGCGCCCCGCAGGTCACTCCGGCGTTGAAAGCGATCAGCATTAGCGCCGTTACGGTAACCTTCGTACGCTTAGTTCGGGGATGACTCATTATCGGATGCAGTAAAGCTCGCAGAGAAGCTTGTGGCTTTCTGGCATGAAACCTATCGCGGTATTGTTCCGGGCGCAATGCTCACATCTCTCCGCGTCGAACGGTGGGCAGAATCGTGGCAACGCACTCTCTGTGATCCTGCCAAAGCGAACGATACCACGGTCACTCGCCGAACCTGATGGTGAGCTCGTGGGATTCGGTGCGTGCGCCACGCAAAGGGGTCGTGGCAAACGGTACTGCCCACACGGCTCAGTGCGATGATTGCCCTGTTAACCCGAAACCTGTAAGTATTTTGAACGAACAGCGGAATGCTCGACCCGAATAATCGATGTGTCCCCACATCGCGTCGGCATCCATACGTGTGTTTGCATACTCTCAAAAACTCAAGACCCGCCGAAGGGTTTTAGTCGGGACATGTTCTAGCTTCGAGGGGGCCCTTTCATTAAAAGCCTTTCTCGTCTAATGTCTGGAGTAGATTATGGATTTGAAGAGGCGGCGGAGTCGATCGATATTGTCGTTTCGATCGAGCGAGGAACTGGAACAATTCATCCGCGGTTGCGGCTGGACGCCGTACTTCGTGGAAGGCGATGACCCGGACTCGATGCACGAGCTCATGGCCGCGACGATGGCAACGGTCGTCGAGGAAATTCGTCGCATTCAGCACAATGCACGCACGAACGGGGATACCACTCGTCCGCGCTGGCCGATGATCGTGCTCAAGTCGCCCAAGGGTTGGATCCGCCACGCGACGCCGAAAACTCCCGAGCCGCCCAAGGCCGCCTGAATGAGCATCAAGCCAAAGGATTTTAAAGTAACACCCGGTAAGCCAGTGAACCTATCGCACTGGCCGACCGTGGTGGATCCCTATTACAAATCGAAGAACGACTACAAGACAACCCTCGAAGAGCACCAGTCCAAGCTGGCTAAGCTGCAAAAGCTGCATTGGGGCTCGGATCGACACGCGCTGCTGCTGATCTTTCAGGGGACGGATGCCGCCGGCAAGGATGGGGCGATCCGGCACGTCATGTCCGGAGTTAATCCCGCGGGCTGCGAGGTGTTTGAATTCAAGCCGCCGAGCGCCGAGGAGCTGAAGCATGATTTTCTCTGGCGAACGACCTGCCGTCTGCCCGAACGCGGGCGCATCGGCATGTTCAACCGTTCGTATTACGAGGAGGTGCTGGTGCTTCGGGTCCATCCCAAAATCCTGCGCCATGAAGCACTCGTGGATGCGCCGGCCGGCGAGAAAAAGCTGTGGAGGCACCGGTACCGATCAATCAACGACCTCGAGCGCCATCTCTTCGAGAACAGCACGCGCATCGTTAAGTTTTTCCTGCACCTGTCGAAGGACGAGCAGCGTAAGCGCTTCCTCGATCGTATCAACGCTCCCGACGAGAATTGGAAATTCAGTGCGGCGGACATCCGCGAGCGCGGCTTCTGGAGCCGCTACGTTCGCGCCTATGAGCAGTGTCTCAGCGCCACCAGCACCAAGCACGCGCCCTGGTACGTGGTCCCCGCCGACGATAAGGAAAACGCGCGCCTCATCATCTCCCGCATCGTCATCGATACGCTCGACGATTTAAAGATGTCGTATCCAAAATCCGATAAGAAACGCCGACGCGAGCTCAAAGCAATCGGCAAGCAGCTGTCCGCGTGAGATTTGCTCTTGCGATCATGAGGGTAGTCCGCCAATTATTTTCCTGCGTACACATTCATCCGGTTCGTATCTGGCGAAAGGGGTGGATGTGAACTCGCGACAAGTCGTTGCCTGGGCGATGGAAAATCACATGAGCACCGAACTGGTGCGGGCGGCGATTAACATGGCGATCATCATGCGCCGACCGCGGGGCGTGATTCGTCACTCCGACCCGGCTGCAAGAGACGAGTTACGCATTCGGCAAGCGTTGTCGCGAGGTGGGGCTGGTTTTGTCGATGGGCACGGTCGGCGACACCGACGATAAGGCGATAGCCGAGAGTTTCTTTGCAGCCGTCGAGCGGGAATCCTCGACTGACGGCGCTGCAAAACCCAGACCGAAGCGAAGCTCGCCATCTCTGATTGACTCGAGGGTTGGTACAACCCCTCGCCGCCATTCTCCATTGGGATATCGGTCACCTGCGAATTACGAGCGAGTAGTATTCTTGCGAGAGGCCGCGTGATGCACCCCCACTACCATGTATCCCAGCGCACAGAGTTCGCAACCGAGGTGCAATAGTCTTGTGCGACAGTTCAGAGGTTTCTAATGAACATCCAGCATGCGTCGGATGATCGTGTACGGGCTCGCCCCAGTCCGATACTGGGTGGCCAGCGCGAAAGAGACCGTGATCGACGCAAACCGACCTTGTTGAGTTCCACACCAATGCCAGACATCGTTGATCTGTAATGTGATTGCGACAGCGCGCATCGATGATGAACGGTATCAGCGAACAGACCGGGCAAGATTTAAGAGAACTACCCGTCCACTGAAGCGGGTCACGCCTAACAGGAGACAAGGTGATAGATCCCAAGCCCGCACTGAGCCCAGAGAAAGTGGACGTTCCAGCGACTTCCCAGGTTTTGGGAATGGACGCGCTCAAAGAGTTGGCGCTCAATCTCCATTGGTCCTGGAACCACGCGGCGGATGAGCTTTGGGGGGCCCTCGACCCGTATTTATGGGAGATGACCCAGAATCCCTGGGTCATTCTACAAACGGTATCGACAAAGAAAACTCAGGCGCTCTTGGCAACAACAAAGTTTCAAGGGCTTCTAGCCTCCTTAGTGCAGCACAAACATCGGTTCTTCTCGGCGGATGCATGGTTCCAGAAGACCCATCCCGGCGTTGGGCTTTCGTCGATCGCGTATTTCAGTATGGAGTTCATGCTGACGGAGGCTCTGCCAATTTATTCCGGTGGGCTCGGAAATGTGGCTGGCGACCAGATGAAGGCGGCCAGCGATCTTGGTGTTCCAGTGGTCGGCATCGGTCTGCTGTGGGGGCAGGGGTACTTTCGTCAGGACTTTGATGCAGACGGCAGACAGCGCGCCCTCTATCCCGTCAACGATCCCGGGCAGTTGCCAATTCAACCGCTTCGCCGGCCGGACGGCGAGTGGCTGCGCCTGCAGATTCAGCTCCCAGGCGCAAAGATCTGGCTGCGCTGCTGGGAGGTGTGTATCGGGAGAGCGAAGCTCTACCTGCTCGATGCCAACGACTTCGCCAACTCCGCCGCGTATCGCGGGATCACGAGCGAACTCTACGGTGGCGACCCAGAGATGCGGCTGAAACAAGAGATCGTTCTTGGCATTGGGGGCTGGCGCCTGCTACGCGAGATCGGTCTGCATCCCGAGGTCTGCCATCTCAATGAAGGCCATGCGGCATTCGCGGTGCTCGAACGAGCGCGCTACTACATGGCGGATCATCGTGTCCCATTCGACGTTGCGCTGGCAACAACCCGAGCAGGCAACCTGTTCACCACCCATACCGCGGTACCGGCGGGCTTTGACCGCTTTGACCCTGATCTTGTGGGGAGATACCTCGGGGCTTATGCGAAAGATGAACTCGCAATCCCGATGAAGAGCCTGCTTGCCTTTGGGAGAAAAAACGCGCAAGACGAATCGGAACCCTTCAACATGGCCTACCTTGCGCTGCGCGGCAGCTGCCAGGTAAGCGGGGTCAGCAAGCTCCACGGACAGGTGAGCCGCGAGATTTTCCAGCCGCTCTTTCCTCGATGGCCGCGGGAGGAAGTGCCGATTGGTTACGTAACGAATGGAATCCATGTTCCGACATGGGATTCAGTGGAGGCAGACGCGCTGTGGACTCAGGCGTGCGGCGCGGATCGTTGGCGGAGCAATCAACCAGATGCTGGCGAAGTGCGCAAGTTGACCGACATCAAATTATGGGAGATGCGCGCCGCTGCGCGAAAGAGAATGCTCGCCCAAGTTCGCGGTCGCTATGCACGTCAGCTTGCGGCACGGGGCGGCCCTCAAACCGATGTTGCCGATATCTTCAAGGAGGACGTACTCACAGTCGGATTCGCGCGACGCTTCGCAACCTATAAGCGCCCCGATCTCTTACTGCACGATCCTGAACGATTGGTCCGGCTGCTCACCGATTCGCAGCGCCCGTTGCAATTAGTCGTTGCGGGCAAAGCTCATCCGGAGGATGTGCCCGGACAGGCGCTCATTAAGCGATGGAACGATTTCATTGACCGACCTGAAGTGCGCGGCCGTGTCGTCTTCCTAAGCGATTACGACATGCAAATGGCGCAGGAGCTCGTCCAGGGGATGGATCTCTGGATCAATACTCCACGGCGTCCCTGGGAAGCATGTGGCACCAGTGGAATGAAAGTACTTGCCAATGGGGGACTGAACGTCTCCGAATTGGATGGGTGGTGGGCGGAGGCTTACACGCCTGAGGTTGGCTGGGCGATGGGCGATGGCAAGGAACACGGAGCCGACCCCGGCTGGGACGCTGCGGAAGCCGAAACTCTCTACATCCTGTTGGAGCAGCAGATTGTTCCGGAGTTCTACAACCGCGATCAGAACGGGATGCCATCCAGATGGCTCGAACGGGTTCGCGAAAGTATGGCACGCCTTACCCCACAGTTCTCCGCCAGCCGTGCCATTCGCGAATACACAAATAGCCACTATCTTCCCGCCGCGGCTGGCTACCGAAAGCGCGCAGAGAGTGAGGGTAAGGCGGGCAACAGCGTATTGCAATGGCAGAACAGTGTTGCCAGTCAGTGGAATACGCTGCGCTTCGGAAATGTTTCCTCCGAGACAAGGGATGGGCAACACCGGTTCCAGGTGCAGGTCATACCCGGCGGACTTCATGCAGATCAATTGAGAGTGGAACTTTACGCCAGCGAAACCACAACTCGTGGCGATCCCGAAATCGTAAACGCGTGCAAGTACTCCACCGAAGCCTCCGGTGCGCTTCTGTATTCCGCATGCTGCCCAGCAAAGCGCCCCGTCGCGGACTACACTGCGCGCATCGTTCCTTCCCATGCCAACGCGTCAGTGCCCCTCGAAGCTTCGCAAATCCTCTGGCAGAGATGACACAAACCTCGCACGGCTCTACCATGATGAGCGGGCATTCCGTTGTAACGTCGCCTAATGACTGACCTGTTTCGCCCTGGAGCCACTGTGGATCACAAACCGCAAATCGCTTCCGGAGTGCCGCCTCTCAGCACCCCTTATCCGCTGGGTGCAATGGCGACTCCGCAGGGCACAAATTGCAGCATTTTCTCGGCGAGCGCTCACGGGATGCAGTTGGTCTTGTTCAATCAAGGTTCGAGCTACTTCCTAAATACGTCGTCAATCCGCATTCAGTCGTCCTGCTGCATCAAGTCTCGCTAACCGTAAGGAAACACCGCGCAAAGAGGCAAGAGGCGGCTCTATGTGTTTGCCTGTGAGCCGCCGGTCAGCAGGCCGTCCCATAATCCTGGATCGTCTGTGAGCAAGGGTGAAGACTTGAGTCTTGCGTGACAGGACAAAGCGCGATTATGCGGGTCAGACGCTCTTACGCCCGAAGGCTCACGCACGCGATGATTCAAAAAGAGGTCATGGTCACACGGTGCGCGTCATGGACGCCTCCTCTGACTGCGGTAAATGATCACCGCTTAAATGGCTTTACCTCGATTCCGATTTCGCTGAGTGCCGATGCGAGTGGCCGGGGCAATATATCGTGACTGCGATTACCGACGACAGACACGACCAGCAATGTGGTCACGCAACGAGCACCGGACTGGTTGAGGGCGGATACGTCAATCTACACGTAGAGTCCGACTGCGCGAGCAGGTAGCCGCACTACGGTGCTAGCGCAGTGCGGACGGCCGGCTCGATCTCAGCCGAATTGAACACCGGCATGGAACAGGCGCTGGCCGTGCAGGCAAATGCTGCGGCTCGATCCAATTGCGGATATTGAATCTCGCGATTGGGGAGCGGCCCCTCGTCGCGATCCCACCAATCGATTTGCAAATAGTCCGATGGATAGCGCAGCGCCGCCGTGTGCAAATCGCGCGCGGCCGGATCTGACTTGCCGCCAACGATCGTGATATGAATCGGCGCGGTAGCCAATTCGCGATCGGCTGACAAAATGTCGGCGCGCAATTGCTCAGGGGCGGCCTTGGAAAACCCCACCAGATACTTCATGGCGTGAGCCGCCATCCTTTGATAGCGGACATCGCCGGTGTAGTGATGCATCAGATTGGCCACGCGCACCAGCGCGGCGTTTTGTTCTGACTGGCGCACCGGCTGGCGAAATACGCCGCGGTTGCCAACGGCAGGCATCGCCGAAATGTAGCCGGCCATGGGATCGCGTAATTGACTATTTACAGCGGCCAGCACCGTCGCGGCGTAATTCAACCATTCGCGATCCCCGGTGGAGCGATATAACGCAACAAAGGCCTGGCTCATCGCCAGCGCGTCATCCAAAAACGGCCCGCCACGATCGCTAAGGTCGTGTCGAACAGCACCGCTCGCGGACAATCGATCATTGATGACCCATCGCCCAGCCTGTTCCGCACGGCTGAGGGCGCGTTGCTCGCCGATTTCATCATAATATTTGCACAGGGCGCGAATTGCCCAACCGGTTTCGCGTGCGTATTCATGGGTATCAACGCGGGGCATGCCGAGCAATTTGCGACCGGCGTCATCCTCGCGATAAAACTCATGGCCGCTGATTTGCGCCGAGACGTCGGCATCCTGGCTCACGTAGAATCCGCCATCCGGCGCGGCAAGATATTTAGTCATGTAGCGGTACAGAGACTGCGCAGCCGCCAGATAACGAGGATCCTTCCAGCGAGCATAGGCGTCGCTATATAGCCGGAGCTCGTCGGCCTGAAAGGCCATCAGCTTCTCATAGTGCGGTGACTTCCAATCCACCTCATCCGAGTACTGGTACACGCCGCCCCAGACCGGATCGAACAACGCTAAGTTTGCGTCCAAGGTTTGACGTGCCCGATGCAGGGCAACGGTGTCGCCGGCATCGATCTTTAAATAGGTCAGTTCCATCGCAGCAGCGTCGAGAAATTTGTGGATATCGCCCCAGCCGCCATGCTCGTCGTCATAGACCCCATCGTAAGTGTGGGTCAGTGCCGCGCGTTCACGTGACGTCAGCCGCGAGCCGCCGCCTTCGCCGATGGCAACTGATGGTGCTACCGAAGGACCCGGGCTTGGATCGTTAATGATCGCTTGCAACAGTGCTGCCATTTGCTCGGGTGGAATGTAGCCTCGCCGCTTGACGATCTCACTGCCGTCCGCGGCTAACACGATCGTGGCGGGCCAGCCCCAATCGCCATAGCGGCTATTCAGATCCGGGTCGCTATCGGCGTCCACGCTCACCGCCACGTAACGCCTAGAAATCAGCGCCTGCACCTTCGGATCGCTATAGGTCTTCTCATCCATGACATGGCACCAATGGCACCACACCGCGTGCAAGTCGAGGATGACGAACCGATGATCCTTGGCCGCCTGCGCAAAAACAGCGTCGCTCCAATGGGTCTGCCATGAAATGACAGCTGCCTCGCCCTGCGTCGTAAATAGCAGGACGGCACACACACCGATCAATGAGTATATTCGCCCCAGACGCATGATGAGTTGGCTCCGATGCTCCCGTATGAAGCCATAATTCGCTCCTAAGTCTGGGGTGGATGCAAATTAGGTCAAAGATTATTTGCTTAAGTCTGTCAGAGAGCTAATCGAAGCTTCGGACGAAGAAATCTTGGAATTGGCCCAAGACCTGGGTCTGAACCCCCAGACAACCTAGGCGTAAGTGTCAATAATTGCGGTTCGCGCGCCCGCACCGGACAGCTGCTGCGTGCGAGCGTAGGCGTAGGCACCGCCGTAAGAACTGCCGCGATCGGCGTATTTGAGAGAGGCGACAAGATTGCTTGTGAACGGCGCCAATCCTGAAATGAATTCGTGGCCCTGCACCAATAACATGGGTTCAGTGACAGGGGTCGCGACCAGTGTTACCCGGCGCCGCGAATCGGCATAGGCGAGACCTGAGCCGACGGCCAGAGAATCGGTTACGCCTGGCCGCGGCGCACGCTCGCCAGCCAGGATCAGGGTCTGTTTTTCAGAGTTCACTCTCACAATGTTTTCCAAAGCACTCATTGCTTTAGCCAAATCGAACATTACCAGACCCTGGTCAGGCGGCACATGCTTCATCGCTCAGAAGCAGGAAATGCGGGATTACATGGGGGATCTCGTTAGGCTAAACCTTATATAAACTCAATATGTTATTGAAATATAGGACATATCTAAAAATAGCAATTTAGGATGCAGTTCGGTTGGACGGCAAATGCACCGCAGTGTGCGTGCTTTGGCTCGCGCGTTTGTCGCCCTTATCTGCGATCGCAATGTAAAACACTTGCCCCTGGGTCCTTGTTGCGTTTGGCAAGAGTTTCACGAAGAAGCTCATCGAGTCTTTGCCCTTGGGGAACGACTGAGCGACTCTTGCCTGCCCGACATAGTCGACGCCGGGCTTTGCAGAAGCAGCCTCCGTCCACCAAACAACCGGTGAATCGTCGCGGGCTTTGGCGGAGCGGTGCACCCGAATCTCAGCAAAATGCTGGCCTGGCTCCACTTGATAGTCGCCCGGCATGATGGTGCTGCCGCGGCGGTGCGATTGGATCACCGAGGCAGCTGAGAGCGCTGCATCGGCGGGCAAGCTTGCAGCGTCTTGGACTGAATGAATCTGATTTAAGCTCTCATCGCTCGCTGCGGCCGATGAAAGCGTCTCGCCGCGCACGTTAACGCCCGGCGCCATGCGGGCAAACAATATCCAAATTGTTGCGATCGCTAACAGCAGGCCGACGATTGCGGGCGCTCTAAAGATCGGCGCGCCTCGCAACCGCGCCGGCTCCATATCGCGAATAATAGCCACGCGCGACGCCGGCTCCGCCGCAGTTCCCAACCGTTTAAGCCACTCGCGCACTGCAATGGATCTGCCGGCTCGATGCCACGATAAGCCCTTCGCCAGAGTGTGCCACTGGCGTCGACTGAGCCCTGAAGGTCGCGTAGCTACGACGCCAAAATCGCGAGCCTGATTCGCGCGTCGTCGCTGAAATGGGTGTGACCCGGTGAGCAGCTCGTAGGCAATGCAGGACAGCGCGTAAAGATCATCCCGCGGATCCGGGCTGCGTCCGTCCAACAGCTCACAGCATGCATAGGCAGAGGCTGCGGACGATGCGCCTCGGGTGTCCAGCTCGATTTGACTTTGCGCCGCAAAGTGACGCGCCGCACCGAAATCGAGTATTCGTACTTCGCCTGAATTCGTGATCATTATATTTTGCGGTTTCAGATCCGCGTGCACGATGTTGCGCACGTGTGCATGCTCGAGGCCGGATGCGATTTGCTGAATGATGGACCATGCATGCGGCCGCGCCATTGGCACGGGCTGAAAGCGCTGCATCAGCTGGCTCAGCGGCTCACCCTCGAGGAATTCCATCGTGAGGAAATCGATGTCGCCATCCTTGTCGAAGTCATAGACCTTGACGATATTCTCGTGCGAGAGCATCTGCGCGGACTGCAACTCCTGCCGCAACGCCTCAAGCGACTGCTGCGGAGCGCTCGGGTGCCCATGAAAAACTCTGATAGCTACATATCGAAGAGGCGCCGGCAAACCGTCCCGATACCGATCCAAGGCCTTAAACACCGCGCCGCTGCCGTCGCCTCCCAGGCGCTGCTCAAGCACGTAGCGATCGCGAAGTACGCGCCCAAGTTCCAGGCGGAGCGGGGCAGAAGCGCGCAGATCTGGACACTCGTTCATACGCTTGGCAAACAACCCATGACCATGAACACCATTCAAATAGATTTATGCTCAGCGGAAGCCTAGGGACTTGCAACACCAATGTATGTAAGAAAAAGCCACTAGACAACGTGATCCTAACGCGCACCCCGCAGCGCGGGTTTCTTGTTGCACTGTTGCAACAGCGCCACGTTCAACCGAACATTAGCGTGCTATTTGTAGGACTAAATCTTTTTCGAAGCGACATGGAATATGTCGCAGATTTCGACCATCATTGTGTGAAGCAATCCACAGTTTAAATAAGAAGTAGCCACCAATAGCCTGGTGTGAGTTAAGAACTGTCCACAAGATCTCTCACTCCAATTGAGCAAAAAGCAGCTAAATATGTCATTAGCCAACACTCTGAAGTCGTTTGCCACATCCAACGCAGCAGTCTCGCTGGTCGTGCTCGCGAGTCTCCTCTCAGCCTGTGGTGGTGGTGGCGGCGGAAGCAGTGGCGGCGCCACGCCACAAAGCTTCACGATCGGTGGCACGGTAACCGGCCTCACCGGAACTGGCCTGACGCTTCAAAACAACAGTGGCAACAGTCAGCAGGTCGCGGCCGGCGCCACGAGTTTCGTGTTTTCGACCGCGGTGTCGACGGGCGGCGCGTACGCCGTGACGGTGTCGACTCAACCATCGACTCCAGTGCAAACGTGCACGGTAACCGGCGGCTCCGGACTGTGGGCGCAAGCAACGTCACCAACATCAGCATTGCTTGCTCGAGCGTGATGGTCACAGTGGGCGGCACCATCACCGGCCTGACCGGAAGCGGTCTCGTGTTGCAAGACAACGGCGGTGACAATTCGATGGTTGCTGCCAACGCCACAACGTTCACTTTCGCAACCCCGGTCAGCGACGGTGCACCGTTCAATGTGACCGTGTTGACGCAACCTTCGAGCCCCTTGGAAACGTGCACGGTAACCGGCGGTTCCGGCACCGCGGGTGCAAGCAATATCACGAGCGTCGTCGTGACGTGCGCGCCTGCGACGTTTTCGGTGGGCGGGACCATCACTGGTTTGACCGGAAGCGGTTTGGTCCTGCAAGACAACGCTGCCGATAACCTGAGCGTGGCCGCAAGCAAAACTACCTTTACGTTCGTTACTCCTCTGCCGGTCGGTGCCGGATACGCTGTGACAGTTGCAGTTCAGCCCACCAACCCCGTGCAGACCTGCGCCGTTGTCAATGGCTCGGGCACCATCGTGGCAAGCAACGTCAGCAATGTGACGGTGAACTGCGCCAGCGTCGGGAGGTTTGTTTTTGTGGCGAATTCAATCGACAACGGCAATCCCGGTGGAGTGGCGGCATTTACAATCAATCCGACGACCGGCGCGTTGATCGCGGTCGCCGGCGGTCCCTTTGCTGCACATGGCGGTGCAAATGGCATCGTTGTGGATAGCATCGGCCAATTTCTTTATGCCAGCAACAAAAGCACATCGGATGTCACGTTTTTCGACATTGCCAGCAACGGTGCGTTGACCGCCCACGCGAATTTTCCCACTCCGGGGGTCGCCGAGGCGTCAATCGCGATCGCTCCGTCCAATCAGTATCTCTATGTCGGCGGTAGCCCGGGCGGCGTGTACGGCTTCAGCATTTCCCCGGCCTCGGGAGATCTTACCGCGGTGCCCACTTCGCGGCTCGCAACGCTGGATTCCTTGACCTCGCTGGCGATTGACCCGACTAGCCAGCTGGTCTTTGGCGCAACCAGCGCCTCGAACTTTGATTATGTCTTCGGCGTCGGAACGGGCGGTGCTTTAACTCAATTGACGAGAACTCAGTTCGCAAGGAGCGGAGGCATCGCCGTCTATCCGTTGGGCAATGCGAGCGGCGGCTATGTCTACACAGCGGATGACACAGCACTCAGAGTCAGTGGGTTTGCCTACGACAGCTCCGGCAACTTGACCCAACTCCCCGGCTCGCCTTACAACACGTTGGGAAGTGGCCCACAAGGCATTACGATTGATCGTGCCGGCACATATCTTTACGTCACCAACTACGTCGACGGAAACATCACCTCGTTTTCGATCAGTGCGCAAACAGGGGTTTTGACTCGAATCGGCTCACCGGTGAACACGGGCAATCTCAACAATGTTGCCAATCCCGGACCGATCGACGTCAAAGTCGATCCTTCCAACCAGTTTGTCTACGTCGTCAACAGCTTGCATGGGTCAATATCGCAGTTCACTGTCAGCGCAGGCGTGTTGACTCTACAGAACACGTACTCAACCGGCACGGGACCAGGTACAGCCACGGCGGTCGCGGCAGCCGTCTTTTAAAAGACGGTTCTGCTGCCTCAGTGAAATTATGGGGTTACGCGCGCAAGCGCGAAACAAGAGTGACATGTGTTGGCAACTTTATTGCGTTGCCCGCACCCATCACCCTAAGCTTTAACATATTCGGAATGCAGCACGCCGCTAGGTTGACTTTGATGTGGAGGGCAGCAACTATGAATCTGCAAGCACGATCGCCATTTATCGAGCGAAGCCGGAACATATGTCAGTGAAGCACGCAGGTTCGTCGAGAGTATTGCTGATCGGGCCGTACGATCCGCACTGCGGCGAATATACTTTCCTTGCTCCCCCGCTCGGCGTGTGGCGATTGGCCGGAGTTCTGCAATCGGCGGGCGTCACTGCGACGGTATTCGACCCAAACTGCTGTCGTGAGTCGCCGCAGCGAGCGCTAGAACGCGAGCTTTCAAGCGCGGCGTGGGACGTCATTGGAATCTCTACCACGGGGATGACGCTGCGATTCGATCTGGAACTGGCGTACATCGCACGGCGCGTGGCTCCCCGCGCATTGATCGTTGCCGGAGGCATGGAAGCCACTTTTCGACCGGAACTGATGTTCGAGTTGGGTCCCTTCGACTTGGTGATACTGGGCGAGGGTGAAAAACCGTTGCTCGAGATCGCTGCGCGACTGCGCTCAGGTCAATCGTTGGATGGCATGGCGGGAACTGTGCAACGCGGCATCGACGGCGCGCTCATTTCGATTCCGCAGCGCGCGTTAAATCGCGAAGAGCTCCGCAACGCGATCTACAGCACCCCTTACGAGAAGATGCCCTACAGTGCCTATTGGGAACGCTTGGAAGCCGCCTATCGCATCGGCGCGTTGCCGAGCAAAGCAGCGCGCGAGGCGCACCTTGCGGAAATTCGTTCGGTCCGATTGATCACGCTGAACTATTGTCCGATGGCCTGTTCCTTCTGCTCGGCGACCAATTTCTTGCACGAGGCGCAAGGGGGCGTCGCGGGCGTCGCGCGGCTCGACGCGGTCGAATGCATGACGATGATCGAGCGCATCGTTGCGGCGCATCCGCTGGCGCGCACCATCATATTTCAGGACGACATTTTCACGTTCACCAGCGATAAGCGAATCCTACCGCTGTGCGAAGCGATCGTAGAAGCGAAACAGCGCGGCCGAATTCCGCAGCAGCTGCAGTTCATCAGCACCAACCGCATCGATGCAATGACCGAGGAGCGCCTGCGCGCGATGAGGCGCGCTGGATTTCGCGTGTTGGGATTTGGTATCGAGAGCTTCTCGCAACGCGTGCTCACCGAATTCAACAAAGCGCAGATATACCGGCACATCGAGCCGATGCTCGCGGCGGCGCTCGCCACCGGGGTAACTCCGTTCCTCGATATCATTTTAAGTTCGCCGCGCGCCAGCTTGGACGATGTCGTGCAGACACTGCGCGGCGCCTATCGTTGGCTGCGCCAGGGGTGCGAAATCGGCATGTATCCCTATGTGATCCCCTTTTCGGGCGCGGCATTTGCGCGCGATCCGAGTCTGTTGCCGCACACGCGTTACCTGCGCCGACAGGTCGCCGGCACGGACATCGCTTGGGATCAACCCGCGAAGATTCTTCCCATGGATCCGGTGGTGCGGGACGTCATTCTGCGCATTGAAAAGAGCTTCGAGACAATGCTCGCCGCCTTTGAGAAGCGCACCGCGCATTTGCCGTCGCGAGTTCGCTCGCTTTTGTGGATCTTGAGCGCCTTGCCGATACTGGCTGAGTTCGGCCAATTCATTGCCGATGAGAGTGAAATTCGTGAGGAGTTAGCGGCGCGGTTGCCGGTGCCGCTCGCGGACGAGTTAGCCGCGCGGCTGGCGGTGTCGCCCACCGAGAAGTTGGCCGCGCTGCTGCCGATGCCACCCGTGGAGACCATCCGCGCGGTTGAGGTCACGGCATGAATGGTCGAGGTTTCCCGATGCTTGCGCCGCTTGCGGTTTGCATTTTGCTCGCAGCCTGGATTGCATTGTCCGTGGCAAACGCTCGGGAGATCGGCTTTTCGATTCTGATCTTTGCCGTCGCCAATCTGATTGTCTACACCGATGCGCTGGATTTTGCCTTGCGGTTGTACATGCGACGGCGCAACACAGTAGGAACCAGCGGTATCTCCGGTAGCGAGCAAATCAAGGATATCTCCATCGATCTAGACGCGATTGTGCCCGCGGACTCGCGCCTAGTAGTACCGGCTTCGCCCTACGCGATCATTGCCTCAGTGTTCAATCTCGAAGACCAAATTGACACATTCATCGCGGCGTTCGGGCCTTATCGCGATCGCATCTGGCTCATCAGCGACGGCTCGACGGACAATACCGTGCTGCGCTTGACCCAGGCGGGCTGGCGCTGTTTCGATGATGGCATCAACCGGCGCAAGCCGGGCGCGCTGCGGCGGCTGCTGGAGCGCATTCCTAGCCACATTGAAACCATTATGGTGATCGATCCTGACATTCGCATCCGCGCACGCAACGAGGGCAGTGTCATCGATCTGAATCATTTCGTCAGCGACTTTCAGCAGTCCGATGCTGCCGCCGCGTGTCCGCGCATCATGATTGAGCGCGACGGATTTCTCGCGCGTTTCCAGTCCTTCGAGTACGCATTGGCGTTCTGCGTTGGCCGAAGAAGTCTGTCGGATTTCAGCATAACTTCGGGTTGCGCCTCTCTTTATCGCCGCAGCGCGTTGGCGCGAGTGCTCAGCGAGCATTCGCTCTCCGTTTACGCCGAGGATCTGGAGAGTGCCGTCATTCTGCTCGGCCACGGAGAGCAGATTTATTACGATGGCCGAATAGTGGTGAGTACGGAGGGTCCGCGAACTTTGGGGCGCTGGTTTTCGCAGCGGGTCGGTTGGTATCACGGATTGCTCAAGGTCTATATCGAGCGCTTCACCGAAATACTGCGCGTTAGCCACCGCTCGCCGTTCGCTTTTTATCATTACATTATCTACGTTGGTGGACTTTCCCTGGCGATGCACTTGATCAAGGTGGTGAGCGCGGTCGTGCTGGTGCTCAGCCTGTTGAGCGGACTCGACGCATTGCTGCTGGACAATGCCATACCGCGGCAACATTTACTTAATCCAGAATACTTTACCGCGGCAATCAGCAGCTACCTCGCCTTGGGCGTGATCGCGCTATTCACCGTCGTGCCAAAGCCCGAGCGCTCGTATGTGGCGCCCATCGTTCCGCTGTATTTGTGCTATGCACTCGTGCACATCGTGCCGATGACGTTGGGATTTGCGAACTATTTTGGACTCAGGCTGTTTCGGCGACGCGTTTACCAGGACCATTACGAGAAACCTGCGGGTCCACGCCTAGAAACAGAAAAAATGGGCCTGACTCGATGACTGTTCGAGGAGTGCCGGCGCCGCATCAGTATTCGCCGCCGCAATATTGGGAGGATCGAGCCAAGCGATTCGCCGCAGAGCGCGACGGACTCGCCGCGGTATGCTCGTACGGCATGCCAGAATTCTACAATCGAGCAATCGACTGGGAACAACGTCTGGCACTTGCGCCCTGGCTCAGGGTGAAAAAAGGCGCGCGCGTACTCGACGTCGGTTGCGGCATTGGACGATGGAGCAGATTGCTGGCCGCGCGCGGCGCCCTGGTGCTTGGCATCGACTTAAGTCCGACCATGATCGCTCAGGCGCGTAGTCGCGCCGCGGAGCAGGGGGTCGACGGGCGCTGTCGCTTTGCCGTGGCAGACCTTGCTCATCTTAATCTGGGCGAACAGTTTGATGTGGTGTTGGGAGTTACGGTTCTGCAGCACATCCTGGATCCGGTTGCATTTCGAGCGGCACTGTCCGCCATGGCGACGCACCTGGCGCCGGCGGGACGGATGATACTGCTCGAGGCTGCGCCCACGGCCGCTGCGGACCGCTGCGACACGAGCATATTCACGGCGCGCAATCGCGATGTTTATCTCGACACGATCGACTCATGCGGTCTGGAAGTTCGCGCGCTCACCGGCGTCGATCCGGCGCCCTTCAGAAAGCAGCTCGTGCCATACTTGCGGAAGCTGCCAAGAGGGGCGGGGCTGAGCCTGCTGGCCCTCGCCACCGCACTTTCCTTGCCGATCGACGCGCTTTTTGGGCGTCGCGCTGTCAAGCATTCCTGGCATGCGGTGTTTGTACTGGAAAGCAAAAACAATCGGGGATCATGACAATGGCCATCAAGGGTCGCTCGATAGTAGCGGTCGCTGTTTTTCTGGTGCTGGGCGGGTTGGTTGCGGTCGGGAGCTGGTACGAAACCCAACGGGTCCAGCGGCCCGCACCGGCCTCGGAAAAATCTGTAACTGTGCACGTCACCAATGCCGGCGATCGCGGGCCGGGAACCTTGCGCGAAGCGCTATTCCTGGTCGCCGGCGCGACCGGCCCCACCAGTATCTCTATCGAGGTTCCGAGCATCAAACTTGAAACGGCGTTGCCCGCGTTCGTGAACTCGCATGAAGTGAAACTGGTCGGACAAACGCCGGGGGCACAAATCGATGCACAGGCTCTCAACGAGGGACCGGTGCTGGACATTGCAGGACCCAATATCTCCATCGAAGGTATTACGATTCAAGGTTGCCCAGCAATCGCCGTCCTGGTGCGCGCGGTGCACTTTCGGCTATCCACATCGGTCATTCAATCGTGCGACGTCGGTGTGGAGGTTGCAGAGAATGCCAGCGACACGCTCTTGGAGCGAAATAAGTTTGTCAAGGATCGCTTAGGGGTACGCTTCGGCGCTTCGCGCAAGAATTCAGTCGTTGCAAACAACGAGTTCATTGAAGATAAAGATGCGGGCCTGTGGGCGGTACGCAGTGCGCCCGAATCGCAAGACGAAGCAATCGCAGTCCGCGACAACAAGTTCACTGAAGACGGGAATGCAATAGTTGCCGGCAACGTTCCGGTGCTGATCGAGCGAAACGATTTCATCAACGCTCACGAAGCGGCCATTCATATTGTGGGCGCAGGTGCGGTGATTCGAAGCAATCACATCAACGGCGGCGCTTCGATGGGTGTCGTCGGCGAAAACGCTCGCGGCACTATCATTGAGGAAAATGAACTCGAAGGCCTCACCGCCTACGGAATCATGCTGCGCGGTTCATCAAACGTCTTGATCCGGGCGAATCGGCTGCACAATTGCGGCTATGGCATTGCTTTCGTGCTCGGTGACCCGCACAACGCCAGCACCGCGGTCGACAACACCATCATCGAGCCCAAGTTCAACGGCATTGATGTGATCGGCGACTCGCCGAATCTGCGTCACAATCAAGTTTTGCGCGCGCACGCGTTCGCGCTGCACGTCGAAAATTTCCAGCCGCCGAACGGGCAAAAAATCATTTCGCAGCCGGTTCTGGACAACAACAATTTCGGCAATGGCTCCGACAACGGCGCGATCGCCGGCGTCGCACCCGCCCCAAAATGATACCCGCTTCGATGAAACCAGAGATCGACACGACTCACTTAACGCCGCGCGGGCTGCGACAGAATCCTCGGATCCATCTGCTGGACGACATGTGGTTGTTGACGATTCTTACGATTATCGTGACGATCGGCGTGCCCTGGCTTTTCAGCGGCTTCGCGGTGCAGGCGGGAGTCGCGAGCTGGGGGCTTCTTGGCCTCGGCGGAGTTCACATCGCATTCACCTTTCTGGGTTCCCCGACGCGCGCCGGCGGACGCACTCGCGACTATGCATTGACGCTGCTGGATGTCATCGGCGTGATGCTGGTCGGATTCATTTGGGCGCATGTGGGTGGTCTGCAAAATCCGCTGTTTCTGATGATCTTCGTGCTACCTGTCATCGGCTCGATATTTCTTTCGCGCTGGCACCCCTTTCTGATCGCCTTGCTGAGTGTCTTGGTCGTCAGCGCGGTGGCACTCAGTCAGGCTCCCGAACTGCGTTCGTATGCGAGCGGGTTGCTCGGCACAGACGCCTGGCTTACCGACTTGTTCGGCCGGCAAGGCCCAGAACCGCAAGCCTCTTTTGCTGGCTTTTATGCCCCGACCGGCTATCTTGTGGCCGTATTGGAAGTCTTCAGCGTGGTTTTGTTCGCATGCGCGGTGGCCGCCGAATATGTCGGCACGATATTCGAACGGCTGCTCGCGAGCAGCAATCTGGCTCGATCCGACAGCGAGAAAGCACAGGAGCTTTGGGCCACTCTTATCGAACGGTTACCGATTCCGGGGCTGCTTGTGGATCCGACCTCACTGCGAATCGTTGCATGCAGCGACACGGCCCGCACGTTCTTGCATATCGGCGAGGCGTCTTCTGAGGGTCTTAATCTATTTGAGGTCGCACGGTTCTCGTTTATCGATCTGGTCCAAGAGATGATCGCCGGCGCCGTCGCCACCGCCTCACTCACCGCATTGCACGTCGCGGACGAAGTGCGCTTGACGCAGGTGCGAGTGCTACAGGTGGTGCACAAAAAGCGACGCTTGTCGCTGTTGACGCTGGAGGATGTTACTGAGGCTTTCTGCCTAAAGGCGGCGTGGGATACCTCAGACGCGGCGGCCCTCGTGGTCGACGCCCTCGGGCATGTGCGCGCTTTCAATAAACCCACCGCGGCGCTGTTCAGCGGCATAAGAATTGGTGTGAACGTAGAGCAGTTGCTGTCTCAACTGATTGCGGGGCTGCCGTGGTGGGAATCTGGACTCACTCGGCGGCGCAAGATGCACATCGAGATCGATTCTCGTGTCTATGAAGTTACGAGCTCCGAAATCGCGTTGCCGGGAGAAGAGCAGCGTCTCTACAGCGTGTCGCTGCTGCCTGTGGCCCGTGCCGATGCCCCTGAACGAGCCGGCGGGAGCGCGCGTTTGGTCAAGCAGATCCCGGGCAGCGCGTCTGAAACTGCGGGAAAGAGGCACGAGCTGCAATGAGGGAAGTTCCGATGAATATTGCGTGGTTGTCGATATTAGTGCTGGCCTGTGTGCTCGTCGAGTCCTCCGCGTCAGCGCAAACGCCCCCTGCGCAGACTTCGCCTGCGCAAAGCGCGCCTGCGCAAAGTCCACCCGCTGCACCAAGCGCCTCCCCACAAAGCAAGATTACCGATGATCGGATTGTGGTGAGCGCCGACGGTACCACGCTCACGGGAACCAACGGCGGCGGCGGCGCCTCCCTCGGTTATTTGCACAATTTTGATCCGAGCACGATTGTTGGAATTGCGGTCGAGCACCAAGTATTGGCAGTCGCGCAGTGGACATTCGCGTCCTTGAATGGAGCGGCGACCGTCGGGCCGGACAATCAGCGCTATAGCTTCTACGGCGAAGCGCACGAAGGTCCGGGTCATGATGGTTTTCGGGCCTTCCGTTACAAAATCGAGGCCGCCGGCGTCATAGTCACTTTTGCGCACACGCTGTCGGCGCAGATCGAGGATAAGCGCATCGATGTCGAATCTACGCACGGGAATCTGCCTAAAGTCGGGTTGTCCTACTTATGGAGTCCGCACCTGATGACCTCGGCGGCATACCAATATTCGGTGAGCGGGAATCTTGGTACGCGACTGCCATCGGTCAGAATCGACGGCTACTCGGCGATTGTAAATTTGTTCGGGGGTGTGTCGTGGGGGCCGAGTTCACTCGTCGTCTTGAATTTACCTTCGGGTGTGTTTCCCCAAGTGCGTCGACTTAAGGAAGGTTACATCGGTGCCTCTAAACCCTTCCCCAAGGTGCGCGGCGATTTGACGGTGGTGGCTGACTACATCGACCTCTCAGGCATCAAGAAAGCGTCCTTGACCGTCAGCTACATTTTTCACGTCGGTTGAGAATTCCGAACGGTGAAATCGTTCTTCCGCAATTTCGCATCCTTGCCCACGATGATGGTGCTCATCGTCGTGCTCGCGGTGGGCGCACGGCTAATTTACTTGAGCGTTCAACACCACGCCGCCGTCGCGCGTGTCACGGCGGCCGCGGTGGGCGCGACCTACGTGAAAAAGATAGAGCCGGTCGTGCAAAACCTGGCAGCGCTTGCCGAACGGCAAGCCGATTCGGCCGCCAAGGTCGTATGGAAAACCGGAGACTTCAGCTCTCTCGCGTCGGTGTCGTCTGCGCCTAATACTTTTTGGCTGAGCGCTGATGATCAAGTATTGGGCGCACAGCCTGCCGAAGCTGAGATCGCGGCGGGTATCGCCAGCGAATGGAAATCCGCTGAGCCCAACCGCGTCTTACCGCAGCCGACGATTCTCGGTCCAATGCGTTTGGGCAGTGAATGGCTCATCGCCATCCGGATACCGGTCGCACCGGGAAACGCGGCCTCGACCCCCAGCGTCAAAGGCTGGTCGGTAGCCTATGCCGATTTGGAGGAACTCATTGCCGACGCCCATTTGGCACGCTTAGTCGACGCAGGCTACGATTTTGAGCTTTCTCAAATTGAGCCGCGCAGCGCTTCGCCTCGAATATTTGTGAGTTCGAGCGCCGAGCCGCTTGCCGATAGCGTAGTTACCCGGATTGGCTTGCCCGCGGCGGGCACAACGCCAGGAAGTTACTTGGCGCTGGTGCTGCAGGCGCGCGCAGGTTGGTTTCCTTCCAGTCTGCTAGCCTCGGAAATAGCGCTGCTCGCGTTTCTGGGCTGGCTTTTGACTTTCGGAACCCACGATCTGGTGCACGAATTGCAACGCGCGAAAGCGGCTGTGGCCATCTCGAGACGCCGAGTGCACGTGGCCAACCAGCAACTGGCCCTTGAGATGCAGCAGCGGTTGAAGCTTCAGGAAACCTTCGATCATGCGCTGTTTCACGATACCTTTACCGGGCTGCCAAATCGGCGTTATTTCATGGATCAACTCGACAGCGCGTTGCGTGAGTTGCGCACCAAGCGGCGCGTGCGCATCGCAGTCATTATCGTAGATATCTCCCGCTTCAACCTCATCAATCACTTACTAGGCCACACCGCCGGAGATGATCTGATGGTCCAGGTCGCCCGACGATTCGAGGAGAGCAGGGCGGCACTTGACGGAACGCTGGCGCGTTGGGGCGGCGATCAATTTGCGCTGTTGCTTCTGGACGTGGCCTCCTCGGTGGCGGCTCTCGATATGGCCAATCTGCTCCAAGAGCAGCTGCGTTCGCCATTCAATTTACGCCGGCATCAACTCAGCGTTGCGGCAACGCTCGGGGTGACGTGCGTGGAATCGGGACAAGAGCGCGCCGAGGATATTATGCGAGAAGCAGACATCGCATTATCTGTCGCCAAGCGCCAAGAAACGACCAAGGCGGTGCTGTACGCGCCGAATATGGGGCAGGCCGCGGACCTCGTGAGCCTGGAGGCCGACCTACACTTGGCATTGCAAAAGCACCAGCTGCGATTGCTGTTCCAACCGATTGTCGATCTCGCCACTTTCAAGATGGTGGGCGCGGAGGCTTTGCTGCGCTGGCTACACCCGGTGGAAGGTTTACTTACTCCCGATCGGTTCCTACGCCACGCAGAAGAAGCGGGTTTGATGGTTCCGATCACCCGCTGGGTCATTGAACAAGTGATCGACACCGCGGCGGACTGGCGCCGCCAATTGCCCGTAGACCAAAAGTTCTACATCAGCGTCAATCTTTCGCCGTCGGGGTTGCGCGATCCCGGCCTGGTCGGAAATGTCGCAGCTTTGCTGCGCGAGAAGAAACTGCCGCCGGCACTGCTCAAATTCGAGATGACCGAACTGGCGCTCCTCGGCAACGTCGCGGCGGCGCGAGAAAGTCTGCAGCGGCTGCACGAAATGGGAATCCAATTAATGCTGGATGACTTTGGAACCGGCTATTCATCCCTCAGCAATCTGCAGTTGTTTCCTTTCGACCTGGTAAAGATCGACTGTCCGTTCGTGGACCGCCGCGGCGTCTTTCAGGCAAACATGAGCATGGTCGCCGCCATGATACAGCTCGCCGGAAGCTTGGATCTGACCTCGATTGCAGAGATTGTCGAGGGCGAGGCGGCCGCCTCGTCGCTCAAGGCGATGGGTTGCCGCTTCGGTCAGGGCTACTACTTTTGCGAGCCCATCCAGGCCGAATTAGCATTCAAGAGGCTGCGCGCTCAAGACTCCTTCAAACCCGTAGACAAGCCTTCCGAGTTGGCGGTCATGAGTTCGCCCAAGCAGGACGGGTCGCAGACGCTCATCCTGCGTCGTCTCCAAGATCCCTCCAGCGCAGAGCCAGCGACCTCGGAGACGGTTATCGTTCGCCCGCTGGAAGCTGGCGGTGCGCATCAAGTCATCATCAGTAGCACGCGAGATCCTGCGCGCAGAGACGCTGCAACTGCAGAGACCATTCAGATTCGCCCGCTTGTCCAAGATACTTCATCAACCGTCATGATGCCGATGGAAATGCTCAGCCACACTCGCGCTGAAGATGATGATGACGAGAACGAGTAGCATTCAGTGAGCCGGTAGCTCGCTGGTGCAGCCAGGGTGGGAACCTTGACTGCACCGCGAATGAGCGGCCCGCATCCCAAGATGCAAAGCGTCAGCTTCGACGAATTTCCGAACTTCGCGGGGCCGCCGTTGGCTTCAAACCGGGTTGTGCCGCGTCGCTCGTTCACCTCCAATCTCGATCGGCCGGACTATTTTGCACCGCCAAAAAGTTGATAGAATATTTGCTGAACGAGATCAAGGAGAGACATATGAATAACTCAACGAAACATTTTGTTGTTGCCGTCTTCATTGCCGCATTCGCCGTGACCGCGGTTCAAGCGCGAACGCCCGGCGACGAGAATCTGGCTGCGTCGATTGACAAAGTCGCGGCCGCGGCCGTCGCGGCCGGCGAGAGCCCGGGTCTGCAGGTCGCAGTGTTCAAAGATGGCAAACCAGTTCTGGTGAAGGGGTATGGCTCCGCCAATCTAGAGCAAAACGTTCCCGTCTCAAACGACGCCGTTTTCCGCGTCGGTTCCGTCACCAAGCAATTTACCGCGGTAGCGCTGCTGTTACTCGCAGAAGAAGGCAAGGTCTCTCTGCAAGATACCCTGTCGAAATACTATCCGAATTTTCCGCGCGCTAATGACATTACCTTGGAACAAATGCTCCATCACACTTCAGGTATTTACAACTACACCTCCGCGCCCACTTTTGAGAATGATGGGATGGTGCATCGGAGCACGGACCAGATGGTCGAATTCATTGCGAAGCTGCCGAAGACACAAGATTTCGAGCCCGGCACAAATTGGTCCTACAGCAACTCTGCCTACTTTATTTTGGGGGGCGTGGTTGAGAAGGCGGCCGGTGCACCACTAGCCACCGTATTCAAATTCAGGCTTTTCGCACCAATCGGCATGACCCACAGCGCGCTCGATGACGAAAGCGAAATCGTGCCCGGTCGAGTTCGCGGCTATGCGGGCAGTGCTCCTGGAAAGTTTAAGAACGCCGCCTTCATATCAATGTCAATTCCCGGCGGGGCCGGTTCGATCCGTTCAACTGCCAGCGATCTTGCCAAGTGGAATGCGGCGCTTTTTGGCGGCAAGATACTTAAGCCCGCTTCGCTCACCGCCATGCTGACGCCGGGCAAGCTTAACGATGGCGAAAATTCCGGGACCGCCATCACCAAAATGATGGCAGCAGCCGGTGCGCCGGCATCGGCTGCACGGGAATACGGTTACGCGCTGTTTTTGTCGCAAGACGAGGGGCATCGGAAAATCGATCATGGCGGTGGCATATACGGCTTCAGTGCGTCTTTATCGGAATTCCCTGATGACCGGACCACCGTCGCGGTGCTGTCCAATGCGATCGGCAAAGATGTTGGAGTGTCAAAGGTTGCAGACCGAATTGAGCGCCTTGCAATCGGTCTGCCGCCGAAGAAGTGACGATATGCCAGCGTGTCAGTAGGGAACAGCGAATGCCCAAGATCGGCCTCGGCGCAGAGCCCGCACCAAAGGGTTCGGGCTATTCTCCGCCGTTCGATGCGCCTTGTGCTGGACGGACACGGCAGCGCTTGCCGACGGCCGGTTCGTGCACAAGGACGGCACGGCCTATCCGAAGTCATAGCGGAACACAGGGCCCGTTAAATTCCGTCGGCGACCGATAAAAGCGTTTACAGCCCGGGTGGGTCGCGAACTATTCTATACGTGGCGGCCCATGGACTAATGGCTGCGGAGTACAGAACTCGTGAATGCTCCTCGACTCGCGAAAAGGCATCCGCGGCGAAATGAGAATACGCGAGAATCTTGAGGACGAATTGTGGCGCAAGGCCAAACAGCTGGAAGAAAGCAACCAGGAATTGGAGCCCTTCAGTTATTCTCTGACGCGCCGCGCGCGTGAGGGACTGGTAGCACCTCTTTTCCCATATGTCTCACTGCGCTTTATCTGCAGCAACGCCAATTCTTGTCTCGCTTGCGATGCCGCCTCTTGATGTTATAGCGGCGAAGGCGACGCAAATGGCGCTCATACATTCCCGTGGTGATAAATTCGGCCAGAGTTTGCTGCTCGAGCGTGGCCGTGTGACGATCACGCAAGCATTTTTCGGCGGTTTTGCGCTCGGTCGAACGCGGCACCCTATTTTGGGCACAAAGTGGTAGTTGCCATTGAGCATGCGTTCTCTAAAGATGTGAAAATCGTTCGCCAGCCAGGGCTTCAGGGATACTGATACCCAATGAACCGGAACATTAGCGGAGGATTCGGGTGATACGCATCGCTAGCGTAGGTCATGCGGTCTTTGCAATCATCATGATCGCCCTCGGAATCCTGGGCCTGCTCAAAGGGGATTTCGCCCCGATATGGGATTCGGTACCCGAGGGTCTACCAGCGCGCGCGTCGCTAGCCTATCTGTGCGCCGTCGTCGCCTTGGCGTGCGGGATAGGACTGCTCTGGCGGGACGCGGCCGCAACTGCTTCGCGCGTGCTACTCGCTTATCTGCTGCTCTGGTTACTGCTGATTAAAGTGCCCTACATCATTCTGGCGCCCACTGTGGAGGTTTCCTATCAAAGTTGCGGTGAGACCGCCGTGATCGTGGCGGGTGCGTGGGTACTATATGGGTGGTTCGCCGCTGATTGGGACCGGCGGCACCTCGGTTTCGCCACCGGCGAGAGGGGAGTGCGCATTGCGAGGGTGTTCTACGCCTTGGCATTGATCGCCTTCGGCCTGTCTCACTTCGCCTATGTCGACCAGACTGCAGCGCTCGTGCCTGCCTGGCTACCAGCGCATATATTCTGGGCGTATTTCACCGGCTGTACCTACCTTGCTGCAGGCATGGCCATACTCATCCGTGTTTATGCGCGTCTGGCCGCCGCGCTCTCGGCGTTGCAGATGGGCTTGTTCTTGCTGCTGGTGTGGATCCCCATCGTGGCAGGCAGCGCCGGCGCCTTTCAATGGGGCGAGGCCGTCGTCAATTTGGCGTTGACGGCCGGCGGCTGGGTGGTGGCGGATTCCTACCGCGGCATGCCCTGGCTCGCCCTGAATAAGCGCTAGCTCAAGCAGCAGGGCAGGGAGACGACAATGAGATTCACGCGAATGAGTGGTGAGAAAATACTCAAGTTGCTCTGGGAAGCCGAGCAATTGCCAGTCAGCGTCGTCGCGCTCAAGCGCGGCGTAAAGGTCTTCTAACTCTGTTACACCACGCAGTCCGCGCGCGCCATATACTTGCCGAGTTCCACCAAACTCGGGGATTTAACTTCCTCAGGCACCCCGAAGTGATTTTGTCCCAAACTATCAACTGGACCGAAAATCGACGGGCAGGTCAATGCCGTTAAGCGCTGCAACGCGCCAAGGACAACCACGAAGAATGCTGCCTAGTGTTGTGGTTCGCGATGGCCGCGTTAGTGGTGGAAGCCACGGGCGGGCGTAAGCGTTAACTCCGCGGCGTGGGCGGGCAGCTAACCCTCCGCTCGGTTACCCATTCAGCGGGCCGCAGTGAGCGGTGTGAGTAGTGCGATATTTGCCGCATTGCAGAATGAAGATGGTCAGGATATAAGGTGCGTAAGTACATGTTTTGTTTGATAGCGCACAGACGAAAGCGCCGAGTTAAGTTAAGTTGCCTCCGTGATGATCGAAGCGAAGGAACGTTACGATGACTCTCACGGCATCGAAGAGGATGACGAGCCGAGAGTTATGACCTTACTCGACATGCGCGCGAAAGCGGACATTGCCGGGGACAGGCAGCGAGTCGCGCGGGCCGAATGGTGTCTTGAATGGCTAGCGTTCAAGCGCTACACGACAACTGGTCGTTACTAAAATGGACGATCTGGCGCTCGCTAAAACGACCAGCGAAACATCCTACAAAGGCTACGACATTCGCACCGATGGAAGCGGCCGCGTGTGGATATACCACGAGAGTCACATTATCGCAGGATCCGTGACGGGTAGTCATGCGAAGTCGCTCGTTGACAATTACACGGCCGCCGCAGAAGGAACAACAACTCCGTGAAGCTGGAAGTTGCCGATGGTTACAATCTGCCTTATAGATTTTGACAGGCATACACGAATTTTAGAACCCTAGACGGTGCAGTCAGCTACTTGAAACAGAACCGTGAACAAGTCGCGACGGGCCAGCGTGTTTTTCGGATCGTTGATTCGAGCGGTGCCGTGGTGATGAGCAACTTGGAGATCCAAGATAAAATTTCGCAGGCATTACACAGCCGCCCGTTACGTTCTTGAAAAGGCGCACGCTGCTTGGAGACCAGGGAACACCAATGATGACCAAGATCGCGAACCTCGACGTTAAGATTGCGAGGCTGTACGCGGAAGTGGACCGCCTATACGGCGAGCGTAGCTGCGTCAAGGGCCATGACAGTACCCGTGCTTACCAACTGGATCTTCAAAGCCAGACGCTGCGCGAGCAAGCACGAGCACTAGATCGAGAGTTGGACATGCTACGCCGAGAGCAACCGACTTAGTCCTGCGCGGAGACTGTTGGGGCAATCGCCTTGAGGGCACCATGTTGAGTGACAGACAATATAGGATTCGCTGCACGTCATCGTGCAACTCCCGGGCGATATGAGACATGAGCGCGCTCCATCTCATGGCAATGTATTAATTGCTGCGCCAACCTGAGTTGGACTTGCGCTAAGGAGGCATCTGGAGGGTGCGGGGTTAGTTAAGTCACGTATAGACGGTATGCACCAGATATCCAACAACCCACTACGGCCACGCAGTTCGAATCGCGGCAGCTGAAGTAGCGGCGCCCCGGCGCATGGACCGCCTCCGTCAGCGGCGGCGCAAGTGTATCGTTCTGAAAAGTCATCGTCACGCCGAGAGCCTACGGGCGTTTTGCAACCACCTTGCCGTTTTCCCACACATAGATCGGCGTTCCGTACATGCGTGCGGTTTTCCGTGCCGTGGCGGCAGCACGTAGGAGTGCGTTCTCAATTCGTTTGTCGGGCTTTTGAGCGCGAGTCTTGGCAGCCATTTCTTAAGGACCTCGTTCGAGGAGCACGGGTTTCTCTCCGGAATTGTCGTACACGGACCAGGCATGCGCCAAGGGTCGGTACACCGTTTCAAAATTCTCCCAACCGCGGACGTATCGTCGTAGGACGTCGGCTTTGGGCACCGCATGACCGCCCTGTTTCACTCGGGCGGTGATGCGCTGCAGCGCCAAGCGTGGCGATGCCACTCGCAGGAAGATGATTTCGAGATGGTAGCCCCGATTTGGTGAGTCGGTCGAGGCGCGCAGCGTAGGAACGACCGCTTAAGGTACTCTCGAAGGCGAAATCGACGCGTTGCTCGGCGAGCCGATCAATTTCAGCAAGCATGACTCGCGCGGCTGCAAGTGCTGCCCGCTGGGGCGCGAGGGGCGATCCCAAGCAGGGGACAATTATTCTGATGGCAACAAGTAAGCGAAAGACTGTCGCACAAACTCCGGGCGCGGCAGTCGACGCGGAACGTCCCACGCCCGACCAAACTTGATCCGTGGATCCCGGATCGTATGGCGGGAATCGAGTTGGTTTCCGGTATAACGTGTAGGAGCACGGGTTTTGCACCCAGGGAGGACAACGATGGACCGACGAGCAGCGACTTGCGTTCGACCGCTTAACCCGAGCGTCTGGCTCTTGGCAGCTACCCTCCTCATCCTGTCAGGGCAGGCATTCTGTGTCGAATCGCCCACCACAGTGCTTTTCAACGGCAAGATATTTACGGGCGATCCTGCGCATCCCTATGTCCATGCGCTTGCGATTCGAGGCGAATCGATAATCGCAACCGGGGAAACCGCGACTATCCAGGCACTATCCGGCACTGATACGCGAAAAATTGATCTAGGCGGCCGCACCGTCATTCCGGGATTCAATGACGCGCATCAGCACATTTCTGTGCAGCCCTCGAGCGATCTGCAGCTGGAAACGGATCCGGCCTCAACGTGGGACGAGGTGCAGCGCGCCATCTCAGCGGCCCTTAAGAATATTGCGCCTGGCCGGAGCATCATCGCAGTGATCGGGCCGGCCGTGTTTCGCAATCCCCAAACGCGTCGTGCGGCACTCGATGCAGTCTCCCAAACCATACCCATTTTTCTTTTCAGCGCGTCGGGACATGGCGCTGTTCTGAACTCCGCCGCACTCAAGCTCGTGCACATCAGCGAGAAAATCGCCGATCCCAAGGGCGGTCAGTTCGAACGTGACGTCAATGGTCAACTCAACGGTGTCGCGCGGGAGTATGCGATGTGGCCAATCTGGCGCGCTCGGCAGGAGCTGACGGGTCACGATGAGGCTCTGCGGCAGATCAGAGAACTCTTGAATATCAATGCGCGTTTTGGGATCACCACCGTGCAGGATATGTCCAATGAATTCTTGCCCCACCAGATCGTCGATTTACTCAAGGAGTCACCAACATCCATTCGGGTGCGTGTGATTCGCATGCCCGCGACATCCCCCACAGGTCGCGATATAGCTGAGGGCGCGTCCTTGCCTCTGCATCCGTTTCCCCTGGTTACCGTCAGCGGTATCAAATGGCTTCTCGACGGAACCCCCATCGAAACCGAGCAAGCGGGTTCACTGCGAGCCGGCGATCCGCCAACCTGGGCCACGAAGCTGACTTTTCCTTCGGCGCAGATGCACGACATGCTGACGGAATCGCTCGCCTCGAATCAGCAATTGCTCTTACACGCCTTCGGCCCCGTTGCCGCTCAAACGATGCTACAGGCCATGGAACAGAGCGGAGGAGCCAGAGTCTGGGGTTCCAAGCGCGTGCGATTTGAGCACGGCGATGGATTGACGCCCGCGATGATTGCTCAAGTCAAAGCTTTGGGCATTGTGGTTGTGCAAAATCCGCCGCATCTGGTGGTCAATCAATTCCTTCCCGCAGAACAAGTGGGTCCGCAACCTCTGCGTTCATTGCTCGCCGCGGGCATTCCGCTGGCGCTAGGCTCAGACGGCCCTATTAATCCTTTTTTGGGCATCTTGTTGGCCAGTACGCATCCGGATCGTCCGACGGAAGCCATCACTCGCGAGCAGGCAGTGGCCGCTTACACCCTAGGATCAGCTTTTGCCGAGTTCGCGGAACGGAAAAAAGGATCGCTGCAGCCGGGCAAGCTAGCTGACCTCGCAATACTTTCCCAAGATATTTTTGCGATTCCGCAATCAGATCTGCCGAAAACAGTGTCAATTTTGACATTGGTCGGAGGCAAGGTCGTTTACGACGCAGGTCAGTTGCACTAGCCTCGCTGATTTCCAATCGCTTTGGATTTGGGAGCCACGAACCTCGCACCGCAAAGAAGTCGACCGTTGCACCTTAACGTACGTAATGGCCCGTTTCTTGAGCTGATCCCAGAGAGCACAAACTGTGAATTCAAAATCGAGCCATTAAAGTTCCATCCTATTCCGACTGATGAGGTTTCCGTTCCCGGGAAATCTGCAAAGTTCATAGACATGTTACTGCACGGATTGGGGTGTCGAACCGCAATCCTTGCGGTGTCCTTGACCACGTTGTTTTCAAGCGGCACGTTGGCGTCCGAGCCGCTCGGCCACGCGGCCCAAACACCTTCAATCCTGGGAAGAGGTATGGGCGTTAACCACGTCTCGATTCTCGTACATGATCTGCCGGCGACGCTTGGACTATTCCGAGACCAGCTTGGATTCAACGCCAACTCGTGGGGGCGGTTTGCAGAGGGACTGGAGAACGGCGGTATTGAGTTCTCGAACCATACCTACTTAGAGTTTTTGGCGGTCTATGATCCTCAGAAGGCCGCATCGAGCGATGAAGCGGCATTCCTAAAGGATCACGAGGGCGCAATTGGGGTCGGTCTCGAGACGGACTCGGCGGAGCGTGCCGCGGCGTTACTGCGCTCGCAGGGGATCGGCGCCAAGGTGGCGACCACCACGAGTGAGGGCTATGTCGAGCCTGGGGTGAAGTTTTCGGGCGCGTGGCTTTTTCGGGAGATCGATTTGCGAAAAGGAACACCGGGAGGCCCCTTCCTAATCGAATACAACCGCGCCAACCAGCCCGAGCGGGCTAAGGATCCTGAGATTGCTCGGAAACGTGCGTTGGAGCGAATTCATCCAAACGGAGCGATTCGCGTATCAGCTGTCTGGATCGCAGTAAAGGATCTGAACACCTCTATTGAGATTTATAAGCGGCTCGGACTTACGCCCGGTCGAGCTATTGAGGTGCCAGAGCTCTCCGCGAACGGCCGCGAAATCGTTGCCGGCAGCGGCGTACTCTTGTTGCTTGCGCCACAGCCGAATCGCAACTCGGGTCCTGTCGTCGATTTTTTGGCCAGCCGGGGTGAAGGCCTTATGGGGGTTACGATCGAGGTCGCCGATATCGAGCGAGCGCGCGACTATCTCGAGGCCCATGCTGGCGGGGTTCTCGATCCTCGCTGGGAGATGGATGGATATGTGCTTATCCCTGCCGCTGCAGCTCATGGCTTCTGGTTGCGATTCGTTCGTGCACGACAGCAGCAGGCTGGCAGGCAGCCGGCGGCGGCTAATCGTTAGAGGAGGTTACGGTTTATTCGGACTGATACGCAGACGATCTGCCCAAAACGGTTTCGCTTCTGACCATGGTTGGTGGCAAGGTAATCTACGACGCCCAAATACTCTCACAGCTCCATGAGTAAATAGAAACAAGTGCGTATTTCGTCCTAAGCCGGGCGACAGAGAAGACCTTAGCGTACGTAAAAACCCGTTTCTTGAGGTCACCCCATACCATACCCGCCACATTTCGATCTTCGGTGGTGACACCGGCGATGACCGCCAGTTTGGATTGGCCACCACCGTCAGCGGGAGGCGTTGGCGTGAGGCGCCTGGCGCGCAAAGATTCGGATGGCTTGCGCACTCTTATGAAGTTAGAGGGGACGGTGGCCGACGAGATCACCCGGCTGACCCCCAATGCTTCAGCGCAAGCGCTGCGACTACCGTTTTCCGCAGCTTCCCTCAATCCACCACGTTGTTTCATTAAAGGTGATCGGAATCGCGGAATCTTTCGCGCGCGGACTATTTTGCGCACTCAAACTCCCATCCGCGAGAAATGCCTGCGCGATGCTTCCTTCGTCACTCATCTGCAAGTTCGAGCCGACCCACTGGCCTGAAAACTGAAGTTTCGGCCGGTGGTCACCTCCCGTCAGTCCCGCGAAGGCCGGTCGGTGATACGCCGAAAAGCTGAACGCATGCCCGTCCATATCCTTCCAGATCCGCCCGCTCGCGCCGCCCGTCACTTTCAAGCTGTAGCGCTTGCCGCTCGGCGTGCACACGTAACCCGTCCCTGAAACGCTGGTCGAGGCCAACACATGCGAGCCCGATGGAATGGGCGAGAACCAGACGTGAATGGTGTACCGCCCCAACGGAGTTTGCGCGACAGCCACCCCGGCCCATAAGGGCAACAGCCGCGTCCGACCTCCGACCGTGTAGATCCACGGTGCAAAGACGAGATCGATCGCCGCGATCAGCACTGGTCCCAAAATAAATAGAAGCAGTAAAGCGAGAGCATAACGATCTGTGGAGTTTCACGCCGCCACCGGCAACGATTCAAAGGCGGTCTGATTCGCAGCCGTTAGGCCGGGATGCCAGCGTTCAAATAACGGCCGCAACGTGCCGTCGAGGGCACGGGTTCGCGTTTGCAATAATAGATGAGCGCCGCGCGGAGTCCACTGCATTTGCTGACGCTTCGCGAAGCGCTTGCTGATGACGGCGTTCACGGTAGATTCGGCGAGACTGGAGGATATGCGCTCGCCGGCGCGGTAACGCTCCCCGTAATTGATCAGACTGCTGGCGTTGGATTTGATGTAGACCCTAAATTCCCGAGCGGACCGTGCGAACTTACGCAGGTTCGGATAGTCGGTTTCCAACACATCAACGTCTTCTTCGAACGATTCGATAACCTTTTCCGCGCGCTGCAAGTTGCCGTGCCAGAGCAGCCATTTCATGCGTTCGATGGATTTCAGGAGACCTGCCCCCTGGATCTCATCATGGTGCGCGACGCCGCGCGCATATTGACTCAAGACGGTCAGGCGCATGGTGATGTGGAACCAGTCGAGCACGTGCTCGCTCGCCGGCGTGACCCACTCGGTCAAGGCGCAAATTTCATTGCCGCCGTCGGTGAGAAAGGTCACGTCTTGGTTCGCCTGCAGGCCTTGGCTCTTGAGCATTTCGAATAGACGTCGCTTCGGTTTCTCATCGTAGCCATGCACGAGCCCCAAGTACCGCGGCGGCCGATCTTGGGGGATGGAGCGAGCGACGATGAGTTCGAAGTTGCTTTTGCGATCTGCTCAGTTGCGGACATAGCCGCCATCGAGGCCGACGGCGATCCGACCTTCTGGAATCGGCAATTGCTGCCAGTCGGCTTCGCAACCATCGATGAACGAGGGTCGTTCCTCCTGCAGTTCGGTCTCGACGTGTTCGGCAACCTTGAGCACGTGCGCTCTCACCGTCGTCGCATTGGCGCCGGCGGTGATCGGCAGTATGTCGGCGAGCAATCCCGCCGCCGCGGCATAGGGTACGAGGGACGCCCAGCGTGCTTCCAAGTAAAGCCGCTCGGGGGCGATGTGACCGGGAATCAACTCGCGCAACGGCGAGACCGACGCCGAACCGCTGCTTTGGCAGGCACAGCGGTTGAGCCGCGGGCTGCGCAGCTCGATGTCGCCATACAGTGTGTGAAAGGCGATCGGGTAATAGCCTTTGATGCGCCGGCGCTCGCCGCAGGCCTCGCAGCGGCGGTGCCGATCCGACCATGACGCGACTTGCGCCGTAATCGTTTTCTGTTGGATGGCCGAGAGCAGCGCTTTGCCCTCGGCGATCAACATCCCGAGATCCTCGGGACGCTCGGTCGCTTTGTCAAAAGCGGCCACGTCCTCGGCGGCGCCGGCAACGCCATCATCATCGGTGATTTGAAGCAAGATGTGGACTCGCATGGAACACCTCTAATTGGGTAAATTTGCCGGCGAATGAGTTTTCCACAAACAACAGAGTGGAAAGCCCAAGCTCGCCAATTGCCGCGCCACTGTGTCCCAGGCCGGTTCCGATGTCCATCGGTTTGCACTCCGAACGAGATAGTGCAAACTCACCGAATGGTCTCTCTCAAGCGTGCCGCCACCGCGATCGCCGCCGCCCTGGCGCGCGAGGGCGTCGACTATGCGCAGAGCAAGGCGGTGTTCAAAGCGGCGCGCTCTAAAGCAGGCCTGCGCGCGCCCACCGAACGGCGCGGCGGCGTCGATCGGTTGTCGGTCGAGGAAGAACTACGGTTTCTCGATCACGCTTACGCCCAGGACGGTCGCGCCGGCGTCATGCTGCAGACTCTGCTTGAGACCGGTGTGCGAGCCTCGGAGCTGGTGCAGCTGCGCATCGAGGATGTCAGTCTCGCCGAGCGCGTCGTCACGATACGCCGAGGCAAAGGCGCCAAGCGGCGCGAGGTGCCGATCCGGCGTGAACTGACGCAGTTGCTACAGCTGCATATCGGTGGTCGCCGAGCCGGGCCGCTGTTTCCCAGCCGTGAGCGGGGCACCGGACCCCTCCAACATGTCATGACGCGCCAACGAGTCGGCCAGATCGTGCGGGAGGTGGCAAGCGCCGCCGGCATCACCAAGCGCGTCTACCCGCATCTGTTGCGGCACACGGTGGCAACGCGGCTGCTCGCGCGCGGCATGGACATCACCGATCTGCAGCGCTTCTTGGGTCACGAAAGCATCACCACCACGCGCCACTATGCCGAGACCACCGCGGCGACGCTCAAACGCCGGTTCGATGCGCTCACCGATCCCAGTGCGCATGAATTCGTGGTCGGTATTCGGCGCCAACGCGGCGACGAGGCCGCCTTGCTCGCCGCCGACCTGCTAGCGCAGCGCCGGGCCGAGCGCATCAATAGTGTTGATGCATGAGTTCGCGATGCGCCCCTGATCGCAAGCGGTCATTCACGCTGCGCTGTGCGAAAGGCACTCCTCGGGCGCGTTCTCGGGCTCGAGTGCGATCGAGCGCTTGCTCAAGTTCCCATCGCTTCTCATCGTCCAAGCCCGCATCGGGGGCTTTCAGGACGAACGGCCGCAAGATGTCCGTCATGGTCGCCAAATCCTCGAGTTCATCCCACGAGGTCGTGGCGTCACGATGGGCCAAGAAACCCGCTGGATCGTGGCAATCTTCCGGCGGACACGCGCCCTGGCCGCCAGTGCAAGCCGGGCATGCGCCCTTCACGGTTGGCGCCACGTGATCCTCGATGCGGATGCTATGACGCCAGGGAATGTTCAAATCATATTCATAAAGGAATCGCGCGCCCTTGCGCAGCCGCAGCGCCGCTAACGTAATCTCAGAAGACGAAGCCGACAACTCCAACCAGCCGTACCGCGTGGCTCGCAGCAAAAATTGAAAAAGATGCAGCCCTTCGTAACCCATCGCGACTTGGATCACGCCGTGCAGCTCGCGCAAGCTACAGCTTGCCGGCACCAACACCCGTCGCCACACCATCGGGTTCTTGCCGAGGAGCCATACCTTGATCTGCAAGACCGCGTCCGCAGCTGCGACAGGGGATATCGATGGGTTCGCCGCCAAGGCCGGTTTGGGCGCTCGCTTCATCAATCGAGATTACCGCTTCTCCCGCCGGTCGTCTCGGACACCCCACGAATCCTTATGCTCTCCTAGCTCTTGCCAGTGCGGATATTGACGCCCGGCTGGATCGCGAGGGTGATATCACCGTTGCGCCGAGTCCAGAGGGGTACGTCGCCCGGATTGCTGTGGGGCAAACTCGCCTGCACCAGCTCGCGCGCCAAGTACGCGGCGTCCTTGGCATCGGCGGCCGCGCCCAAAATCAGCATCGAACTCTCAATCAATTTGCGCTGAGCGCTGGTTAACGAGGGCAATCCCCTGCCCCGCCCGTTCAATTGCTGCATGATCTCGCCGACCGCTCGAGGCGCTTTTTTATTCGTCATTCCCTTCTCTCGAGCCAAGCCTTACAATTTTTTCATGAATTCAATAAATACTTCATTCAGCAATCCATTGAGCTTCATATCCCGATCGAGCGCCGCCTGCTTGAACGCTCGCACGAACTCAGGCGGCATTCGAAATTGCAACGGCACTAATTCAGCCGACGGCACCACACCCCGCTGGCGCATGACACTCTGTGAGCGTGGCTTTCCCGGAATAAGATCGGCAGCGGACAGGGCAACAGCCTTAGCCATTCACAACACTCCTCAGATTTTTTACAGTTTTCATGTTTTCCTGAAAACGTGATTTCACATCAAGCCATAACGCCGTGATTTCGGCCGCGGCCGCACTCTTGGCGCCAATCTCCGGCGCGGTTCGCCCATTCGTCATGGCCATAGCGTAGGGGACGCGATCCGCGATGAAGGACTGAGCCACACGGCCATGCTCCGACAGGGCGGCGATGGTTTGCGCCGTGATGCTCGCCTGGGCCTTGGCCTGGGTGATGACGAACAGGAACGGCTTATGGGCATCTTTGACGAGCGTGACCGTTTCCGATACCGCCCATAAATCGGCCGGGGAGGGCCGTACCGGGATCAGCACCAGATCGGCGAGATCGAGGATCGCGACATTTTGCTCTGAAATCGTCGTCGGCGTGTCGATGAAGCAGTAGGCAGCGCCCTGATCCTGCAACAGCTTAATGCCGGCGGCCAGGCGCCCAAACGGCACATCGGCCCGCTGCGGCGTCTCGCTTTCGCGCCGCTCGTGCCAAAGACTCAAAGTGCCTTGCTTGTCGGTGTCGATCAGCCAGGCCGGACCATCTCCAGCTCGTTCGCTCTCCACAGCGAGGTGAGCAGCAACGGTGGTCTTCCCGCTGCCGCCCTTTTGTGATGTCACAACGATTGTTTTCATGAAAACTCTCTTTCATGGAGAATGCAAAGAATGATTTCATGAACATTAACTTATGTCAAACCATGATCGATGGGAAACTCCCTGTTTTTAAGCCAATTCTGGGATTTTTGGAGTCCTTATAGGGCTTCCTAATCTACATTGCCAAATCTCGCTGAGTCGTGCTTAATATTGCTCAGAGGATATTCCCATGAGAACAACCCGTACTTTGTCCGTCACGCTTCCGCCGGAAATGCTCGAACGCGCCGCCGCCATGGCTAAGCGCGAGCATCGCACCATGAGCGAATTAGTTCGTGAGGCGCTGCGCGAGTACGAGCGCAAAGGCTGGTGGGCAGAAATGAATGCCTTCGGTCAAGCCAAGGCACGCGAACTTGGGTTAACAGAGGCCGACGTGCAAGCGGCCGTGAAGGACGTGCGCCGCGCGCGCCGGGCTTCCGAGCCACAGGTGTGATCCTCATAGTCGCTGATACTAGCGTCTACGTCTCTGCATTGGTCTTTGGCGGCGTTCCTCAGACGGCGCTCATGCATGCGATGAAAAGGCCGTATCGCATCGCCGTTTCAAAGGAAATCCAAATGGAACTCTCGCAAACCTTGGGCGAGAAATTTCTATGGTCTGACGATCGCATCGCCTATGCCGGCGAACAATTGTGGAGCGATGCGCTCTGGTGCGAGCCCGTCAGTGTGAAAGCGTCACGCGATCCCAATGACGATCACATTCTCGGCTGCGCGCTCGCCGCCGGCGCGCAAATTCTCGTCACTGGAGATAGAGATCTACTCGAGCTACATCCGTTTCGTGGCATCAGCATCGCGACACCAGCACAATTTCTCGCGACGACCAGATCGTAACGATAGGGCAGAGCGCTCAGTCAAGTTTCTCAAATCGCTGCGGCCAGCGAACTACCCTCGAAAAGATACGACTGCGAAACTCTTGCCCGAAGGCAACGCCACTTTGCGCGAAGACATGAGAGAGAACCCCGCGGCACTGGCACATTCTTGTACAGTGATTTGATCTTGCAGGCTCATCACGGGCGCAAGCAACTGCAGGCTCTTATAAGGAGACGGGGACACCTCTCCGAGGGTCGAACTGGCCGCTTGCAAGATAACGATCAGAGTGCCGCTCGGCTCACAGAGCGCTCGAAACACTCTCATTGTTGCGGGCACATCGACGTACTCGAGTAGTGAACCACCGGCCGCCTAAAGGCGGCGGCTTCGGTCATCGGCTAAAGCCGACTGAAGGCCGAACCGGACCATGCAGGCTACTCAGATACTTTGAAGTCCTTGTCGTCATTTTCAGGTGCCTCACCCTGCAATTCAATGTATTGCTTTATCACCGCATCCGTTACGTTCCCTGTCGTGCAGGCAAAGTACCCTCGCGCCCATAGATGCCTCCCCCAAAATTCCCGTTGCAGCCGATGGTACTCCCGCACGATGTGATGGCTGCTTTTGCCCTTAACCGCCTGCATGATCCGGCTCGGCGTGTGGCGCGTCAATCAGGGTGACAACGCGCGACAATCAGGATGACAAGTTTTTG
>JBEPVT010000034.1:0-46850 GCA_041690895.1 Gammaproteobacteria bacterium
AAGCTTTGATCGACAAATGATCAACTTCTACCCACACTAAGTCCGGAAGACCCAGAATTGCTAAAGCGCTCCTTTTCTTCACAAACTACCCGCGCCCATGCCAGGATTTAAATAGTAAAACGCTCCTATCGCTAAAGCAGTAAAGTTCTCCGGCCCGAAGATTTGATTAATCTCCGCATTGGGCCCAATGCCGCTACCGATAATGTTAACGCCCGTTACTCTGTTGGAGATTTGCACCTGTCCGCCAAAAAAATGGCCAGGAAGCGTAGTGTTGGTGATCGTCATCGCATCGGGATCGACAGTTTGTAGTATAGGGTTGCCTCCGGGTAACACAATTTTGCGACTTCCATTTTGTGCATAAGAGCCACCGGGAGTCGAAAAATACGTAAACGCGTTAAAAGCATCCTGTTGCGAACAAAAGCATCGTGCTACGTTGACCGTATAAAAATGTGACCTCTGCGCCGTAACCCTGACCTCATCGAGCCCGTCGCTAGAAATACTCTCTGCTGTCACATCTGCAAAATCTCACCGGCAGTGCTCGAAAGAACCTGCGGCTGCTGCTGGCCGCCAACCAACGGCTCAACGTCGCGTATCTGCTCAAAGAGTCCTTCGGACAGCTCTGAGATTGCAGGACGGCATCGCTGCCGGAGCACAAAGTCTCCCTCGGCTTTGTCGAAGGACTGAACAATAAAATCCGTGTCATCCAACGGCGCGCCTACAGGCTGCGCGACGAGAAATATCTCAGACTGAAGGCGACTGTGGGAGCCCCCCCCACAAAATAAAGGAGACGGTGCCATCACCGTCTCCTTATTCAGACTTATCGACTTTAAGTTCAGAATTTCACATCAAAGCGCGCGTAGAAGGTTCGCCCGATCGGGTCATAGTACCTACCGTCGTAGCCGACTTGGTTACCACCACCACCCGTCTGCAAAGAGAGGGGCGGTTCTTTGTTGGCGATATTTTTGACTCCACCCGTGAGACGAATGCTCTTCACGATGTCATAGGTCGTCTGGTAGTCGAATGTCGTGAAGCTTGGCACTGCCAAACCGCCGAAAGCGGTGGGCGCGCCCAGGCTGCCATCGGGTTTCGCCAAGAAAATCGCCTGCTGACTGGCCTTATAGGCCTGATCCCGGTATCCGGACTTGTAATGGGTCATAATCGTGTTACCCCAGTCTCCGGTCTTCAGGGTCAACTCAAAGTTCGAAATGATCCGGAACACGACCTGCTGATCGGGACCGTAGACACCTAAGTCGGTAAGTTGGGGCAATCCCGGTCCGTCCGTGTAGTGCTGCTTGAGCATGTAGGTGCCGGTCCAGCCTGCAAAGAACTTACTCCAGCCAAAGTCGGTGTGGTAATTGAAGTTCCAGTCGATGCCAGCGTATTCCGCCTCACCACCATTGAAGGGGACCTGTTCAAAGGCAATGGTCTGAAATCCCGCAGGATCGAGGTAGGGATTTACGAACAACGCCTTGTAGGCTTGTGGATTGCCAAATCCGACTTGTTCGGCGATGCCTTGAGATTCGACCTGATCCCTGATCTTCACGTCCCAGTAATCCAGCGACATCGACAATTGAGGCAACGGATCCACGCGCACCCCGAAGGTATATTGTTTGGATTTCTCAGGTTTCAAACCTGAGGAGCCTGACGAGCCGTTGGGTCCGGCAAGCAGATCATACTGGGCGCTGCCCGGGATACACCCGGACGAGCCCGGAAACGGACAGCCATAACTGCCGGAAGTGGCGCCGCCGAACACCAAGGCCCCGGCGATATCCCCCAGGTTGGGCGCCTTGAACCCCGTTCCGTATGAGCCGCGGAAGGACAACATCTCGATCGGCGTGTAGCGGAACGATATCTTGTAGGTAGCATCGTTAAACGTATTGCCAAGATCCGCTGACGCAACCTGGTCCTGCAGTCCGGTGACCGGATTGGCGACGGCCGAAAATACCTCGTTGCTGTGCACCTTGGCATAGTTGTCGTAGCGCACCGATCCGGTGACATTTAGAGTAGAGAGGACCGGGAGCAACCATTCGCCGAACAGACCCCAGTTATTCCGATCGGCCTCAAATGGCACCTGGCCGTAGTTGCCGCCGATAGGATAGTCGGCATTCGCGGGCTGAGTGGAGAATCCGCTCTGCGACAAAATGAGGCTGCTGTAGTCGATGGAGTATTTGTTTCTGTCGTATTCCGCACCCAGCGACAAGATGGAGACACCGCCTGGCAAATCGAAGACCTTGTGCTGCGCGCCGCCCGCGAAAGTTGTGATGTCCGAAATTTCTTCACGGAATTGCGAATGCAAAATGGCGCTTTGGATCGAACTCCCGCCGGTACCCTGGACCGGGTCATAAGCGCCACTGGCAATCGCCGAGAAGAACTGGACGGAATCCAGATAGCCGCCGGCGGCGGTATCTCTCAACTGGCCGTGAGAGTTCACAACGTTCGCTTTGACGATCCAACCGGCGAAATCGGCGTCCCAACCCAAAGCGATATGTCGCATTTTGGTGCCGTAGTCATCGGTACGTCCACCGGCCGACACCGCGCGATAGCCCAGGGTCGCCGTAGTCGCGGTCTGCCCCGTAGCGGTCAAGTAAGGCTGAACGTAAAGATTCCACAGGCCCATCGTCGAAGGATCAGTCGGGCTGATGCCAAAGGGCTGCGCCGGCGGCGCGTATTGGGAAATCAGGTTTAACTCGGAGATGACTGCTTCGCCCCAAATTTTGCCGGCATCGTGAAGATCAAAGGTCGCTTTGACTAGTCCGCTATCCCGCTTGAAGGAGGGGATGTCCTCGACTGTCGCCGCAAAATTAAAGCGACAGGTCGTGTTTCCATTAGCATCGGTTAACGGCGCTGCTCGCGCACCTTGGCCGCAATTGCCGTTGGCCTGGAAGAACGGGTTGTACGACACGCCCAACTTGCCAATAGTGACGTTCGCTGGTTCAGTGTTGGAGGTGCGATTGTTTAAGAAGTAGTTCGTTCCGTTGGCTGAAAAAGGAAAGAACGCGCCCCGCGATGACACCGCGCGCTGCGATGCTTCGAGACTATCTTGAACGTCGTGGCTGTAGGTAAACAGGATGTTGAACCCATCATTGCTCAAATCACCGAAGCCCTTGCTGAAACCTGCGTTCCAGCCGCCACCACCGGATTTACTCGGGATCGAGGTGTGATAAAACACATCGCCTTCGGTCGTGTCCTTCTTGGTGACGAAGTTCACCACGCCCGCGATGGCATCCGCGCCATACAGCGCAGAGGCGCCGTCCGTCAGCACTTCAACCCGTTCGATGGCATCGAGCGGAATACTATCGAGGTTGACGCCGTAGCCGCCGCCTTGGATTTGCCCTAATGCAAACCCCGCCACGCGCTGACCGTCGAGCAGTACCAGCGTGTACTTGGACGGCAAGGAGTGCACGGCTGCCGTAGTGATACCACCACCGCCGCCGTTCACCGAACTCGACGCCGGTACGAAGCCCTGCATGCCGGGCAAGTTCTGAATCAGATCGGTCGCGGAGGTGAAGCCGGTCTTCGCAATCTCCGCGCTCGTCAAAATGGTCACAGGCAGAGAAGATGAGTCGAGCCTCTGTGCGATGCTCGAACCAGTGACGATTATTTCTTGAATGTCCGATGCTGAATTAACCGGTGCTGCCGTTTGTGCATTGGCGGCTAAGGCGAACAGTGTGGTCCCCAGGGCACTCGCTGCAACGATACGGTGGACCACCTGGCGAAGAGCCGTATGCGCCGGCGCAGTTGCCCCTAGGAACTCGTCGTCATTGTTGATTTGCGGGGGTGCAGGTAAAATTCTCATCGCGATCTCCCTATAAAATTCGCAACAAAGTGGATCGAGCTGTGGCGATGGCTCGCACAATCTTGAAGATGAGCTACCAACGACCTGACTGCAAAAATACGATCCGCAATCACTGGGTGTTGCTTTAATGACAATCCCAGGCTATGTATATTAACAATAGCACTTTATCAATGATAAACCAGAGGCTCACGAAAACATTTTGTTGTTTTAGTGGGACAGACGGTAAAAGTCTCACTCGTGAACCAGGTTGCGGCCCACCACCGATAAGCCTTGAGGGGGTTGTAGACCCAAACCGCCGAAAATTCCGACACTCTTAAAGCAACGCTCACGACGACAACGAAGGTAGCGATGATCTAAGATGCCGCCGATGCTCTGCAGCGCGCGGCCTACGGTCCGCCGACGATCCTCAAGGCAACTCGTCGATTTTGCTGGCGGCCTTCCACAGTCGCGTTGGAGGCGATAGGTAGCTCCTCCCCGTAGCCTTTAGCGGTCATGGAGTTTGTCACGCCATGCTCCTTCAAGTATTGCATGACGCTGCCCGCGCGGCGTTGCGACAACACTTGATTGTGCTGCTTGCTGCCGGTGCTGTCAGTGTGGCCGCGGACCTCGATGATCATCTGCGGATATTTCTTCAAAGTGGCGACTCCGTAATCTAAGGTCGCAATCGAATCCGGCAGCGGCTCCCAGCGGTCTGTCGCAAAATGCACGCGCTCCAACTTGATCTCATCTTTGATGGTGCAACCGACGGCGTCGACGCGGTCGCCCTTGGGTGTGTTCGGACATTGATCGATCGAGTCGGGAACGCCGTCGCCGTCGCTATCGAGCGGTTCCGGTGGCGGTGGTGGCGGCGCAGGTTGCGGTGGCGGAGGGGGAGGCGGACTCGGACTCGCCACCGGTGCCGGCTTCACCGGCGCGCCGAACATAAAATTGAGCCCGAGCGCTAAGACCACATCGCCAGGGTTGTGCGGGACGAACTCAATGTTCTGCACGATTTCCTTGCGATATTTCGCCTCGCCGCGCAATTGAATTCGCGTCGAGCCAGTTTGATCGCCGAGACCGACGAATGCGCCGACACCGCCCTCTATAATCCACGAGTCGTTCTTCGGCGTGTGACCGCCGATGTAATCCGTCATGGAACCGGCGCCCAGCAGGACGTAGGGACGAACGGTGGAATCCACAGAACTCAATTTGTACAGTAGATCGGCTGAGTATTCAGCGAGTTTCTCGCTGGCGCGCGATCCATCGATAGTGAAAGTACCCGGACTGGCGTTCAACTCGGCGGCGAAATTCGGAGCGAAGTTGTAGCCAAGCGCGACTGAGTAGTTCAAGGCATCGCTGGAAATACGGTGAGCGTCGAGCAACGTATAGGTGGCCATCGGACTGATATAAACAGCGCCGGTGTCGTCGTAGCCTTCCGCCGCGGTGGTACCCGCTGTCGCGCACAACGCTGTCACCAGCGCGCCTAAATATGATCGATTAATCATCTATTCTGTCCCTCATTGGTTATGCAGAACGCAACAACACATAAACTGCGATTGCAGGTTTTTTACAATAGCGTTGTTTATCTGCTACAGACGGGAGATTGTCTGTAGGAAAAACGTCCTACTTGACGTAGTGGGAATCGGAGCGCGGGTAGGGGAGTCGATTAGGGTTCTTGAAATTCTTGTGCAAAACCGCATCGCCGACTTTGATGCCGAAGTGTTCGCACGCGCCGCCTTTCAGTTCGAGCACCGCGAATTCCGGCGTCGGCGGTCCGATGATGGCCTCGGATAGCGGTGTCGCGTTCGCCGCGATGTAATCGATCTTGCCGTGTGCGTTGAGAAACACGAGATCGAGAGACACGTAGGTATTCTTCATCCACATGGTGACCTGGCGGTTCTCCGGAAACATGAACAGCATGCCGGTGTGCTCATCCATTTCCCGGATGAACATCATTCCTTGTTCCTCGCGGCGCGGCGTATCGGCCTGCCAAATCTTGAAGTTGATCACTTTGCCGTGGCTGGTCTTGATTGCCAACAGGCTTTGCGGGAACGCCGACAGCGGTTCCGGCGCCGCGCCTTGCGACAGCGCGGCGCTCGCGGCCATGAGAAGAGTTGCCGCCAACAGGACACGAGCCGCGAGAAATTTTCCTTGCCGATGTTGCATTAGATCTTTTCCGTGGTGAAGTTGACGAGTCCCGCGAATTCAAAGGTGCTGACCAGCACATCGCCCTTGCCGCGCACCGCGTGAGCCGGCTGCGTGCAGAAGCCGCGCGCCTCAACGCGATACGCGCCGGCCTCATTCAACGAGCGTTGGCTTAAGGAATCCACCGTACAGCGAGAATCGCCGAGGGTGCCGTAGATGCGGCTGGTGCCTTGCACGATGACGGTCAAGTTCGCTTTGACCTCGTGGGCCGACTGGCCTCGCGTAACCCCCGTCAAGCCGAATACCAACAGCAGATTGGGTGTGCCACCTGGGGCACGCTGAAAGCTCAGTCGCACACCGGGAGGTTTGTCGCGGAACTCTCCCTCGCAACGAGTGCCGCTGTTGGACCAGTCAAGATTCGCATTGACAGCGCCGGCAATTCTCGCGCGCAAGTAACCATCGCCCGATGTCAGGCAAGCGATCGACGGCGCCTTGGCAGGCGCGCCCGAGGGGGGCGCCGCGCTCGGCGCTGCGGCTCCGCAGAACGAAACGCACGTCAAAGCCCAAGCCAGCCTCGAGAAAATCGGTATCATTTCGTGCATGTTGCCACGGCTGCTGCAGATTTTCGCCTTAAGCTTGGGCTTAAGCGCTTGCTCGCTGTTCGCGCCGAAATTCATCCGGCCCAATGTCACGGTGATCGGCATCGAGTTACGAGGCGGGAATCTGTTGCAGCAGACTTTCGCAGTTAGGCTCAACATCCAGAATCCCAACGATCGCGCGCTGCCAGTTCACGGACTGAACGCCGAGTTGAATGTTGGTGGAGAGAAGATCGCGAGCGGTGTCAGCGACCGTGCGGTCATCGTGCCGGCCCTCGGCGAGTCCGAATTTGACCTGACCATTACCGCCAATCTGGCCTTGGCCCTGCTCAAACTGACCGACAAAGCCAACCAGCATGCCGACTCGATCGAGTATGAACTCAGCGGCGCGGCGAGCATCGATTTGCCGTTTCTGCGGGATCTGCCGTTTCACCAGAGCGGCACTTTCAGGCTTCCGACTAACTAATAAGTTATTGAAATAACGAGAGTTTTTCAGAGAAATGCACAATCGGGACGGCTCGCGGTCTGGTAAACTTGCCGATTAAACAAAAGGGCGGCAAATCAATTGCCGCTGCCACAGGTCTCGCTGCAAGGGTCTCATGGCCGCCTCGCCGTACGAACAACTGGAACAAGAGTTTCGCCGCCTGCACGCATTTCGCGGGGCGCTCTCTTTGCTGCGCTGGGATGCGGCGGTCATGATGCCGCGCGGCAGCGCCGATGTTCGCGGCGAGCAGTTGGCAGCGCTGGAAACCGAACATCATGCGTTGCTGACGACGCCCAAAGTGGCGCGGCTGCTCGAGCGTGCGGAGGCGGGTGCGTCGCAGATGGAGGATTGGCCGCTCGCCAACCTGCGCGAGATGCGCAGACAGCGCGATCATGCCATCGCGACTCCGCCTTCGCTGATTTCGCGTCTTGCCAAGGCCACGGCGCGCGCCGAAGTGTTTTGGGTTGAGGCCAAGAAGGCGAATGACTTCAAACTGCTCGCGCCCCACTTGGAAGAAGTGGTCCACTTGGTTCGCGACAAGGCGGCGCTGCTCGGCCAGGCGCGCGGCCTGGCGCCGTATGACGCCCTGGTCGATGGTTTTACGCCCGGGATTTCGGCAGCCGACATCGATACCATTTTTAAGGCGCTATCCCGCAAGCTGCCAAGCCTCATTAATCAGGCGATCGAGGTTCAAGCGGCGTACGCGCCCACGCCCCTCACCGGTAAATTCACGGCGTCGCGGCAACGATCGCTGGCCGTGGATGTGCTTAAGGCATTGGGCTTCCCGTTCGACCGGGGTCGGCTCGATGAGAGCGAGCATCCCTTTACGGAGGGTGTTCCCGGCGACATTCGGGTCACCACGCGATTCGACCCAATCGATCCTTTTTCGGGACTTCTCGGCGCGGTGCACGAGACCGGTCACGCGATGTACGACTTGGGTTTGCCGCTCAAGTGGCGCGATCAGCCGGTGGGCCGGGATCGCGGCTTGGCGCTCGAGGAGAGCCAATCCTTGCTGTTCGAGATGAATCTTTGCCGCAGCCGCTCCTTCGTCAAGTACTTACGGCCGCTGCTCGAGAAATATTTGCAGGTCAGCGGCCCTGAATGGGACGAGGCCAACCTCTATCGCTTGCTGATCCGCGTGCGCCGCAGCTGCATCCGCATGGATGCCGATGAACTGACATATCCGGTGCACATCATGCTGCGCTACGACCTGGAAAAGAAAATGCTCGAAGGCTCGTTGCCGGTGGCCGATCTGCCGGAAGCCTGGAATGCGAATCTCGAACAGCGCTTGAACATTCGCCCGCCCACCGATGTAGAAGGCTGCCTGCAAGACATCCACTGGGCCGTCGGCCACTTCGGTTACTTTCCTTCGTACGCTTTGGGTGCGGTCATCGCGGGACAGCTCAACGAGGCCATGCGCGCGGCGCGACCCGCGCTCGACGAGGAGATCGCTGCCGGCCAATTCGGCGGCGTGATGCAGTGGTTGCGCGACAACGTGCATGGGATCGGTGCGCGATTGCCGGTGCAGGAACTCATCAAGCAGGCCACCGGCAAGCCGTTGACGGCGGCCGCTTACCTAAGATACTTAGAGACCAAGTATCTCGAGGTGCCATGAGCAATACGTATAAAAAACTCCAGGCGCAGCTGCGCGGCTCGGTCGGCAAAGCCATCGCGGACTATTCCATGATCGCGCATGGCGATCATTTGATGGTGTGTCTGTCCGGCGGCAAGGATTCCTATACCTTGCTCGACATGCTGTTGAGCCTGCAACGCAGCGCGCCCGTAAGCTTCGAGATCACTGCAGTGAATCTTGATCAGAAACAGCCGGGATTTCCAGTCGAGGTGTTGCCGAACTATCTGGAAAGTCTCGGCGTGCGCTACCGCATCATCGAACAGAACACTTACGCGGTGGTCAAACGCGTGATTCCCGAAGGCAAAACGATGTGCGGTCTTTGCTCGAGGCTGCGGCGCGGCGCACTGTATCGATTTGCCGCGGAAAACGGCATCACCAAGATAGCGCTTGGCCATCATCGCGATGACATCGTCGAGACCTTATTCTTGAACATGTTTTTCGGCGGCAAGTTGAAGGCCATGCCGCCGAAATTACTGAGTGAGGATCGGCGCCACATCGTGATTCGGCCGCTGTGCTACGTGCCGGAAGGAATGATCGCGCGCTACGCGACGGCGCGCGCCTTTCCCATCATTCCCTGCACGCTGTGCGGGTCGCAAACCAACATGCAGCGCCTGGCTGTAAAGAACATGCTGCGCCAGTGGGAGCATGAGTCGCCTGGGCGCATTGAAGCGATTTTCTCCAGCATCTGCAATATTTCCGGCGCGCAGCTGGCTGATCCTAAGTTGTTCGACTTTGCCGGCCTCGAGGGACGACGGATCGTCCCAGCCGCACGCTCGGCCGACAAGGATGAGATGATGCAAGAACTCGAGTTGGGACTTCCTTAAGATGCAGGCTCAGCGTCGTTTTCGAGCTCGACCTCTTGCATGGGAAAGGCTGTCGGACGATCAGCTTTTGAGCTTGCGATTTTGCGACCTAAAGTTAGCGATAGCGGGTACCGAGCTGCAGGACGCCATCAGGCGGCTCTATCACGAGTTATCGATGCGCGGCTTGCGCTTTCGGCCGCATTGCTGGTTGGCGCAGGAATGGTTCTCACCCGATGGCATCCCGGGCATCGCCATCCCTTTCTATCTGGCCCACAAGCGCCTGATCAGCATCGAGCGGCGATTCATGCGCGAAGTGGAAGGCGGCAATCGCAACTGGCTCATGCGCATTTTGCGTCACGAGGCCGGACACGCTCTCGATTCGGCCTACCGGCTGCGTCGGCGCAAATCCTGGCGCGCGGCATTCGGGCCCGCTTCGCTGCCCTATCCAGACACCTATCGACCGCGGCCCGGCAGCCGCCGTTTCGTGCAGCATCTGGGCGCATGGTACGCGCAGGCGCATCCGACCGAAGATTTCGCTGAGACCTTTGCTGTCTGGCTCAAGCCGCACTCACCCTGGCGGCGCGAGTATGTGGGCTGGCCGGCCTATGCGAAGCTGCAGTACATCGATCAGCTCGCACAGGACATCGGCCATCAGAAGCCGCTGATCGCCGACCGCAGCACCATCGAGGACGTGACGCAGGAAACCAGCACGCTGCGCGAACACTATGAGCAAAAGCTCGCGCGCTACCGGTTGCCGCGTCGCTCGGGCGCCGATGAATTGTTGCTCAAAGTGTTCACCACCACGCCGCGCACTCGCGCCTCGCCGAAGGCGGCCAGCGTATTGCGGGAAATGCGCACCTCGCTGCGTCAGCAAATCCAGCGTTCGGGAGCCTTCAGCGAGTATCTGGTGCATCAAGTGCTGCGCCTGTTGATCGCGCGCAGCGAGGCGTTGAACCTATACGTCCGCGGTTCGCGGCGCGCGCTCAAGGGCGAGCTTAAGTGGGTGGTGGCACGATTGGCGGAGTCCTACGAAGAACGCAAGTTGCCGCGAGTGGCTCTGTGAGGGCAGTGCGGTGAGGAAAGTGCGCGCCTTGGTATTGGTCCATTCCACGCTGCTGCCGCCGGATTCGCTCAAGGGCTCAACCGCAAAAGAAATCGAGGAGTGGCGCGCCGAATATGATGTGATTTCGCACTTGAAAAAGGCCGGCCACGAAGTCATGCCGTTAGGATTGAGCGACAGTCTTTCCGAGCTGCGCCGCGCGATCACCGAGTGGCAACCGAGCGTGGTTTTCAACCTGCTGGAGGAGTTCGACGGCATCGTTACTTACGATCAGCATGTCGTTGCATTTCTCGAACTGATGCATCAGCCCTACACGGGCTGCAACCCGCGCGGCATGCTCTTGTCCCGCGACAAGGTGCTCTCCAAGCAGCTGCTGTCCTATCACCGCGTGCCGACGCCGCAATTCTTGGTGTTTCCGCGCGGCAGGAAGCCACGAATTCCGAGGAAGTTGCGCTTCCCGTTATTCGTGAAATCCTCCACCGAGGATGCTTCATTGGGAATAGCGCAGGCATCCGTGGTCGGCGACCAGAAGCAACTGATCGAGCGCATCGCCTTTATCCACGAGCAAACCCATTCCGACGCGCTGGTGGAGGAATACATCGAAGGTCGTGAGCTGTACGTGGGCGTGATGGGCAACGACAGGCTCAAGGTACTGCCGGTGTGGGAGATGAGTTTCGGTTCCTTGCCGGAGAATCTACCGGCTATCGCCACCCGCAAAGTGAAGTGGGATCGCGGCTATCAGCAGCGATACGGCATCACCACGGCGGCCGCCCAAGAATTGCCCAACGGCACACTCGCGCGCTTGGAGCAGCTCTCGAAGCGAATTTTCCGCGCGCTGCATTTGACTGGCTACGCGCGCATGGACTTTCGTCTCAGGGCCGACGGCGAATTGTTCGTGCTGGAGGCGAATGCCAATCCGAATATTTCCGCCGCGGAGGATTTCTCCGCGTCCGCACTCAAGACCGGCATGAGCTACGATGACTTGCTGCACCGAATCATGCAGCTCGGTGAGAACTATCCGGCGGCGTGGCGCGCCGCGGAGCCTTAGGACGACGCTCTTAAGGATGCGTCCAGCGATTCAGCCATGCCAACACCGTGTCGTACCACTCGATGCTGTCGGCCGGCTTCAACACCCAGTGATTCTCGTTCGGAAAATACAATAGTTCGCTCGGAATGCCGCGACGTTGAAGCGCGGTGAACACCGATAAACCCTGAGAGTCCGGTACGCGATAATCCCGTTGACCGTGGATGACCAGCGTCGGCGTCTTCCATTTGGCGACGTAGTCAATGGGATTGAACTTGGCATACGCGGCCGGATTTTGGTATTCGGGACCGGAGAATTCGTGTTCGGGAAACCAAAGTTCTTCGGTCGAGTAGTACATGCTGCGGTTGTCGAAGATGCCGTCGTGGCTCACCAAACACTTGAAACCATCCGGCCACGAACCTAAGATCCAGTTGATCATGAAGCCGCCATAGGATCCGCCCAGCGCGCACATACGATCAGCGTCCAGCCACGAATTCGCCTTGAGCGCCGCACCCAGTCCGAGCTGCAGATCCTCGAGAGGTTTGCCACCCCAATCGCCGCTGATGGAGTCGGTGAAGCCCTGACCGTAGCCGGTAGAGCCGTGAAAATCGACCATGACGACGGCAAATCCGGCGCCGGCGAACGCTTGCGGGTTCCAACGCCAGCTCCAGGCATTGCCGAAACTGCCTTGTGGACCGCCATGAATCAGAAACGCCACCGGATACTTGCGGTCGGGCTTGAAATCCACCGGTTTGATCACGTAACCGAACACATTTTCGTTGTTCCAGCCGGGAAAGCTGAATTGCTGGTATTCGCCGAACTTGCGCTGCTCCATGACGGTCTGGTTCAGACGGGTCCATTGCGTGGGCTTGCCGCCCGTGAAACTAACCGAGTACAGATCTGCAGGGTTACCTAAGTTGCTCGCTGCATAAAACACCTTCGATACGCCGACACTGAATCCTTCGACCTCGCCCGCACCGGTAATGGCAGACGCCCTGCCGGTGCCGACATCAACTGCCCACAACGGTCGCTGGCCCAAATGGTCCGCCGTCGCAAATATCGTCTTGCCGTCTCGCGACCATGCAAAACTGTTGATCGATCGATCCCAGTTCTGGGTGAGTGCCCGCCTGACGCCGGACTGCAGATTGAGCAATACCAAATGAAAGCGGTCGGCCTCGAAGCCTGGCCGATCCGTCGCCACGTACGCGAGCTGCGAGCCGTCGGGAGAGAAGGCGGGTTGTCCATCCCACGCCTTATTGTCAGCGGTGAGATTTTTCGGCGGCGCGCTACCCTCGGAGCCGACCACGTAGACGTCAAAGTTGGTCGACCAGGCTTCGCCCGCAGCACCTCGAACTGAGAACGCCACCTGAGTACCGTCAGGATTGAACGAATAGTCCTCGCGGCCGCCGAACGGTTTACCCGGCACATCGCCGATGCCGCCAGTCAGATTCAATGGCGCGCCTTGCGCAACGCCGTGCTCGTCTAACGCCAAGGCGAACACCTGCGATCGGCGGCCGTCGCTCCATGCGTCCCAGTGTCTGACGAATAGTTGCGTGTGCAGAGCGCCGGTAGCGGCGGTGTGCGCGCCGGTATCCAGGCGCTGCTTGGTGCAAGGAAGATCCGCGCAATCCAAAAAAACCTCGAGACTCACTAAAATCCGATCGCTCTTGGGCGATACGCGAAAGCTGCCGACATCGAGCGGCAAATTGGTCACCTGAATCGAGTCAGCCACCGGCGTATCGCCGCGAGGGCCTGTGCCGCTCGAGTCGATCCGCCAGACTTGGTTCGTGCCGCTGCGGTTGGACAGGAAGTAGATGAACTTGCCGTCCTTGCTCCATTCGGGAGCGTTGGAATTCGGTCCACCGTCGGTCAGGCGCAGCGGCGTCGCACCACGCTTGCCGGTATCGAGCATCCAAACGCTGCTGCGGCCCTTGTTGGCCTCCATGTCGGTCGTGCGCTCGGTATACGCCACGTGCTTGCCGTCGGGCGCAACCGCGATGTCCGAGATGCGCTCCATGCGTACCATGTCTTGGATAGTAAATGGCAGCGTTGGCTCTGCGACGGGGGCAGTGGCCGCGGCGCAGGCGCCTGCGACCCACACGAGGCTTAAGGCGAGAGTTAAGCGTTCGGCAGACATGGGTTGCTCTCTTAGAGGAGGTACAGCTCTATTATACTCGGTCTCTGGCGCCGATCCGGTCGACCCGGGGTAAAGGGTGGTCTTCATTCGATGCGGCGTCTTGCCATTCGCGGACCACCGGGTCTTGCAGCGCATGATTCAAGTAGGCTTGCGATTCGGCGCACAAGACTGCTCCGTAGGTTTGAAAGCGAAACAGCACCGGTGCAAACATTGTATCGGCGATGCTGAAATCGCCAAATAACCAACTGCCCTCGCCGCCATATTCCCTGCGGCTGCCGGACCAGATCCCATCGATTCGGGCGATGTCCGCCTGCAGCTCCGGTGTCAGCGGCACGCTGCGATCCCGGGCGCGCACATTCATCGGGCATTCATTTCGCAAGGCTTGAAAGCCGGAGTGCATCTCCGCGCCGACGGATCTCGCCCGAGCCCGCGCTATTCGATCGATCGGCAGGCCGCGGCCCGTCAAGTCGGCGGCATATTCGCAGATGGCGAGTGAATCCCAGATCTTGACGCCCTCGTCGATGAGCAAGGGCACACGCCGCGACGGCGACAACGCGGCGATCTGCGCTCGATAGTCGTTTTCGTCGAAATGCACAATTTGTTCTGTAAACTTGAAGCCAACTTTGCGCAAGAATAGCCAAGGTCGCAGCGACCAGCTGGAGTAGTTCTTGCTGCCGATCAGCAGGGTGCTCATCGAGCTATTATATAAGGTTTTTCCATGAATGAACCGTTGGTGTTGAGCTTTGATTTGGACGATACATTGTGGGCAGTGCAGCCGGTCATGCGCGCGGCCGAAGCTGAGATGCTCGCGTGGCTGAACGAACGGCACCCCCAGGTTATGCACGGGCAGGATCAGGAATCGCTGCGCGCGTTGCGCGTACTAGTCGCGGAGCAATTCCCCGAACGCAGCCACGACATGACTTTTCTGCGTCATCGCGCCTTGTCGGACATGTTCGCCAAGGCGGGACATTCCACCAGTCATGCCGATGAGGCGTTCGAGGTGTTCTATAACGCGCGCAACCGCGTGAAGCTTTACGACGGGGTCGAGGATTCGCTCAGACGCTTGAGCGCACGCTATCGATTGTTTGCGATCAGCAACGGCAACGCCGATCTGCAGCGCTGTGGATTGGCGCATTGGTTTGAAGGCCACATCACCGCGATCTTGGCCGGCGCCGCCAAGCCGGACATTCGCATATTCGCTCGATTGCTCGACGCAGCGCGCGTCGCAGCCGCGCAGGTGCTGCATGTCGGCGATGATCCGCATCTGGATGTTGTCGGAGCGATGCAAGCGGGAATGCAAGCGGTGTGGCTGAATCGGGACGGGAAAGTTTGGCCGGCGCACCTGCCGCCGCCGCCGCGCACCATCTTGTCGCTCGAAGAAATTTCTTAGCAGCAGGTCGATGCACATATTGCATTAGCAGCCTAGGCGTGCGACTGCTGATTAGCGAATGCCTGGAAATATAGGCATTTTCTGACGGCAGTTCGCGCTTTTGGCATTCACTTCAGAGTAGCTTAGTCGATAGGAGGGTGTCAGTCCGAAAAAGGGATGCCATATGCAAGCGTCGACGGCGGGTCCTCTGGTAGCGGTAAGTTCTTTGCGCGAGTTTTTTCGTGACGCGTTTCACACTGCGAGCGAACACCAGCATCTGGATATCGACGAGCAGGCTGAGCAATACGTCGTCAATCTGCTGACGATGTTTTCACGGGCCGACGCGTTGTACGAGCGAACCCCGGATGGCCTGCGCATCAAACCGTTGGCGCACATGCTGGCGGAGGCGTTGGAGGCGCCGAGCGCCAGTGCGCGACAGCGTGGGCTGCAGCGACTCGGCGATGTGTCGCTATTTATTGCAGGATTCTTCGCCCGCAGTTTCGCGCGCAAATTGATCGACATCGACTACCACATCGCCATGGGCGGCAACGCCTACAGCTCTCTCGCCGATACCATGCAACGCTCATTATCGGGACGTTGCGTCGCGGCCGTTTATGCGCAGCTCGCACAGAAGTTTCAAGGTCTGGTCGATGCATTGAATGAAGTGAGCGACATGTCTTATCGGCACACGGATGCCGACATCTTGCGACTGTACGAAATATGGATGAAAACCGGCAGCCCGCGAGCGCGCGGATTGCTGCGTCAATTGGGCGTTCAACCGGTCACGGCGCCGGGCGCGCGCCGCGAGCATTAGCGCGTGGTATTGCGCGGTCTGCAGACGCTGCTGGGAAACCTGTACGATGTTGACCTGCGCTACGATGTGTACGATTTTCTCGTCACCGATCGGCGCGAAGTCCCCGAATCGCTGAACGAAACACGTGCGTTGGACGAGGAATTGCTGCTGGCGGAGACGGCGGACGGTGCCGGTGTGGCGTTATATCTTGATCCAGAAATATTGAGACGCTTGGAGGCGGCCGATCCGCATCGCGCGTTGACCGAAGAGAATTTGGCGGATTACTGCACGGCGCTCGAAGGCGTAAGCCATTTCGTCTATTCCACTTGGGGTCTCGAACGCGACATGCCGGTGTCGCTGCTGGAACTCGAAACGCAGGCCGAGGTGGACAAATACGCGATTACGGTTTTTCTCCTCGCCAGGCAACGAGGGGGCGAGTCCTATCCCAAGCACGTGCATGCGCGGCTGTTTGACCGCGTCAGCTTCGATGCGCGCCTGCAGCCCGATCAATATGAACGCTACCGCACCGCGCATCGCAGTGCGGCGCACTATTGCCGGCGCTTGGAGCGGCGTTTTGTGAATGGCGGAATCGCGAGGATCGAGGCGATGGTGCGCGAGCTGCGCGGTTTCTATCGGCTAAGGCACGCAGCGAAACTGCGCCACGCGCTCGCTTGACTGGCGCGGCCTCATTCCTGCGGCTCTTCATCCTTATTGGATTCAGCCTGCTTCTTCAGTTTTAACCATTCGCTCAAGCGGCGCAGATCTTTCTTCGCCGGAGGCGGCTTGCGAGCAAGCCTGCCGCTGTCGTAGGGATCGTAGCCCTTCTTTGTGCCCAACGGGTTGGCACGGACGGTCTCGAACGGCGTCGGCGCATCGTCGGCGATCGACAAGGCCGGATGCTCGAGCTTTTGCAAGCGTTGTGTCGAGACCTCGGCGCCGAAGGCACCCGTAGTCACTTGCCATTCCCACACGGCATTGCCGCGCGCGTCGAATTTGACGCGCCCGGTGGATTTGTCGCCGGCCTGATTACCCGGGGACGGCTGCTGCGCCGGCTCGCTTTGGGCGGGCTTGGCGACGGATTTTGACCTCTCGTTGCTCACGATACCTTTTTAGGCGAAGCGCGGGTTAAGTCAAGACAAAGCCCTTGAAAAGCGGCGCGCCGTCACATTTGCAGCTGATATTGAGCCCGCCATAAAGCGGTGGCCGTTTTACCATCATTCCATTCGCCCCGAAGAACATGGCCAGTGGCTTCATCCAGGGACAGCCACTGAAGTTCCAATTCCTCGTCCGCATCCGGACTCGCGGCACCGACTTTTAGATCGCGCGCCAGGTACAGGTGGATCAGCTCGGTGAAGATGCTCGGCGCGGGAATGTACAGTCCGAGCGAGGTCCAGCGCTTTGCCGACACGCCGGTTTCCTCCTGTAGCTCCCTGACGGCGCAAACTTCCGGCTGCTCGCCGGCATCGAGTTTGCCCGCCGGAATCTCCCATAAAAAATCTTGAATGCCGTGCCGATATTGACGCACCAGGCAAACACGATTGGCACTATCGACCGCAACCACTGCGGCAGCGCCCGGATGGCGGACGTAGTCGATGTCGTACTCGCGGCCGTTCGAATAGCGCAGTCGCTCGGTCGACACTTGGATGACGCGTCCTTGGTGCGCAGGGTTGCTGGCGACGACCCGGGGTTTCAGCATGAATTGCTTCCTTAAAGCTGCAGAATTCCCGGAATGATCGCCGAAAGTCGCACGAGTGTGTGATCTGTCTCCGCGCGCGCGCCCAGCCGAAGCGCGATGCTGCGTTAAGTTTAACTTGTGTTGCACCCAGATCTGGACATACGTACAGTACCGCACCGCCTATGATGAAAGTTAAGGCCAATGCATTCGATGCGCTGAATCCGAATCAGCGACGTGCAGCTACCTTTGGCACCGCGGTTCCGGAGAAGGGTGTGAGCGCCGGGCCGCTGCTGATTCTCGCTGGCGCCGGAACCGGCAAGACCAACGCACTGGCGCATCGCACCGCGCACTTGGTGCTGAACGGCACCGATCCCTCGCGCATCATGATGCTGACCTTCACGCGCCGCGCGGCGCAGGAAATGATCAAGCGCACCCAGCACATAGTGACAGAGGTACTGTCGGATCGCGGCAAGGCGGGCGATCGCAGCGTCGTGTCGCGCCTGATCTGGAGCGGTACGTTCCATTCGGTCGGCAGCCGCATTTTGCGACTCTACGCCAAGCATCTCGGACTTGACGCGAATTTCACCGTGTTGGATCGCTCCGATGCAGCCGATCTCATGGATGTCATTCGCAGTGAGTTGGGATTCTCCGGCAGACCGAAGCGATTTCCCCGCAAGGACACCTGCCTCGCGATCTATTCGTATCGCGTCAACACCCGGCTGTCGCTGAAACAGACGCTCGAGGAGCAATTTCCTTGGTGCCGCGAATGGGAGGCGGACCTGACGCGCCTATATCGCGAATACGTGGGCCGCAAACAAAAAAATCGCGGCTTGGATTTCGACGACTTGCTGCTTTACTGGCATGTGATGATGCAGACGCCTGCATTGGCGCAGAGCCTGGCCAAGAATTTCGACCACGTGCTGGTCGATGAATACCAGGACACCAGCAGCCTGCAGGGCGATATCGTGCATGCGCTCAAACCCGACGGCAAGGGCATCACGGTGGTAGGCGACGATGCACAGGCCATCTACTCGTTCCGTGCCGCAGCGGTTGAAAACATCCTTGGGTTCGCGGATCGGTACAAGCCGAAGGCGGACATCATCGTACTGGCCCAGAACTATCGATCGACGCAGCAGATATTGGATTCTGCCAACGCGCTGATGGCCGATGGCGCCCGGCAACACCGCAAGACATTGCTCGGTACGCGCCAATCTACGCAAAAGCCTTTTTATGTCGCGTTGGACGACGCGCAAGCTCAAGCCGAATACATCTGCGGCAAGATTTTGCAGACGCGCGAAATCGGCGGCTCCTTGAAGCGCCACGCGATACTGTTTCGCAGCTCGCACCATAGCGATGTACTGGAAGTCGAACTCGCCAAGAAGAATATTCCCTTCGTCAAATACGGCGGTCTCAAATTCTTGGAAGCCGCGCACGTCAAGGACATGATGTCGGTGCTACGGTGGGCCGACAATCCACGCAACACGGTGGCGGGATTTCGCGTCCTCAAGCTGCATCCCGGCTTTGGCCCGGCGAATGCGAAACAGGCTTTGGAGCATTTCGAGGCGCGCGGCTTCGAGGCCAAATCTCTCGCGGACTACGATGTGCCGCAGCCTGTGAAAATGGATTGGAAGCGATTCTGCGCCTTGTTCGAGAAGCTCGCCGATCCGGCAACGCCCTGGGCCGGTCAGCTCGGATTGGTCAAGGACTGGTACAAGCCGCAACTCGAGCGAATCTATGATGCGGGATGGACCCGGATGGGCGACTTGGAACAGCTGGAGACGCTGGCGGTGCAGCAGCCCAGTCGCGAGCGCTTCCTGACGGAGCTGACCTTGGATCCGCCCGTGGCCACGAGCGATCAATCGCAGGGCGCCTCGAAGGACGAGGACTACGTGATCCTATCGACGATTCACTCGGCGAAGGGCCAAGAGTGGGACATCGTGTATGTGCTCAATGTTTCGGACGGCAATTTTCCATCGGAATTCTCGACCGGCAAGCCGGAAATGATCGAGGAAGAACGGCGCCTGCTGTATGTCGCAATGACCCGCGCGCGCAACGAACTGCATCTGTGCGCGCCGCTCAAATATGCGGTGACTCAACAGGCGAAGAATGGGGACGCCCATGTGTACGGCGCCAAGAGCCGCTTCATGACCGACAGGGTAATGGAGAGCCTGGAAAGGATTTCCGTTCGAACCACCATCGGCGTCGAAAATCTAAAGGCTGACGAAGCGGCAACGGTCGACGTTGTCGCGCAACTCAAAGAAATGTGGTGAGCGGGTAGCGCTGCCTACCTGCCGGTACTTACCAGCGGCGTGATCCGCCGCCGCCACCACCACCACCACCACTACCTCCACCTCCGGGTTTTCGTGGAGCACGTTCCTGGGCTTCATTCACGCGCAGCGGCCGACCACCCATTTGGAAGCCATTGGTCTGCTGGATGGCGTTCGGTGCTTCACCCGCCGCCATATCGACGAATGCGAATCCGCGGGGTCGCCCTGTTTCCCGGTCGTTTATGAGTTTGACGGATTCGACTTTGCCGTGGCGCTCGAAAATCGCGCGCACTTCGTCTTCGGTCGCGGTGAATGGCAGGTTGCCAACATAGATCGTCGTCATTCAACTGGTCTCACTGACTGTGCGTGTATCACGGTCATCCCGCTTGCACGCGGTTTCAACATCCAGGCACCCGCGAGAGTCGCCGCGTCGGGGTCTGTCCCACCGGCCGAGCACTAATTTGAATTAGGGAATCGACCTATGACCGATGCTACGCTTTGAGATAATTGTTGGCAAACGCGGGATAAACCCGCGGGAAAGGCGCGTTATTCGACTTCGAGATACGCGTAGCCGTTGAGTTCGTTTTCATAAAAGCGCTTGACCGCCTGCGCCTCGCTTAAGGACATGCGCCCCTCCTGAACGGCCCGTTCGCAGTCTCGCGCGATGCCCGGGTAGAGTTCATCGGTGTCGTACTCCATGTACTCGAGAACCTTGTTTGCGGTGTCGCCTTTGACGATTTCCTCGATCCACCATCCGCCGTCATCCTGCAGCCGAATGTGCACGACGTGGGTATCGCCGAACAGATTGTGCAAATCTCCCAGCGTTTCCTGGTACGCGCCCACCAGAAACGCCGACAGATAGTAGGCCTCGCCGGGGATGAGCTCATGCACTTCCAAGGTGCGCTTGGTGATCCGAGGATGCACGAACTTGTCGATCTTGCCGTCCGAATCACAGGTAATGTCGGCCAACACGGCGTTACGCGTCGGCCGTTCGGTTAACCGCTGGATCGGCATGATAGGAAATACCTGACCGATGGCCCAGCTGTCCGGCAGAGATTGGAATATGGAAAAATTGCAGAAGTAGATATCGCTGAGCATATCCTCGATATTGTCGAGCTCTTCCGGGACCCGATCCAGCTTGCGGCAGTAGTCGCGGATCTTGGCGCAGGTGGCCCAGTAGAGTCTCTCCGCCAATCCCCGAAACTCCAGGCTCAAATAGCCTAGGTTGAACATTTGCAGCGCCTGTTCGCGCGCTTGCAGCGCGTCGTGATAGCACTCCACCAGCCGCCGCTCATTCACTGATCGGTAGCTATCGAACAAATCGAGCACCGGTTGCGGTAGCGCCTCGGTGCCGTGATAGTCCTCGGCCGGCCGGCCGGACACCTTGAACTGGTCCAGCTTCGATGAACCTAAAATATCGAATACCAACAGGCTGTGATGCGCAGCGATGGCGCGGCCCGATTCGCTCACAATCATAGGGTGAGGCACATCGCGCGCGTCGCAGACACTCTTGATTCGATACACCACATCGCCGGCGTATTCATTCAGGGTGTAATTCATCGAGGATTCGTAATTCGTGCCGCTGCCGTCGTAGTCGACGCCCAAGCCACCGCCGATATCGATGTACTGCAGCCCCGCACCCATGATCTTGAGCTCGGCGTACACATGCGCCAGCTCGTTAATGGCATCTTTGACGCGCCGTATGTCCTGCAGCTGGCTGCCCGGATGGCAGTGCACGAGCTGTAGGCAATCGAGCATGTTGCGCTCCTTCAGCAGCGCATAAAGATCCAGAATTTCGCTGATAAACAAGCCGAACTTGGATTTCTCGCCGGCGGATTCCCGCCATCGGCCCGCCCCTTCACTCGCCAGCTTGACGCGCACGCCGATCTTGGGCCGCACGCCGTATTTCTCGGCGTGCTTCAAAATCAAATGAATTTCCTCGAAATTCTCGACCACCGGAATGATGTTTCTGCCGAGCTTGGTGGCGATGATGACCGCTTCTATGTAGCTGTCGTCCTTGAAACCGTTGCAAATCACGAGCCGATCCGGAGCATTCTCGGTAATGGACATGACCGCCAGCAGTTCCGGCTTGGAGCCGACCTCGAGGCCGAAACCGAATTCCTTACCGTAGCGGTATACCTCTTCGACCACCAGCCGCTGCTGATTGACCTTGATAGGAAACACCGCCGCGTAGCGATTCTTATAATCGTTTTCCGAAATCGCGGTCGCGAATGCATCGGCAAGATGCCGCAGGCGGTGCGCCAGAATATCGGAAAAGCGAATCACGACCGGCGTATGCAGGTCGCGCGCCTTGAGTCCCTGAACCACGTCGTACAGATCGATTTCGCGGCTCGCGTCTTGATTCGGACGGATGACCACATGGCCTTGCGCATTGATCGAGAAGTATCCCTTGCCCCAGGCTTCGACCTGGTACAGATCCAGAGACTCGGCGACCTTCCAGGTGTGGTTCGAGGTGCTAAGTACCTTTGCGGGAGTGTTCATGAGGCGCGCACCATAACAAATTGTGGCCGCATGTAAATGATGAGCTACACACCTCGGGCGATGGGCCGACGCGGATCGCGAATCCATTCGCTCCAAGAGCCGGCGTAGAGTCTGGCGCCGCGGAAACCCGCGATCTCCAAACTGAGCAAGTTGTGGCAGGCGGTTACCCCCGAGCCGCACATTGCTGCCACCTGACTAGGCTCTCGACCGGCAAGCCGCTTCTCCCACAACATGCGCAAGGCTGGTGCCGGCAGGAAACGCCCATCCGCGCTGAGATTGGCCGAAAAAGGATGGTTCACGGCTCCCGCAATGTGGCCTGCAACCGCGTCGAGGGGTTCGATCGCACCGGCATACCGCTCGCTGGCTCGAGCATCGATCAATAGAAACGCAGGATCAGCCAGGCCCGTCTCGACACCGGACGTATCGATCAGCGCGGCCGTGGCAACGTGCGGCGAGATGCGGCCGGCGGTTTGGGCCGCTGACGGCAAGGGCTTTGACTCGCCCGATTCCAACGCGCCGCCCGCTTCGATCCAGGCCTTGATGCCACCATCCAGCACGGCCACGGCCGGATGTCCCATCCATCGCAGCATCCACCAAGCTCTGGCAGCGAAAGCGCAGGCGCTATCGTCGTAAGCGACGACTTGGGTGACATCGCCTATGCCTAAGCGCTCCAGCGTGACGGCGAAGTCAGCCGCGGCAGGCAATGGATGGCGCCCAGAAGTCGCGGTGACCGGAGCGGATAAATCTTTATTGAGATCGGCGTACCGTGCTCCGGGAATGTGCCCCTGCAGATACGCACGGCGGCCGCCTTCGGACTGCATAAGATCGAAGCGGCAGTCGACAACCGCGATATCGGGTTTGACCACCAGGTCGCGAAGGGCATCGGCACCGATTAAGGTGGTAAATGTCATCAATCGAGCTTAGCGCGATGCCGGGTGAAGTTCATCCGCTACAATCGACGGTTATGGCACTCACTCTATATTGGGGCAGCGGCAGTCCCTTCTCATGGCGAGTTCTCCTGGCGCTCGAGCACAAAGGGCTGCACTACGAATCTCAGCTGCTGCACTTCGACAAGCAGGAGCATCAATCGCCGCAGATGTTGAAAATGAATCCGCGCGGCCGCGTACCGGTCCTGAAGGACGGCGACTACGTGGTGTTCGAGTCGGTGGCGGTTCTTTACTACTTGGATCTCAAATATCCGCAGCCGCCCATCTTTGGTCTTACACCCGAAGAGGCCGGCGTCATCATGCGCGTCATCTGCGAGTTTCAGTCCTACGCAGAGCCCTCGGTACAGAAGATCGTCAGCGCCATATTCGCCGATCAGGTCGCCGCCGACATCGACAATCTCACCGACGCCATGCACTTGGTAGGGCGCGAGGCGCGCACCATCGAAGGACGCTTGAGCAAGGAAGAATGGATCGTCGGCGCGAATTACTCCGCGCTCGACATGGTTATTTTCCCCTGGATACAGATATTGCGGCGCGCGTTGAATCGCAGCGCTGCGGCAGAGCTCGGTGCGCGCTTCCTGCCGATGGAACGCAACTATCCCGCGCTGGCGCGTTGGATTCACCGCATCGAGTCGCTTCCCGGATACCAACGAACCTATCCGCCTCATTGGCGCGACACTTAAAACAATCTCAGGAAAAACAACATGGCAGAAACGTTATGAGCACACACGAAGTGCATGTGAAATTCGCGGGCAGGATCGTCATGGTCGGTTTCGGCAGCATCGGACAAGGTGTCTTGCCTTTGATCTTGCGTCACATCGGCACTTCGGCGGAGCGCATCACCATCGTCACGGCCGAGGACAAGGGCAACTCGGAAGCGCGGGAATTCGGCGTGCAGTTCGTCAAGACCGCGCTGACGGGCGAGAACTACCGCAAGCTCCTGGAGCCGTTGCTTGGCGCCGGCGATTTCTTGTTGAATTTGTCGGTAGACGTTTCGAGCGTCGCGCTCATTGAATTGGCGCGCCAACGCGGCGCGCTCTATCTGGACACTTGCATCGAGCCGTGGGCGGGCGGTTATACGGATCCGAACATGCCCGTCGAAGCGCGCAGCAATTACGCCATGCGCTTGGGCGCTTTGCAGCTGCGCAAGGGCCACGAGAAGGCGCCGACAGCTGTCCTGACGCATGGCGCGAATCCCGGCCTGGTTTCCCACTTGATGAAACAGGCGCTATTGAATATCGCCAAGGATACGGGTGTGAACAGCGGCATTCCAGAAGGCCGTGCCGGCTGGGCCAAGCTTGCGCAAACGCTGGGCATCAAGGTCATTCATGTGGCGGAGCGCGACACGCAAGTTGCCAATGTGCCGAAGCAATTGAATGAATTCGTGAACACCTGGTCGGTCGATGGTTTCGTCAGCGAGGGCGCACAACCTGCGGAGCTGGGGTGGGGCACGCACGAGAAACATTTCCCGGTCGATGGCGGGCGGCACAAGTCGGGCTCGCGCTGCGCCATCTACTTGAATCGGCCGGGCGCCAGCACCCGAGTGCGCACCTGGACACCCGCGGCAGGATATTTCCACGGATTTCTCATCACGCATTCGGAAGCGATTTCCTTGGCTGATTACTACACGGTGAGGGAAGACGAGCGTGTGGTTTACCGGCCGACGAGTCACTATGCCTACCATCCCAGCGACAACGCGGTGTTGTCAGTGCATGAATTGGCTGGTCGAAATTGGCATTTGCAAGATCGCAAACGCATCATGATGAGCGAGATCACCGAGGGTATCGACGAACTCGGTGTGCTGCTCGCCGGGCATGCGAAAAATGCCTACTGGTACGGCTCGCAACTGTCGATCGGCGAGGCACGAGCGTTAGCCCCCTACAACAGCGCGACCAGCTTGCAAGTGACATCAGCCGCGCTCGCCGGCGTAATCTGGGCGATAGAGAATCCCAACCGAGGCGTGGTGGAGCCGGATGACATTGACTTCCAGCGACCGCTGAAAATCTGTCGGCCCTATTTAGGGCCGGTGGTAGGCAAGTACACGGATTGGACACCTTTGTATCAGCGCGGCGAGCTGTTTGCCGAAGACCTCGATCAAACGGATCCCTGGCAATTCAAGAACGTTCGGGTGGTTTGAGTGAATAGCTGATAGCGGCCACTGTCACGGTGGCCGCGCCTTCCGGTATTTCGACCGTGACTTCGTCGTCGAGGTTCTTGCCAAACAGGCTGCGTCCCAAAGGTGAATCCATGCTGACGTAGCGCGCGTCCATATCGAATTCGTCCGGTCCGACGATTCGATGCCAGCGCAGCTCGCCGGCGGCGCTTTCGATCTGCACCCATGCTCCGAAGTACACCCGCTCATGATCGCGGCGTGCAAGATTAGCCACCGGATCGACGATGGCTATCCCCTCGAGGCGCTTGCGCAAGAACCGCACGCGTCGGTCGATTTCGTGCAGGCGCTTTTTGCCGTAGGTGTACTCGGCATTTTCAGAGCGATCGCCTTGCGCCGCAGCCTCGGAAACCGCTTGGGTGACGCGCGGGCGTTCCTCGTGCCACAGCTGGTCAAGTTCGTCTTGCAAGCGTTTGGCGCCCTCCGGGGTGATGTATTTGGAACCGGGCGGTGTGGGCGGGCGATATCTTGACACGGTGCAATAATCGTTAAGAGACGTTCAAGGACGTGAAATGGTTCTAGAGGGACTACATCCGACTGAGCAGTTGCTCACAGATTGCAGTGGCCTCGAATCATAAGCTCTATCCCATGAGCGCTAAATACTACACCCACTTTATCGCGCAATCGGAAGACGCCATCGAGTACAACGAGTACCGCGGCGTTGTCGAACTGCTCGGTCAAGCTGCAAAGGTGGAAGGCGATCGTGATATCGCGCGCATGCTCGCGCGCAGTTTTGATCTCGAGGAGACCGACATCCAAGTCCTACAGTGGCACCAACTGCACTAGGCAAATGCTCCCCTAGCGGGCTTTACTTCCCTTCATTGAAGTCCGCCTCTCATGCCCCGAGCTAACACTCGGGGCTTTTTTTTAGCAAGTGGTAGACTTCCCCCCAACGCCCAACCGAAACGGGCAGGAGGGGAAGATGGGTAAATTTGCGCTCGCTTTGGTGGCTGTCACCGGCCTGTTTTTATCAGGCTGCGGCTACAACAATATCCAAACAACAGATGAACAGACCAAGGCCGCCTGGTCCGAAGTGCTCAATCAGTACCAACGGCGCGCCGACCTCATCCCCAATTTGGTGAAAACCGTGCAGGGCTACGCGGCCCAGGAGCAAACCGTGTTGTTGGGCGTCACCGAGGCGCGAGCGAAAGTGGGCTCCATTCAGGCAACGCCCGAATTGGTCAACGATCCGGCGGCGATGGCGAAGTTCCAAGCGGCCCAGTCGCAACTGACCAGCGCCTTATCGAGACTCTTGGTGGTGACCGAAAATTATCCGCAGTTGAAGTCAGATCAGAATTTCCGCGACCTGCAGGCGCAGCTCGAAGGCACGGAGAATCGCATTACGGTGGCCCGCAATCGCTACATTCAATCCGTTCAGGCCTACAATCTGGCGATCCGTTCGTTTCCTTCGAATCTGACGGCGATGATGTTCGGCTACAAGACCAAGGCCAATTTTTCGGTGGAGAACGAAGCGGCGATTTCCAAGCCTCCTTCGGTGGACTTTGCGCCGCCCCGGTCACCGGCTCCGGCAACGCAGCCACCGCCGGCTGCACCCGCACACTAGGAGCTTAAAATAGTCGGACAGGCCTCCGTCACGCGAGTCGCCAGCCTTGGGGCAGGGCTGCTCCTGCTATTCAGTTTTACGCTTGCGCGCGCTGAGGTGGCCGTGCCGCCGCTGATCGCGCGGGTGACTGACCTGACCGGTACCTTGTCGGGCGGGGCAGTCGCGAGCATCGAAGCCAAGCTCGCCGACCTCGAGGCGAAGAAGGGCAGCCAAATCGCGGTGCTCATCGTCCCAACCACGCAACCGGAGGAGATCGAGCAGTACGGTATCCGCGTTGCGGAGGCGTGGAAGCTCGGCCGCAAGGGCGTCGATGATGGCGCGATCCTGCTGGTGGCGAAAGATGACCGCCGGGTACGCATTGAAGTCGGTCAAGGCTTGGAGGGCGCGCTGCCGGATGCGATTGCGAATCGGATCATCACCGAGACCATTACGCCGCATTTCAAACAGGCGGATTACGATCGCGGCGTGGAAGCAGGCATCGACCAAATGATTTCGGTCGTCAATGGCGAACCCTTGCCGGCACCGGACAAGAAATGGGAACGGCACAACGGCTTGGGCAATATGCTGCCGCTGCTCCTGGTCGTGGTATTTGTCGTGAGTGGCGTGCTGCGCGCCATTTTTGGCAGGTTGTTCGGATCCGTTGCCACCGGTGGTCTGACAGGCGGCATCGTCTGGCTTTTAAGCCACGTGATTCCGATCGGCGTCGGCGCCGGTGTATTTGCATTCCTATTCGCGCTGTTGGCGGGCGGTTCGCGCTCCGGATGGTCGACCGGGCGAGGCTGGGGCGGCGGCATGGGCGGCTTTGGCGGCTTTGGCGGCGGATTTGGCGGCGGCGGGGGATTCGGCGGCGGAGGCGGATTCAGTGGCGGTGGCGGCGGGTTCAGCGGCGGCGGCGCCTCGGGCAGCTGGTGATGCGGATCGGTCGCCTGATTCGGCACGCGACGGCAACGCATTGGCGCACGCGCATGCTGTTTCCCACCGCAACGCTCGATGCCATCGAGCAGGCAATCAAGCGCGCGGAATTGACGCATGCGGGCGAGATTCGCTTCGCCATTGAAACCGCATTGACGCCGCGGCATGTCTTGAACGACATCACGCCCCGCGCCCATGCTTTGGAAGTGTTTTCGCAATTGCGCGTATGGGATACAGAGGCCAATAACGGCGTTTTGCTTTACGTTCAGCTCGCGGACCGCAATGTCGAAATCGTCGCCGATCGCGGCTTTCAGGGGCGCGTCAGTGCGGCGGAGTGGGAGGCGGTGTGCCGTCTCATGGAGGAGCACTTTCGTGCCGGCCGCTTTCAAGTCGGATCGATTGCCGGCGTTGATGCAATCGGCAATCTCTTGGCGCGTCACTTCCCACAAACCTCCGCCAAGGCGAACCATGTCAATCAATTGTCTGACCGCCCGACTTTGTTGTAGATAGGCTCCATGTCTGTTTCCTATACCACTGTGATTCGCAGGGCTGCCGGCTTGACTGTGTGCACCGCGGCCGCCCTGGCTGCGCTCGGCATCGGCGGATGTTCGCTATTTCATCCGGCGCCGAAAGAACCACCGGCGGTAGCCACAGCATTGCCGCCGCCGAAGCCGGTTCTGCCCAAACCCAAGGCCACCCACTACTTCGATGTGGACTCGAGCAGCGACATCGTCGGCTATGTGCAAAAAACCATTATCGGCAAGGACGATACCCTGCCCGACATTGCGCGCCGCTTCGATGTGGGCTACGAGGAAATTCTTACCGCCAATCCGGGCGTCGATCCCTGGTTGCCGGGTGTTGGGCGCGAAGTCGTCGTTCCCACGCAATTCATCCTGCCTGCCGCTCCCCACGAAGGCGTGGTGGTGAACGTTGCCGCCATGCGAATTTTTTACTATCCGCCGCACAAGAGGGGTGAGCCTGAGACCGTCTATACCCATCCCATCGGCATCGGCAAGGTGGGTTGGAAGACCCCGGAAGGCGCCACCAAGATCGTCAGCCGGCAAAAGGATCCCGTTTGGGTGGTGCCGAAGTCGGTGCGTCAAGAGCACCAAGAGAACGGAGAGCAGCTCCCCACGCAAGTGCCGGCGGGACCGGACAATCCGCTCGGGCAGTACATGTTCCGCTTAGGCTGGCCGAGCTACCTGATCCATGGAACCAACAAGCCTTACGGTGTCGGCATGCGCTCGAGTCATGGCTGCATGCGACTGTATCCGGAGGACATTGCTGTGTTTTTCGACCTTATTCCGATCGGCACGAAGGTAACCGTGGTCAATCAACCTTATCTGTTCGGCTGGCGCGACGGCACCTTGTATCTGCAGGCCTACGCCGTCATGGAAGACGATTCGCGCAACTGGACCAAGGACCGCAAGCGTCTGCTCGCCAAATTGCTGCATCCCAAAGAGCGCGGCAAGATCGCACAGCACGATGAAGAAATCGATTGGCAACGCGTCGGCGATCTGGCGCACGAGCCGCGCGCCGTACCGGTTCCGGTTACTGGCGGTCACGATGGTGTCGACGATGTCATCGAGCAAGGCGTGCTGGTGGAAAACATGCTGCCTGAGGGGTCCAACTGGGATGGCCAGTCGGGCCTGCTGGTCGATGAAAAAACTTTCAACGATTTGCTCAACGGACGTGACAAGGCGCCAGCAGGCATCCCATGACACGCTGGAGCCTGGCGGGCGCGCTCGCCATCGCTTGCAGCCTGAATTGCGGTGCCTCGCCCACCGACTCAGGGCCCATCGATCCCGCATTTGACTATCACTCCTACGCCAATGTGGATCAATTTCGAACCACGCATTTGGACCTTGATCTCAAGGTGGATTCCAAATTCAAAAGTATCGCTGGCTCGGTTACGCTGCAACTAAAGCGCTTGGATCCGCGCTCCACGCAGCTGGTCCTCGACACGAAAGACCTCATGATCTTGGATGTGACGCAGAAGGCCACCGATGTCTTGGGTGCCACCGCCAAGAATCAAACGATTTGGGTCAGTCGTCCGTTTCACTTGGAGAAACCGGATCCGATTCTCGGCAGTGCGCTGGTAATTGACCTGCCGCCCTCGAAGAAGGGCACAGAATCGATCAAGATCGACTATGAAACGCTGGAAAACTCCTCCGCCCTGCAATGGCTGACGGAGAAGCAAACCGCCCGGCACAAGCCATTCCTTTATACCGAATCGGAACCGATCGGCGCGCGCACCTGGATTCCCTTGCAAGATACCCCTCAGGTCCGAGCGACTTACAAGGCCAAAGTGCACACCGATGAGCGCCTGTTTGCCGTCATGAGCGCGGAGAATGACCCGAAAGCGAAACACCACGGCGACTACAGTTTCGTCATGCCGCAAGCGGTGCCGTCGTACTTGATCGCGCTAGCCGTAGGCGATTTGGAGTTCAAAGAAACCGGTCCACGCACGGGCGTATATGCCGAAAAGTCCATGATCAAGGCGGCGACAAGGGAATTCGCGGATACCGAGGCGATGATTCAGGCGACCGAGAAGATGTTTGGGCCCTACCGCTGGGGTCGCTACGACATCGTGGTCATGCCGCCGAGCTTTCCGGAAGGCGGCATGGAGAACCCGCGGTTGTCCTTCATCACGCCCACCATCATTGCGGGCGACAAAAGCCTAGTGTCCGTGATCGCGCATGAATTGGCGCATTCTTGGGCCGGGAATCTGGTGGGCAATGCCACCTGGCGCGACGTCTGGCTCAACGAGGGGATCACCGATTACATGGAGAGCCGCATCGTGACAGCCGTTTACGGCGAGCAGCGCGCCTCCATGGAGGCGGTCTTAGGCCTCAAGTCCTTGCAGGCGGATCTAGCGAGACTCAAACCCGCCGATCAAGTCCTGGCCATCGATCTGCGCGATCGCGATCCGGCCGATGGGTTAACGGAAATTCCCTATGAAAAGGGCCGTCTGTTCTTGAATTACCTCGACGCCAAATTCGGCCGCGAACGCTTCGATGCCTTTCTGCGCGGCTATTTCGATCACTTCGCATTCAAGAGCGTCAACAGCGAACAGTTCATGACATATCTGCAGGAGAATCTGCTCGATCGTTTTCCGGGTAGCGTGACTCGCGCGCAAGCGAATGACTGGGTTTTTGCGCCCGGCTTGCCGGCGGACGCGCTGCTGCCCGCGACCACTCTATTTCAGCCGGTGGACGCGGCGCGGGAAGCCTGGTTGGCCGGCAAGATTCCGGCAAAGAAAATCGGGATGGACTGGGTCGCCGGGCAATGGCTCTATTTTCTCGACGGCATGCCGGCTTTGACGGCTGCGCAGCTGGCTGAACTCGATAAGGCGTTCGAACTAAGCAAGAGCCCAAATGCCGAAATCGCACACAGTTGGTTCAAGTTGGTGATCGTCAACAACTATCAGCCCGGCTTTCCGTATCTGGAGGAGTATTTAAAGTCAATTGGACGGCTCAAGCTCATCGAGCCGCTGTATGCGGCGCTGCTGAAAACGCCCGCAGGGACCGAGGTGGCGAAGCGCGTTTTCGCCAAGGCGCGCTCGGGTTATCACCCGCAAACCGTGAAAGCGATCGAAGCCATCGTCGCTCCGAAAGAGGAGACGAGCGAATGACTGCGGAGCGAGTAACTGCGCTGACCGTGCTCAGTGAGTGGATGAAAATCATGCTCGAGGAAATCGCGCGCAAGAAGGCGGAAGAGGAGCAGATGCGTGCCGAGGAACAGCGCCGGCACGACGAGAACTCAAGCGCGTAAGCGACTGAGGTTGTGTTACAGTTCGCGAAAGAACTGATGACTAGAATTTGGCCAACCTAAGCAAACTTGGGCTGCAGGTCGCCGAAGAACGCGGCCTCGATCAATCCATCTCGCGTCTGGCCACGGCGCGCACCGCCTTCGTCGGCCGCACTTTGCGTGGACCGGTCAATCGTCCGGTCTTCATCAAGAGTTTCGCGGAATTCCAGCACGCCTTTGGCGGCCTCTGGCAGCCCAGCCTGTTGGGCTATGCCGTCGAACAGTTCTTCGATAACGGCGGGCGCGAGGCCGTCATTGTGCGGGTGGTTAATGGCGCACGTTCCGTGACGCTAACTTTGAAGGCCGGTGAGCAGGTGCTCAAACTGCAAGCGCTGCGGCCCGGAACGCGAGAATTTTTACGGGCCAGCGTCGACTTCGACAATATTGCAGCCGCCGAGGCTGCTGTTTTCAATCTCACCGTGCAGCGCGTGCGTGCGCAAGGCACGGAGCAAGTCGAGGATCAGGAAATATTCCATCAGCTTTCCATGTTGCCATCCGATGAACGCTACTTCCCGCACGTCATTGCCGAGTCGGCGCTGCTTAAGCTCGTCGGAGACATGCCGACGCAGCGGCCCAATCGAACTTTGGATCCGGCCAGCGGGCTCGCTACAGCCTACGTCAATTCGAATTCGGATGGCGACGACGGTGCGCCGCTGACTGATTATGACTTGATCGGCTCGAGCCTGGACCACACCGGCTTATTCGCTTTACATCAGACCGAGTACTTTAACCTTCTATGCCTACCGCCCTTGTCCATGGATCGGGACGTAGGGCCGAGCGCCCTGTTGGTCGCCGCGCGCTACTGCAAGGAGCGCCGCGCGCTCCTGATCGTTGATCCGCCTTCCAGCTGGCAAACGGCGGATGATGCGCTCGTCGGCCTGCGCGATTGGAATTTCTCCAATGAAAACGCGCTCATGTACTTTCCGCGGGTGCTTGCGCACGACAAGCTGCGGGGACATTTTGAATCATTCGCACCTTGCGGCGCGGTGGCCGGCATGCTGGCGCGCTACGATGAGAGCTCGCCGGTATGGCTCGCGGCGGACCGTGAAGAACCCATTCTGCGGCAAGGGCTTAGGCCGGCTTGCATGGTTGGCGAGGATCGGCGGATCAGGCTGGCGAGTTTGGGCGTCAATACCCTGCAGTCGGTTCGATCGACCGCCCGCATCAACCTGCGGCTGCGCACCTTGGCCGCGGGCAACACGGCCAATGCGGATTGGCGCTATTTGTCCACTCGACGGCTGGCGCTATTCATATTGAACAGCATCGCGCAGGGTACCCGCTGGGTCAGCGCGGCCCGCTCAACCACCGAGGTTTCCGCGACTGTGACTTGGCAGTTGCGCGCGTTCTTCGAAGGTTTGTACGAGGCAGGAGCGTTTAAGACGCGGCGCATCGAGGACGCGTTCTTTGTCATTTGCGACCCACGGATCAACAATTCATCGGCGCTGAGCTGCGGTGAGATTCAATTCGTGGTTGGCTTCGCGGCGAGCCGCGAGCACGAGTTTCATTGTTTCCGCGTGTCGCATTCAGCCGCAGGCAGCAAGGTTCAACCGGTCAGCCTCAATCGACTTAACTTTGCGCAATACAGCCCGGCGGAGCTCGAATGGGTCGAGCGGATTGCAAGCCAACTGCAATCCTAAGTCGTCTTGGGTTAGCCCGCCGCAAGCGTCGCCGCGATCCGGCGTTGCAGTTCGACTGCCGCCGAATTCGCTCTGGCGGGCGCAGCGGCCGGCGGCACGATATGCGGCAGGTTCGGCAGCCCATCGAGAGCCACGCGCGCGTAGTCATAGCCGGCTTGTATTGCGCGATCGAACGCCTGCCAGTTTAAGAGATCGATGTTCGCGAGCGGCGGCTTCAGAAGCACATCGGCCAGTTCACGTTGCGCGCGTTCGCTTGCCGTGCTGTTGATCATGCCGGCATGCATCAACACCTCAATTATGTTGACGCGGCGTTCGCCGAAATTCCGATCAGCGCCGACATCGCAGCCGATGACAAAACCGGGCGCGTGGCTCTGCATGACATCGACGGGTAAGTTGTTGATGGCGGCACCATCTACCAGGACACCATTTTGATGAAACACCGGCGGCATCACGCCGGGAATGGCAACCGAGGCGCGCAGGGCCTGTGAGACGCGGCCCGCGCGATGCTCGAATAACCGACCCGTGGTGAGATTGGCGCTCACGCAGAAGTACGGGTAGCGCAAGTCTTCGATGAGCGCGCCGCCATACTCCCGCTCAAGCAAACGCGACACTTTCTTGCCGCGAGTCAGGGCAAGGAAGGGGAAGGTGTAGTCGTTGACCGGGTTGGTGTGTACGAAGCTTCTGCGATAGCGCAGCTGCATTTCCTCATCGCTCCAGCCCATTGCCACACCGGCAGCAATGATGGCGCCGATGCTGGCGCCGCCCAGAAAATCAATGGGTACCTTGGCTTCGCGCAGGGCACGGATGATTCCGAGGTGCGCGAAACCGCGCGCACCGCCGCCCGACAGCACCAAGCCGACGCCGCGGCGCATCAGCAGTCGGGTGACCCTGCCCACATCGGTGGATTCGACAATGTGATGGTGCAGCGTCTCGGGCAGCGTGTGGAGCCATGGGGCACTGCAGCCCGGATCGATGCTGCCCTGATGCACCAGCGCCAGTTCAACGCGCGCGCCCCGCGCGGTGGCAGCTTCGACGACGCCTGCCGGCCAAGGTTTGACGCTGCCGCCGGCCGGTGCCGCCATGAGGATGACGTCGGCTTGACGGCAACATTGCCGGGTCCACCCGGATGCAGCCCAATTGGCGACATACACGACAAAGTCGTTGACCTCTTCGATGCGGTTAAACCAGGTCGCCGTGTGGGTGGTAGCGCGTGCATCCCAGACCAGTTCGGTGCGACCGGTCTTGCTCAGCTCATCCACTAGGCGAGTGGCTAAGTCGGCCACGTCCAGTTCAATGCTGTTGGGAACCAGGGCAAAGATGTGCGCCCGCTTGGGTCTATATTCCTGGCGGTTGCTGTGCCGAAGTCGCCGTGCGCAGAGTCGCGCAAGGGCCAAAGAAAAGTGGGTGGAGCGCGCGGCGATTCGATCCAATTCGGTGTTTGGAATCAGCAGCAACTCACTGTCCCGCAATGCAACAACCGTGGCGCTGCGCGGAGTCCCGAGCAGCCAGCCGGCTTCACCCACCAGCTCGCCGCGCTCTATCTCCGCCGTCAGACCGCATTTCAGCTGGGTTTTGACACCCAACCGCCCGCTGGTCAGCAGATATACTCCATCCGGATTGGCGCCGGCCTCGAATAGCAGATAGCCGGCGGGCAGCGAGAAGTGCACCGCGCCCGCCGCCAGAGACTCGAGAGCCAAGGGGTCGACGCTGGCGAGATCGGCGCAATCACGCAGCCAGTCGATCGCGCGTTGCATTTCGTGCATCGCGCCTGACTGTTCTTCATCCAATGCCATGCGTCTGTAGCGGCCACTATGGGGTGTTTCTTGAGTCGAACCGTCAATACTGTGGTGTTTTCGCATGGCAAGGAAAGCGGCCCTTGGGGCGCGAAAATCACCGCCATGGCCGCGCTGGTCCGCGACCTCAAACTGGCAGTGGAATCGGTGGATTACCGCGGCATGGACGATCCTGCGCAACGCGTCGAGAAACTGCTTGTTTCAGCGCGCGAGGTTGACGCGCCGATCGTGTTGGTAGGCTCGAGCATGGGCGGTCATGTGTCGGCCGCCGCCGCCAGCCTGCTTAAGCCGGCTGGCCTATTTTTGCTGGCACCCGCTTTCTACATGCGTGGTTTTGAAAAACATACGCCGCAAGACGTAAGCGCTCCCACCGCCATCGTGCATGGATGGCATGACGATGTCGTGCCCGTGGACAACAGCATCCGCTGGGCGAAACAGCATCGAGCGACGCTTCACATACTGGATTCCAATCATCGATTGGAAGATCAGATCACCACGATCTGCATCCTGCTGCGAAATTTCTTGACGGCGCTATAGCGCTGTCAAGGATGGGATATGGGCGGCAAGGGCTGGGCCTGCTCAGCGCTCTCAGTCGCAAGCTGCGCCATCGCCAATTCGCGCAAGCTCTCGCCAAGCTGCTCGCCGCAGCGCCTTCCCATGGCGGAGAAACCGGCTCCCAGTGAGGCAAGATACGCCGCGATGTATTGCTTACCCGCGGTCGATTGCAAGAATGACAACATGTGCTTCAAGTCGGCATCGCTCAAGTCGCGATAACCGTACGCTACGTAGCGGCGCATGGGCTCGCGCATGTTCTCTTCCAGAGTCTGACGGCTGGCCTCCCCGGATTTGCGGGCACGTTGTTCGACCGGTCCGGGATCCATGCCGGAGCCGACCGCAGTTCCGGTCGCCACCGCCGTGCCCATGGTCAAAAGAATCTGCACCGTGGATTCGGAGGAGCGCTCCGCGCGCTCCAGTTTCTCGAACAGGGCTTTGCGTTGCGGTGTGCCGGACGCGGCGATGTCGCCGTTCATGACTTTGTCGGCATCGGCGTCACTGAGCGACGCCAAGCTGACATCCGCGGCGACCATTCGCTTGCCTGCATCCGTTTCCAGAAAGGCTTCGGCTTTTTTCAACGTGGCGGCATCGAGGCTCGCCGCGAACGCGCTCAAGGCCGGGGCCTCGAACACATCGATGCGAAATGCACGGGTCGCGGCGACCTTCACGGCCTCAAGCTGCGGGTCGGTCAGCGGCGTCGAGGTGTTGCCTTGGAACAATTTGCGGATGTGTGCCGGCATCGAACCCAACCCAGCGCGCACTTGCTCGCGAATGGCTGCCTCCTGATACAGCTGCGCCGCGCTGTCGATGTCGACCGGCGGCGCGCCGGCCTGTGCGAGACCGGCAAGACTCAGGAGGAATGCAAAGCGAAACATATGTCTATTGTACACTCAAGCTCCCGAACGGCCGGCTTACCTTAGGTGCATCATGGGTTACGTTAAATGTTGGACAATGACGCTGGCAGTTTTGTTCACGGTAAGTTGTTCATCGCAAGAACCGCCAGCGCCGCCCAAAACGGTCTTCGATCCCCTGACGCAGCAGATGGATAAGGCGCGCGATGTGCAGAAAACAGTGGATGAAAACGCCGAAAAAACCCGTAAAGCGATCGATGAGCAAGAACGCGGCGCGCCCACTCCCTAGCTCATAAGCGACCATGAACCCTCTTGTCGGCTTCGGCCAGGCATGGCGCTGGAGCGTTCGCAAGATTTTGGGCCTGTGGGTGCGCGAGACCATCAAGCCCGGGGATGCCGTCGCGTCCATTGCGGCACGGCCTCGTCCCGTGTGCTATGTGTTGGAACGCGAGAGCCTCACGGATCTCGCGGTGCTCAACAACGTCTGCGCGGCACACAATCTGCCGCGGCCCACCAGGCGCCTGATGCTGGGCGGAAGGCGCGCGGATCGCGCCTACTTCGAATTGACGCGGCGGCCCAGCCTGTTCAGCAGCCGCAACGCCGAGCGTGCGCCGCGCTACCTGACGCAGTTGCTGGATGCGGCGGCGGCATATCCGCAATTGGAACTCGATCTTGTGCCGGTGGCGATTTTCTGGGGCCGCGCGCCTCACAAGGAAATGCGTTGGTGGCGTTTGCCGTTCACCGAAGACTGGATCCTGGTCGGGCGTTTTCGGAAATTGCTGAGCGTGATCTTGCATGGCCGCAATACGCTGGTGTATTTCGGCGAGCCTATACGTCTGCGCGACGTTCTCGATCAGAGTTTGAGCGAGCCGCGCAATGTGCGGCGGACCTTACGCTCGCTGCGCCAGGTATTGCGCGCGCAGCGAGCGTCCAGCATCGGTCCGGATCTGTCGCATCGGCGAACCATGGTGCTGCAGATCTTGAAGACCCAGGCCGTGCGCCAGGCGGTGCGCAATGAAATGCAGGCACGCCAGTTGCAGCGCCGGCCTGCATTGCTGCTGGCGCGCAAGTATGCGCGGGAGATCGCGGCGAATTATTCGCAAGCCGTGGTCACCTTCATGGCGGGCGTGCTGGGACGCTTGTGGAACTCGCTGTATGACGGCGTGGAACTCGAGCACATCGAGAATTTGAGCGCCGTTGGCGACGGGGTTGAGATCATCTACGTGCCTTGCCATCGCAGCCACATGGACTACTTGCTGTTGTCGTACATCATTTATCGCAAGGGCTTCGCGATTCCGCATGTCGCAGCGGGAGTGAATCTGAACATGCCGGTGATAGGCAGATTCATGCGCAAATGCGGAGCGTTCTTCCTGCGGCGCAGCTTCAAGGGCGATGCGCTGTATCCCGTGGTGTTCGCCAAGTACCTCGGTTTTATGATGGCGCGCGGTCATCCGCTCGAGTATTTCATCGAGGGCGGGCGCAGCCGAACGGGGCGGCTGCTGTCGCCGCGCACCGGGATGCTGTCGATGACCGTGCGCAGCTACATCCGCGATCCGAAGCGTCCGGTGAAGTTCATGCCGGTGTATTTCGGCTATGAGCGCATCGTGGAAGGGAGGACCTATATCGGCGAGTTGTCGGGACAGCCGAAACAAAAGGAAGGCATTTTCGTCTTGGTCAAGTCGATCGTGTCGGTGTTACGCAGCAAATTCGGCAAAGTGCACGTGAATCTGGGGCAACCCATTGATCTCGACCAGCTGCTGCAGAAGCACAATCCGCACTGGCGTTCAGAGCCTTCCGAGAGCGAGGCTTCGCGCTCCGGGTGGATTTCTGATGCGATATCCGAGCTCGCCGTGCGGATCAATACCGAAATCAATGCCGCAGCGGCGGTCACGCCCATCAATTTGGTGGCCATGGCGATCTTGGCGACGCCGCGGCAGGCACTGCCGGAGGTTGATTTGATCCGACAGCTCGAGCTGTATCAACGGCTGCTGCACGACGCACCGTATTCGCCCTTGGTCACCGTGACTCCCGACAGCGGCCAACTAATGGTCGCCTACGCCGAAGCGTTTGGGCTGTTAGAGCGACAAAAGCATCCGCTTGGCGACATCATGCGCATGAGCGCGGAAAATGCCGTGCTGGCCACGTACTACCGCAACAATATTCTGCACTTATTTGCGATGCCCTCGCTCCTGGCATGCGCTTTCGTGAGCAACGCACGCATGCGCACCGTGGATATTCAACGGCTGGTGTGGCGAGTGTACCCATATATTTCCGCGGAACTGTTCCTGCGCTGGGACGAAGCACAGGTCAGCGCGGTGGCGGACTCGCTGCTTGACACCTTCGTGCGGCTCAATCTTTTGCAGGGCAATGACGATCGCAGCGAGTGGCAGCGGCCGCCGCCCACCTCGCTTGAGGCCATCCGCTTATCGGTGCTGGCGCAGGCCACCATTCAAACCCTCGAGCGCTACTACCTCGCGATCGCGCTGCTGCGGCAGGCAGGGAGCGCCAGCATCACGCCTGCGGCGCTCGAAGAGCGCTGCCACTTGATGGCGCAACGCATGACCCTGCTCTACGGGCTGAACTCGCCTGAATTTGTCGACAAGAGCCTGTTCCGAAATTTCATCGATCTATTGATCCGGCGCAACGTGATCCAACTATCGGAAGACAAGGAGCTGCTGTTCGGCGAGCCGCTGCTCGGTGTGGCCGCGGACGCTCAGCTCGTGCTCTCGGAACAAATCCGGCACAGCATCTTGCAGGTCACACTGGGACAATGACTAATCCCAGCCCTGTCGGCCGCGCTGCGATTTGCTCGCGCCACGCCGTTTCTTGGATTCGATGCGCCGTTCCTGCGAGCCCTTGGTCGGACGCGTCTTCTTGCGGATCTTCGGCTCGATCAGCGCAGTGCGGATCAGCGCCGCCAGGCGCTCCGACGCTGCGCGGCGATTTTGTTCCTGGCTGCGTTCGCTGCGCGCGGTGAACAAGATGCTGCCGTCATCGACCATTTTCTGCCCCGCGATCGCGCGCAGCCGATTTCTCGCCGCCACCGGCAAGCTGCTATTTAGCGGCAGCAAAAATCGCAGCTGTGCCGCGCTCGAGACCTTATTGACGTTTTGACCGCCGGGGCCGGAGGCGCGGATGAATTTCCATTCCAGCTCGTCATCGGGGATGGCGATGTGCGGTGTGATCTGGATCGGCACTTGCGAATCTTTAGTCGAGTTCCGAAGCGGCGTTGCGCACGATGATTTCACGCTGCGCCATGGGAATGGTGATTTGATATTCCTTGAACAGGCGCCATATGGCGCGGTTGACTTCTGAGCGTACGTTGTTAACGCCCTCTTGCGGATCGGAAATCCAGAAGCGCAGTTCAAGCTCGATGCCGCTGTCGCTGAAGTGCATCAGCCGCGACACCGGTGCCGGTTCGCTCAGAACTCGCGCTTGCCCCTCGCAGGCTTGCAGCAATATTTTCAACGCCAATTCCGGATCGTCGCGGTAGCTGATGCGAATCGGGAGCTTCAGGCGGATGCGCGGGTCGGTGTAGCTCCAATTGATCACGGCGTTGGAGATGAGCTGTTGATTGGGCACGAGCATCTCTACGCCGTCGCGATCGCGCACCACCACATAGCGCCCGCGCAGCTCCTGCACCCAGCCGAAATTCTCCGTGCTGGTGCCCGCTTGTCCCGAGAGACTGATGACATCGCCGGGCTTGATCGAGCGATCCATCAGCAGCACGAAGCCGCTGACGAAATTGGCTGCGATGGATTGCAATCCGAAACCTAACCCTAAGCCGACCGCGCCGGTAAGCACGGTGAGCGCGGTGAGATCGACGCCGGCGGCATTCAAACCGATGAGAATGCTCAAGGCAATCAGAAATGCGTTGGCGAATTTCGCGATACCGATGCGCGTCGACATTGCGACGCTGGTGAGTCTCTTGACGCGCCGCTCGACCCAGCGGCTGATCCACGCCGCCGCCAGCATGAAAAGGGTCAACGTGAACAGCAGTTTGAGCACCGACCAGACGGTGATGCGACTCTTGCCCGCGGCGATGCCGACACTGTCCAGGGTGGCGATGATCGGATCGAGCCACCCTAGGTACTCCGCGGCGATTGCCAGCCAGATCAGCAACGCGAGGCGCGTTTCCCAATTTTGAATCCAGGATTTGTTTCCTAGGCTCGCGGCAAACACCAGCACCGCGCTGCGCACCACGATATACGCGAGAATCAGCCGCGCCGCTGCGCCGAGCAGGGTCACGTCGAAATGCGCCGCCAGCAGCGAGCTGTTGGCAATCAGTACGAGAACGAGCACCACGATGATGGGTGTGATCACCACACTGCCCTGTGTGCCGAAGTATCGCCACGACAGTGCCATCGGCGGGCTGCTGGGCTGACGCTGATTGCGGCGGCTCAACTCGAAACCCACCAAGCCTCCCACCAGCAAACACACTGCGAGCACGCCGATTTCGATCAACACATTGCGTGTCGATAAAATGTCGAAAAACGCTTGGATGTGCAGCCAGATCGCGTTCACGCGTTCAGATCCGGTATCAGCTGGCTCTCGAGCCTCGCGATTTGATCCTTGAGCATCAGCTTGCGCCGCTTGAGTCGTTTCATTTGCAGCTCGTCCACTTTGAAGTCCATGCTCAGTCTGGAAATGACGTCGTCGAGATCGCGATGCTCGATGCGCAGCTGACGCAGGCGCTCGATGTTCTTGAATAAATCGGTACTGACGTTGTTCTTTTCGTCACTCACGTTTATAGGCCGAAGCTGCGCCACACGGGCGTGACGCAATCCGGTAGCTTAAGGGAGCGGCCGAGCGGATTCCAGGCAGCTTGCGGGCTGTGAAAGTCCGAACCGACCGATCCCAACAAGCCATGCGTCAGCGCGAGCGCCGCACAGGTATCGACATGCTGAGCACCGTTGCCGCCGGTCACCACTTCGAGCGAGGTGCCACCGGCCGCAGTGAAATCGGCAATCAAACGCCGACGCGCGCCGGCCGAGATGCCATAGCGCGCCGGATGGGCCAGGGAGGCGACACCGCCCGCCATGCGAATCCAGCCCACGACGGTCTCGAGCGCAGGCCATTCCGCCGCGATATGCGCGGCCTTGCCCTTGCTTAGGTATTTCCGGAAGGCGGCTGCGTGCGTATCGACATGGCCGCCGGCGACCATTGCCGCCGCCAGGTGAGCCCGCGTCGGCAATCCAGGATTTCTCTGCACCGCGGCCAGCAACTCCGCGCCGGGAAGCCGCAATTTTTCCAGGCGTGCGCAGATCTTGCGCATGCGCACCCGGCGCAGTTCGCCCTGTGCCTGCAGCATGGCGCATAGCTCGGGCGAGGAGGGATCGATCCAAAGACCGAGCACATGAATTGCTTGCGAACGCCAGCCGGCAGAGATTTCCGCCCCAGGGATCAATCGCAACCCTTGTTCGCTCGCTGCTCGCTGCGCCTCATCGAGGCCAGCGACGGTGTCATGGTCAGTCAGCGCCAGCACTTTAACGCCGGCCGAAGCCGCGCGCTCGATGAGCGCGGCGGGGCTCAAGGAACCATCTGAACAATTCGAATGAGTGTGCAGGTCGATGTTGAGAGCGCGATTCACGACGGACTGCCCGCAAGCCCCACCGCCTCGAGCCGGTTGCCGGCCAGTACGATGAATCCCTGCGCGCGTTCGAAACCGTCGTTCGTGTAGTCAAAGGTGTAGGTGCGCAGCAGGCGCCGTTTGCCTCGGGAGTCGCGGCTCAATCTAAAACCGGCGAATGCGACCGTACCGTCCAAAAACTGCACCACAGCGCGGCAGCAGGTGTCTTTGGCGATGCGGTTTGCAGCCTCTCGGGCATCCAGGGAGATCTCCCAGACCTTGTAGGCGCCCGCCAAGGCGCCCGCAATGGCCACGGGCATAATGAAGCTGTCATCCATGGCGCGAATCTTAACCCTTCGCGCTGCGCGCTGCCGCCCCTTGGTTTTTGGGACTTAACCCCCAAACTTAGGGCCATGGAGACAACACGCAAATGACCCACGATCATCAAACATCGCTCGCAGTGCGGGTCGATCCGAACGAGATGGTGCGCTACGTGCACGATCTGATGACGCGGGCACCCTCGGCATTGGGGGATGCGTCAATTGCCATCGCCCGGCGTCAATGGGGTGGAGATACGGCCCAAGCCCGCGCCGCTCATTTGCGCTGGGGTGCGCTGAATCGGGCTTTCGGCGACGCCCGGGTCAGTTCTTGGACCACTCCGCGGCAGCGCGATCAGATCCATGTGCCGGCGGCGCTCATCGCCGCGGCGGGCGTCGCCAAGCTGACGATCACCCAAGACGAAGTGGTATTCGATATCCCGACTTTGTTGGACGCGACGCTGCAATTGTGCGAACCGGTTGGACACGCCTAAGACTGGTTGGAGACGCCTAAGACGGTAAGACGCTCGCATCGCTGAAGGCGACGAAGTCGCCGTTGATCACGCTTTCGCGGCAGTTGTACCGCAGCCGATGGCCATCCATGCGGGTGACGTGACCGCCGGCAGCTTCGAGCAGCGCTTGACCCGCCGCCGTATCCCACTCCGACGTCGGACCAAAGCGTGGATACAGTTCCGCCTGGCCCTCTGCCAGCAAACAGAATTTCAATGAACTCCCCATGCCGCTCACGACGTGCGGGCCCAAGCGTGTCAAATATGCCGTGATCTCCGGACTCGCATGTGAGCGGCTGCCGAGAACACGCACGGGCTGTTGCGGCGGCGCCGTGTGGATTCGGCGCGTTACCGCGCCGGGCCGCCGCGTGAATGCACCACTGCCGGCAATGCCCCAATAAGTGACTTTTTGCGCAGGCGCGGACACCAAGCCGAGCAGCGCTTCGTGTTCCACGACGAGTGCGATGTTGATGGTGAATTCGCCGTTGCGCTTGATGAATTCGCGAGTGCCGTCGAGCGGATCGACCACCCACAATTCGCGCCAGGTCTGGCGTTGCGACCACGGTGCCGTTGCCGACTCTTCCGACAAGATCGGAATGTCCGGCGTGATGCGCTTGAGTCCCTCGATGATGACCCGTTGCGATTCCAGGTCCGCCAGAGTCAGCGGCGAATTATCATCCTTGCGCTGCACGGCAAATGCGCCGTCATAGATTTCCATGATAGCGGCGCTTGCGCGCTCGACAATGGGCATCAGGGATTCGGCCAGAGCAGCTAGATCTCGCACCGAGGTATCATACGCATATGCATGCTTCTTCTGCAGTCGACTGGGGGAGTGTCGATACCGTGTTGCTCGACATGGACGGCACATTGTTGGATTTGCGTTTCGACAATTGGTTTTGGGGGACGTTGATCCCCAGCCGTTACGCAGTTGCCAATGACATCAGCGAGACACAAGCGCATGAGCTGTTGGCTCTTAAGTTCAAGAATGTTGCGCACACCTTGCGGTGGTATTGCATCGAATACTGGACGCGCGAGCTTAAGCTGGATATTCCTGCACTGAAACGCGAGACCTTGCCCCGCGTCGGATTCTTGCCGGGCGCCGAAACGTTTCTGCAAAAATTGCGCGCCCGCGGCAAACGCGTGGTGCTGGTCACCAACTCGCACCCCACAACACTCGCCATCAAAGATGAGCGCGTGGCGTTGACGCGGCATTTTGATGCCTGCTACTCCTCGCAACCCTTCGATGCGCCGAAGGAGGATGCGGCGTTTTGGCCGCGCTTGGCCGCGCGCGAAGATTTTTCGCCGCCGCGAACCTTGTTTATTGACGACAGCTTAAGGGTGCTTCAGTGCGCTCGCGATTACGGTATTGCGCATTTACGCGCGGTGCGCCGCCCGGACAGCGGTGCACTGCCTCAAGAGACTGGAGATTTCGCGGCGATCGATAGCGTGGCGGAGCTGATCTAAGAACCTGCTGCGCCCGGATTCGGCGCACCGCCGGCCGGACCGCCGCCGCGTCCACGGCGCCGTCTGCGACGGGAAGGATCTTTTGCCGGCGCGTCGCCCGTTGCGCCGGCAGTTGCAGGACTGAGGGAGGGTGCAGCGGGCCGCGGCGCACTGGCATGCGGTCGCGAGGGCGGGCGTCGCGACGAGGGCGGTGCACCACTGGAACGCCCGCCGCCGGATCGGTTCGGTCCGCCGGAACGTCCGCCAGTGGGTCGGCCGCCGCCGCGAGATTGTCCCTGTCTAGGCGCACGCTCGCGCCAGACGGCCGGAGGCGGCGCGGTCACCGCGGCCAAATCTAGCGTTTCAATGGCCGCGCGCGGAATCTGATGTCCGATGTAGCGCTCGATATCGGGCAGCGAAATGGCGTATTCCTCGCAGCCGAAACTGATGGCATCACCTTCAGCGCCGGCGCGCGCGGTGCGTCCGATGCGATGCACATAGTCTTCGGCATCGTTCGGCAGATCGAAGTTAAAGACATGACTCACATCAGGAATGTGCAGACCGCGCGATGCCACATCCGTGGCGATCAGCACGGCGATGTCGCCATTGTGAAAGTCGCGCATCATTTTCAGACGCTTGTTTTGCGGGACGTCGCCCGACAACGCTTGCGCCACGAAGCCGTTGGCCGTCAACGTTCGTTCCAGCACCTCGGCCACGCGTTTGGTATTCACGAAGACCATGGTGCGGCGTGCTTCGATGCGCCGCAGTAAGCCCATTAGCAACGGAATTTTCTCCTCGGTCGAGGGGAAGTAGAGCACCTGCGTAACCCGGTCAACCGTCATCTTGTCCGGTTCGATGCGGATCAGTTCCGGATTGTTCATGTGCTCGTAGGCTAGCTCCATGACCCGGTGCGAGAGGGTGGCCGAGAACATCATGGTGAGGCGCAACGTCGGATGCGGCATGCGGCGCAATATGAAACGGATGTCCTTGATAAATCCGAGATCGAACATACGATCTGCTTCATCCAGGACCGCTACTTGGATGTGTCGTAGATCGAACACCTGTTGTTTGAAATAGTCGATGATCCGGCCTGGAGTGCCGATCAGAACATCGACGCCCTCTTCCAAGATGCGCCGTTGCTTTTCGTAATCGACGCCGCCGAACACGATCGCGATCTTCAAGCCGGTGTACTTGCCGACCGCCAGCGCATCAGAATGGATCTGAACGGCAAGCTCACGAGTGGGCGCGATGACGATGGCGTGCGGCGCGTTGACCGGGCGATTGGGTGCGGCTGAGGTTGTCAACAGCCGATTGAACAACGCAATGAGAAATGCCGCCGTCTTGCCGGTGCCGGTCTGCGCTTGGCCCGCAACGTCGCGCCCTGCGAGGGCGATCGGCAGCGTTTGCGCCTGAATGGGCGTCGCGCGGGTAAAGCCTTGTTCGGCGATACCGCGCTTGACGGATTCGGGGATATTTAAGGAATCGAACGTGAGCTGACTGAGATGGGCGTCTGACATTTTCGCTTTGTGAATTGCATAAACTTGCAAAATGATGGGGACCGGATGACAATATGGCCAACGAGGAGCTGGTCTATCCGCTCTCCAACCGTATCATCGGTACCCTTTTAAGGTAATCAAGACCGCTAAACCCACTGTATTGTGCCCGAACGGCCGCGCATCGTCACTTCGCGGTAACGGTTTGGGTTCTAGCTTCCCAAAAACAACCCGTTTTAACTTCATATAAATCTCCAAAAGGAGCTGTATCCGCAGTGAGTAACCCAAGTATCGTTCACACCAGCGACGCGACGTTCGACAAGGACGTGCTCAAGTCAGACAAGCCTGTATTGTTGGATTTTTGGGCGGAGTGGTGCGGTCCCTGCAAAATGATCGCGCCAATCCTCGATGAGATTGCCGACACGTATAAAGACAAGATTCGTATCGCCAAGCTCAACATCGACGAAAATCCCCAAACCCCCCCCAAATTCAACATCCGCGGCATCCCCACACTGATTCTGTTCAAGAACGGGACCGTCGAGGCCCAAAAGGTCGGCGCCGTGACCAAATCACAGCTCGCCGCTTTTCTGGACAGCAACCTGTGAGAGGCTACTTAGGGAATCAATCGCGCGGCGGGGGCCAGGGCGGCGGTCAACAGGGCGGCGGTCAACAGGGTGGTGGCGGCCAGGGGGGCGGAGGCCGATCCAATCGTAACCGTGGACCGCGCAATGACAATCGCAACGGCAACGGCAACTCCAACGGCGGTCGGCCGATCCAGGAGGACTACGGTGATTTGCCGGAGGGCGGCGACGATTTAGAAATCATTGCACCGACCGATCTTGCGCGCAGCCGCAGCTCGATGAACCTGACGGAGCTGAAGAAGCGTCCGATCAGCGATCTGGTCAAGCTTGCCGAGACCATGGGTCTCGAGAACATGGGCCGCTCGCGCAAGCAGGACATCATTTTCGGCGTGCTCAAGGCGCATGCGCGCAAGGGCGAGGACATCTACGGCGACGG
>JBEPVT010000035.1:0-44879 GCA_041690895.1 Gammaproteobacteria bacterium
ATCCCGACACCGACTTCGTAGAGCGGGTCGCCGCGCGCGGCGGAGCCGAAGCGTGTCATCACGCTGACGGCACTGGTGTGACCACTATGGACCGAGGCGATCAAATGCACCCACGTGTCCGGCGCCGGCGAGCAACGCCCGCCACACTTTGCCGAGATCGGTCGTCTGGGTGGTTGGCAACTCCCTGGCACCCCGTTCATACAGGGGTTTGAGTAGTTTCACGGCGGCCAACACCGAATGACCCGGTGTCGCTTCCCACGGCAGCGTCATCAGGGCCGACAGAAGCGAGCGCACCGGCCGAATCTCGCAGGTCAGGTGATCACGGACCAGCTGCGCACGCGTCGGCGGCTTGCGTTGTCTATGTTCCACCACCAGCGATCGTAGGCGGTCGCGGACTTCGGTATCGGCGACGGTGGTATCGCTCGCCAGCGCCGCGACCGACGTCAGTAGTTCCCGGTATAAGTCCGCCCAGTGAATCAGCATCCGATTGGCATCCGTGGTCGCGTGGCGCCACAGATCGGCGACCCGGCGGCGCACCATCAGCAGCAGGCGGTCGGTACCGATCAGCAAACAAGAGCGCAGAAAATAGGTGCTCTCGATGGTTCGCAGCGGCTCTCTAAACGGAAGTTCCTGGCTGCGTTGACAACTATTTCGCGACTGCTCAACGAGTTAGCGGATTTTTCGGTGTCGAGTGAGTGTCTACACGGCGATGGTTTGCAGGAGCTGAAGCGCGCGTTGCTGAGTTTGATTCGGGAGCGTCGTCATCTGGAAGCTCAATGCGGTGGTGGCGTCGAGGGTGGGCTGACAGGTGTTGCGCACGATGGTGGATAGTTCTTGCAGCAGCGTGCGGAAGCTGTGCGTCGCGGAGCCGTCCGGCAAGGTATGAGTGGCGACTTTTTCCAGCGCCGCTTCGGAACGCTGCGCGGCGGCGACCGGGTCGCGCCGGGTTTTACGCTTCAGATCCTCATCCGCAAACATCAACTCGCGCCAGGCTTCGCGCATGTGCCACTCGACATAGTAGGCAAGCATGCACAGAAAGATTTGGACACGCACTCGAGTCTCGAGCCGATGATGGATGGGGCGGATATGCAGATCAATGGTCTTCATGGAGCGGAACGCCCGCTCGACTTCGGCGAGTGCCTTGTAACTGCGCACCGCTTCGGCGGAAGTCATCTGTTTTTTCGGCACGCTGGTGCGGATGATGTAGATGCCGTCGAGTGCGGCTTCAGCGGCGATTTGTGCGTCGAGTCGCTTAAACTCGAAGCGGTGCTCCTCGATGGTGAGCGCAAACAGCTTCGCCACCTTATATTTGTTGACGACCTTGCCAACCCGCACACCGATTTTGTCCTGCCCGGCGAGCGCGCGGTCCTCGACGCGGCTGCGGATCTTTTGCAGCTCCTTCTCCGTCGCCACCAGCAGAGCTTCGCGCTTATGGCCTCGCAGTCGTCCGAGATCGACGTTGCGACAGGCCATCAGCCGCTCGTTCGGATAATCCGGGTGCGCAAACTCCAGCAGATTGCGTTCATCAAACAGGCCCAACTGCAGAGCGCCGCCGTGCACGAGCGCGCGGATCTGTACACTTCTCAGCGCCGTGATCCAGGCAAGGCCATCCAGAGAACGCAGTGAGTCGATCGCCTTGTGCGAGATCATCCCCCGATCCCCGACTAGCACCAGGCGCTCGAGGCCAAAGTCCTCGCGCCGTCTCTTGACCTGGTCAGGCAAGGTCTTCGCATCGCCGGTGTTGCCTTCGTACACCGAGATGGCGACCGGGCAACCGGCGCGGTTGGTCAGCAGACCATAGTTCACTTGCGGCGTATTGCGCTTGCCGTCGCGGCTGTAGCCAATCTTCGCCAATGGACAGCAGCGGCCTTCGAAGTAGCTGGAACTCAAGTCATACAATGCCAGGCCGCCTTCCGACAGATGTCGAGCGGCAAGCTTCTTCTGGATCACGTTCTGCCGCTCCAGAAGCCAGTCCATGGCGGCATACAGATCGTCCTCATCCCTACCGCCAACGCCGAACTCCTCCGGCAACGTCGTCGTGTGCCAGCAGCGCGTCGTCGCAAACTTCGTATGCGGGGATAAAATCCGCGCCGCCACCATTGCACACACCGCGTCGCGCTCAGGGCCGGCCCGCGAGGCGATCAAGGACTCAAATCCTAGTCTTTGCATGGCTACACGCACCGCCTGGACCGCACCATGGGGACGCGAGCGGATGGTCTGCCAGAGCTGCGAGACCGGGCGAACGCTCTGCCCCGATAGCACCGCGCGGATCGACTCGATTTGCTCATCCGACAGCGCTGAAAGATTGGCCAGCGTGCGTTTGCGGACCTTCTTGCCTTCGCGGTAGGACTCACGAAGAAGATAGGTGGGGCGCGAAGCGCGGTTCGGGACGCCATCGATATGCATGACTACAGGATGCCGTACCAAACTATGAATTACAACCATAATTTGCCATTTACATGACTACATTATGCATCTGTAATGCCCGCTCCAAAACGCGAAAACTCTGCATTTGCAGGGTCTTCAGCGATCAACCATCATTTAGGCGGGGAAGAACTTCCGTCTAATCAGCAGCACCGATCGAGGGAGGCCGGTTCGCCAGCCGCCGAGCATAGCGCCGCAGCAGGTCATCGGGTACGTCGGCGAAGTGTCGATGAATACCGAGTTCATACAGCGTTGAAATCCGTTCCAGCAGCTCCTCGATCTGGCGCGTCGAGTGCTTGGCCGGCGGTGACCGCAACCAGCTCTGCAGCGTCGCGCCCGACTCGCACGGGGTCACCAACGCTTTTTTCTAGCGTTCCGGCCGTTCATCGTCGATCACCGCATGGATGCTCTTTGCGAGCGCGACTTCGTAGTGCTGCGTTGCCTTCCCGATCGTCGAGCGCATGGATCGCTCGTGCATAATGAGTAGCCGATGTTCGTACAGCCAGCGCCGTGCGAAGATCAGCAGTTGTTGCCGATCGCGGGTGCGCGTCAGTTCCAGCCGTAATACACCTGACAGTGCGAGGTCCTGCGCCTCGCTCAGCCAGTGGAAGCCCATCACTTCACAGGCTGACTGCTGGTGTTCAAACAGGGTATAGCCTCGCCCCTACATGGCCCGCAGCGACGCCAAATCCGGGGCCGCGACGTTGAACTGCTCTCCCAAATGGCGCCACAAAACGGCCGGTACGATGCGCACGGCATCGAGGACGCGGCCACTCATGCGCAGAAAGCCGATCTGTAAGGCTAATCCCAGCTTCAGGGAGCAAGGACTGAAGTCTGAGCATCGGCGAGGTCGTAGCGCAGGCAGCAATGCCAGGTGGCGCTCGGCGCTAGATCGATCTCAAAGCTGAGTCGACCGTTTGCATACTGCGCGGTTGCCTCGGATGAGGTGATGGTGACCGAGCGCAGGAAGTCTTTGTTGCGATATGTATTGCACTCTAGTGGTATTGCACAATCTCCGCAGTTCCGGATTCCAGATCGTGCTGATCTGCCCACGCCGGACGATCTTTTTCGACTTGACCTCGAAGGTATCGGCGAAATCGCAGCGCGGAGCGACTTCCAGATTAAAACGCACTGCGGCGGTGCCGTGATTGACGACGTCGAGATCCTCATGCATGCCGCCATCGATGGTGCCGCTGATCACGAGCGAGAGTGTCCGGAATGCAATCGGACCGCTTTGCGTCAGGAAATCGTCATTGGTGAGAAAGATGCGCGCGGCGTAGTAGGTGATCGCGCCACCGTTCAGTAGCACCCAGGAAGCGCCGTTGGCATAGATGGACCAAGCACTGATGACGCGCGTGTCGAGAAAATAGAATCCTTTCTCGCTCGACGAAATAATCTGACCGTCCTCCTCGGTGACTAATACGGTCTGGGCTTGGTGAATGGCGATCTGCGGCGGGCCTACCTGGACTCAAAAACACCTTTTGCTTACACATTGTTGATGAAATTGGTGGGATTTGGCTCGCTACCGCGGCCTCATGGCTGCGTGATCCTAAGTATTAAAGGAAAAGAGTCTGCATCGTCACGCTCTGCGGTTCGCTCGATCAAGGTCCGCAGACCGGTCTCCCAGTAGCGCGCCCGGGCGCCGATATCGCAGCTGTCGGTGATTCGCCGGATCACTTCGGCGAGGCCTTGGCGGCGCCATCATTACCGACGCCGGATTGGACCAGCTTGGCCTTGGCCTTGCGTGCGATGATGACGGCGGTGATAGCGGTGGCGAGGATGCCGACGGCGAAAAACGACCATTTCCAGACGGCGCCCTTGCCCTCGCCGTGACCCAACGCGCCGAGCAGCACGTAGAGCAGCGAGCCGGGCATGATTCCGACGAAGGTCGTTGCAAGGTAAGGATAGAAGCCGATATCGGTCACGCCGAACAGGTAGTTTTGCAAGTTGAACGGCACGAGTGGACTTAAGCGCAGCAATCCGACGATTTTCCAGCCCCCCTCCGCCACCGCTTGGTCCACGGCTTTCAGCTTAGGTCGCTGTTCGACAAATTTCTTGACCCTATCCCTGGCGAGATACCGCGCCACTAGAAAAGCGAGTCCGGCTCCGACCGTGGCGGCCCCGACCACCAAGGGAAAACCCCAGACGCCGAATGCCAATCCCGCCACCAGCGTCAGGGCACTGGCGGGCACCAGCACCACGACGGCGACGATATACACCGCGACGAACGCCGCGACGCCCCAAGCGCCAAGCGATTTGATCCACTCCTGGAACGCCTCGAGCCACTCTTTGATCGGCAGCGTGAACCAGCCGGCAATCAGAGCCGCGACCAGCAGCACGCCGGCGCAGATCCAAATGAGGCGTTTCGAATGCTCCCCTGTCTTGTTCATTATCTAGTCTGGTCGCCGTATCGTGGAGAACCAAAGCATGATCAGTCGCTATTGAGCTCGCTGTACGGTAGCGCACACTAGCGACATCTTTTAAGAGCTTGCTGGTGGAATGCGCTCGAAAAGCCGGGTAAAGCGCGCTATCCGCTATCGTTTTCCTGGCATCATCGCGTATAGCATCTTTAACGCGCGTGCAGTATGAATCCTACTATGCTTCGGCTTGGCGTATTCGTTGCACTGCTGTTAACGCTCGGCATGGCAGAGCGGGCGCACGTACGCCCGCTGCCGGCCGCTCTCATTGCGTTTGCGGCCTTGGGTCTGGTCATCTATATGCAGCATCGGGTCATGCATCGAGTCGGCGCGCGCTTTCATCCCCTCGAAATTCTGCTCTCCATCGGCGTCAAAATCGCAACCGTTGTGCTCTTGGGCGCCCCTGCGGCAATCGTGTTGACGTTTGAAATTGTGCTCAGCAGTTTTGCCCTGGTTACCCATGCAAATATCGCCTTGTCACTCACGCATGATCGACTTCTGCGCAGTATGTTCGTGACCCCCGATATGCATCGGATTCACCACTCGATACTCCGCAAAGAGCACGACACCAATTTCGGCTTCCACGTCTCCTGGTGGGATCGTCTTTTCGGAAGTTATACACCGCAACCACGTGAGTCCCAGACGTGCATGCCTTCCGGCTTGACCACCTATCGCGCCGAAGCAGACCAACGATTGCTCGCCCTGCTTCGTCAACCCTTCGGTGCACATTGACGCTCGACACGCATGCCCGAAAACTCGTGGACCCGTTCATCGATGCAATTGCCCGGGCGCTGCATCGAGCGCGCTTGACCGCCAACGCGGTCACGGCGCTCGCCATGCTGGTTGGCGTCTGTGCCGCCGCTTGCATAACCGCCGGGTGGGCCTGGACCGCCGTCGGCCTCCTATGGGCTTCCGGTTTACTGGACGCCGCCGACGGCGCCCTTGCAAGGATGACTCGAGCGAGTCCATTCGGAGCGATCGTGGACATCACGTCCGATCGGGTCGTGGAGGTCGCAGTCATCGTGGCGCTTGCGTGGCGCCATCCGGAGGCGCGCTTGGATTTGGTGATCTTGGCAGGCGTCATCGCCATTGCGATGTCTCTATTTTTATCGATAGCAGCGGCGCTACGCAATCATTCGGCCAAATCGTTCCACTATGCTCCCGGCCTCGGCGAACGAACCGAAGCCTTCATCTGTTTGAGTTTGATGATTGCAGGGTCCGCCCACTTGAGGGCGTGGACCTGGCTGTTCATCGGCGTCATCGTGTTCACGATGGGCCAGCGTCTTGTGCACGTGGCGGCCGCGCTGCGAGCAGACGACTTGTAACGGCCGGTCGCGAGAGTTCAGGACAGGCGCAGTTTCGCAGGGTTCTCGTCGACTGCTTCGGGGATAATGTCCTGCCAGAATTGCGCCTCGCGCGCGACGCCGCTGCGTGGATCGGCGGCATATGCATCTTTACTGCCGAAGATATCGACGTGCCCGTTGCGCATGAGTGCGAAGCGGTCGCCGATGCACAGTGATTCCTTGAGATCGTGCGTGACGAAAAGCGATGTGACGCCGCGCTCCTCGGATACTTGTTTGAACAGTCCTTGCATGCTTGCGCGAGTATCTGGATCGAGATTGCTGAACGGCTCGTCCAACAAGAGGAGAGCGGGTTCTACCGCCAGTGCACGGCCAAACGCCGCCCTCTGACGCTCCCCGCCCGATAAAGTGTGTGGACGACGCAGCTCCATGTCATCGAGACCCAAGCTCCGTAAAAGCGAACCTACACGTTCGCGAATCGCCGTCAGCGGGAATCGGCGAAGCCGCAAGCCAAACGCCAGATTCTCGAAGAGCGTCAGATGCGGGAACAGCAATGGCTCTTGGTTCAAATACACGATACCGCGGCGATTGGCCGCGAGCTCATCGACCCGTGCGGCCCCAAGCGTTACGTGGCCGTGATCCGCGCTGACCAATCCAGCAATCGCGCGCAGCAGTGTAGTCTTGCCGCAGCCCGAAGGCCCTGTCAATACCAGCGTCGTGTGTGCCTCCACCTCAAAGGATACGTCGCTAAACACGGCCTGTTGGCCAAATCTTACCTCCAAATTTTCTACGCGCAATGCGGCGGCGGGCAAATCACTCATCGAGATCCTCCAAGGGCGCAGCAATGGTGGCAGACAAGAGCCGGTGATTGAGCGCGAGCGCGGCAAGTGGTGGTGCGATGAGCAATAGACTGCAAGTGGCGGCAAGACGCGTATCGCCGCCGACGAAATATTGATACAGAGAGACCGTCAGCGTGGCCACCTGTGCGTTGCCAATCAACTGCGCCAAGGCGTAGTCGAACCAGGAGATTAGGAAGGTCTGAAATAGACAAATCACGAGCAACGGCCGCGCCATCGGCATGAGTACGCGCAGCCAGACTTGCCATCGGTTTGCTCCCAGGGAAACGGCGAGTTCCTCGAGAGCGGCAACCCGCCGATTCCAGAATGTCCTCGAGAGAATCACCGCGTAGGCGTATGCGAAAACGAGTTGCGCGAGCATGACTCCGGCAACGTTGCCGGCAAGGTGCAATCGCAAGAAAATATACAAGAGACTAACACCCAGCACGACGGGCGACACCGCGAAGGGCAAGTAAACCAGAGTCAGCAATCGGTGTTGCTGCGGATGCCGCGCGACACTTCGGCTGCTCGCGAAACCTAGCGCGGTAGCCGCGCCAGAGACGGCTACCCCTAAGCCGACTGAAAGCAAAATGGCGCTCTTTAAGCCCTGCGCGTCCTTGAACACGGCCTGCCACTGCCGCATTTGCAGATGGGTCGGTAGAAGCTCCGGCCAAGGCCAATGCTGCGCGAGGGATAGCAACACCAGTATCGGGAAGGGCAGCAGCACGGCGCTCGCCAACAACCAGACGAGGGGGCCACGCATCATCGAGTACTATCCGGCTCGAGGTGTCGCGCGCGCCATAGCCAACCCATTGCCAGAGCGGCATACAGGCAGGCCAAAGCATACGCTTCCGGCCTCGCGGCGATGTCGAATTGCGAGCGTCGTTGGATCAACACCGATATCATCGGCGGCGCTTGCGCACCCACCAGCAATGGAATCTCGAATGCTCCCATCAGCGCGAGCAAGTAGACACTCAGCACCGGCAAGCTCGCCCGTAGCAGAATCGGCAAACTAACCTGCCGCCACGCCGTCCAGCGAGAGGCGCCAAGTGTGTGGGCCACCTGCACGAGGCTCTCAATCTGTTCGTTGCGTGCGACCCGATCGAGCAATAACAATAGGAACGGCGTAACGAGCATCAAGTGGGTCAAGATAATGCCGATGCCGAGGGGCGTGAACAGCAGCGTGGGGAAATCCTCCGGTCTTTCTATCCAGCCGAATAAGTGCGCCAAACGCGCGAACAGCCCAGCGTTGCCGATGATTTCCACGCTGAGCAGCGCCGCGACCAGTGGTGGCACGGCCAACGGCAAGAACAGCAAACCGCGCAGCGGGCCGCGGTGCAGGCGATCACCTAGCGCAGATTGCAGAGCGAGAGCGAGGACGAGCGAGCTGCCTAAACTCGCACCGCCGACGAGCAGGCTGTAGATCAACGAGATCCATGTTTGCGTATCCGCCAATACGCGGCCCCAGAACTGCAGGGTGAAGCCGTGGGCGAGGAGCCCCATGAGTCCCGTGCTATAGAGCAGCATGAACAGCAGGCCGGCGATTACGGGACCTGCGGTCAAGGCCAAGAGCAGCCCGATCCATGGATCGGGCCGTTGCCCTCTATTCATGCAGGAAGCGTTGCCGAAAATCACGCGACAGTGCGATCATGAGTTGCGGCGAGGGTTCTTGGCGTGCATACGACTGGATCGAGACTCGCAACGGCGCGTGCGTTCGGGATTCGGCATTGGCAAAACGGCTGCGCCAGCTTTCGGGAAGTTTCTCGAGGTTCAAAACCGTCCCATCACCCCACACGGCGGGGTCGAGTTTTCTCAATTGCGCCTCGGGAGAGATCAGGAAATTGGCCGCAACCATTGCACCGGCCTTGTGCGATGAGCGGTTCACGATGCCTACATAGTGGCTATTTTGCAGTGTCCCACTGTGCAGAGCGAAGGCCATCGCTGTATCGGGAAAGAGCCCGCTTGCGACCCGATTATCCACCTCGCTGTCGTTGAAGCTCATGCTGAAATCCACTTCACCGTCGGCGAATAGTTGATGCACTTGTGCGGTGCTTGCGGGAAACGTCTGACCGTGGTGCCACAAATCATAGCGGACCCCATCGATCCACGCGAATACCCGATCTCGCAGCCGCTTGTAGATTGCTTCATCGAACGGCCCGTGCAACTCCTCGGGCCTCCCCGTGTAGGCATACATCAGGGACTTTAGAAAGCTCATGCCGGTGAAGCCCGTATCAAACGCGAACCGGCCGGGATGGGCGTGGATCCAAGCGGCCAACGATTGCGGATCCGTCGGAGTCTCGGGGACCCGCCTGCGGTCCGCGATCAACAGCAATTGCACATTGCCCCACGGGCACTCGTAGCCCTGCAACGGCTGTTGAAAATCAGTGCCGATGAATGGGTTGCCCCAATCGATGTACTGCTGGTTCGGCAACGCCTGCGTGAACGGGCCGTACAACGCATTGATCTGTCGCAGTTGATAAAAGGTTTCTCCGTTGATCCATACGAGATCGACTGCGCTCACAGGGCGGCTTGCTTCGGCTTCCGTCATCAGGGTGCTGACGATCATGTCGCCTTGTTGCGGAATGAAACGCAAGGTCACTCCGAAATCGCGCTGCAAGCGGGGTGCCACGTATTCGTGCATGTACGCGTTGATGCTCGGATCGCCCTGCCACATGGCCATCGTCACCGTCTGGCCTCGCGCGGCGGCGGCGATCTGCCGCCAGTCCGCGGGAGGCGCGCTTGGCGGCGGCGAAGCATTACCCCCACATGCAGTGAAACCAAAGCTCATGATCATGAGAGTGATCAGCGTTAGTTTGCGCAAGCGATTAAAACCCCTTACGTACCGTCAGGCGGAGGTTGGCAGGCAGCTCCGGGAACACATCGGTCGCCCCGAAATAGCCGCCGTCGAACACTGGCGCCCAGTTCCGTTGGTTGGTCAAGTTGTTGACCGTCAAACGAATCTCGCCGGATGATTGCCGCCAACGGTAGTAGATCGAGCTGTCCAGCGTGTATTGTGCACGGATCCAGACAGTCTCGAGGTAGTCAAGCGGGAACGAATTGCTGACCGTGCCGGCCAATGTAGCGCCCAAGCCACCCGCAAAGTTGTAGCCGACGAGCATGGAGCCACTGACCGACGGCAATCCTTGAACTCGGACCGTGCTCGGCGGAAAGGCCGCAAAATTCGGTGCACCGATTCCGGTACCCTTGATGATGTCTGGACGCGCTGCATTGAAGGCGTCGCGGACCTGCGTCGTGTCCTGGAAACTTGCGGACCCATCGTAACGCGCGGAGAGGTAGTCGGCGCCTGCGCTCGCGAAAAGCCCGTCGCCTTGATAGAACCATTGCGCGTCAAGGCCTTTGGTCACGATGCCGGTGTTGCTACCGTCGCGATTCCGTAAGCTGCGTTTCTGCGAGAAAAGCGACGCGTCGCTATACCACGGGGCCCCTGGCCGTCCCCACTTGGCGCCGACTTCGTATAGCGTGCTTCGAGTAGAGAAGTTCGCGGGATCGATGCGATTGCCGGCGCCGAGCGCTATACCACCGCCTAAGCTGTTGGAGGTGGATTCGCTGTAACTTGTCGCTGCATAGATCGAGATCGAGGCGAGGGGTTTATACGTCAAACTGGCGTTACCGGCCTCCAGCAAATGAGTGGCGTGATCATGCGCCGGCACTTCTCCCGGCGGCGGCAGTGGATCTTTGGCAGTCACGTAGTACCAGTCGCCGCGCGCACCGGCCATCGCACTCCAGCGAGGAGTGAAATGTATTTCGTGTTGTGCGAATAGGCCTCCTTGGTAGATATCCGAATCGGTGGTATCAGAAATCATGTAGCCGTTCGGCTGACCATTGCGAGGATATTGAGCGCCTGGGGAGACGTAGAACCCTGGACTCAACTGAATGAGGGCCGCCTGCTGACCTGGGGTCAGCGCAATACGGCGATAACTCAAGGGCAATGTCAGATCTGTCGGCAAATCCGCTTCAGTGTCGAATTGGCTGAAGCCCAGCGTGTGATTAAAGCGGATATCGACACCTATATCGGTCTGCTGATGCAGGCTATGCGCGAAAATGTCCGTATCGCGATCCACGACGAACTCCGTCCGGTGTTCGGCCGTGTCCGCGCCCTTGATGATTTCGGTGAAGCTATTGTTGGTATGCTCGAAGCGTTCGAGATGCTGCACATAATCGCGGCTGATCAAGCGCACGTTATCGCTCAAGGACCTTTCGTAGCGAAGGTGCGCGATCCAAGTCTTGACGTAGTCGTTGTCCTTGGGATCGGTCAGAACTTCGTGGCGCGGGATAGCGACCAATCCGGTCGGGCTAATCACCGCGAAGGCGCCCGGTACCGCGGAGCCATTGGGCTGTACTCCTTGGCCCGTTATGTACAATCCCTTGTCGATCAGTTCCTGGGTCGGTCGATTGATGCCGGCGATGTCGGTGAAATTCACATAGTAAGACTCAAAACTCGCATTTAGCTCGCTCACGGGATCCGGCTTTAAGCGGTATGCCACAAAGACATCCTGGCTGCGGTGGTGTGCGTAGTCGTAGTAGCTTTGGTCGTCTTCCGCTTCGAGGCTGACGCGGATGCCCGACCTGCCCGATTCAATCGGCACCGAGTAGTCCAATTGCCCGTTGCGATGGCTCCAACTGCCCAGCGTGAATTCGGCATAGCCGGCGGCTCGATCGAGGTTCGGTCGTTTGAGCTGCAAGTCGACGAATCCTCCGACGCGCTGCGTGGTGCCTAATATGACCGGCGGCGGCCCCTTGATCACGCTCATGCCGTCAAGCGCATTGAAGGACAACGGTATCCCGAACCCGTTGTTACCACCCTGCTGGCGCAGGCCGTCCTCGAAGATCTCGCCGAGTTGGCCGCGAATGTCCGGCAAGCTCGGTGCACCGAAGTCGGTCGGCGAGTAGGTATCGGGCGCGAGCTTCATGATGTCTCGCAAATCGCCGATGCCGGCTGCTCGCATCAGCGCGCCCGAGATCGGGGTCACCGAACGGGCTATATCGAGCACGTTGCGATTCGGTCCGAACGCTGCGTCGATTTCGGCATTCGTGGGCAGGATCGCATTCGAAGATGCCTTGGCTTGGACCTCGATCGTTTGTAACTGTGAGTTGCCGGTCCGCGGCGCAGCCTTCTCGGGTAGTTCATTTGTGGCCTGCTCGCCATCGCTAGGGGCCGCGGCCGATGCACCTGTCAGCGCCAAAGCCAACATCCCTATAAAAACGTGACGGCGTCCGGTCAATTCAAACGCCATTTATGGTAACGACGCAGCCATCCCAGGAGTTGCTCGGGGACGTGCGATTTTCTCCAATTCCCCGCCGCGTACTTGTTGGCTTCTGCCCAGGTGGGGTATGCGTGAATGGTACCTAGAATTTTGCGCAATCCCAAACCATGGCGCATCGCTAAAGCGAATTCGGCCAGCAATTCTCCCGCGTGCGCACCGACAATAGTGGCACCGAGGATCTTATCCTTGCCGGGAGGCGTCAATACTTTCAGAAAGCCCGTGGCCTGATTCTCCGTGATTGCCCGATCCAACTCCGCTAGATCAAATCGAGTGACTTCGTAAGGAATCTTCGCTTCTCGTGCTTCACGCTCATTGATGCCAACGCGAGCCACCTCAGGATCGACGAAAGTGACGGCGGGAATTACCTGATAGTCCACACGAAACTGATGAAATTGACTAAACAACGCATTGACGGTTGCGTACCACGCCTGATGCGCGGCCGTATGGGTGAACTGATACGGTCCGGCCACATCGCCGCACGCATAGATATTCGGGTAGAGCGTCGCCAAATAGTGATCGGTCTCGACGGTTTTGGCGACCGGAATACCCAACTCCTCCAGACCAAATCCGCCGGTGCGCGGCCGGCGCCCGACCGCAATCAGGAGAGCATCGTAATGCAGCCGTTCGCGGCCGCGCTCATCTTCGCAAACCAAAAGCGGGCCTTCCGCGTCGTGCTCGACAGCGAGTACCTTGCAGCCCGTGCGCACGTCGATCCCATCGGCGGCGAGCCGGCTCTGGACAAATTTCGATACCTCCACATCTTCTCGCACGAGCAGTTGTTGCGCCGTTTGCACCTGGGTGACTCGAGAACCCAGCCGCGCAAAGGCTTGCGCCAGTTCGCAGCCGATAGGCCCTCCTCCTAGCACGAGCAGACGCGCGGGTAACTCGCGCAACCGCCACACGGTTTCTGATGTGAAATACACGGAACCCTTCAATCCCGGCAATGCGGGAATAACGGGTTCCGCACCGCTGGCAATGACAATGGCGCGGGTGGAAATGATTGACCCATCGACCTCGACCTCCCACGGCGAAAGAATCCTGGCGTGCCCGCGTCTCACGTCCACCCCCAGCTTACGGTAGCGCTCTACAGAGTCATGCGGCGCCACCGCGGCAATGGCGCGCTGGACTCCTTCCATGACCGCGCCGAAGTCGACCTCAATTTTCCCCGCACGAACTCCGATCGATTCGGCACTGCGCATCCGGGCAACCATCCGGGCACTGTGAATCAAGGTCTTGGAGGGCACGCACCCCGTATTCAGACAGTCGCCGCCCATCTGGTGAGCCTCCACGAGAGTGACGCTGGCGCGAACAGTGGCCGCGATATATGCAGACACCAGCCCCGCGGAACCTGCCCCGATCACGACCAAATTGCGGTCAAAGCGCTTCGGCTTGCGCCAGGGTGCATACACTCGCCGCCGCGAGTATGGTTTGCCTTTGAATGACACGGCCGAGTTCACGGTTTCCATAGGTCTCCAGTCCCCTTGTCCGCCAGGTAAAAAAACGCGCTGCGCCTCACCGCTTGGGCGCCCCGTCGCCCGCCCCTGCCTCCTTCAATTTCGCCTTTGCCTTCCGTCCGACGATCACCGCGACGGCGATGGTCGCAATCAGTCCGGCAACAAAGACGCTCCACTGCGCCGCACACCATTTGCCACCGCCGTGAATTTCGGCTTGCCTACGAGCGAGGCCTTGACGTTCGCGCGCCGCTGCGCGCGAGCAGGATCTCATAGCCGCCGTTGTAGCGGAATGACCGCTACCAGTGAGCACTACCGCAGTTGCAACCGGGTGTGCCCACCTCGTATTGCCCATCGAGGGGATGAGGTGTGCCACCTGCGCTAACCGTGTCGAGAAAGCGCTTGCGACGCTTTCGTGATCCTCCGTCATTTTTCGCTATCTTGGCGATGCGGTCCAATTCCCCGCGGTTACCGTGCCAAGCGGGATTGATCTTTGACGGTCCAATCATAGTCGGCAAATGCGACCTGATAGTTGAGCGGAATGGTTTGTGTACGGTAGCGATTAACGTAGTCAATTATGCTGGCGGATTGTGCAAGAAAATCCTTGGTATAAAATTTAAAGATCGCCGATAGAGTCGCCACCTGTCCGACCCAGTCGGGCCTAACATTGCGTTCCTCGTTCATGAATTCACGAGCCGCCGCATCGAGTTGATGGTCGAGCTCGCTCGCGGTAAACGCCGTTTTGGGCAGCCGCGGGCAGCTTACGCTCATACAATTCAATGCGAAATGCACCCGCGGATCGCCTCTTGGCCGGATGATGTCATTCTCCAGGCCGTACAGAGAGAGGGAGCGGCCGCCCATCAGAACCCTTCGCAAGTAAAAGAATCGTATACGGCCTAGCCAGTCAAATCGTACCGGCACACCGGCCTCGAGCACTCCGTGCATCGCGAGTGCATTGTAGGCGTCGATATAGTAGGCCAGCTGCGCATTGGCGGTCGGGAAAAGACTCGGCGTGGATACCGGGTCAACGGCTTCGATGAACTTGATCACTTCGTCGAGTTTTGCGTGATTCAGTGTGAGCCCAGCGAAATCGACCGCTCCTGTTGCATCGACGTAGCGGGCTAGCACTGCGTTCCACTCAGCCTGCCAGGCATCGATCCGAAGATCGGCTGGCGCTCCTGAATTAACCGGCGATTGGCTCAACACCAGCGGCGCACTGAATAGTCCTACCCCACCTACCATAAGAATGAGGAGCGGCAGCAGGCGCGATCTTCTTCGCCTCTGCGACAAGCCCTCGACACTCGACGGATTGCAGGGTGCCTTTTTCAGGAATCTCACGACCTTCACTGCCGGGGGTCTCACCGCTGGCTCCGTTTTAGACAACCTCCCCGATAGCGGGTCCCGGAACCAGTCGCCATCAGATTTGCGCATTCGGACACAGCGCAGGATGGCGGGATCTCGGCGCGCGGTGTAACACATGGAGACCGGGACCGGTCCATCTTGCGTTGCGGCCATGAACGCGCATGCTTTGATCCGCTTCGGGTCCAAGTTTTAGGCATCCATGAAATCGTGAATGAAGAAGGATAATTCATGCAACCGGCAGCGCGAGGCTAGAAGAGGGCGTCTCATGCACCAAACCTTCTTTGCGAACCAACTGATGGCTTTCGCCGTGACGTCGGGATTTAACAGCAGGCAGCGAAGAAGCGAAGTGCTTTCTCTGCTGCTAGTGGCTGGCTGGGGAAGGCACACAACTATCTACTAAAGATTAGGAAGAACTCAGTATACTGAGGCATGAATGCGTGTCGCAACCGACGGCAGTACGTGTCGGATGAATTCATTTTCCATAGACATGTCTGCTCCCTGCTCTCTTTGATCTTGGGCTGTTCCCCGCCTGAGTCTCGCAAATCAGCGCAAGGACGGTTATGAAGCTCGATGAAGTGATCGCCTATGTGGAAAACCTCGGCCTGATGGGATTTGCGCAATACACCGCACGACGAGTCGTCAACAACCTGGCATTCGCGAAAGCTCCCTACAGGCTCCACAGTCGATATACTGATTTCCCGCTCTGATGTCGCCCTGTGACCAGCGACTTGAGTATGTTCGCCGAAGTAATTTGCCACCGAGCATTCCGCTGTCTTGATCCTATCCAAACTGCGAAGCTGATACTCGACTGTGGTGCAAATGTGGGTTACTCGTCGGCCTATTTCCTCAGTCGTTATCCTGAATCAACTGTCATTGCAATCGAACCGGATGTGGACAACTTCAAAATGCTGGAGCGAAATCTGGCTCCCTACGGAGACCGCTACAAAGGCATCTGTTCGGCCATCTGGTCACACTCGACGGGCATGGTCCTCTCGGAAGATCGACTTGGCGTCGGCGACGAATGTGCACGGACTGTCAGACCTGTTCACGCCGATGAGAAGCCGGAATTCATGGCGATCGATATTGGCTCAATACTTGACCGTTCGGGATTTGATCGCATTTCCATCCTCAAAGTCGATATCGAAGGCGCCGAACGGATCGTCTTTGCATCGAATTATGAGAGCTGGTTGAGCTGCGTAGATAGTCTTGTCATTGAACTTCACGATGCGGAATGTATACGCGTGTTCCAAAATGCGATTGTGCACCAGAACTTCGAAGTATCCGCCTGCGACGATCAGGTTGTATGTCTGAGAAAGACATTGGCAGGCCGCGAGGACGCGCGCTCTGTTGCAGGCCCTGTTGTATGGCCTATTGCTCGGAGTTAAACCAACGTTTAGTGATGACACTACCCGAACTTTTAGCGATCACTGTGCTCATTTTCAGAAGTTCGTTTCGGTAGATATGCCAATTCATGTCAGAAGAGTATTCAGTGAACGACGGGGGTCCGATTCGATCCAACTTCAATTCCATGAGGGCTTGTAGCCCGCGAGCGTCCAAACAGCAGCCTCACGCAGCCCTATCTTGCACAAGAGACTGGGTCGATGGTCTGGTGGTCCCGGTAAATCATTCCCTACATGGACGCCCCTAGGTTGCCAAGGACCTTCTTTTGCTCTAGCTCGCAGGGAGAGATTGCACCCATACATTCGGCCTCAATGATCGGCGCTTGGCCGCGGGCCCTGATGGAATATGCTGGTAGACGCCTGACCAATAAATCGGACTCGTGAAGTCCCGGGGGATGGCGGATGCGGCATGTGCCTCCAAAAAAAAAGAAGCCCCTTTGGGGAGCGAAGGAATCAGTCGGGATCGGCCGTCGTTGTGACGGCACGCAAAGGAGACGTGGGTTGTCAGCTCACAGGTGATGATCGAAAGAGCCAGCGGAACGTTGCCCTTCGACTGCGATCAGGTGTTCGATCTGATCGCGGACATCGAGCGATATCCCGAGTTCCTGCCTTGGTATATTGCGTCGCGGATTCAGCGGCGCGAGTCCAATACCGTCTATGTCGAGCAGACCGTGGGTTTCGGCCCTGCCCGCCTGGACTTCGCATCGACTGCCCTGCTCGATCGTCCAAGACGAATCGACATAACCTCGACGGACCCGACATTCCGCAAGTACAATCTATCGTGGGCGGTGAAAACGACCGACGGTGGCAGCCGCATCACCGTAGCGGCCGAGTTCGAATTGCAATCCGCATTTCTTCAATATGCCGTCGATCGATTCCTACCCGGTGCGGTCGATGGCATCGTTGCGGCGTTCGGCGTACGTGCGCATGTGCTGTACGGGCCCACGAACGGCAATTGAGGTCAGCACGGAGGAGCATTCATGGTCACGCCGTTCCCACCGTCCTGGTTGATTCGTGGCGCCGTCGCCGGGGTATGGCTCTATGAGGGACTGTGGTGCAAGCTGCTGCGTGGGCAGCCGCATGAGTTCGCGGTGGTCGCTGCCGTACCGTATTTCGGGCGCCGCATCGGCACGGCATTTCTGCTGGCGCTCGGCACCGTCGAGGTTGCTCTGGCTCTGTGGACCTTGAGCGCGGCCGCGCCGGTTTCCTGCGCGCTTGTGCAGACATTGCTGCTTATCGCTTTGAACGGCAACGGCCTGCTCTGGGCCCGCCACATCATCCCGGATCCGGCCGGTATGGTGGTTAAGAATTTCGCCTTTCTCGTGCTGACCTGGGTGTCGGCGGGGTTGCCCGGCAGACCATGAGCTCGACGGCAGAGGATACGGTCTGGGGTCGCGGGCGCTTTGACGCGCGCCAGGGTCCAAGAAACGTACTGTTCGGGCGCATGTACGAGGACGCGTCAATCGAACTAGGCGCGTTCCCACCCGGCGGCCGGGTGTTTTGCATCGCCTCTGCCGGCTGCACCGCGATGGTGCTGTCACCCTGTCACGAGGTCGTAGCGGTGGACATCAATCCACTGCAACTGGCCTACGCCGAGCGGCGCTTCGCAGGTGACCGCGGCACTCCGGGCAGCGCCGAGCGCCTGATGGCGGTTGGGCGATCGTTCGCCCCGCTCGTGGGCTGGTGGCCCTCGCGGGTGCGCACGTTCCTCGACTTGGTGGATACCGCCGAGCAGATCGGGTACTGGCGACGATACCTCGACACCCAGAGATTCCGTGCGAGCATGGACGGTCTGCTGTCGTTGACCGCTCTGCGCGTCGTGTATGCCGCTGCATTTCTCGATTTACTTCCGCCGCATTTGGGTGCCGTTATGCGCGCCCGTATGACGCGCTGTTTCGCCCAGCATCCCAATCGCGACAACCCCTACGCTCGAGCCTTGCTGCTGGGCGAACTGTCAACTTCGCCGCCGCCGCCGCAGGCCAAGGATATCCGACTGGTCCACGCCGACGCGGCCACCTTTCTCGAGCAGCAGCCCACCGCAAGCTTTACCGGCTTCGCGCTGTCGAATATTCTCGACGGCGCCGAGACCGCCTACGGCGAGCGACTGTTCGCGGCCGTCAGACGCGCCGCGGCGCCCGGCGCGATCTTGGTGCTGCGAAGTTTCCGAGAGGCGGCGGACGCGCTGCCGACCAACCGCGCCGCCGACGACCGTGCCATGCTGTGGGGCATCGTCGACGTGCGGCCAGTATCCACTCTGAACTGAACCCTTAGGAGCAAACGATGATCGCAGAACAATCAACGTCCATAGTCACCCGCTTGCAGATCCGAGCATCGCCGCGACGCGTCTGGGACAGTCTGATGTTCTACGAGACGATCGAGGGGCCGCCGCCGCTGCATCTGCGTGTCCTGTTGCCCCGACCGATCCGAACGCAGGGCTCGAAGTCGGCGGTGGGCGATAAAGCCACCTGCCTATATCAGGGCGGTTACCTGTTGAAGCGGGTCACGAAGATCGATCATCTCCACCGGTACGAGTTCCTCGTCGCCGAACAGCATCTCACCGTCGGCGTCGGCGTTCGGTTATTGGGTGGAAGCTACACATTGCGGGAGGTGCCCGAGGAACAGACTGAACTTTCGATCATGACTCAATACACGAGTCGCAATCGCCCGCGGTGGCTGCTGACGCCAATCGAGGCCGGCGTGTGCCACATGTTTCATCGTTATCTTCTGGGCTCGATCCGCAGCAAGGCCGAAGCGCGTGAAGCCGATGCCGGGGAAAGCTGCTCGCTGAGCGAGCATGAAAGCTAGTGCACGGGCTGATCCAGCTCCGGCCCACAGGAAGCGACGAGTGCCACGACTCCCGCGCTTATGATCGCAACGATGGGCAGTCGGACTATCAGAAATCAAATCTCCAGTTATTTCCCGGAAATAAAACTATATAACTCCATTACAATCCAATGATTGCATCTCTTTCGTTGATTCTTTCTCGATATATTGAAGCCTTATAAGTTCTTAAGAAGCCCTGCTTTATGCCGAAAATAACTACTGCGCGCGCCGGCAGAGCCAGAAACTCACGGCAGGCACGGGATTTTCTGCTTTAGGATTGGCCGGTGCGAGCGCGCGCCGCCCTGTCATCGCCCTCCTCTTGCCAGAGCGCTTCGTATTTCTCCAACGCGAAATTGAACGTCCCTCGAAAGTTCACGCGCGCGTGACGCGCAAGACTGATGTGCCGCCACACCTGCGGCGCAATCACCATCCCCTCGGCCGTCAGAGCGGCGACGGACGCTTGCATCTTGGAGGCTGTCCAACCCATCACCAAATTGGTGAGCAGGGAAAGAGACCCGGATATCGCAATCATTTCTTCCGCGCGCCGTCCTCGCTCCTGCGGCACCTCACCGAAGTGGCTGCAGCGTATGAACCGACTCTCCCCGATTGAGCACGCGGTGGATCTCGCGCCGAAACGCCGGCTCCGTAAAGTAATCGCATAGATAAAATGGTTCTGAGCAGTCGCCCCAACGTCTTGGCGGTCCGATAGAGCCGATCGCCCTGTGCCGCGGATCCAAATCGTTGCAGCACCAGCACGGCGCTTACCGTGCCGTTGCCGATTGAGGCCGACCCACGCAACAAGTCATCCCATTGATCCTTCGCGCAATCCATATGCAGCGTCGTGTCGACCACCGATGCCGCGCGTCACGAGTGAGCTTAAGTCCCACGAGACACCGCTTCCGTGCAGCGTGGTGTGCCGGCGCCGCAGTGATGTAATCCATGCTGTACGTCAGCTGCGGATGGGGGAGCTACCCCGCCACGATGAGTTACTGAATCGGGCGGCGCATTACCGGGATTGCCGATCGATCGCGCAACGCCGCTGAGTGACATCGCCCGACACGACGCCGCCATCCATACACGGCGAAGTTTACTTCTTGGCCGCCGCCGTCTTATCCGCCGCAGCCTCTGCGGCTTGGGCTTTAGGTCCTTCGCTCTTTTGCGACAGCACTTTGCCGGTGCCCGCATCTACCGCGACTTCGATGATGGACTTCTTACCCAGCATTTTGATATCGAAGCTATAGATCAAGCAGCCGCCCTCGGCCTCAAGTTCTCCGCTTGTGACGCTCAAATCCTTGCTCGCATCCTTGAGTGTAACGGCCATGAGCGCCGCACTCTGCGCATCCGCCTGTGTCACTTTCGCAAGCGACGCAAGTTCCGAATCCGAGAGACCTTTCTTAGGATGGATGGAGCACGGCAAACCCGCGGCGCTTGCACTCACCGAGATGAACAGCGTGATTATCGATATGCGAAGTCTCATAAAGAAGGTCCTCTTTTTTGATTCAACGAGACGAGCCCGGAGACGCTGGGATATCGACCCGGTAATAGAAATGGGGTGCGATATGCAGCGTCACGTGTGCCGGCCGGCAAGCGACCGCAGCAAGACTAAAACGCGTTGTCTTCGTAAAGGACGACTGCGCCGCGTCTTTCCATTGGTCGTCCAACACGACTGCGCTCAGTTGATAGCCTTGGCCCGAAACCGCCGGTTTGCACCGACCCCATCGCGTGGTAAACCCATGATCGGGATTTGTGCCGCGATAGCGAATGGTAACCACCAGCGCATCCGTCTCGCCGTCATACTGAGCGCGGACAAAGTTATCCGCTTGTGCAGTAGATGACGCGCAAATCGCGAGCGCGATCAATCCAGCAATTCGAAGATAGGCGTTCATAGACCAAATTTTTTGGGGAGGTTGATAATGTCTTAACCCCGCCGACCTGACCGTACCTTACATAGGCACTGCGGTACAAGAGCCGTTGTCCTACAAAGCATATCAGCGCGCGCGATGCGAATCTGACTATCAAATACCGGCGCAGAGTCATAAAGCAGTCAAATTAAATTCCAGTCTGCTGATGCGCGCCTATAGCCAGATTGGAATTAATTTTCCGGGAGATCCCTTGTGTGAAACCGCCCGTAACATCAGTGTCCACACCCGCGGTGGCAACTCAGCCGCGTCAAACGGGGGCGGTCCGCATCAGCGCTGCCGCACTTGCAGCTTTGCAAGTAGCTACCGAAACGTCCGCCCAGACTGCCAAAGAGGTCCGGGGTGGCGAACATGCAGCGCAGCAGCTGCTCGCCAAAGCGACGCTGTTCAAGAAATAAATCTGCTCACTACGATTTCATTTACTGAGTTCTTGATGGATTCGTTCGAAGACCTCTTGGCGGTGAACGGCAACTTCTTTGGGCGCCGAAACTCCGATCCGAACTTGAGTGCCCTTCAACGCCCAATACCGTTACGGTGATGTCATCGCCCATCATCAAAGGTTTCGCCACCCTGCGAGTCAAAATAAGCATAACGACTCCAAGTCCATTTATCGGGTTAATGATGGGTTAATGAGGTCAATGAAACATAGTGGATAAAAGCCATCGCGTCGTGGACGCCGGCGAAGAATTGCTTTAACGATTGGCATTCCATCCCGGTGGTTGTGCGAGCAAAAGACGGGTTAGCCCGTCGAGCTGCTCCCGGGCGCCAGCCAGGCTCTTAGCGGGCACTATTGGTAACAAAATCAAAGCGAGCCCTAGTGCGGCAGCCTCCTCCCACGGTTCAAGATCCAGGCGTCAGTGCTGATAAAGACGTTCAGCGGCATTTCATTGTTGTCATCGCCGATCGACGACAATAGAAACTCGTCGAACTTACACCTCATGGAAAGGATCGAGCCAGCGCGGCGTTGCGCGCGCCCGGTTGGTGCGTTGCTGCACAGACACGACCGAAGACCGCGCGCATCCTTTGGCGTATCCGATATTCTAAGCGTCAGGCAAGCAGGAGAGCCGAAAAGATCCTGTGACAGAATATGAAGAGTGAATTTAAGAGGGTGTTTCGATGAACGACGCAGATTCCCCAAACAATGCCGCTCGGCGAGCCGAGAGCATGCAATCCACGGCGCCACCGCTTCCCCTGAAGGACCTTGCCATGAATCCAATCACCGCGTTCTTAGTGTTCCTCTTCCTCGCGGGCGCCGCAGCATCGGTTTTCTTTGGCCGCCTGGATATCGGGTGCGGGCTGTTCGTGGTCGCCGTACTCATCGGCATGTCACTGAAAATGGCTAATGTGTGGCAGAAATTCGTCATTCTGCGGATGGGCAAATTACAAAGCGTCCGGGGAGAGGGTATGTTTGTCATCATCCCGCTGATGGATCGGATCATCGCGGTGATCGATGGGCGCATTCAGACTACTGCATTCAACGCCGAGCAGGCACTCACTAAGGATACGGTGCCCGTGAACGTGGATGCGATCATCTTCTGGCACGTTAACGACGCCGAAAAGGCCGCGCTCGCGATCACGAATTATCGCGAGGCCATCGACCGGGTCGCGCAAACCTCACTGCGTGAAATGATCGGCTCGTCGATGCTCGCCAATCTATTGTCCGACCGCAAGGACGCCGACGAACAACTGAAAGTTGAAATCGGCGCAAAGACCGCGCCGTGGGGCATCTCGGTGACGTCCGTCGAAATCCGCGATGTGGCGATTCCGGTGGCGCTACAGGATGCCATGTCGCGGCAGGCGCAGGCCGAACGGGAAAAACAGGCACGCGTAATTCTCGGATCTGCCGAGTTGGCGATTGCGAGTCAGTTCGTTCAAGCCGCCGCGATTTACGATGGCCACCCCTGGGCGCTGCAACTGCGCGCGATGAACATCATCTACGAAACCACAAAGGAACGCGGTGCCACGATACTGATGCCGAGTTCCATGGTCGATAGCTTGAATCCTTCCACGGGAGGTCTAGCCTTAGCGCTCGCCGCCAATAACTTGACTGGGCCGCCGATGGCCGCTCCCGAATTCGTCAGAAGGCCAGGAACTTCCGTCTAGCGCATGCGAAGCCATCGCTGGGCGATGCACCCCCGAGGCCCTGTCGATCACGAGGTACTTCTGATTGCCATAACCGGCTGGGGTCAAGCGCAAGATAAGCGGGCGTGCGATCGCGGCGGGTTTCGATCATCACATGACGAACCCGGTAGACCTGACAACGGCGTAGCACTTACACGTGCGTTTCTCGAGTTTGCCCCGATCAAGAACCGTGATATCCGCCCGCGCCGGTAACGGATCACCCCCGCCTTATCGAAGCGGCCGGCGGCTTCCGTCACCCCTTCGCGCCGAACCCCTCGCATATTGGCGATGAGTTCTTGGGCCATTACATGCTCATTCGATGTGCCGCGCTCTGCGCGACGGCCCGGCTCGGTCGTCGATTGCCGGCTTCCGCACGCTGCTACAAGAGCTGTCCACGATTGTGCGCAATACCTGTTAGCCCGCCGCCGACGCCACGGCATCTATGACGTTCCAGATGGAAACGCTCCCGAATCAAACTCAGCTGCGCGCAATGCAACTGCTCCAATCCATCGCCGTGTAGCCTGCCGCTGCCGATCGACGAACAGCTCTCACGCGTGCTCGAGAATGCTTCGCTTTAAGTCGTCTTTACTTTTGAAGTTGGCGTAGCTCACCGGGCTATCGATTTACAGGCCGCGTGGCATGACTCCCTACGGGGCCCACCAGCAGCAAGATTGAGATAGCAGCCCTCTCCGGGGTAATGGAGGTCACTGCGGTCTTGACCCATGAGCGCCTCGTTCTCGTAGTGCGGTTGGTCGTGTGACACGCCTCATGATGCTGCCAAAAGCGCAAAGCCTCGCCCGCGTCGCCGATACGAGCCCGCCTGCGGTTTGACTCGATGTAATATTGTGCATGGCCGACTCGACCATTTCTCCGGTTCCGAAGCTGCGACTCGCGGCGGCCTTTAATCGCAACTGCCGGTGCCTAATCGTGGAGGAACCAGCCCTCGCGCGGGAGCTGCAGACGGCGCTCTCAGTACAGAACGCGGTGACTCCCGCAGCATACTTGCCGGGTTCGATGATGTCCGCTACGGCGGTGTTCCTAAGCCCCGAGGATGTGCAACAGTTGCACGCCGCAATCCAAGCGATCGAGCGCGTCATCGCGACGCCGTCCTACCAGGAACAGGTACTGAGCTGGGCCGATCCGATTGCGCGGATCAATCGTGGGGGCCATGGAGTGTGTATGGGCTACGACTTCCATCTGGATGTATCGGGGCCGCAGCTCATCGAAGTTAATACGAATGCAGGCGGCCTTTTGCTCAACGGCGTGCTGGCTCGTGCCGCGAGAGCGTGCTGTTCGGAAGCGCAATCCATGTCCGTCGGGTGCAAGGACCCTGCCCAGCTCGATCGCCTCATCCTCGAGATGTTTCGCAGCGAGTGGCAGATACAGCGCGGCAACGCGCCGCTTAGATCGATTGCGATCGTCGATGATCAGCCAGAGTCTCAGTATCTGGCCATGGAATTTCGACTATTCGCCGAACTATTCAAGCGCTATGGGTGGCAGGCGATGATCGCGGATGCAGCCGCGTTAGTCCTGCACGGCTCGACACTGACCGTCGGTGATGACACCATCGACCTCATTTATAATCGATTGACCGATTTTCCCTTGAGCGAACCGTCACACGCGGTCGTGCGAGAGGCCTTCGCGAACGGAGCGACGGTAGTCACACCAAACCCGCGAACCTACGCTTTATATGCGGACAAGCGCAACCTCACCGTGCTGTCAGATCGAGCTTTCTTGAATGCCCTCGAGTTGCCTTCCGCAACGATCGATACACTCGCGCAACGCGTTCCGCAGACCTTGCTAGTGACGCCCGAGTTAGCGCCCCAATTGTGGACCGACCGGCGTCGCTGGTTTTTCAAACCCGTCATGGGCTTTGGTAGCCGCGGCGCCTATCGCGGCGACAAGCTCACCAAGCGTGTGTTCGAATCGATTGCGAAAGGGGGATACATCGCCCAAGCGCGAGTGGATCCCGCGACGCGGGCGAATCCCACGCGCGACTCGGAGCCGCTCAAGTACGATATTCGTTGCTACGTCTATCGCAGCGAGATTCAGCTCATCGCTGCTCGCCTCTATCAAGGACAGACCACAAATTTCCGGACTTCCGGCGGGGGCTTCTCGCCGGTCTTTTACGCACAAACCGCCGCGTGAAACGCGCTTTATTGGGTCCAAGAATCATTGTTGCGCTAGAGCAGATGAACTGCCCCAATGGTCGGGCGGACATTTTTCGGGTTTCTACGTACGTTGGCGAACAGACAACGTCGAAGGCGGCGCTGCATGCTAAGCGTTCGCCAAACGCAAACTGGAAATAGCCGTCGTGCTCACCGGCGCGGTGTAGCTCGCGGAGCTGTACCGCGTAGAATCTTACGGAGTCGGCGGCATGATAGAAAACCTCTTGTACTTTGTTTTTTTGCCGGAATCTTCGCACTCATGATGCGCTTCGGTTGCGGCGCCCATGTGATGGGGCATCGCGGCAAGCATGATGCGTCATCCAATGAGTCGGGTGGCGCGTCTGCAATTTCCCCCAATCAGCCCATCCAATCGACAGACCCTGTTTGTGAGATGAGCGTGGACATAGCGCGGGCGAAATCCGCGGTGCATGACGGCCACGCCTACTATTTCTGCTCAAAAGAGTGGCGAGAAATTCGAAGCCGGGCCCGCCAGCTATATCAATCCCGAAACCACCCGAGCACTGTTGCTAAAGGAGCTTCATGGAGCACGCTATTAAAGGTATCGAATTGACGGGCACGGTGGAAAAACGCGTATCCCGCGCCTCGGGACCGATTCCGGTGGTGGCGCTCGGGTTGAGCCTTAGCTCATTTTTTGCATTGTCCTTTGTGCTTTGCGTGTTGAGCTATCTCGTGGCGCCGACATGGCCCATTTCCCACGCCATGCTCGCCATGATGTTGCCGGGCTTTGTGCTGCTGAGTATCGCGAGCTTTATCCTGGGACTCATCGAGAGTGTCGTTTGGGGCTGGTACATCGCCCTCATATTCGGTCCGCTGTATAACTTCTTTGCCGCACGCGCCCGGTAGACTATCCGCCTCGGGCTACGCATCGCTCAAGGCCGCAATGATGGGGCACTGGGCCAACGAATTGGCCTCTTCACAGTCGTGCAGGAGCTGCGCGAGCACCTTTTCCATGCGTTTAAGATCACCGATTTTCTCGCGTATGCTCTTAAGCCGCGAATTCGCCACGGTGCGAATTGCCCGTCGATTGCTGCCCTCTTCAAGATTCAGCAGTTCGCGAATCTCATCGAGAGTGAACCCTAGGTTTTGTGACTTCTTGATGAAGCGAATGCGATTTATGAGACTCGCAGGATATCGGCGCACCCCGCCGGCATTTGAGGGAATGGGTAGTAAGCGCCGCCGCTGGTAGTAGCGCACGGTTTCAACGCCCACCTGAGAGGCGCGAGCGAGGCCGCCGATGGTCACCGCGGCAGGGACGCGAACAGGGGCGCCGTTGTTGGGGTTAATTTTAGACATTTGACTTGACTCCGTGCCTAGGTACAGAGCTTAAGGTGAGGGCTACGCCAATTACAACTCTTGAAGATAAAATCATGAACGCTGTGGCATCGCACGCGGCCGAGCATTGCGCCGCGCCACGATGCGAAACATTCGCGAAAACCTTATTCTAGCGTTCGTCTATAACGTGGTCGGCGTCCCGATCGCCGCCGGCGCGCTCTATCCCGCCTTCGGATTGCTTCTAAGTCCGGTGATTGCCGCGGCGGCCATGAGCTTGAGTTCCGTGTCGGTGATCGGCAATGCGCTGAGGCTTCGGGCCGCGCGGATTTGACCACTCTATCTGCTCGCCGACAAGGAGCCGCGTCCGGGGGAGCATGAAGACTTTATCAAGCCGCTCTGGAAACAGGGCGCGGGTTCGACCATTCACTGCGTTGCCGGGGATGCCACCGGAATCATTTTGGCCGCCCTCATCACGACCTCATTGGGCTTACCGATGTGGATCGACCTCATCGTCGAGTACCTCGCGGGTTTTGGCTTTGGACTTTTCATCTTCCAGTCACTCTTCATGAAATCGATGATGGGCGGCACGTACTTCGGAAACCTGCGCAAGAACTTTGTTCCGGAATTCATCAGCATGAATTTCATGAAGTGTTCGCGCTGCAAACCTCCGTCATCCGCTGGACGATCTTGCCCGGCGTCACGGTGGATGCCTACGCGTTCAACCGCCAGGTGCCCGGGCCGCGCTTGCATCTGACCCAAGGAGAGCGGGTACGCATCGAGGTGACCAATCAGCTCCCGGAAAGCACCACGGTGCATTGGCATGGATTGCGCTTGCCGAACATCATGGATGAGTCTGCCAAGATCACTCAGGAGCCGATTGCCACTGGCACGAAATATCGCTACGATTTTCCGGTGACGCAGTCCGGCACGTACCTCTATCACTCGCACGATCACGTGGATCGCCAGCAGACCTTAGGCCTCTATGGCGCGCTGATTATCGACCCAAAAGAGCCGGAGCGAAGCCTTAACTCTGAGCATGAATACACCGTGCAGCTGCAGGAATGGCTGATGCGCGAGGGACTCACCTACCCCGCCATGCCGATGAATGGTGCGCAGCCGAATTTCTTCACCAGCACCGGCCGAGCGTATCCCGCCACCGACACCATTCCTATGAAGCTTGGTGAGACTCTCAAAGTTCACTTCATCGGCCGGAGTAATGGCTTTATCCATCCCATGCACATCCACGGGGGTCATTTCCCAGTAGTCGCCGTGGACGGTCAAACCCTGGAATCGACTGCCCGCTACTTTGCCGACACCGTGAATGTCGCCCCCGGCCAGCGCTGCGATGTCATCTGGAAAGCGCGCGAGCTGGGCAAGTGGTTGATCCACTGCCACATCGGCCACCATACCTCGCACAACAATGTCGAGACACAAGGTGGTGGGAGACTCATGATGATCATTGAGGTAAAATAGCGGCAGGCTTAAGACCATGAAGACCCTCCACACGTCTCAGCTCTCTCGACTTCGCCGCTTACCGGCGCTGTGGTGGATATTCGCGTGGGCGGTATTGGCGATTCAGGGGGTAGCGATTGCCGCGCCGCACTGTGACGCGCGGGACGTCACAACGCGCATAGAGTCCTCCTTGTCCGACATGAGTGATCATTCCACCATGCCGATGGCAGCGCAATCCGGTGCGCATTCTTCAGATTGCGAACACTGCCACTCGCACACGCAAGCTCACGGCTGTGTAGGGTTTCATGGGTGCAGCACGCCACTCGCGGCTCTCACGGCCGCCTGCGTCTCACCCAGTTTTACCTCACTGCCCACGGTTCTCCTCCCCGCAGCGCTTCCGCGCCTATCGAAGCTCGATTTCGAGCCGCCTCTGAGGCCTCCACCCGCTTAAACACGCCTCGTCACGCTTATCGAGCGTGGCCTCAAGGTTGTGTGGCTCGTCCTGTGCGCGAGCGTTATTGACATTGGAGCGCTTTATGAAGATTTCATCCCTGCGCGAAGCTATGCCCGACATCGCACGCCGCTGCTTGGTCCAAGGGTTAACTGTGAGCGGCATCGCCGCGGCTTCTGGCCTGTCCTTATTCTCCCGCTCGAGCCAGGCCCAAAATATGCCTGCACCGATCGGTCCTCAAATCTTAAGCGGTACCGAGTTTGATTTGACCTTGAGTGATACGCCCATGAACTTAAGTGGTCGGGTAAGCCGCACCACCTGCGTCAACGGCAGCATTCCGGCGCCGACCCTGCGTTGGCGCGAAGGCACGACAGTAACCTTGCGAGTTCACAACACGCTTCCCACCTCGAGTTCCATTCATTGGCACGGCGTGATTTTGCCCTTCAACATGGATGGCGTGCCCGGTATCAGTTTCCCCGGTATTCCGCCAGGTGAGACCTTCACGTATCAGTTTCCGATCCGCCAGAGCGGCACCTATTGGTATCACAGCCACACCCGCTTTCAGGAGCAAACGGGACTTTACGGCGCCATCATCATCGAGCCTCAAGGCGGCGAGCCCATCAATGCGGACCGCGACCATGTGGTGCTGTTGAGCGATTGGACGGACGAGAACCCGGAACACATTTTTACCACGCTCAAGCAGATGAGCGACTTCTATAATTTTCAGCTGCCCACGGCGCAAGACTTCGCCCGCGATGCGAACTCGATGGGCGTGAAGGGCGCGCTCGCGAAGCGGCGCATGTGGAATCAGATGCGCATGAATCCCACCGATTTGGGCGATGTCTCTGGCGCCACTTACACATACCTCATCAACGGCGCATCGCCAGCCGCCAATTGGACCGGGATCGCCAAAGCCGGTGAGCGCGTGCGGCTGCGTTTGATCAATGGGTCCTCGTCCACTTTCTTTGACGTGCGCATACCAGGCTTACAAATGACGGTGGTGAGCGCCGACGGCCAGGCAGTGGACCCCGTGACGGTTGAGGAAATCCGCATGGGCGTGGCCGAGACTTACGATGTAATCGTGGAGCCGCAAGAGGATCGCGCCTACACCATCTTTGCACAGTCCATGGACCGCTCCGGCTACGCCCGCGCAACGCTTGCGCCTCGGCCGGGTATGGACGACGACGTGCCTCCGCTCGATCCGAAAACCTGGCTCACGATGGCGGACATGGGCATGGGGCACACGGGAATGGCCGGTCACGTGGCGATGCAGAGCATGCAAGCGATGCCCGGAATGGATATGAAGGGCATGCAGGTCATGGAAGGGATGGGTGGCATGCAAGGCATGTCGATGAAAGGCATGAAGAGCAACGATCCGTCGGTCGATATGCACGTCATGCATCCCTCGCGTGCGCTCGATGACCCCGGTCCACGTCTGCGGAATAACGGTCGACGCAACTTGACCTATGCCGACCTGCACACGATTGGTGGCTCGAAAGACCCGCGCGGCGCCACGCGGGAGATTCAGCTGCGCTTGACCGGCAACATGCAGCGCTTCATCTGGGGCTTCGATGGCAAGAAATTCTCGCAGGCTGAGCTGCTGCATTTCGATCACGGCGAGCGCCTGCGCATTGTCCTTTCCAATGACACCATGATGGCGCACCCGATTCACCTGCACGGCATGTTCGGCGAGCTCGAGGCCGAGAGTGGCGAGGTGCTGGTCCGCAAACACACCTTCAGCGTGCAGCCTGGGAAACAGTTGAGCTACTTGGTGACGGCGGACAACCCCGGCCAATGGGCCTATCACTGTCATCTGCTCTATCACATGGAAGCCGGGATGTTTCGCGAAGTGGTAGTGGCATGAAAAAGATCACAGCAAGCGTCCTAGTTGGCGCTTCCGCAATGCTCACCAGCTCGGCCGCCGCCCTCGCACAACTAAGCCCGATGCTGCCTATGGATAGGCCAATGCCCGCGGATCCGTCGGCGCAAGCGCCGGCCGCCCCCGCGGCGGATGTGCACTCGATGCACATGACGCCGGAGGAAATGACTCATACGCAGTCGCAAAAAACGATGGACGCTCTGTCCCCAGAGTCGCATTCCCCGGACTTAGGCCTTGAGCGCCCCGCCGAAAGTCAAACGGTAGCGCCACCGATGATGCCTGGCATGGACATGGATGATGCTCAAGTCCAACATCGCATTTGGCTTGAAAATATTGAAGGCGTGTTCGGCACCCACAATGGCGGGGCCTGGGATATGCAAGGCTGGGTTGGGGGCGATTTCGAGAAGCTGTGGATCAAAAGTGAGGGTGCAACGCTTAACGGCAAGACGCAAGACGCTAAAGTCGAAGCGCTCTGGGCGCACGCGATCCTTCCCTTTTGGGATACCCAGCTCGGGGTGCGCCACGACTTCAGCGCCGGCCCGAGTCGAGAATGGGCGGCGTTGGGTGTGCAAGGCATCTCCCCGTATTGGCTCGATATCGAACTCACCGGCTACGTCGGGGAAGAGGGGCGCACGGCGGGGCGCCTTAAAACCGAGTATGACCTCTATCTCACGCAGCACTTGATCTTAAAGCCGGAAGTCGAACTCAACGCCTATGGCAAACCCGATCGGGCACGCGAGATTGGCGCGGGTTTGAGCGATGGTCAATTTGAACTGCGCTTACGCTATGAATTCACGCGCCGCTGCGCGCCGTATGTGGGCTACGTTTACGACGCCAAGTTTGCAGGCTCCGCATCACTCGCCCGGTTGAGCCGAGACCCCGCCGTCGATCATCGCGTCGTCGCCGGCCTCGAGTTATTTTTCTGAAGTGTCCCAAAGGTAAAGGAGTAATTAAATGAAAACAACGATCTTCGTGGCCGGTGCCATCCTTACTCTCGCCGCGCTCGGCGCACAGGCGCATGCCCGTTTAAAGGCCTCCACGCCTAAAGAAGGCGAGACCGTGACGATGATGCCGGCCTCGATTTCCCTGACCTTTTCGGAGTCCGCCCGCATCACCGCCGTTTCGATCCAAAAAGACCAGGAGCCCAAACAAAAATTGGCCGCACCAGCTACCACCGGTGAGCAATTGATAGTCGAGATCCCAAAGCTTGCCGCCGGCAGCTACACGCTCACCTGGCGGGTCGCGAGCACCGATGACAATCACATCATGTCCGGCGAGCTGCATTTCAAAGTGGCGCCGATGAAGATGAACATGGCAAAGCCTTAAAGGCGTCAAGCACGTGCGTCCCGACACGCTTTCGGTAATTTTGCGCAGTGCGAGTTTCATCGCGATGCTCCAAGCGGCCGGCACGGCTCTCTTTATCGCCATGTTCGGCCGTCGACTCGTCGCTTCGCGCGCGCTGCTACGCCGAATTACGAGTCTTTCCGCGATCTTGGCAGCCGTGCTGCTCATGGGACAGTACGCTTTGGAGGCGGCGCGGATGGCGGATGATATGGCGGGCATCATCGATCCGGCACTGCAAAGGATGGCGATGCACTCGGCGAGCAGCGTGGTGCTCGGCGTGCGTCTTTTAGGATTATTGATCATTGCCATCGGCATCGGCGGACGCGCTGAGTTCGGAAGCCCGTTGCGCGTCATCGGTGCCATCATCATTGCCGTCTCGTTTATGCTGACTGGCCACACCGCCGCGCACCCGCTGCGATTTGTGCTTGCGCCGCTGCTCATCCTTCACGTGATGATTGTGGCGTTTTGGTTTGGAGCGCTGCCGCCCCTCTACGTGATCTGCACGCGCGAAAGCCCCGCCCTCGCAGGCCAGGTCACCGGGACCTTCTCCAAAGTGGCGCTATGGCTGGTACCGGGTATTCTCATCGCAGGGCTTTTGATGGGTTTCGTGTTGATACGCCGTCTTGCAGATCTGCGCTCAGGTTATGGCCTCTCGCTGCTGGCGAAATTCTTAGGATTTGCATGCTTAATGGGCTTGGCGGCGCTGAACAAATGGCGCTTGGGGCCCGCGATCAGCGCCGGTGATCCACTAACGTTACGTGCGTTTCGCCGCTCGTTAGGTCTCGAATATGTGCTGATTGCGGCAGTGCTCAGCGTCACGGCCCTGATGACTACATTCTATTCTCCCGCGCCTTAAAGGCTCGAATGGCGGCCCTCGCATCAGGGCCTCAGGAGAAATCTTTGCGCAAAGGGTGTGCGCACGAGGGTAAGCATGGCATCGTGTAAACGGTGCCCGGTTGTTCGTCAACGCTGATTTGCTTTGTGGGGCGCGCTTGCAAGCGGATCGACAGACGCCTTGAGATATCCTTGTGGGTGTGTCAGAACTTCGATCGGGCAAATCGCGCAGCAGAAAGCATAGTGCACCCCTGAGTAATGTGCCGCGATCGGTGAATCGATGGCGACGGTCATCTCACAGGCCGGATCGATAGCGGTGACTGCCGACCTAGTCGAGGCAGGCCCTTCAACCGCGCCAGCATTAGGACACAATGTAATGTCATTTACGGGACGCTACACTAGCGTACAGCAGAATGCTCCCAATCAAGAATTGAGGCAGAATATCCCGGTACGCTTTATGAGCTTTTTCAACCGATCTACACCAGCCGCCTGAAACTCGGAAAACCCCTCAGCTCAGACTCATACCTGGATGGAAATTCCTGTAGCCTCTTGCGCAGTGAGTTCCGTACCTACCCGTTATTTCGATCGATAGAGAAGCTAGGCTCATGAACGTATCGAGAGGTTCAACATGAATTTACCGCAGCCCGAGCGTCGAGGGTTCGGCGCATGGCTCTGGCGACGCCCCCAACGGTGGTTTTTACTCGGCATACCGGCCGGCGGTCTGCTGGCATTCATCGTAGGCATCAGCGTCGCAGCAGTTTCCGTTGGTGGTCTGCACTACACCTCGACTGAAGCATTCTGTACGTCGTGCCACGAGATGGCCGCACCATTTCAGGAGTACCAGCATAGTCCGCACTTTGTCAACGAGTTCGGAATTCAAGCCACGTGCGCAGACTGTCACATTCCTCCTTCATTCCTGGCGGGCGTGTTGCGTCATGTCGAATCCGGCGTGACTGACGCCTGGGGTCACATAACATTCAAGCTCAGTACGCCCGCCAAATACGAGGCCCATCGACTCGCGCTGGCGCAGGACGTATGGAAAGAACTTAAGGCGAACAATTCCGCCGAGTGTCGTAGCTGCCATACACCTGCTGCCATGGCCTTCGACAAACAACCCGCCGCGGCAGCCAATGAACACAAATCAATGGCCAGAGAGGGAACGACCTGCATCGATTGCCATAAGGGAATTGCACATGTGCTTCCTCAGGGCGGTTAATCAGAATTGAAAGCAGTGGGTGACCTCGTCGGCTGTGCGCCACAGGAGTTGGTTGAGACGCGCCCTGCCGGCGCTAATGCAAAAAATAAACGTAAGATTGCTGCTCGCTTGCGTAGCAACTACAGAAGGCCGCTTCGAGACCTTTTCGATCAAGAACGATGATTTCGCCGCGGTGGTAACTGATGCGACCGCGCTTGTGGAGTTCTGTCGCAGCGACGCTGATCCCGACTCTTCGCACGCCGATAAGAGCCAACGAGCGAGTCGCGGACCGATCTCGTGGTAACGGACGCACGCAGCCACTGACGCCAGCTGCAACATGCAAACGTGAACATAGATGTGAAGGTGGCGCGCTAGAGCGGGATTTTGCTGAAGTTGCCGCTGGAAGTCGGCCACTGGTGCACGCCACGCCGACCATTCCCCTGTTCATGCGTGACATGGCGGGTTCGTACGGACAATCGCTCAAGACGACGTTCATCCCAGAATTTCTCTCGATGAACTTTCTCATGGCGGGCATGGTCCCGCTGGCAGCGCTATTTGCGCACTATTTCGCCGCCTCCCGCGACCCGCTGCAACCGAATTTCTGGTTCCGTATGTCGATGGCGTTGCTCGCGGGGTTCATCGTCGCGTACCCGATGAACTGGTGGCTGGTAGCTCGTCACCTGAAGCACGGGATGAAAACCGTGCGGACCGCGCCATGGACAACGTCGTCAAGGGAATCCACAATGCTCGCCGCGACGCTCGCGCGCTCGGGACACTCAGGGTCGGTTGAATCGCAGAAGGTGACCTCCGGCATGTCGGCTCGGGCTGTGCGGCCAATCGCGCTTTTCGGTATGGGGATCTTCTCACTCGCCGCTTTCGCGGCCGGACTGGCACTTGCTATGTGGATCGCCACAGTGCGTTAAGGGCGAATATCCGTGTCTTTGTGAGTGGTGGGTTCCGGTCACTGCAGAATTCCACTGCAATTCGACTTAGACTCCCGCGGCTTACAAGCCGGTCGCGAACTGTCCAGGACTGCAGCCGTTGTACTGAAGCTCGTCATCTGAGCACGGTCATGAGCCCCGCACTCTGCACCAGCGTAATCAAGGGCCCTGGAAAGATGCCGAGCATCAGCATTGCCAACATCAGCAAAATCAGCATTCCGCCACCGCTGCTGCGGGCCCAATTGAGGGGAGCGGAGAAGGGTACCACCCAACGCGGACGTAGGTAGAGCTGCACCATCGCACGCAGGTAGTAGTAAAGACCCACCGCGCTGCCGAACACCACGGCGGCCAGCAGCACCCACAAGCCCTTATCGACCCCGGCGTCGATCACGTAGAACTTACCAATAAACCCCGCGGTAAGCGGAATACCTGCGAGTGATAGCAGTGCCACCGTGAGAACCGCGGCGAGGTAGGGCCGCTTCCAGAACAGGCCCCGATAGTCGAACAATATCTCTGCATCATTTTCTTTGTAGGGGCTCGACATCAGCGTGATGACGCCGAAGGCGGCCAGCGTCGTAACCACGTAGGTGACGAGGTACATGCCGACCGCCTCGATGGCGAGCGGTCCGGAGGCGATGAGGGCCACCAGTAAATAACCTAAGTGAGCGATTGCCGAGTAGGCCAACAGACGCTTCAGATCCTGCTGCTGAAGCGCGAGTACGTTGCCGATGAGGATGGACAAGACCGCCAGCACCGACAGGACGCTGACCAGTATGGGGTACTGATGGATGCGCGCCTCGACGAAGTAGCGCAGCAACAGCGCGAACATGGCGAGTTTGGATACCGTCGCCAGGTAAGAGGTGACGGGCGCGGGTGCTCCTTCGTAGACATCCGGTGTCCATAGATGGAACGGCGCGAGGGAGAGTTTAAAGCCGATGCCAACCAGCAGCATGGCGTTGCCGAGGAGTATTACGCCCCGCGCGTCACCGGCGATGTTGGCGGCGCGCGCGCCGATTTCGCCGAACAGCAGCGTGCCGGTTTGCGAATAGATGAGCGCCATGCCGAAGACGATGAAGGCGGAGGCGATTGCCGACAGCACCAGGTACTTGATACCCGCTTCGAGCGAGCGGCGCGCTTTCAGAAGATAGGCCGCCATGCCGTACATCGGCACCGACAAGAGTTCGAGACCCAAGAAAAAAGAGGCAAAATGGCGGCTGGTGACGAGTACCAATCCGCCGAGCGTGGATAGCAGCAACAGCAGATACATCTCTTCGCGATTGCCTGGATAACCTTCCATATAGGCACGCAAAAAAGTGGCCGTCGCAAGCGCCGCCGCCAAAATCATCGCCATATAGAGCCCAGCGTAATTATCGATGACGAGCAGCGCCGTTACGTTCTGCGGCAGCGCCACGTTGAACACACCGGGGAGCCCGAAATGCAAAATGATCGGTAGCAACGCCAAAATCAACCCGGCACCTGCGATCCTTGCCGTCCACCCGTGGTGGCGCCTGATGGCGATGACCAGCATCACTAGAACCACGGTGCCGCCGACAATCAGGAGCGGCGACAGGGCGAGTACTTGTTGACCCGTCATGGCGTCCCTTGCGCCGCGGCTTCGCCGCTCTCGACCCGAACAATATCGTATCGGGCTTGTAGCGCTTTCATGGGTGCCCGCGAGAGATCTAAAAACGGTTGCGGGTAGAGTCCTAACCAAGCAAGCATGGCCGCGAGGGTCGCCAGCGTCACGATCTCGCGGCGATCTAAATCCCGAAGTCTCCCGGGCCGATCGCTCGGTTTACCCTGGAACGCGCGTTGCATCAGCATCAGCAAATAAACGGCGGAGAGAATTAAACCGCCGGCCGCGACGACCGTGATGCCCATGTGAGCTTTAAAGGTGCCGAGCAAAATCAAGAACTCACCCAGGAAACTACCGAGGCCTGGCAGTCCGAGGGAGGCGACGATGAAGAACAAGGCGAGGGGCGGCAGGTAAGAAAATCGCGCCCACAACCCCCCCATTTGGCGCAGGTCATGAGTATGCAAGCGTTCGTAGAGTTCGCCGCAGAGCATAAATAGGCCGCCGGCAGCAATCCCGTGGGCCAGAATCTGGATCATCACGCCCTGCAGAGCCTCCTCAGTGCCCGCGTATACGCCGATCAGGATAAATCCCATATGGCTGATGGAGGTGTAGGCCACCATGCGCTTGATGTCGTCCTGCCCGAAGGCGGATATGCCGCCGTAAAGGATGCCGAGAACCCCCAGCCACATCGCCACCGGGGCGAACTCGGCGGAGGCATGCGGGAACAAGGGCAACAAAAAACGCAGCAGCCCATAGGCCGCTGTTTTAAGCAGCACGCCTGCGAGAAGCACGGAGCCGGCTGTCGGTGCCTGCGAATGTGCGTCCGGCAGCCAAGAATGCAGTGGCACCACCGGGAGCTTGACTGCGAAGGCGGCAAAGAACCCCAGCATGATCCAGAATTCAGTGCCTGCGCTCATCGGAGTGTGCAGCAACTCAGCGTAACTGAATGTCAGCACACCGCTTGCCCGCTGATGCACGAACACCAATGCGACAATCGCCACCAGCATCAGCAGGCCCGATGCTTGCGTAAAGATAAAGAACTTAGTTGCTGCGAAGAGTCGTCCCCTGCCGCCGGGAATATCGTAGCCCCACAGCGCGATCAGAAAAAACATCGGCACCAACATGACTTCCCAGAAAAAGAAGAACAAAAATAGGTCGGTGGCGAGGAATACGCCAATCACGCCGCCTAAATTCCACAGCAGATTCAAGTGGAAGAAACCCACCCGGCGCGAGATTTCCCGCCAGGAACAGGCCACTGCCATCACCCCCAGAAGCCCGGTCAGAGCGATGAGCAACAGCGATAATCCATCGAGCCCCAAGCTGAAGCGGATGCCTAAACGAGGAATCCACGGCACGGATAATTGCTCACTCCAGCGACCGCCGGCATCCGTAGCGGAGCGCAGCAGCGTAAGCGAATAGTCTCCGGTTAACCACAGATCGACTGCTAGCGCAAGAACGATGAGCATGACGCCGAGCGCGACCCAGCGCACGAACTTCGCGCCGAAGCGCTCCAGCTGCCAGCACAAAAGACCCCCGACGAAAGGCACCATCAAGAGACTGAGGAGCATCATGAACGCGCGCTCACGTTAAGATCACCGCAGCAATCAAGAGCACCGCACCGAGCGCCATGCTGGCCGCGTACCAGCGAAGCTGCCCCGTCTGAGTGCGCACAAGTCCGGCATTGAGGGATTTAAGACCCGACGGTATGGCAAGAAGCGCGAGGTCGATGCCATCGCGCGCGTTCTTGCGCGCGAACCATACGAAGGGACGAACGAAAAGCCGATCGTAAAGCCAGTCGAATCCCCAGCCATTCAACCACAGGCGGTCGAGCGACCGACCGAGAAGCGTGCCGGCGAGCCACCTCACGAAGCGCCGCTCGCCGAGGAACAGCACCGCGGCTAAAGCGATGCCGACAATGCCTACAAAGCCCGACAGAATTTCGACCGGCAGCTTTCCCCCGCCGGCAGCATGACCAATTGCCGGCAGCACGCCGGCCAGCGGAAGACGGATCATCCCGCCGACGAAGGTCGAGAGCACCAGCAATACGGCGAGCGGCAACCAGTAGGCGATGCCATGACCCGCGTGCACGTCGATTTTGTCCTCGCCATGGAACACGATGAAGATCAGGCGGAAAATATACAGCGACGTCAGGAAGGCACCGAGCAGTCCGGCCACGAAGAAGCCGATGTGTCCGCTCGTGTAGGCTCCCGAGAGAATTTCATCCTTGCTGTAAAAGCCCGCGGTGAGCAGCGGGAAGGCCGCCAGCGACAAGCCGCCCACCAGGAAGCAGGCGTACGCGAGCGGCAGCTGCCTGCGCAGACCGCCCAACTTGAACATGTCCCGCTCCTCGTGGCTCGCGTGCGTCACCGCGCCGGCGGCGAGGAATAGCAGCGCCTTGAAGAAGGAGTGCGTCATCAAATGGAAGATCGCCGCGCCCCACGCACCTGCGCCAAGGCCCAAAAACATGTAGCCGATCTGGCTCATGGTGGAGTACGCGAGGACGCGTTTGATGTCGCTCTGCACCAGTGCAGCGCAGCTGGCGAGCAGCAGCGTGGCTGCGCCGATCGTACCGACCATCTGCAGCGAGTACGGCGCGAGTTCGAACAATCCGTGCAGACGGGCGATCAAATAAACACCCGCCGTCACCATCGTCGCAGCGTGGATTAGGGCCGACACCGGTGTGGGTCCTGCCATCGCATCCGGCAGCCAGGTCTGCAGCGGCAGCTGCGCCGATTTGCCGACTGCGCCCCCCAGCAGCAGGAGCGTAATGAGCGTGATCGCCGAGTCGCCGGTTGCGAAGTGCCGGGGTGCCAGCAACACCGCTTGCTGGATGTCGAGCGTACCTAAGTCGCGATACAGCCAGAACAGGCCGATGGCCATAAGAGCGTCGCCGACGCGCGTGACGACAAATGCTTTGCGTGCCGCCACACCATTGGTCGGGTCACGGTACCAAAAACCGATCAACAGGTAACTGCACAAGCCCACGCCTTCCCAGCCGAAATACAGGAATAGCAAATTATCGCCCAGAACCAGGAACACCATGCTGGCGATAAATAAGTTCATATAGGAAAAAAAGCGCGCATAGCTCTCATCGCCGCGCATGTACCAGGAGGCAAACAGATGGATGATGAAGCCGACCCCGGTGACCACCCCCAGCATGGTTAGCGACAGGCCATCCAGGCGCAGCGCAAAACGTGGCGCAAAGCTACCAGCATGCAACCACTGCCACAGCGGCTGGGTAAACACACCGCCCGGCGGCGGATAAGCGTGGAATTGGATGGCTAACCCCAACGTCGTCAGTGCTGAAATGCCAATGGTGCTCACGCCGATCGTGGCTGCGGCATTCTCGGACAATCGCTTGCCGCTGAGCGCAAGGATCACGAAGCCCAACAACGGGGCGAGCGCAACCAGAAGGAGCAAATTGAACACCGGCTTAACCCCGCATCTCGGCGGCAGCGTCTGTGTCGAGCGTCCGGAAGCGGCGGTGCAGTTGCAGCACCATTGCAAGACCCACGCTCGCCTCGGCAGCGGCGAGGGTGAGTATCAAGATGAACATGACTTGCCCGTCGGCTTGGCCCCAGCGACTCCCCGCGGCAACGAAGGCTAACGCCGCCCCATTCATCATGATCTCGATCGACATCAGCACGAACAGAATGTCGCGCCGGACGAGAATCCCGAGCAAGCCGAGCGAGAAAAGGATTCCGGCCAAGATCAGCGCATGTTGCAGCGGCACGGTGCTCAATGGTGTCTCCCCAGGTGGAACGCCGCCACCAGGCCCGCCAGCAGCAACATCGACGCCAGCTCCACCGCGAGCAAGTAAGGCCCATACAGCGCGACGCCTACTTGCACCGCGCTGACCGTCTGCCCGCCGACGCTGGCGTGCGCATCCTGCCGGATCAGTACCCACAGCAATTCCAAGAACAACCCCAGAGACAATACGGCGGGCCCCAGCCAGGTACGCGGCGCGAGCCAGCGCCGTTCCTGATCCACGGCGGCCTTGCCGAGATTCAGCATCATCACCACGAAGACGAACAGCACCATGATCGCGCCGGCATAAATGATCACCTCAAGAACACCGGCAAAGGGCGCACCGACGGAGAAGAACACCATCGCCACCGCCAAAAGAGACACGATCAGATACAGCAGCGCGTGCACCGGATTGTAGTTACTGATGGAGCATAGGGTGGCAATCACTGCCACCGCCGCCGCGAAATAAAAAGCCAGTTCCATGCCAAGAGTCCTCGTGGTTTTAAATGTCAGGGCAGCAGAGTCTTGACATCCACGGGTTGCGCCTCGTGAGCCGCCGCGCCCTTCGGCTTGCCAGCGATGGCAAGCCCCGCCACGCGATAGAAATTGTACTCAGGCACCTTGCCGGTGCCGTCAATGAGCAAATGCTCCTTCTCGTACACTAAGTTCTGCCGGTCGTATTCGGCCATTTCGAAATCCGGGGTCAACTGGATCGCACTGGTTGGACAGGCCTCCTCGCACCAACCACAGAAGATGCAACGCGAGAAATTGATGCGGAAGAATTCCGGATACCAGCGGCCGTCCTCCGTCTCCGCCTTCTGCAGCGAGATGCAGGCCACGGGGCAAGCGACCGCGCAGAGGTTGCAGGCCACGCAGCGCTCCTCACCGTCCGGATCGCGCGTCAGCACGATGCGGCCGCGATAACGCGGCGGCAGATACGGCATCACTTCCGGGTACAGGATCGTGTCGCGCTTGTGGGTGGCATGCGCGAACACCATCACCATGCTGCGCAAATTCGAGTAGATCCCTTTGAGAATGGCGAACAAGCTTTAAGCTCCTCTGGTGGTGCCCGTCAGCACCAGCGCCGCGGTTACCAGCAAATTAACCAGTGACAACGGCAGGCCGAATTTCCACCCCAAGGCCATGATCTGATCGTAACGCGGTCGCGGCAGGGAGCCCTTCAGCAGGATGAAAAGCATAATAAAGACGAGCGTCTTGAGTGCGAACCAGATGATGCCAAGCCAGGGCATATGATCCGTGAACGGCCCCTGCCAGCCGCCGAAGAACAGCGTCGTCAACAGCGTCGAGACCAGCACGATGCCGACGTACTCGCCGACGTAGAACATGCCGAACTTCATGCCCGAATATTCGGTGTGATAGCCCGCGGTCAGCTCCTGTTCAGCTTCCGGCATATCGAACGGGAAACGGTGGGTGGTTGCGACGGCGGCGAGCGAAAAAGTGCAGAAGCCGAAGAACTGCGGCACGATGAACCAGAGGTGGCGTTGCGCCGCGACGATATGGTCAAGTTGGAACGATCCCGTTTGAATGACGACGCCCATCAAGGCGATCCCCATGAAGACTTCGTAGCTCAACATCTGTGCCGCCGCACGCATGCCCCCGAGCAGCGCATACTTGCTGTTACTCGCCCAGCCGCCGAGCATCGCTGCGTACACTTCCAATCCCGCCAGCGCGAAGAACAGCAGTACGCCCACATTGAGGTCGGGCGCCACGCCCCAGCCCGGCGCCACGGGCACCAAGACAAAGGCCAGCATCGCGGTGACCATCGCGAGCGCCGGTGCGAGCACAAAGACCGGTTTATCGACGAATGGCGGTACCCAATCTTCCTTGAAAAAAATCTTGATCATGTCTGCCATCACTTGCATCAGGCCGAAGGGCCCGACGCGGTTCGGACCGTAGCGGTCCTGCCACAAAGCAAGCAGACGGCGCTCGACCCAGATCAGCATCGCTGCGCCGAGGACCAAACAGAGCAACAGTACGATCGCTTTGACGCTCGCGATCAGCACCGCGGCCAATTCGGGCGTCCACCAGCTCATGCGCTGCGGCCTAGCTTGGCGAGGACGCCGGCGGCGAACCAGGGCATCCCGGGCAAGCCGATCGGGAGTCCGGCGGTGCCGCGCGGCAGATCAGATCTGCGCTGCAGCGGCAAACGTAGGAGCGCTCCCGGCAAGGTGACCTCGAGCGCGGCATTCTCACCGAAGCCGCCTAACCCGAGTTCGTCCGCATCGGTGGGATTCAGTGCAAGATAGGCGGCCGGAATTAGGCTGGCGAGCGACGCGGCCCGTGCGGAAAGTTCATCACTGCCAAAGATGTGCGAGAGCGGCACCACCAACCACTCGCCGGCGCGTGCGCCGAACGCCGGCGGAATTACATTGAAATACTTGGGCACCGCTCCGTTCATCGGCGGCTCGATCAGCCGGATCCCCGGGTCACCCCCTTGCAGAGCGCCGCCGACCTCATCTTGAAATTTGTTCCAAGACTGGGGCGAGTTCCAACCCGGTGCCCAGGCGAACGGAATCAGCGCACCTGGACGCACACCGGCCTGAGTGCCCTCATGGCCTTCCATGGAGAACGTCAACGCGGTGTCCGCATCTTGCGGCTGGCGCGGTTCGTGCACCGACAGATTCGCGCGCATTGCGGTGCGGCCGCTGTAGCGGTGCGGTTCGCGTGCAATTTTAAGTCCTCGGATGCGAAAGGTTGCCTTGGGTGCCGCCTGCACAATTCCACCGAGCGCGGGCACCGCCTGCGCCACCGCCGCAGTGACTTCGTCGAAGCGTCTCCACTCGAGGGCGCGCTCGTCACGTCGCGCGCGCAAATCCGTGAGCCACGCCCAGGATTCGCGGATCGCAGTCTGCGGATCGTAATACGCCGGGTCATAGACCTGGAAATAGCGCTGCGCTCGGCCTTCGTTGTTGACCACGGTACCGTCGCTTTCGGCGAAAGCACCGGCCGACAGCACCACCTCGGCCTTCGCGGCGGTGGCATGGGTCTGATGATCGATCACGATCAGTTTTGCCTTCGCGAGCAGTGCGTCGACCCGCGCGCGGTCCGCGCGGCGATACAAATCGTTTTCCAGCACCACGAGGGTATCGGCAGCGCCGCTCTCGATTTTGGCGAACGCCGCATCGAGATCCCGACCGCCCTCGCCTGCCAGCAGCAGTGCAAGACCTGCGCTGTTGGCCTCCGGCACGACGAGGCAAATTTCCGCCGCCTTCTTGCTGGCGTGCAGGGCCAGCGCGATGTTGGCCGCGGCGTCCAGCAGTGCTGCCGAGCCTGCTCCCGTACCGCATACGATGAGCGGCTTTGCGGCCGCAAGCAGCGCGGCGGCGATGGTCTCGGCCAACCGCCTGGTCGCCTCATCGAACCCGTCCACGGCCGGCGCGGCTGCATCGAGCGCATGCGCCACCGAGAAACCGAGGCGCGCAAGATCATCGGGCGCGGCGCGGAAGGTAGTGACGGCGATATCATCGATGCGAGTGGCTGCGATGCCGGCGATGAACACCGGATTCCTCGCTTGCTGCCCGATGTCAGCCAGCGCTCCGGCCTGCCAGTTGTTAACGTGTTTTTCCGCAGCCAGTGTGGCGAGCTTGCCGTGCGCGGCGCGCCGCAACGCCAGCGCGACGCGCGGCGCGGTATTGGTCACGTCCTCGCCGAGCACCAGGGCGGCATCGGCAAGTTCGATGCCCCGCAAGGTTGCTGTCGGCAGCGGGGTTCCAGAAAGGATGCGTAGCGCGCGCTGAACCAACGCGAATTCGCCGCGGGCATGCCCATCGTGGAAATTTTCAGATCCGACCAGTTCGCGCAGCGCAAAGTTTGCTTCCAAACTGGCGCGCGGTGAACCGATACCGATAACGCCCTTGGCCGATTTGAGCAAGTTGGCGGCGTGCGCCAAGGCTGCCGCCGGTTCGAGCGCCGAAAGCCGGCCGTTGCGCAGTGCCAGTGGTTGCCGCGGACGGTCTTTGCGATTGACGAAGCCGAAACCGAAGCGGCCACGGTCGCACAGAAAGTAATGATTGACCGAACCGTTATAGCGGTTTTCGATGCGCCGTAATTCACCGTAACGCTCGCCCGGGGAGATGTTGCAGCCGAGCGAGCAACCCTGGCAGATGCTCGGCGCGAACTGCATATCCCACTTGCGCGTGTAGTCTGCACCATGAGCCTTGTCGGTGAAGACGCCGGTGGGACAGACCTCGACCAGATTGCCGGCGAACTCGCTCTCCAGCGTGCCTTCCTCGGCGCGGCCAAAATATAGGTTCGAGGCCATGCCAAACACGCCGAGGTCGGTGCCGCCGGCGTAGTCCTTGTAGAAGCGCACGCAGCGGTAGCAGGCGATGCAGCGGTTCATCTCATGATTGATGAGCGGGCCCAAATTCTGATTCTTGTGCGTGCGTTTGGTGAAGCGGTAGCGGCGCACAGCGTGACCGGTCATCACCGTCATGTCCTGCAGATGGCAATGACCGCCCTCCTCGCACACCGGACAGTCGTGCGGATGGTTGGTCATCAGCCACTCGATCACACTCTGGCGGAATTGCTTCGCCTCTTCATCGTCAATGGAGATGTGGGTACCGTCCGCCGCGGGTGTCATACAGGAGATCACCAGGTGGCCTTGTTTGTCATCCGCGTCACGGTACTGCTTCACCTC